>CAVXYG010000011.1:0-46750 GCA_963766005.1 uncultured Actinomycetota bacterium | reverse complement strand
GCCCAGGGCTCCATGACGAAAGGCCCTGGTCCGCGGGTCTGCGCGCAAGGAGGCTCCTGGGTGATCCTTCCGACCAGAGAACCTGGGGGAATCATGAACAGTCGATTCGCTATTGTGGCCGCCGCAGCACTGGTGCTGGCTGCCTGCGCTGCGCCTGCAGACGAAGCGGGTACCGGTTCGCCGGACCCGACGGCCAGTTCCGCCCCGGCCCCGGGAGAACCGCTCGAGTGGGATGACGCCGAGGCGGGCATCTGCTTCGACCGCGACGACGGCGGCACCATGCTTGCGGACTGCGACAACCGGCATGACGGCCAGGTCGTCGGGGTCGGCACACTGCCCTCCGCTGGCGGCCCGTACCCGGGGCCCGACGTGGCGGAGCGGGAGGCGTTCGAGTTCTGCGCCGCAGCGTTTGACGAGTTCGTCGGTGGGCCCTCCGACGAGTTGGTGCTGAGCTGGAGCGGCGCGGACGAGGAGGACTGGACCAGGCGCTCCGACCAGGTCCTGTGCGAGATCGCCAGCGCTTCCAACGATCCGCTTTTGGGTAGCGCCGAGGGGAGCGGGGCGTCCGACGGGTCTGATTCCGGCGACAGCCTCGATCCTCCTGCTGTCAGAGGACTTCCGCGGCCTCCCCGACCAGCCCGCCGCGGACATCGGCGATGGGTTGTCGGAGCAGGTGCTCGATGGTCAACTCCTGCTGACACCGGCGCAGCCGAACATGAGCTACACCTGGGGTGTCGACCTGCCCAGCGTTGGCGGCGCGGAAGTGACCGCCACTGGGGGACCCGCTGGGGAGTCGACTGGCGCCGGGGCCTGGGGGGTGGCGCTCAGCGAGGAACTCTCCTCCGGGAGCAGCTCAGGGGTCATGCTGCTGTGCTGGACCGATGGCACGGCGTCCCTATGGGACACGGGCACGATCACTGCCTTGATGCAGGTTCCCGAAGCGAGTTGCGGACCGGACACAGAGATGAGCCTGAGGGTCGACAGCGACATTCCTGGCCCATCCTTGATCGCGGTCTCCGTCGGCGGCTCACCCGTCACCGGCTACGTGGGTGATGCAGACTACGGACCCTTGGTCGCGGCCACCCTGGTCGTGGAGACCTTCGACCAGCCCGGATTCACCGCCGCAGTGTCACGCTGGTCGGCCGCGGCCCGATAGCCCCGAGTGGAGGGGCTGGCAGAGAGGACCTCTTGGCTGCGGCATCGTGGCAACTGCACCGCCGAACTCGCTGCGGGCGACGCGTGCGGCCGCGGGCAGCACCGCGGTCAGCGCCGGCGCTGCCGACCATCGATGGATCCCGATCGCCGACCCCCATGCGGCACCCCGGGTGCCGCGTCAACTCCAAGCACTGGGTGGACCGGCCGCTCTGGTCGAGGGCCGAAGGTGTCTTCGGCGCTTCATGGGCACAGCGCGCGATGTGCCCATATGCACGCTGAGCCGCCACAGCCAAGACCGGGGTAGCGCCACCGGGAGGCGGAGGTCGGCCTGCCACAAGGTCAACGAAGGGTGCGGCTCGCGCAGTCACGCAGGCGGGATCTCCGGCCACGGCCATCGATACAACACGGCATGAGGACCACGGAGGCAGACATCAGGACCACCAGGTCCAGCAGTTGTCGCTCCAGATCAGCAGGCTCGGGTCGTGCATCACAGCCTGGACCCCTTCCTGCCTGGGCCCGGTGGCCCTCACCAGTCATGGACGGTGCCGTCGGGCAGGCGGTTCACCGGCAGGTAGGAGGTGCGGTACTCGTGAGCCGCCCCCACCTCGTCGTCGTAGGAGACCGCGAGACCCGACTCCTTGCCCGGGTGCAGGTACCCCTCGGCATAGGAGAACCCGGGCTGGAAGAGCTGCACGGCGGACTCGGAGTAGCCGGCGTACTCCTGGATCCCGAAGTTGTGGACGCTCAGGCCCAGATGCAGTGCGGCGGCGAAACCCACCGGGGGGAGATGTCTTCCGGTCCGTGCACACCGGTCCGGATGCCGCTGATGCCCGCGTCCTCGAAGATCCGTGTGAGGGGTTGTGATCCCCCCGCTGTGGGTCACGGCCATCCGCACGTCGTCGATCAGACGCTCGTCGATCAACGGCTTGACGTCGTAGATCGAGGTGAAGACCTCACCGATCGCCAGCGGGGTAGTGCTCGCGGCCCGGACCAGGCGCATTGCGGCGGGGTCTTCGGCAGTCACCGCGTCCTCGAGCCAGAACAGGCGATAGGGCTCAAGATCCTTGGCGAGGCGAGCGGCCTCGATAGGGGTCAGCCGGTGGTGCCGCACGCCGTTCAGTACTGCGCCCACCACGCTGCGTACACGGCAGGGAATCACCCCCGCATCCGTTGCGTGCGCTCTTCGTCCGCTGCTAGGAATCAGCCAGCGGGGGCGAGAGGGGCATCGCGTGGGACGCAGCGGGAGCGGGCGGGGCCGCGACCGGGATGATGCAGACGAGCGGGAACGACCGCGTCGTCCTGGTCCTGGACGCCGTCCCCCGACTCCGAGCAGTGGCCCGCGGCACCCCCAGATTGGCGCTCCGGTGCGACCCGACCTTCGACCCCGGCGGCCCGACTTCCGGCGACTGCGTCTCGACCTCGAGGACCTGCTCGATGAGCTGCAACCGACAGGGCCGATCCTTGACGACGTTCGGATCCGGCCGCGACCTGAGATCCGCCGCCCGCTGCGGCGGGTGCCGGCTGGAACGGTGCTGCAGCCGATCGAGGTTCCGGCCGGCAAACTCGAGGAGCTCATCCGGCGTTCGCTCACCGAGCAGCATGAGCGCCTGGTGTGGGCCGAGGCCGGCGATGAAGTCGTCGTGGACCTCACCAGGACCCGGGTGGCGGTGCGGACCGGTGTCGTCCTGATCGCCATCAACCTGCAGACCGACGACACGCAGCCGACCGAACTCGTCGTGCCGTTGGCGATCGGGACTCCGAAGGAGATCTCCGGACTGCTGGCCGTCACGCCGCGTGCGCCGGAAGGGCCAGCAGGTCTGGTGCTGCGGTGGGGCGATGCCGTCATTGCTGCCGCCTGGGGTGCGCTGATCGATGTGGTGGCTGAACTCGCACAGGCGGCGGGCTCCGATGAGCTGGGTGCGCCGCTGCAGCCGGCGGCCCTGGTGGCGCAGGACGAGGTGCTCGGCATCGTGCTGCAGGCCGAGCCCGAGGTTCGGCGCGGCGGAGGTGGACCGTGAGCATCGACGTCGCACCGGAGTTGGAGGGCCTCGGCATTGCCCTGGGCGTGTTGCAGCCCGAAGGGGATGGGGACGGGCTGACCTGGAACCTCGACTTCCTCGCCAACCCCGATCAGCACCTGACGAGCATCCTCACCAACGAAGACCAGCGCGACGCACTGCTGGGCCTGCTCGCCGATGTCCTGGGCACCGACGCCGACCCCGACCTGCCGAACGTCCCCGCTGGGGAGACCTGGCTGCCGCTGGTCGAGGAGGGGCCGGGGGGTCTGTACGTGTTGGTGGAGGCGGTGGACTCCTCGACCGTCCGGCTCAGCGTCGCCGGCCGGGTGGGTCGGGCTGCCGATGGCGTGGATGCCTCGGCCAGCGTCCGGGTGCCGCTGCTCGAGGTGGCCAGTGGCACGATCACGCCGTTGGTCGGCGGAGCCGATGGGGCGCTGGCGATCACCGCGTCGATCGCCGGGCAGTCGGGGCCGCTGGTCAGCGAGGACGGGCTCACCGTCGATGGCGTCTCGCTGCGAGCCAGCATCGAGACCGACCCCGATGCCGATCCGCCGGCAGCACTCAGCGTCGTGGTGCAGGGCCTGGCGTTCAGCGCCTCCGATCCGCCCGAGGACCTGGATCTGCGTGACCTCGCCACCAAGTTCGACGCCGAAGCGGTCCGGCTGCTCCTCGCCGCGCTGCGGTCGCGCGCCGGCGATGCCCCGGAACTCGCCCACCTGTTCGCGATGCTGGGGTTGGGCCCGGCCGGTTCCATCCCGAGCCTGCCGCTGGCCAACCTGACCGGCAGCGACCCGGAGACGGCGCTCAAGGGATGGCTGCGGCAGGTCATCGTGGACGCGGGTGCGCGCAATGCCTGGCTCGGCGAGCTGGCCGGGCTGGTGGGAGCCACCGTGCCGACCGCGGGCGAGCTGTGCTTCGTCGACACCACGACGGCCGCCGTCTGCCTGACCGTCACCGGCGATGCCGATCCCGCCAGCGGTGCGCCGCGGATCCGCGTTGGGCTGCGCGGCCGGGGCCGGGCACCCGGCGACACCGCCCACGCTGATCTGGTCGCCGAGGCCGAGCTGCTGCGCGTCAGCCTGAGCACGCCGACGCAGATCACGGGGCTGCCCGATCTGCGGGCGACCGTGCGGGTGACCGGGGCCGCGGGCCCGCTGGTGGACACCCCGAACCATGACGGCCATGCACTGCGGATCGGGTCGCTGGACGTCGGGGTCGCAATCGGCAGCGACCGGGCGCTGGTCCCGGTCCTCACCGCGCGCGACGTCGTGCTGGACACGACGACCTTCGAGACCCTGGACCTGACCGATGCCGATGCGGTGATGGGGGCGGCGGCGACCACGGCGTCGGACTCGCTGTCCAACCTCCTGCAGCAGTTCACCGACCTGCTCGACGGGTCGCCGGAGGCCCGCGCGTTGGCGTCGCTCTTGGGCCTGCGAGCACCGACCGCCAGTTGGACGCCGCAGCTCGCAGATCCGGCGAAACTGCTGGTGGACCCGTTGCGGGAGCTGTGCTGCTACCAAGCCCGCGTGCTGGCCGTGCCCGGCGCCTGGTCGCAGTTGCTGGGCCAACTGTTCGTGCTGGTCGGCGCGGGTGCGGCGCCGGCGGTGACGGGAGCCGGTTCGGCGGCCGACCCGTGGCGCGTTCCGGTCTCCACGAACACCACCGGCAGTGTCGATCTGCTGATCTGGTCGCAGGCCGGCACCTCCGGCGAGACGCACCTGCTGCTCGGGGCCGCGGCCAAGATCGGGACCGAGATCGCGACCGATGCGCGGCTCGCGGTCGAACTGCGCACCGAACTGCTCGACGCCACCCTGCCCGCGCTGCCGGATTGCACCGGGTCGGTCGGGCTCGACGTGGCCCGCTGCCACACCCTGGCGATCACGCTGGGCGATGACCTCACCTTCGACACCGGCGACCTCATCGTGCGGGCGCAGCGGGTCGACTTCGGCCTGCGCTGGTGCCGCGGCGGCGACCCGGAGCCGGTGGCGCGCATCACCGGCGGCACCGTGGTCACCGGCACGGGGGTGGTGACCATCCCCGACCTGGACATCGACGCGGACTTCGACGTGACCGCGCTGTCCGGTCAGGTCGTCATGGCGCTCGGCGATCTGTTCGGCGCGTGGTTCTCCGGCGGCGGCACCAGTTGGTGGCGGTTGGGGCCGCTGCTCGGCCTCCTGCCGGGCCTGCCGGGCGTGCCCGGATTCAGCCTGGCCGACCTGCCGACGCTGGCCGCCCAACTGCAGGGCCAGACGCAGTGGCGAGGGTTCTTCGACGCCTCGAGCGCTGGCATGGTCAGCGGCCGCGGCAGCCACGCCGACCCGTGGGCACTGTCGACCGGCTCCAACGACCTGCCCGAACTGTTGGCCTGGCTGGATCCGGACGGGCCCCCGGCCGGTGTGGGCGGGATCCCCCGCGGCATCCTGCCGCCGCAGCTCACCGAGGCCCTCGATGCCGGCGCGGACGCCCTGCAGCCCGAGCGTCTCGCGGAGCTGCTCGGCCGAGCCACGGCGGTCGCCCCGGAGGTGGCCGAGGTCGTCGATGCCGATCTGGGCGCGGCGCTGCGGCTCCTGCACGATCGGCTCGCGGAGACCGATGGCCTGGTGCCCGGCGATGCCCAGGTGGTCGCCGGCTGGCAGCGCATCGACCTCGGGGCCACCACCCATCTCGCCGAACCCGGCGCGCTCGACCTCGCCACGGACCTGCCCGGCCTGCCCGCGGCGACCCGGCGGGTCTACGTCAGCGCGCCGCTGCCGTGGGCTGCAGCGTGGCCGGACGCCGACCCGACCAAGGTCATCGACCTGCGCGAGGCCGGCCGCAACGCTGCGACGTTCTCCTTCGACCACGTCACCGGTGACGGGCCCTGGCATGTCCTGCTGCCGTCTCGGGCCAATGCGGTCAGCGCCGCCGAGCCGGACGGCCTCGACGGTCTGACGGCACGGTTGCTCGCGGCGGTCACGGCGGTGCGCAGCGCAGTCGGCGGCCCGGTGGCCCTGATCGCCCATGGCACGTCCGGCCACGCTGCGCGCCGGGTGGCTGCCACACCGGGCCTGCTCACCGATGTGGTCACGGTCGGCACCCCGCACAGCAGCGCGCCGCTGGCCTGGTTGGCGCAGCAGGACGTCCGCCGCGCAGTCCGCGTGCTGCAGCGGCTGCGCGCCCGCGCCGGTGCCGCCGCCGCTGCTGCCGGCCCCGCGAACGGCCTGCTGGAGACGGTGTCCGCAGCGTTGGACGGCATCGTCACCGAACAGCAGGGTGCCGACACGCTCCGCCGCCACGTGCCGTTCCCGTTCGCCGACTACACCGCGCCGACCACGGCGCCGGCGCTCGCGCCGGGCGTCACCGGCCACTGCGTGGTGGGAGTCCTGGCCGCCGCCGACATCGACGGCGCGCTCACCGAGGTGATCGGCCGGGGGATCCAGGCGATCACCGTGCCACCGGCCGGGCGGGGGCTGCCGAAGCACCTCGGTCTCGGGGCGCGCACCCGGCTGCCGGACGGTTCGACCGCCGCGGGCGCGGTCCGGGTCGATGCCGATGTCCGCGCCGACCTCCATCTGGTCGAGGTCAGCGGCGGCGCCGCGGATCACCGGGCAGTGCCGTCGCTGCGGCTGCACGCCGACGTGGGCCGCAACGACGGATGGCTGGTGGCGCCGCCGAGCACCGGCCTGGGCGAGCGGCAGGATCCCCGGGTTCGCAGCGTGTCGGTGGACCTCAGCGTGGAGGTGGGCGAACCGGTCCCGGCAGCGGTGACCAGCGCTCCGCGCATCAGCGGCAGCATCACCCTGCACGACGTCAGCGTGCTCGGTCGATGGCACGAGCGCTGGGTCATCGACAGCACCACGGTTGGCAGCCTGGCGGACGGTGCCAGCGGGGCATCTGGGACGCTGCCCGAGGCGCGGATGCTCCTTGGCCTGGTGGCGGCATCGCTGGGGGACATCCCCGCGACCGGTGCGCTGCGGCGGCTTGCCGATCTGCTGACCGCCCTCGACGTGGCCGAACTCGACGCCAGCAACCGCCTGGAGTTCGTCACCGATGGCTTGACGCAGCTGCTGACCGATCCGGACGCACTGCTGGCCGACCTCCGGGCCAACACCGCCCGCCTGAACGCGCTGCTGGACGCCGTGGCCGCGTTCGGTGGCGGCAGCCGGACCTCCGATGCCATCCTGCTCACCGCCTCCTCCGATGTGGAGGTGGCGATCCTCGGGACGATGCCGAACTGGTCGCTGCGGCTGCGGACGCTGAGCCCGCAGACGGTGGTGAAGGGCATCGCGCTGGACGCCGCCGTGACGGTCGATGGTGCTGGCCGGGTGCAGGGCAGTCTCGGGCTGGTCAGCCCGGTCGAGCTCGGTCCGGTGGGCCGGCCGCGGCTGCAGTTCGGCCTCGATACCGATGCGACTGCGCCGGTGTCGCTGGCGATGACCTTGCCCGAGGATCAACTGGGGAAGCTGCCCGCGTCGGTCGCCCTACTGCCCACGCCGGATCTGTCCGCACTGGGCGATCTTGCGGCGGCGGTGCTGCCGGGCGAACTGCTCCGGCACGCCCTGACCTGGGCGCACCTGCAGGCACCGGCGGTCGTCGATCCGCTGCTCGACGTCCTGGGCCTGCTGGCCCCCGCGAGCGCGCCGCTGCCGGTCCGTTCCGGTGCCGGGCTGCTCTGCGACCCGGGCGGCTGGCTGGCCGCCGCCGACGCCCTCGGCGGCACCGGCAGCGCACGGCGGCTGGAGCCGGTCCGGATGCAGGCGCTGGTCGACGCGTTCGCCGGGATCGCCGGACAGGCAGCCGCCAGCGGGACGTTGGCGCTGCCCGGCGGCCTGACCCTGCGCGCCGACGCCGCAACCGACGGGCGCGCCCGACTCCGAGTCGACGTGCCGGCGCCGGCGGCCGGGACCGGTGGCGTCGGCGGCAGTGTCGGGGTCCTGCTCGGCGACGACCTCGACCTCGCGCCTGCAGTGGCCTTGGACGTGCGGCTCGGGCCGGTCGCCGGCCTCGATGATGCCGGCGTGACGATCGGGGCCAGCGGTGCCGATCCGACGCTGTCCATCTCGGTGACGAAGACCGGCGGTGCGGCCATCACGCTGCCCCTGCTCCCGGCCTCCGGCTGGGGCACCATGACGGCGATCGCGGATGCCGCGGCCGCTGCCGCCGTGCAGCACGTGCTGCCCTTCGTGCTGGATGCCGCCGTCGATGTGGTTCCCGCGATCGCCTCGGTCGGCGACGCCCTTGGCGTGCGGACTGCCGGGGACTTCGACGGCGCGAAACTGCAGGCCCTCGCGAACGATCCGGCGGCCCGCCTGCGCGAGGCGACGGCGGTGCCCTCGCTGCTCGGCTCGCTCGACGCCCTGCTGGATGCCGTCGGCGTCACCGGGGTGACCGTGACCATGGCGACGTCCACCATCGCGATCCAGCCGGTGAGCGGCCTGCGCCTCGAAGTCCGGCTGGGGGCCAGCCCGCAGCTGTGCGTCAACGTCGACCCGGTCGCTCCGATCACTGGCCTGTCGATCGGCGGCGCGGCCTGCGTCGGGCTCAGCGGGGTGACCGGGGCCGAGCTCTCCATCGAGATCACCGACAGCACGCTGCTCGGCACCGACCCCGTGGTGCTGCTCCCCTTCGTGCTCCTGGAGTTCGGCGACCGTGCGTCCGGCCCGGACCGGCTGCTCATCGGGTTGTGGAACGACACCCCTGCCGCGACGGGCCGCAAGGCACTGGCAGCCGGACTGCCGCTCACGGGCCTCAGCCCCACGCTCACCTGCCTGCAGGCCGACCGCACCCCGGAGGCGGACACCGCCGGCTGCGTTGCCGAGGTCGCGCTGAGCGTGCTCCTGCCACTGCTCGGCGACCTCGTGCTGGCCGCCGATGCGGTGCAGGGCTTGCTGGACGAGTCGCTGCTCGGCGAGGCGCAACTGCTCGGCAACGCGCTGGATGCCGCCGGTGTCGTTGACGTCGTCAGTGGCGAGTACGTCCTGGCGGCCGGTGTCTTCAGCGACCTCACCGCGCTGCCCGGCACGCTGCTCGCGCTCGCCGGTGAGCTGGTGTCGGCGGTTGCCGGCAAGGCCCTCGGCGACAGCCTCGGCCCGCTCTCGATTCACCCCGTCGTCGACGACGATGACGGTCGCACCTGGTACGGGCTGCGACTGGCCTTCGCCGAGGGGCTCAGCCTGGCCGACGGCAGCGACATCGGGCTGGCGCTGGACGGCTACCGAGGCGACTTCGCCGAGAGCACCGACCGCGGGATCGCCATCTACCTGATCTCACACCCCGACGGCGCCGACATTGCCAGCACCGCGCGCTGCACCCCGCGCATCGAGATCGACGAGCTCGGCCTGCGGATGACGGGCGCCGGCCAGGGCGCCCTGCTGTCCGACCCGATCGGTGTGGCGGCCGTGGGGTTGTTCGGCAGCTACGACGGTCGGGTGAGTCTGAATGGCGCCGGCGACATCACCGGCTGGCAGACCGACTCGGGCGGCATGCGGCTGGCGGTGCGCAAGCTGTCGATCCCGCTGGGGACCGGCGAGAGCGGCGGCAACCCGGTCGCCCAGAAGATGCTCAGCCAGGCCGAGGAGCCCAACGCCGCCGGCGACGATGAGCAGTTGGCCGCCGGCTTCGATCTGGAGATCGAGGTCACCACCAGCGGCTTCGACGTGCACGTGGGGCTCGGCGATCCGCCGTGGTGGATCCCGGTGCAGCGCTCGTTCGGTCCGCTGTACGTCGATCAGTTCGGGCTGGTGGTCGAGGATCTCGACAGCAGCATCGACACCATCGGGGTGCTCTTCGACGGCGGCCTGGAACTGGCCGGGCTCGCGGTCGGCGTGGACGACCTCGGGATCCTGTACGACCTGGACGAGCAGGAGCTCAAGCTCGCGCTGGCCGGCCTCGCCATCGCCTACGACGGCGGCGGCCTCACCCTCAGCGGCGGTCTGCGCAGGGCTGGCGCCGACTACCTCGGCATGCTGCAGCTGCAGTTCAGCGAGTACGGCCTGACCGCGGTCGGCGGCTGGGGCGAGCATCCCGCCGGGGCCCCGGCAGGCCGACCGCTACACGGCACTGTTCGTATTCGGCGTCCTGACAGCGCCGCTCGGCGGTCCGCCGCCGTTCTTCGTCACCGCCATCGGCGCCGGGTTTGGCATCAACCGCCGCCTGGTGCTGCCGGCGCGCATCGAGGACGTGCCCACCTTCCCGCTCGTGGACGCGATGCGGTCGGACTCCACGTTGGCGCAGAACCCGATGGGCGCGCTCAACAAGCTGGCCGAGACCTTCCCGCCGCACCGCGGGACCTTCTGGTTCGCGGCGGGCGTTCGGTTCACCTCCTTCGTGCTGGTGGAGTCGGTGGCCGTGCTCGGCGTCGAAGTGGGCGATGGGCTGGAAGTCAGTGTGCTGGGCCTGTCCCGCGCGGTCCTGCCCGACCCGTCCTTCCCCATGGCCTCGGTCGAGCTCGCGCTGCGGGCAAGGTTCTCCACCCGCGAAGGTGTGCTGGCCATCCAGGCGCAGCTCACCGACAACTCGTGGCTGATCTCGGAGTCCTGCCGACTGACCGGCGGGTTCGCGTTCGTCGTGTGGTTCCGCACCGGCCAGTTCGTGCTGACGCTGGGCGGCTACCACCCGCGCTTCCCGAAGCCGGCCGACTTCCCCGATGTGCCGCGGCTGGGCTTCCACTGGTCGGTCAGCGACGCCATCACCATCAAGGGCGGTCTGTACTTCGCGCTGACCTCCTCGGCGGTCATGGTCGGCGGCAGCCTGGAGGCCAGCTACCGCACCTCGTGGGCGTGGGCTGCTTTCGAGATGGGGGCCCACGCGCTGATCATGTGGGACCCGTTCCACTACGACTTCGAGGTCTACATCCGGGTCTCGGCCGGGGTGCGCATCCGCATCTGCGTGCCGCTGCTGGGCTGCGCGACGATCGGCTTCTCGTTCTCCATCGGGGCCCGGGTCCACATCGTGGGTCCGGAGTTCCGCGGCACCGCCGAGCTCGACCTCGACGTGGTCACGATCACTGTCAGCTTCGGCGCCACCGGTGATGAGAAGCCCGACGACGCGCTTGCCTGGGACGACTTCCGCCGCCGGTACCTGACCGACGGCGACGCAATGACGGGGCTGGAGATGAGCCTCGGCGAGGGGCGCTACGTCGAATCCGGTGCCCCTGCCTCCGACGCCGACGAAGCGGTGGACGGGCCATGGGAGCTGCTGCCGGAGTTCGTCGTGCTGATGACCACGACCGTGGCCTCGAACTCGTTCGGCGGTACGAAGCTGGACGACCTCGATGCGATCGACCTCGGTCCGATGCGGATCGCTGGCGCCACGAACGATCTGACCGTGACGCTGTACGACGTCTCCGAAGACAGGGATGTCGACCGCCCCGGCGTGACCATCGAGTCCCGTATCGGTCCGCTGCCCGAAGCGGTGTGGAAGCAGTACGACAAGGCCGGCGATGCGCCGCCGGCCGCCAATCTCATCACAGCGGTGACGGGTGCCCGATTGATCGTGCGGTCCAAGGTGCTCGATCGCACCGGGGACATCGCCCTGGATCAGGTGGATGTCGGCGAACTCGTCCATCCGCTGCCGCTGCGCCAGCAGCTGCGGTGGCGGGAGGCGCTGGATCGGCACCGCGCGCGGGCCGCGGAGCTGGTGGCCTGGGCGAACCGGCATGCCGCGGGCAGTGCGGTGGCGCACCTGCTGGCTGAAGGGCGCCTCACGGCCGTCAGCGACACCAGCGGCCGGTGGCGGCTGGCGATGACCGCCGACGCGGGCGCCGCGGCAGTCATCAACGACGTGGCGCTGTCCGAGGACCGCAGTGACGCACTCGTCGCCAACGAGCTGCCGGACGCGACTCGGCCCGCGCGTCCGGTGCCGCTGGCCGGTCGTGCGGCGCCGCCTCGGGTACGGTCGCTGGCCAGCGGCATGCGGCGCGACGTCGGCGAACCGGTCGAGGTCGCCCGGGCGGTCATCCCCACCCCGCCCGCTCGGCCGGCCCCGCAGTTGGCCCCGCGCCTGGAGGCCGTGCTGCATGAGGTCGCCGTCCCCCGCGACACCGTGCCTGCGACCTCGGCGTCGCGGGTCGGCGCCCGGTTGCCGCGGCTGGCACCGCCGTCGCTGGCGAGCGTCCGGGAGGCCGGCCGCAGCAGCATCGGCGCCCACCTGCGCACCGTCGCCCCGCCGATCACCGAGGAGGTCGGGGCGCGTGCCGGCAGTCGGGCGGCTACCGGGATCGCCGGGGACCGCCACGAGTGGAGTGCCACCGATGCCCGCCTGGCGCCGAGCCGGTTGCGGGCGCTGCGCCGACTCGAGCGGGACGTGCTGACCGACGGCGTCGAGGTCCCGACCGGGCGCGTGCATGTGTGGCGGGTCCCGGACAGCAGCCGGGACAACCGCCAGGAACGCCCAACGGTGTCCGTCGCCGGCGACGGGGAGGTGCGCGTGGTGGCGCTGGATCGCGCTGGTCGGGTGCTGGCCGACAGCACCACCACCGAGGGCCGGACCACCCTGCCGCGCGGCACCAGTCGGGTGGCGGTGGCCGGAGTTGCTGGCGGTCCGACGGGCCTTGCCGGGTGGCATGCGGGCACGCGACTCGTCCGAGTGTCCGCGCTCAGCCTGCTCGCGCCCGGCGCCGTGGTGCGATCCGAAGCGGCATCCTCCCGGCGCGGCGGTCGCAAGGCCACCACCGGTCTGGTCAGCCCCGCCGACGTCGTGCCGGAGCGCGGCACGGTGTCCACGACCCTGCCGTCGAGCACCCGCACCATCGTCGTCGGCCTGGAGCCGCTGGGCGAGGCAGCCACCCCCGACGGCTTCTCGCTCTCATTGGGTGGAGCGTCCCGCGGCGAGGGCGATCCGGTCATTGTTCGCGCCGGTGAGCGCATCTACGGCGTGTTCCGCGTCGCCGTCGACGAGGATGCGCAGCAGGTCACCGCGCACGTGGCCACCGACAAGCTCTGGCACCTCGCTGCAGTCGTCGGCAGCCCCGATGACCTGCCGGTCGTCGCGGCGTGGTTGGGGCGCGGCGGCTTGGAGGAGACCCTGCCCGGCCTGGCCGGTGCGGCCGGCGGGTCGGCGCAGGTGCGCTGGTCCGAACCACGACGGACGGAGGACACGTGAGCCCGCCACCCCGCGGCCATGTCCGCCTGTACTCGGCGATCCGCCCCGCGCTGCACGCCGGGGAATACCTGCCTGAAGATGCAGCAGAGCGTCACCGCGCAGCCCCACGATGGCGGCGCTCCAGCCGAGGTCGTCGATGAGTCGCTGCAGACCACGACGCAGCCCCTCCATCTGGTCGCCCCCCGCTACCGCATGGCCGGATCCGAGCTGTACAGCCTCTTCCCGCCGCCGAATGCGCAGGGCCCGTTCAGCAACCGGTTCGCCCAGGCGGTGTTGAAGCGGCGCACCCTGCCCTGGGAGCGGCCGCCCCCGGAGACAGGGACAGGCACCGGGACCGGGACTGGGACGACCGAAGCGGAGGAAACGGCTGACAAGCGCACCCCCTGGTTGGCGCTCATCGTGCTCACCCAGGGTGAGGGGGCGCTGCACATCGGGGTCGATCTCAACGATGCCAAACTCGCCGACTACCGCAGCGGCATCGACCTGCAGCCAGGCGAGGCCGCAGCCGCCGGCACCTGCGATGTGCTCGAAGTGACCGGTCGGGTGGTGCGCAAGGCGTTCCCGAGCCGCACCGACCTGCCGTACCTGGTCCATGTGCGCGAAGTGCATCTGCTGGATTCGGAGGACGCCAACCGGTCCGACGACGATGGTTTCGTCTCGGTGGTCGCCTCCAACCGGGTGCTGCGCGGCGGCCAGCACTACGGTGCCTACCTGGTGAGCATCGAGGGCCAGCTCGATGCCCTGCCCGACTCATCGAGCGGGCACACCGAGCAGATCGGCCCGGTCAAGGTCGCCCGGCCGCCGCTGTTCCGGCTGCCCGACCGGGTGCCGTGGTCCTCCGGCAGCGTCGCCACCGACGCCGCGACGCGGACCAGGCTCGGACCGGACCTGCTCGGCCGGATCACGGCAACCGGCAGCCGCGACGCAGCCGACCGATTCGCCGGCTGGGATCTCGTCGATGACACCCCGCGCGAGGAGGAGATTGCGGAGGTCCGCCGCGCCGTGGCCGAGGGCTCCCTGTTCCCGACCGGACCCAGTGCCGAGGCAGCCGCCGCAGCGGAGGCCGCCGCGGAAGGCCTGGACTTCGTCGCCGGCGACCAGAACCTGCACCGCTTCCCGGTGCTGGCGCACTGGACCTTCGACACCCTCCAGCACGGCGACTTCGAGACGCTCAT
Source organism: uncultured Actinomycetota bacterium (assembly GCA_963766005.1). Classification (GTDB taxonomy): domain Bacteria; phylum Actinomycetota; class Actinomycetes; order S36-B12; genus CAVXYG01. The sequence goes on along the minus strand of CAVXYG010000011.1, from coordinate 32,319 downwards.
GCGATCGCTGGATGTCGGGCTGCTCGGGACGGTCGGCGACGATGTCGAGGACCCGCCGACCGTGCTGGCCACCGGCCACAACCTGCTCGACCGCCACACCCGGGGCGGGGAGCGGTCGGCGGGCTGGTATCGCGGCCCCCTGGTGCCGCATGAGCTGACCGACCGCGACGATGTACCGCTGCATGCCGCCGAGCAGGCCATCCGGGTCGGCAGCGACGGCATCGAGGATCTCTCCTACGCTGCCGCATTCGAGCTCGGCCGACTCATGGCGCTGTCCGATCCCCGGTTCGTCAGCGCCCTCATCGAATGGCGCCGCTCCGGCTCGACCCTGGCGTGGGCCGGCTTCAAGGCCGAGGCGCTGCGGTTCGATCTGCTGCCGCGCGCGGACTTGGAGCGCTTCCAGCAGCACCTCGGCCTCGGCGTGATCCAGGACCTGCTGGGCGGCGGCGGTCCGATCGACCTCCTCGGCCGCACCGGGGGGCCGCTGGGGCCGCTGGTCAACCCGGTGCCGTTGCGCGAGCAGTATCAGCCGGCCGCCGATGCGCTCCTGCTGCAACGCGCCGGGCTGTCCCGTGACGCCGCCGAGGCAGCCGTGGGCCTTGCCGTGGATGCGCCGTTCGGCGTCGCGGCTCCCAGCGCCACCCTGCCCGCCGACGCGGGGATCGCCGGTGGGCTGGAGACGGTCGCCGGGCTCACCGAAGGTGCCTACGGCGATGGCCTGCGCTCGGCGCTGGCGGCGGCGTTCGCCCGCGATGTGGAGGAGTCCGGCGCGGCACCGGGAGGTGGCGGATGAGCATGCAGTGGTACCGCTCGGAGCAGATGGTGCCCGGGATTCGTGCGAAGTGGCCGCAAGCGGAGCGCCGAGCTGCAGCCGCGCCGGCCGAGGTCGTGGATTGGCTGGCCCGCCTGCGCCTGTTGCACGGCGTGCCGTTCGCCTACCTGGTGCCCGATGCCGACCTGCTGCCGCCGGAGTCCATCCGGTTCTTCTGGCTGGACCGCGACTGGACCGACGCAGCGGTCGAGGGGGCGCTGTCGGCAGCCGGGGCGCACAGCCAGATGCGCTCGGCTGCCGTTGCCCAGGACGGCGCCACCCGCCGGCTGCTGGACAAGCGGGAGCGCAACGTCTCCCCCCACATCCCGCTGCCCGAGGGAGTGCAGCGACAGCCGTCCGGCGGCCCGGTCGGCGCGGCCGAGGACCACGTCGGCGAGGTCCCCTACGACACGTTGGACGGCGCGCCGGAAGTCGTGACCGGATTCCTGCTGCGCTCCCGCGCGGTCTCCGGCTGGCCCGGCATCAACGTCCGCGGCCTGCGCGACGGCAGCGAGTTGCGCCTGCTGCGGGTGGAGCGGCTGGCGCCGGCGGTGCTGCTGGTCCTGTTCGACGGCCTCCCCGATGAGGTGCACGTCGAGGAGCCCCGCCGCGGCCTGCAGTTCGGTGTCGATCCGTCGCCGGGCGTCACGGACGACAACGACGCCGGTGGCGGCCGCCGCGTGAAGTTGCGCGACGTCAACGACGCCCGCCCGCTCAACGACGAGGGCGCCCGAGTCCCGCTCGACCCGCCGACCGGCACCAAGTATCGCTGGGCCGAGGTCCCGTTCCGGGCGGGCAGCAGCGGCGTGGTCGACATGGCGGCGCTCGCCGGCAACCTCGACGAGGCCATGCCCACCGGCGCCTCGGCAGCAGTGGACTTCACCGCCGATGACGACGAGGAGGAGTGGCCGAACGGAGTCTCCAGCGCTGAGCTCACCACGCAGCTGCTGCAGTTCCCCTACCGCCAGCGCTTCGAGGGGGACGGCTTCAACCCCGACAGCGGCGGTCTGGTCACTATCGTGTTCGCAGCCACGACTCCGCTGCGGGTGCTCGACGTGGTGGCCGATATCGACGGCGTGAGCTGAGGAGGCGTCGTGGAGATCGATCCGAGGCACGTCGCCTTCAGCACCGACTACGTGCGCCGATCCCGCCTGCGGGCGATCGACCCGGCGCGCTTCTTCGACCTAGTCGATCGGCCGGACTTCGCCGGCACCGGCTCGCCGCTGCTGGTGCCGGTGGATGTGCAGGCGCTGGTCGTGGCCGAGGACGGCGCCGTGGACCACGAGGACATCGCCGTGCATCTGCTCGATGCCGAGCAGTTCACCGACGACCACCAGCCCACGTCGGCGCCCTTCACCGCCGGGGAAGGCCGGCAGCGCGGTGTGTACCTGCATTGGGCGATGCCGGACAGCCTGACCCGGCAGCAGGCCGCCGCCGACGGCACGTTGGAACCGGTCGCCCTGCCGGACCGCTGGCTGGTGCTGCGGTTGCAGCCGGGCAGCCGGCGGGACTGGGCCGCGTGGGTGCTGGAGTCCGAGTACGGCCGCAGCCGGTCCCTGCCGGCGTGGCCCGGGGAGCCCGGCGTGCCCGAGGGCGAGCCGCCCGCCGGCTACCTGCCCCGCGAGTCGCTGTCGGCAACGGCGGGCGGCGACCCGGCATGGGCGGCCGTCTTCGACAACGTTGCCGATCGCTTCGGCTTCCACGATCCGCTGCGAGGGGTGGCGCCGGGCGAGGTCGTCTCCTACGTCGTGGTCGGCTGGTACGGCGATCAGCGGCTCGACCCGCTGGCCGCGGTGAGCAGCGAAGCGTCCTTCGATCAGGTGCTGAAGCAGCTGCAGTGGAGCATCTCGGGTGAGGCCCGCGATCGAGCCCGACTGCTGGACCTGATCGCGGATATCTCCTGGACGTGGGCCGGCACCACCACGACTGCCGCCAGCGCCCCACCGGTGACGATCGACGCGACCGAGGAGTTCCGGCTGACCGAGCACCCGGCGCTGCTGGCCGGGCTGCGGACCGAGCGGGAGCGTTGGGCGCAGGCCCGACCCGACGAGGCCGACGTCGTTGCGCCGAGCCGGGTGTGGCCGCGCCGCTGCGTGTTCCACGGCTCGGTGTACGGGGTGCGCACTGGCGGCGAGGGCATCGACCACCGGCCGTCCTCGGATCGGCTGACCGCGGCGGCCGGGGCGACGGCGACCGAGGCGCTGGCCCGGCTCATCGGCGAGCAGCAGTCCGGCGGCGGGGCGGCCGAGGAGACGGCGACCGCTGCCTTCGCCTACGGCCTGATCGACCGGCTCGGCGAGCATGATGGTCCCAGCGAGGTCGATGAGGCGCTGCACACCCGGGCCTTCGAGTCCCAGCCCGGCGGCTACACCCACGACTGGATCCGGCAGGGCGATCGGCTGGCCGGGATCCGACCCGACCGGCCTGCCCTGCCCACCGACGTGGTGGCCGACCTCGCCGAGACGCCGCTGCTGGACCGGATCGCCTCGGCCGAGTTCAGCGAGGTTGCCGGCCCCGAGGGCATCGCCGCGGCGCTGGCGAACACCGGGGTGATCGGGGCGGTGGGCGCGGCCAGCGCCGAGACCGGCCGTTCGTTCACGGCGGCGTTCGAATTCGCGGAGCGCCCGGGTGCGCTGGGCTTCCACCGGCGGACCCATCGCGAACTGATCGACGGCCTGCTGCGGGAGCGGACCCGGATCGAACGGGTGCGCCGGGCGCTGCCGCGCTGGTTCCAGCCGCAGGATCCCGTCATCGCCGTGCAGGGCACCGAGCGCAACCTGCGCCACGGCTACGACGGCCGCTTCACCCCCGACGAGACGGTGGCGTGCCGGCTGCGGTGGGACGTGCAGGACACGTGGGACGGCATCGATGGTGCGGACGGCATCGACGGCGCGGACCTGCTGGCCCGGGCCATCGTGCATGACAGCCTCCCGCCGGAAGCGGCCCGCCTGGTGCATGAGGCGGCCCTGGAGGATCCCAGCAACGTCGAGGGCACCATCGCGCGGTATGCAGCCGGTTCATCGGCGCCGCAGGCCGTGGCACGGACACGCGCGCAGATGGAGGTTGCCATCGGTCGCTACGGCCGCGACCCCGACCTGGAGACCACGCGGCTGGCGGCGGAGTCGGCCCGGGTGGGGACGATGTCCTCACCGATCGCCGTCACCGAGTGGAACGGCCAGCCGTGGATCCCGATGTACCTGGAGTGGGAGATCGAGCTCGACCTCGGCGACCGCAGCCAGGACTGGACGCTGGGGGAGCTGGACCTCGCTCCGCCAGCAGTCATGGCGACGCCGGGCCGACAGGTCCTGTCAGGCCGCTCGCTGGTTGCCTCGGGCAGCGTCAAGGCGATGGCGTCCGAGATTCGCGCAGTGCTGCAGGAGGAGGACCTGCGCGACGACGTCGGCAACGGCCAGATCACCGAGGCCGGCGAGGCGGCGCTGCACGACGTCGCCCAGGCGGCGGCTCGGATGGACGTGCTCTCCGCGGGGCTGGATGGCCTGCGCGATCACCTGCTGGGGGTGGCCAGCCACCTGGTGCTGCAGCCCCGGCCCGATGGTGCGCCGCCTGCCACGCCCGCGCCCGGCGATCCGCCGCCCGCGCCCTTGCCCACGGCGTCGGCACTGCTGGCGCGGGCCGGCGTCATCCGGCTGCTGCGGGCGCGCATCGTCGATGCGTTCGGGCGGGCCGTCGAGGTGCCCACCGATGACGTGCTGGTCTCCGATCAGCTCGCCCTGCCCGGTGACGTGAGCCTGGCGACCGATCCGGAGACCGGTGACACCGGCACCGGTCCGCGGGTGCTGCTGCGGCCCCGTATCAACGCGCCCGCCCGGCTGCTGCTGCGGCTCGTCGATGCCGAGGACGACAGCCGCGAGGTCCACATCGATCAGCGGCTTGCCACCCCATCCACCCCGGTGGCCGGCTGGCTGGTCCCCGATCACATCGACCATGCCCTGGAGGTGTTCGCCGCGGACGGCACCCCGGCCGGGCAGTTGCGGCACGACGTTGCCGTGGCACCCGATGTGGGCGGGGCGGTCGTCTGGGAGGGCGCGCCGGGACGTCCCGGACCCACCGGCGTTTCGCCGGGCGAACTCATCAGCAACCCGCATGTGCGCTCCCTGGTGACGCGGCTGGTGGAACGCGACATGGTCCGCCGCGAGGCCGGCGACGCGGCTGACCGGGAGAGCCCGATGTCGGCACTGCTGCGCGCGTTGGACACCACCCAATGGACGGTGGACCCGGTCTCCCGGTTGGGCTGGGAGTTCCCCGGGGCGCTGGTGGGCCGGCCGCTGGCCATCGTGCGGGCCCGGCTCACGCTGGAGGTCGCCGATGACCTCGACGACGAGCGCTGGGCCGACGATCCCGTGGCCCAGGCCGCCCGGCGGGAGGCGTTCGACCGGCTGCGCAGTCGCACGTTCGAGGTCCGGCTCGGCTCGCTGACGCGGTTGCAGGACGGCCTGTTCGGCTACTACCTCGACGATGATTACTGGCGCGTGCACCCGGTGCATCCCTCCGTGCTGCGCGATGCGGTGCGCGGGGGCCCGGGCCAGGGCTACCAGCAGGACGCGGACAGCGCAGCGACGTTCGACCCGTCCGACCCTGCGGAGCAGCAGCAGATCCTGGACCCCTACGTCGCCCCCGACCCGACCATCACGCTGCGGCCGGGCCAGACCCGAACGGTCACGCTGCTGATGGATCCCGGCATGTCGGTGCATGTGACCAGCGGCATCCTGCCGCGCAAGGAGATCACGCTGCTGCGCGACTGGGTGGAGCAGCCGCTGCGGGTGCTGGCACCGTCGTTCCGGATCGGCCCGGTGCTGGTGGACCCCACCACGATCCGCATGCCCAAGCTCGGCGGGATGCCCGGCGAGCAGGTCTGGACCCATCGCGACAGTGCCACCACCTGGCGCGACGACCCGATCGAGGCAGCCACCCAGGAGGCGAGGCTGCCGGACGGCGCGCATGTGACGCAGGAGGGCTGGATTCGCCTGGTGTACGAGCAGGAGGGTTCCGATGGGTGACATCTCCACGCATGCCGGCATCAGCCACTTCGTCGCAGCCCAGATCCAGACCGCCGCGCCGGCGACCCTGGTGCCCGCCGACCACTACGGCTACCTGGAGTTCGGCAACTACCTGACCGACGTCTCGCAGTTCCGCGACCCCGTCGCCCACCACGCCGGACGGGTGAAGACGCACAAGATGGCGCTGCACACCGCCGCGTTCAACATCTTCGGGCTCACCGGCGGATGGTCCTTGGCGGCGGCGCCGGTCTCGGTCGCCCTGAGTCCGCTCACGATCCCCCTCACCTACACGTTGGGCCTGACCGGTTGGACCCATCGGCTGTGGGGGCAGAAGGAACCCGAGGAGCAGCGGCACGGCGCGCTGGCCGAGTTCTTCCGCCGGCTCAGCCTCGGGGTGGCCCACCAGACGCTGTCGGCCGAGGGGCGCGCCGCCACGGATAGGGCGATCGATGGCATCAACCGGGTGCGGCGCGCAGCAGGCCAGCCGGATCTGCCGGACCGGGGCCCGCCTGCGTTCCCGCCGTTGAGTGCGGCGCAGGTCGATGCGGTGTACGCGGCCCACTTCACGCAGTACTGGCCACATGAGCACTTGGACTTCCCGATCGTCGAGGACGCCGAGCACCACCGCGACCTCGACCCCTTCAAGCCGTCCAGCCACAAGGTGCAGACCTACCTCGAGGAGCACATCGAGGCGCTCGCCCAGCAGTTGGCGAAGCTGGAGCAGGAATGGGTGACGGCGGTGAGCAGTCCGGCGGCCGATCGGCGCGACTTCATGGTGCGGCTCGGACATCTGCTGCACGCCGTGGAGGACTGGTGGTTCCATTCCAACTTCTGCGAGTTGTACCGGTGGAACCGGGTGCGGGCAGCGCAGCCGAGCCTGGACCCGACCGTCGATGCCGACCTCGACGCGCTGCTGGCCGCGGCCCTGGCCGATGGTGGCGTCACGGACAGCACCCAGCAGCGCCGGTTGCTGCGCCGCCGGCTGCGCTACCCGGTCTACGACGGCGACGAGATGGGCGACCTCGATGACACCACCTCGCTGGATGGCACCCAGTTCGTGTTCACCGGCGGGTTCGGCGAGACCGACATCTTCCACACCCTCGGCAAGGCGCTGGAAGGCATGGAGCACGGGCCGAGTTCGAAGGTCACGACCGCGCTGGCCAATGCCGATGTGACGCTGTTCCGGGTGCTGTTCCGCGAGCAGGTGCGGCGCGACATGGTGCGCGATGAGGACGAGCCGAAGATGGCCGGAGAGCACGAGCAGGAGCTGAAGGCCGGCGAGATCCACCGCAAGCTGGACGCCCTGCACACCTCGGGGGCGCTCTGCGACCGGGCCTGGGAGGAGTTCAAGCGCGCGTTCGACCTGGACAAGGAGGTCGAGGAGGAGTGGTCGCTCTTCCCCGGCTGCGGCGGGATGATCATCCAGTTGACCGGCCTGATGCAGGAGGAGCGCACGAAGAGCGGCAAGCGCCAGAGCCAACTCGACGCCGACCCGACCAGCGTGCGAGGCATCGCGACGACCAACGAGGCCTCCGGCGAGAACATCGGCACGCATTCGCTGCTGGCCAAGGACAGCACCACCAGCGAGCCGTTCCGCGACGACGCGGTGCGCTTGGCCAAGCACGCCTCGGGCTCGGTCGCCCGCCACCTCCTCACTCGTGTTGCCGGAGGTGCTCCCGCCGATCAGGGCATCGACTGGCTCCCGCTGCTGCAGTTCTACCTGCCCTTCCCGGACGCCGCCGCCGGCACCTGGTGGAGCCAGGTGCTGGGCAACCCGACGCCGGACGGGACGCCGCAGCCCGATGTCACGGCGGTGGCTGCGCAGCCGACGGTGACCATGCTCGGACCGGCGAACGACCCGGCGAAACTGGCGGCGCTGCGGACGGGCGGGAAGGTCGAGGAGTTGGAGACCTACTACCGCGGCTTCGAGGATTGAGCGTCGGCGCGGCGAGTGACGCCGAGGGCCGATTGCGTGGTGGCGCATGGGGTTTGCCGAATGGGGAAGTCATGGCCGACCACGTGAACGCTGAGCCCGGGGCGTTCCGGTCGGGCAGCAGCCCTGGCCGAATCAGCCGGCGTGGCAGCCGTACCCGTATCCCGCGGCACCGCCGCCGCAGAAGAGCCGCTTCGGCATCGGGATCCTGGTGGGCGTCGCCATCGGCATCGCACTGTCGGTGGTCGGGGTGATCGTGCTCGGCGTGGTGATGTCCGCGGGATCGCCGGCGAGCCTCGGTGACAGCGATATCGCGGACGCCCACGACGCCGATTGCGGCGCCGGCAACATGAGCGCCTGCGACGCCCTGTACTGGGAGTCGGCGATCGGCTCGGAGCTGGAGGAGTTCGGCTCGACCTGCGGCGGCCGCACCGGCGGGCGCGACGGCGGCTGCGTCGATGCCGGGATCGTGCCGCAGGTAACACCTCGACGCCCGCACTCGGCCGCTGCGCGCCGCGCATGGCACCGGCGACGGGACTAGGTTCGTGCCATCCGGAGCGCGCCCGAGCCACGGGCTGCAGCAGGCTCCGGCGAACGGAAGGCGCCCACCATGCCCGACAACAAGGCCATCATGCGCGACATGTACGCGATGCTGGTGACCGGTGACATCGACGCCGCGATCGATCGGTACGTCGCCGAGGACTTCGTGGAGCACGAGGCCGTGCCCGGCATGCCCAACTCCCGCGAGGCCCCGCGCCAGATCTTCGCGATGATGAAGGCGGCCTTCCCCGATCTGGCCATCTCCGTGCACGACATGATCGCCGAGGGCGACAAGGTGGCCGCCCGCATCACCTTCACCGGGACGCACTCCGGCGAGTTCTTCGGCGTCCCGGCCAGCGGCAACCAGGTGGCCATGGACGGCATCGACATCATGGAGTTCCGCGATGGCAAGGCCGTGGGCCATTGGGGCGTGACGGACATGGCCGGGATCATGGCCCAGATGGGCGCCGGCCCCGGCTGACATCCGGTACTGGTTCAGCAGACGTCGAGTGGACCACCGAAGATCGTGGTGGCCGATCAGGCGGCTGCCGCCTGCCCGCCGGAGTTGATGAAGGACTGGCCCGGGTAGCCCGGGTAGCCCGGGTGGCCAGGAACCGGACCGCGGCGACGGCGGTCGGCGTGGCCAGCGCCGAGGCCGCAGCACGGCACGCTGAGCGCATCGACACCGCGGCAACGGCTGTTGCCACGGCTTGGCGGCGCACCGATCGCAACGTCCGCGCCACCGGAACCGCGATCCGCGACGGGCTGCGGCAGCCACTGGTCCGCCGCACTACCACCGCGGCCGCGCAGGCCGTCACCCAATGGCTGGCGCTCCATGGCATCGCCGACGGCGCGCTGGCCGCGCGGATCGTGATGGTCGCGCCGCTGTCGATGGGCGCGGTCGTGGCCGCGCTCAACCCGGTGACCGCGCTGGCCGTGGTGCTGGCGGCCGGGGCAGCGGCGCTGCTGCTCGCCCTGGCGCGGATGGCGGCGAAGCCGATCGACAACGGCCCGAAGAGGGACTCCGCAGCGGCGCAGGCACGGCAGCCGCGGGAGTCGTTCGACACAGTGCCAGCCGCCTGGCAGCGGGCGAGGAGCAAAGGCGCCGCACAACGGCCGGAACGGGAGAGGAGCCGGTCGCCGCGCAGGTGCTGAGCGACCTGGAACAAGCGGTACGTCAGGTGCGCGTCGAGATCCGCGCCGATGGGTGCGTCGCCGTGCACGGAATCCCGGATACGGTTCCGCACGAAGTGGGGCAGGCACTCGCTGACGGCGCCCAGGAGGAGGCCGAACGGCAGCTGCGGCGCATGCTGCGCATCCGGGCCGTGCCCACCAGGGATGACCGGCGGGTGGTCACGAAGGCGGCGCGGGAAGCTGCTGCAGCAGAGGTGCGGCGGCGAGCCAACGGCACGCGCACAGGCGCCTGACGGCCAGGATGCCGACCACAACAACGGGCCCCACCGCTCCTGGATCACGGGGGCGGTGGGGCCCAGGCGCCCTTCCTGCGTTCGGGGGCGGGATCGCACTCCTACCGTTGCCGCAGGCGTCGCGTCGCCAGCACCAGGAGCCAGAGCCCGCCCAATATGAGAGCGAGCGACGGACCGACCAGCCGGGTCGATGAGGAACCGGACTGTGGCAGGTCTGGTTCGTCGGGCGGCCCGGTCAAGGGATTGTCGATCACGTCCGCAACGGTGCCGGTGTCCGCGACGAGGGTCCCGTACCCGGCCAGCACCGTGTACCCGGCGGTGGCGGTGGCGGTGTTGCCAGCGTTGTCCGTCGCGACCACGGTCAGCAGGTGCGCGCCCAGGCCGGTCGTCGGCAGTGCCCCGCCGTCGGCGACCGGGGCCCCGTCCACGCTGCCCGCGCAGGAGGCCAGCCCGGACCCGCCCTCCTCGTCGGCGCACGTGTACAACGCCGTGAGCGCGCCGCCCGCGGTGGTGGCCGCGCCCGGCGCTGGGGCAGTGATGGCGATGGTCGGCGGGGTGGTGTCGGCGATTACCGGGTAGGTGGCGGTCGCGGTGGCGGTGTTCCCGGCGCGGTCGGTGCCGGTCACGGTGAGCGTGCGCACCCCCGGCTCGGACGTGGGCAGCGCCCCGCCGTCGGCGACCGGCAACCCGTCCACGGCGCCGGTGCACGAGGCGACCCCCGACCCGCCGTCCCCGTCGGTGCACGAGTAGGACGCGGCCAGCGCCGACCCGGCCGGCACCTCCGCCCCATCCGCGGGGGAGGCGATCGACACCACCGGCGGCGTCTCATCCGCCGGCTGGCCGCCCACCAGGGCCAGGCTGTGGGAACCGCCAGCAGCGATCGCGGTCACCCCCGACAAACCAGCAGGGACATCGGTCTGCCCGGCGCTGTTCGATCCCCAGGCGACCACGGTGCCGTCGGCGCGCAGCGCGAGACTGTGGGAGCCGCCCGCGGAGACGGCGACGACATCGGTCAGGCCCGGCGGGATGTCCGTCCGCCCATGGTCGTCGCACCCCCAGGCGACCACGGTGCCGTCGGAGCGCAGGGCCAGGTTGTGGCAGTCGCCCGCGGAGATGGCGACGACGCCGGTGAGGCCCGACGGGATGTCCGTCTGCCCGTACTGGTTGTCCCCCCACGCCACCAGGGTGCCGTCGGAGCGCAGGGCCAGGCTGTGCGTCGCGCCCGCATCGATCGCGACTACATCGGTGAGGCCCTCGGGCACATCACGCGTGGGGGGGGAATCGAACCTGCCGTTCCACACGGTGCCGTCGGAGCGGAGCGCGATGATATTGCGTCCGCCGGCCGCGATCGCGGTGATGCTGTCCTCCTCGAGGAGCAGATCCAGTGGCGGCACCCAGAAGTTCACGTCAGACCAAAACTCGACGGTGCCGTCGGCTATCAGCGCCAGGCTGAAGTAGTTGCCCGCAGCGACAGCGACGACGTCGGCGAGCCCTTCGGGCACCCTGGCCGGGGTGAAGAAGTAGTCCCAGCCCCAGATGTCCACGGTGCCGTCGGCCTTCAGCGCCAGGCTGTGCGAGCCGCTGGCGGCGACCGCCACCACGCCGGACAGATCCTGCGGCACCTCGGCCTGCCGCCCCCCGTAGCCCCAGGCCTTGATCGAGCCATCGGCTCGCAGCGCGAGGCTGTACCCATTGCCGGCGGCGATGGCGACGACGCCATCCAGCCCGGCCGGGGCCGTCGCGGGAAGCTCATCCCAGGTATCGCCGTCGATTGAATGCGCACCCCAGGCGGCGACGGTGCCGTTCTCCCGCAGCGCCATGCCGAAGTAGAAGCCGGCGGCGATCGCAACGGCGTCGGACAGCCCCTCCGGGACCCACGTGGAAGCCTCAAGGTTCGCCCCACTCGGATGGTAGTACCCGCCCCAGGCGACCACGGTGCCGTCGGAGCGCACCGCCAGGCTGTGGGCCCCGCCCGCGGAGACGGCCGTCACACCGGAGAGACCGGATGGCACGTCGGTCTCCCCTGACCGGTCCGACCCCCAGGCGACCACGGTGCCGTCGGAGCGCACCGCCAGGCTGTGGGCCCCGCCCGCGGAGACGGCCGTCACACCGGAGAGCCCGGCGGGGACGTCGGTCTGCCCGGACTCGTTGTTCCCCCAGGCGGCCACGGTGCCGTCGGAGCGCACCGCCAGGCTGTGGGCCCAGCCCGCGGAGACGGCCGTCACACCGGAGAGCCCGGCGGGGACGTCGGTCTGCCCGGACTCGTTGCTCCCCCAGGCGGCCACGGTGCCGTCTCCGCGCAACGCGAGACTGTGGCTGCCACCGGCGGCGATCGCGACGACGCCGTTGAGGCCCGGCGGGACGTCCCCCACGAAGGGGTTCGACCTCCAGGTAGCGACAGTGCCATCCTCCCGCAACGCGAGACTGTGGCTGCCACCCGCGGCGATCGCGGTCGCCGGCTGGGCATACGCCGGCACCCCGGCTCCCCAGGCCACAACCGTTCCGCCTTCGGCGGCCCGTGCCGCCGGCGCGGCTGCGGTTGCGGTTGCGGCGGCGAGCGCGGCCAGAAGCAGTGCCAGGACTGCCAGCCAGGCCGTGCCACGTTGTGTGCGCGTGATTGCCATATAGGGAACCTATACCCGCCGGGAGCGGGCCCCCCGATGGCCCTGTGCTGGCAGGGAACGCGCGTCGGACGCAACCGGTTCGGTGTGCAGGCCGCACGGACAAGGCCAGCGCGGACTGCCGGGCCCCCCCACCGGTGAGAGCAGCAGAGGCACGTTTGGACCCGCACGACCGGAGGAGACTCAGCCATGCGCCTGGACGCCGACCTCGAAGAGTGGTTGAAGACGACGCCTCCGGGTCGCCGTACCGAGTCGACCATGCGCGAGTACGAGCGGCGGCTGCGCAGGCACGTGATGCCCGTGATCGGCCATAAGAAGTTGCGATCGCTCACTGTTGTCGATGTCGAGCGGATGCTGCGCGGCTGTGCGGACCAGGGACTGGGGCGCGAGTCGATTCGCGGAGTACGCAACGCCCTCGCAGCCGCGCATACGACGCGAAGCGGCAACGGCTCGTCACCGCCAACGTCGCCACCAGCGCCGTCCTGCCGCAGATCACGGCGAGGAAGCCGAAGCCGCGCGCCACGGTGGCGGAAGTCCAGGACCTGCTCGAAGCGGCACGTGGCACGGAGATGGGTGATCTGCTCGCGGTGCTGGCGGGCACGGGCTGCCGCATCGGTGAAACGCTTGGTGCGACAGCGGGACCCAGCCGGGCAGATCCTGTGCCGACCGCACCAGTACCGGCTCCGTCACCAGGGCCAGCGCCGCCAGCCCGGGGTAGACGAAGCCCGCCTATTCGCGCCCACTGCCGACTGCGACCAGCAGCCCGCCGACGAGGAGGGCGAACCAGACGCGCCAGCCGACCTCGCCGTCCTGCCAGGCCACAGCGGCAGTGGGGACCACGGCCAGGGCAACGGCGGGCGCGGCCACGATCCAACTGCTCTGCCGGAATCCGGCTGCCCATGCGCCCAACGTGCAGAACGCGGCCAAGGCCACAGCCGTCGGCCAGGTGATGGGGCCGGTCCGGACCCCGGGGCGAGTGGTGCCCGCCCAGTGGAGGCCCCCATCGGCACCCCCGCAGCCGCCCGCGCTTCGGCTGCGAGCGTCGCGATATGCCGCGCCCCGGCAGGGCGAACCCCAGCACCGCCGCAAGCGACGCGATCGTCCTTACCTTGCGGGCCAGGCGCATCTCAGGCGCGTGGTCTTCGGCAGCCTAGGCTTCATCGTCGGGATCGGAGCTGCTGTTCCCAGGCCAACACCGCAATGCGCGCCCTCGCGCAGGCACCTGATACCGAGCTGGGACTGCGGGCCGGCGCACTGCCGGGCGTCGGGTCCTGGCGCTGGCAGATCCCGTTCGGCGTCACGTTGGCCGCGGCAGCGGGCCGTGCCTACGGACCCGGCCGACTATTCGGGACTGTGGGCACCGAACAGCGGTGATGCGGTCGCTGCCTGAGAGCGTGGACCCGCTGCAGGTCTTTGGCGTCGCCGTGGAGCAGATCAACTCCTGCTACTGAGGCAGCGACCCGGACATACGGTTGGCCCTCGCAGTGACCTGGTCGGTCTGTGTCGCGGCACTTGCCGCGGCGCTGGTTTGGGCTACCCAGGGCCTCGTTCAGTGGGACAACACCGGCAGCGCACGCGACGCGCAAGTCGCGGCCCGCTGGATCGTACTGGCCGCCTGCGCAACCCTGGGATGCGCCGCGGTCGTGGCCCACCGGGTACTGGGCTCTCGAACTGCTGCCGCGCTGACCGGTGGGGTCGCGGCCGCGGTCCTGATCGTGGCGTGGCTACCGATCCCGCTCGGGGCCTTCGTCACCGCAGGGGTCGGCTGCTACGCACTGCTGGCCGCCATCGTGGCAGCGTTGGTCACCAGCCTGCGCACCTGGCGGCGCTAGCCGGACAGGGGATCAGGCCCACGGCGACAGCATCAGCCCGGAGAGTTGCCTACCTCTGGCCCCATGTGCGCGACAGGCGGCTAGTGTCGCGTTTCTGAAGTTGGTTGACGGTGGGCGTGGGGCAGGATCTCGTCGGCGGTCTTGGTCCAGACGAATGGGTGGCAGCGGTCGTTCCCGCCGTCGATGTAGGTGCTGATCGCGGTGACGAGTTCCTTGACGCTGGCGGAGGTTCCGCGGCGGATGGCTTGGCGGGTGATGATCCCGAAGAACACTTCGACCAGGTTCAGCCACGACCCGGAGGTCGGGGTGAAGTGCAGCGTGATCCGCGGGTTCTTCTCGAGCCATGCGTTGATGTCGGCGTGCTGGTGGGTGTGGTGGTTGTCCACGACGACGCGCAGTTCCTGGTCGGGGTAGGCGCGGGCGACCTTCTTCACGAAGTCGAGGAACTCGGCGGGGTGGGCGATCTGGTCGCCGCCGGGGGGAGGCACGCAGACGCTCCGGAGCCAGCTCGGCGCGGCAGCGGGCACGATCCGGACTGTGCTCGGGAAGACGCGCATCGCCTTCCACCGCCACCATCCCGCCGTTGCTGCTGGACGGCATCGACTGGAAGGGTGAGGACCGTGCCCGCCGCGGCGGCGCCGGGGCGGGCACGGGATGCGCCGACGTAGAGCCCCGGCCTTCATAGCATCTGCTATCGTCTGATCGTGGTGATGGACTTGGCCGAGGTGGCCCGGCGAAGCGACGAGGCGGTTCGCGACGCCCGGGCCGATCTAGTGCGCGCGGTTCGCGAGGCGGCACGGCAAGGCCTCACCCAGGCCCAGATCGCCACTCTGATCGGGCGCAGCCAGCCCGAGGTGTCCCGCCTGCTGCGGTTCCATGGCCGCGGTCCGCTGGCGCTGCGGCTGCGTCGGCACGCCCGCGAGGTCCGTGCACTGATCGACGAGGCCGGAGGCAGCAATGTGCGGGTGTTCGGCTCGGTCGCCATGGGCACCGAGCGGACTGGATCAGACATCGACCTGCTCTTCGACATGGGTACCCCGATGAGCCTGATGGAGCTCGGCGCGCTGGAACGACGCCTGTCCGAGCTGCTCGGCGCCTCCGTCGACCTGATCCCCACCTCGGCCCTGCGACCGGACCTGCGTGACCTGGTCCTCGCCGAGGCGGTGAGCCTGTGACACGGACTCGGGAAGAATCGCTGCGGGAGGCTCAGACCCACTTCGCGTTGATGCGCCAACATGCCCAGGGCGACCTGGCCGACCAGTTGGTGATCGACGCGGTCTGCCTGCGGCTGTCCGCTGGTGTGGAGGCACTGGCCCGGCTGGACACGCCGACCCGGGATCGGCTGTTCGGCGACGCATGGCCGCTCATGTGGGGGATGCGCAACCGCATCGCACACGGCTACGTGCTCGTTGACACCGACATCGTGCGCCGGACCCTGCAGCACGACATCCCACCGATCATGGCCAGCATCGAGTCTGAGCTCACAGACGCAGGCTGAGGCACCCAGCAGCGCGAAGGCCCCCCAACGCGCGCGGCGGGCCGGAAACGACGCACGCCCGGCACGTGGCGGTATGCCGCGTTCGGCCGCAACCCGAGCCGAGTGCCGGACGGGTAGGACTGCCCGCGCTAGCTTGACGGCATGGACGGGAACCCAGCGGGGGCAGCCCGGTACGCGGCACAGCGCCCGCGGTTTGCGCGGAGGGTGGTCAGCGGCTATGGCATGAATTTACGATCAGTGGCATTCTTGCCTCATGGATGCCACATTAGTGCTGGGCCAGCAAGGGCGCCTGGTCATTCCGGCAGAGGTTCGCAGCGCTTTGGGGCTTTCCCCCGGAGACCAGTTGCACTTACGTCTGGTCGGCCGCAGCCTCGTGCTCGAACGGCCGCAGGATGCTGCCTTCGAACTCCGCGGCGTGGCCTCGCAGGTGCCAAGGACGCGGTCGCTGGTCGACGAGCTGCTCAGTGAGCGCCGCCACGCGGCCGCAATCGGCGAATGACAGTCCTCGATGCGTCGGCCGTCCTGGCGCTTGTGCACGACGAACCCGGCGCGGCGGTGGTCGTGGGGGCGCTTGCGTCCGCGCGCCTGGGAGCGGTGAACCTCGCTGAGGTGATCGGCAAGCTGGTCGACGCCGAGGTCGACGTGAGCCGTGTTCGGGGGCTTCTCACCGCTGCCGGCGTGGTTATCGAACCCGTCACCGAAGCGGATGCCGAGCTCGCCGGCGCGATGCGATCGCTCGACGGAGGCACACGGCTGTCGCTGGGCGATCGATGCTGCCTGGCCCTGACAGTCCGAAGCAACCCGCCCGAGGTGTTGACAGCCGACCGCGCCTGGGCCGAACTCGACCTACCCATTCGAGTGCGCCTGCTCCGGTAGCCGACCCGCGCCGCAACATCCCCAGGACCACCCCGACCCGGGCGCCGCGACCCTCAACCCAAGGCGCCCAGCCCGCGGCAGTAGGGGGCGGGTGAGGATGCGCCGAGGTGATGCGCGTCGGGCCTTGATAGCACCTGCGTGGAGGCACTGGCCCGGCTGGACACACCGACCCGGGATCGGCTGTTCGGCGACGCATGGCCGCTCATGTGGGGGATGCGCAACCGCATCGCACACGGCTACCTGCTCGTTGACACCGACATCGTGCGCCGGACCCTGGAACACGACATCCCACCGATCATGGCCAGCATCGAGGCCGGAGTTGCAGGCGCCGCCTGAGAACGCCCACGAGCGGGGTCGGCGGCACGCGCGCCCCGACCGGAGGTGCAGCACGCCCGACTGGCGGCGATTGGGGCACTCCGAAAGGGACGGACCCCACCCACGAGCAGATGCTGCTTGTGCGCCCTTCAGCTAGGCTCGTCACCGGCGTTGTTGGCAGGTGTCGTATCGAGTTCGGTGTGGACGTTCTGGAAGAAGGGGTCTTGGGCCTTGGCCGGAACATCCAAACGTGGAAGGCGTCGTCCTTCTCGTAGTAGCCAAGTTCGGTGCCCTGGCTGCCAGCACGGTCGCGGAATACTCGGGCGTCGGGGTTGAAGACGCCGTTGGTGCCGGTGAAGATCGCGATTCGTACCGAGATCTTGACACCCATCACCAGGCTGAGCAACGTCCCTGGACATCACAGCTGGCCCTGGTTCGTGCGCGCCTCCAGCCGAGGTCGCAGCCGGGCGGTGATGCCGGCGGCGACGATGGCGGCGCCCGCGGCCACCGCCCACGCCTGCGCCCACCCAGCCGTACCAATCACGAAGCCCAGCGCCAGCGGCCCGACCAGGAGCCCGGCCGACACCCCGGTCTGCGTGATACCGCTGGCCGCAGCCGTCGCGGTCGGGAACAGTCGGGCCACAGCAAGGTGCAGCAGTCCGGGCCACCCCCATCCGAAGGCATTGGCGACGAGGAGGCCGAGGATGTAGGCGCCGGTGGCGTCCAGCGCGAAGGCAGCCGCCATGGCCGCCCAACCGATCGCCCCCGCCAGCATCAACGCCGAGACGCCGTCCAGCGCGGCTACGCGGACGCGATCCGCGAGCAGCCCCGCGCCCAATCGGATGGTGAGACCGGCCAGGCCGCCGGCGGCAACGAGGAGGCCCGCCGTGGCCTCAGGCAGACCGATGGCGACACCTCCGGATGCGCCGAACGCACCGATCGAGGTTGCGGCGACGACGGCGAGCCCCAGTGCGGCGGCCAACGCCCACAACGGGACTCGGCGGTCGGCAGGAACGCGACCCTCGGGCCGCCGACCCGTCGTGCTTCGGTCTCTGGGAGGCAGCGCGGCGGCTCCGAGCGCCAGGAGCGCGGCAGCGCCGTAGGCGACGCGCCACCCGAGGGTTAGGGCCAAGGTGGGCACGGCGAGCCCGGCCAGCGTCGTCGCCAGCGGAATGCCGGACTGCTTCACGGCGAAGGCCAGGCCGAAGCGGGAGGCCGGGACATGCTGGGCAATCGTGGCATTGCCGGCGGGTTGGCCGATGGCGTTGGCCAACCCGCCGATCACGAGGGCGATGCCGAGCAGGAGTGCCGAAGGGGCGAGCGCAGCACCTGCCAGCGCAAGCGCCGCCACGAACCCCGCGATGCGCAGCGAGACCCGAACTCCCAGGCGACCCACACGTCCGCCCAGGGGAGCGCTGGCTAAGAGCGCCGAGCCCGCGTAGCAGGCTGCCAGAGCCCCGACACCAGCGGGGCCGAACCCGAGGTCGCGGCCGATCTGCACGGCCATGCCGCCGGTCAGGAACAGCGGGAGCACGCCGACGAGGTTGATGCCGACGGCCGCGGCGACGGCCCGCACGGGCCGCACTGTCGGCGTGCCGGAGGCGGGCTCAGCCACGCGCATCGAGCCGCCGGGCACGGCCCCGGCCCAAGGGCGCCGAACGCTCGGCCGCCATCGGGGCGGCTGGGACGACGATCGCCGGCCCGCCGGGGCAGGTGGTCGCAGTCATCCCGCGCTGGTGGAGGCGGCCGGGCACCGCGCCGAGCCGAACCGGACCGTCGCTGCGCCAACGGCTGCAGCAACCCGGTGCGACCACTCGGAATGGCGAGGGCTCGAGCGCCGCTGCGCGCGCCGACGCACCGGCGCCACTACGCCTCGGCCAACCGCTGCTGGACCAGCTTCGGGCGCATGTCGTAGACGTAGACCAGGAGCACGAGCAGGCTCGCCAGCCACGCCAGCGAATGTGCGCTCAGCGGTTCGGAGAACGTGAAATGGGCGACGGAGAAGTTGAGCACGACGGCGAGGCCGACGGCGAACAACCATGGTGTGCGACTCATCCGCCGAGCATCCTTGTACTGCTCGGCACTGAACCTCGTGGAATCGACGAAGGCCCACAGCAGCACGAGGAGGAGACCATAGCCGAGGACGACCTCGATCGAGCGGATGACGAAATCCATGCCGCCACCCTACGACGCGCGGAGCCGGGTGCAGTCGATCCTCACCCGGCGAATGTGTCGATGTCGACATCCTCGTCGCCGGTGGGAACAGCAACCGGTGTCCGGTCGTCGGCCCGGATCAGTCCGGCGGCCACCATGGTGAGACTCAGCGGTACGGCCATAGCACGATCCTGACTGCTTCCGCCCGATCCTGCACGCTGGGCGCACCGACAGCCGATCGGCGCGCCTGCGTCGGGTGCATCGCGGTGCGAGACGTCGGCGATCCGTCGAGCACGGGAAAGGGGCCCCGCCGAAGCGGAGCCCCTTTCGAGGATGCGGTGCGCTGTCAGTCGCCGATCGTGGCAACCATGATCGCCTTGATCGTGTGCAGCCGGTTCTCGGCCTGCGAGAAGGCGATGTTGCGGTCGGACTCGAACACGTCGTTCGTCACCTCGAGGCCGTTGTCCATGCCGGTCTTCTCGGCGATGTCCTGGCCCACCTTGGTGTTGGTGTCGTGGAACGCCGGGAGGCAGTGCATGAAGAACGCGTCCTCGCCGGTCTTGTCCAGCGCGGCCTTGTTGACCTGGTAGGGCTTGAGCAGCTTGATCCGCTCGTCCCAGACCTCCTTGGGCTCGCCCATCGACACCCACACGTCGGTGTGGAGGAACTGGGCGCCGGGCAGCGCCTCCTCCGGATCCTCGGTGAGGGTGACCTTGCCGCCGCTCTGGGCCGCGCGGTCGTGGGCGGCGTCCTGAACCTCCTGCGAGGGCCACAGGTCGCGCGGGCCGCAGATGCGGACGTCGGAACCCATGATGGCGCCCATGACCAGCAGGGAGTTGCCCATATTGGAGCGGGCATCGCCCATGTAGGCGTAGGTGATCTGGTTCGCCGGCTTGTGCGACGTCTCGATCATCGTGAGGAAGTCGGCCAGCATCTGCGTGGGGTGCCACTCGTCGGTCAAGCCGTTCCACACCGGGACGCCGGAGTACTCGGCGAGCGCCTCCACGTTCTCGTGGGCGGATCCGCGGTACTCGATGCCGTCGTAGAAGCCGGACAGCACCCGACCGGTGTCGGCGATGGACTCCTTGTGGCCCAGCTGCGAGCCGCTCGGATCGAGGTAGGTCACGCCAGCGCCCTGGTCGTAGGCGCCGACCTCGAACGCACACCGGGTGCGCGTGGAGGTCTTCTCGAAGATGAGCGCAACGTTCTTGCCCTGCATGCGGGGACGCTCGGTCCCGGTGTACTTGGCCCGCTTGAGGTCGCGGGACAGGTCGAGCAGGAAGTTCATTTCCTTGGTGCTGAAGTCGAGTTCCTTCAGGAAGTCGCGATTACGAAGGTTGACGGGCATCCGGGTTCTCCTGGGGTTGGGGGTTGGGTTCTACGGGGTGGGGCGGGGTGGGGCGGGCAGGTGGTCGGGCCGGGGACGCCGGCCCGACCACCTGGACCGTTACGCCGGGCCGCGCTCGATCGGGCAGCTCATGCAGCGCGGGCCACCGCGACCGCGGCCGAGCTCGTTGCCCGTGATGGCGACGATCTCGATACCGTGCTTGCGCAGGAAGGTGTTGGTGGTCTCGTTGCGCTCGTAGCCGAAGATGACGCCGGGGGCCACGGCAAGGAAGTTGTTGCCGTCGTCCCACTGCTCGCGGGCGGCGCCGAGCTCGTCGATCGGCGTCTTCAGCGGGTGCATCTTCTCCACGCCGACGGCATCGGCCAGCGCGGGCCACATGTCGTCGAGCTCCTTGATCTTGTACGCGCCGCCGTCGTCGACCTTCGTCAGCTCAAACGACCGCAGCGTGTCGGGCAAGTACGGGTAGACCGAGAACTTGTCCTTGTCGATCATGGTCATCGCGGTGTCGAGGTGCATGAAGGCGCGGGTCTTCGGCAGCTCCACGACGATCACCTTGGTGATCTCGTTCGAGGGGTTGCTGAAGTACTTCGTCGCCAGCATGCCCACGCCCTGCGGCGTGGTGCGCTCGCCCATGCCGATCATGACGGCACCGTTGCCGATGACCAGGATGTCGCCGCCCTCGACCGTGGCTGGCTCGTGCGGCTCGTCGTCGTTGCCGTAGTAGAAGTTCAGGCCCTCGTCCTTGAACAGCGGGTGGTAGTTCCAGATCGCCCGGCTGTGCAGGGTCTCGCGCTTGCGGGCCGGCTTCGCCATCGGGTTCACGGACAGGCCGTGGTACACGAACGCCGTGTTGTCCCGCTGGAACAGGTGGTTGGGCAGCGGCGTGAGGACGAAATCGTAGTCGTCCAGGTACTCCCACAGCAGCGAGTGAGTGCCGGAGGGCAGCTCCAGATCCCTCTTCAGGATGCCGCCGATGAAGTATTGGGCCAGGGTCTGGCCGTCCACCGACTCGGCGAGCTCGCGCAGCGGCTGCACCAACTGCGGGCCGACGGAGTGCTCGTTGGCCAGGCGGGACAGGACGAACTCACGCGCCTCCGGCAGCTCCAATGCCTCCCCCAGCAGCTGGGAGAAGTGGTGCACCTGCACGCCCTTCTCCCGCAGCCCGTCGGCAAAGGCGCGGTGCTCCTCGCGGGCCTTGCGTGCCCACATCACGTCGTCGAAGAGGAGGTCGTCCACGTTGCCCGGCGTCAGTCGGGAGAGCTCGAGGCCTGGCTCGTGGATGATCACCTGCTTCAGCTGGCCGACCTCAGAATCGACATGCAGCGTCATAGGGTTTCCTTTCGTTGTGCGCGGTTCTGCGCGGCACCGCCATCCAATACGACCAGTGGTCGGGGATGCCACCTAAACCGGCGAAAACATCAGGCATTCCTGGCGAGCGCGGGTCGCGATCGGTGTCCCGGCGCTCGGACAGCGCTGCCGTGAGGCCGCTGACGTGACGGCGATGCGGCAGCGCGCCGGGGGCTACGAGTCCGGATGCGAGGGCCCGGCGGAAAAAAGCCGATCGTCATTGCTCAAGTACCGCGCATTGCCGGCGCCGTTGCGCTAGAACTCAAGTGATCAAGATCCACCACCAGGTGGGCGCCGAATTCGGGAGACGCCATGGCAACGGAGACTCCAGCTCCGCAAGCCCCGGTCGCTGAGCCGGAGAAGAAGGGTTTCAAGTTCCCCACAGCATTCACCGTGCTCTTCTTCGTCCTCATCATCGTCTGGGCACTCAGTTTCATCATCCCAGCGGGTGCGTACGACTATGTGGACTGCGGCGATGGCAACGCCAAGCCGGTGCCTGCGTCCTACCACGAGGTTGAAGTCGAAACCAGCATTCCGGACAAGCTCTACGACCTGTGGCTCGCGCCCGTGAACGGCCTCTACGGCCAGCAGGCGCCGCAGGACGCGGTCGAGGCGCCGGTCGCGGCGACCAGTGAAGATGTGGAGTCCGCCTGCGCGTCGGTCGTCTCCGATCTGACCGGGACTCCGGAGGACCAGCTGACCGCGGCCGACTTCGAGGCCAACGTGGTGTTCCTCGGCGAGACCCAGCCGATCGGTCCGTACGAGTCCGGCGACATGATCGGCGCCGTCCAGGTGTTCTTCTTCGTGCTGGCGATCGGTGCCTTCATCACGGTGACGATCAACACCGGCGCGCTCGACGTGGGTATCGCCCGACTGGTGCACCGCTTCAAGGCCAACTCCACCGTGCTCATCGTGTTGCTGATGATCGTGTTCTCCCTCGGTGGCACGTCGTACGGCATGGCAGAGGAGACACTGGGCTTCTACGCATTGATTGTGCCCATCATGGTCGCGCTCGGGTACGACCGAATGACCGGTGCGGTGGTGATCCTGCTTGGCGCGGGTACCGGCACGCTGGCCTCGACGGTCAACCCGTTCGCGACCGGTGTGGCATCCGACGGCGCCGGCATCGATCTCGGCAACGGCATCGTGTTGCGCGCGATCATGTACCTGGTGCTCACCGCGGTCTCGATCCTCTACGTGCTGCGCTATGCGAAGAAGGTCAAGAAGGATCCGAGCAAGTCGTTGTCGGCAGCGCAGGACGGCGATGATCTGCTGGCCGCGGAGAGCGAGGTGGATGCCCCCGAGATGACTGGCGGGCAGAAGGCCGTGATCTGGGTCTTCATGCTCACCTTCGTGCTCATGATCTTCTCGGTGATTCCGTGGCGCGATTTCAGCGACTCCTTGGACAGCATCACGCTGGATTGGTACTTCCCCGAGCTGGCAGCGCTGTTCCTCGTCGGATCCGTCATCATCGGCCTGATCGGCCGCCTCGGCGAAGAGGGCATGGTCAACAGCATCGTTGCCGGTATGGGCGACTTCATGGGTGCGGCGTTCATCATCGCGCTGGCCCGTGGCGTCACGGTCGTGATGAACAACGCGAGCATTACCGACACCGTGCTGAACTCGCTGGAGGGTGTGGTCTCGGGCCTGACATCCGGGGTCTTCGCCGTGGTGATGTTCATCGTGAACATTCCGCTGGCCTTCCTGGTGCCGTCGTCCTCCGGGCACGCGACACTGGCGATGCCGATTATGGCGCCGCTGGCCGACTTCGCTGACGTCTCCCGCGCCATCGTGGTGACCGGCTTCCAGTCGGCCTCGGGCTGGGTGAACCTGTTCACGCCGACCTCCGCGATCGTGATGGGTGGTCTGACGCTGGCCAAGGTGGGGTACGACCGCTATCTCCGGTTCGTGGCTCCGTTGCTGGTGATCCTGTTCGTGCTCATCTGTGTGTTCATGTTCGTCGGATCGGCATCACCGATCGGCGGAACCTGATCCTTCGGATCCCATGCGGAAGCCCCGTCGACGCCTCGGTGTCGACGGGGCTTCCCGTTGTTGAGAGGTGCCCGCCCGGTCCTGGCGCAACCCATCGGCGTCGGCTCCGGTGCTCCTCGGCCCGGAGGCCGATCCGATCGCCCAACGGGGATCCGGCGGGCCCTCAGCCCGCCAACACCAGCTGCGAGGAGGCGGCTTCATCCCGCGGGGGCAGTTCCGGCCGAGACCGCCGATCCGGTGACTGGCAGGCCCCTGGTGGTCCTGCGGGGTGCACTTCCGAGACCTCGTCGCCGGTGCTCGCAGGCGGCAACGGCGGCGCTCACAGGCGGCAACGGCGGCCCGGCGGCCGCGTCACCCATACGGCGAGGGTGACGGCGCGCGCCACCACGTGGTCGTCCGGGCTGCTGCCACGGGCTTATCGACCGGGCCGGCCGGCGGATTCGGGGGTGAGGCGACGGGGTCCGGCGTCGCACGCCAGCACCGGAGGACAGCGCTCGTGGGTCGTGGTGCCATCGCCCACCGCCGGACGAGGCCTGCCGGTCCCGGGATCCTGGACCGGCAGGCCTCTCGCGTCGCCGTCGCTCAGGCGATGCCGAGGGCGTTGGGGGAGATCGCGTCGTTGATCTGGTCCGCGCAGCGCTTGGCGCCCTCGCCCCGAGTTCGCGGATAGACCGCGATGGGGATGCGCGCGTAGATCGCTTCGCGGTCCTCCTCTGTGAGGCCGCCCCAGACGCCGTAGGGCTCCCGGGCACGGATGGCGTAGTCGGCGCACTCGATGCGCACCGGGCAGGCCGCACAGACCGCTTTGGCCGCCCTATCCCGTCGCGCCCGGGCGAGTCCTCGCTCGTTCTGCGGGTGGAAGAACAGCGTTGGGTCGGCTTGCCGACAAGCGCCGATCTCCTGCCATTGCCAGACAACGTCCGACGGGACCTGAGCTAGCGGCTGCTGCGGCATGTGGTGCCTCCCTCGCCGATGAGTGATGCGAGATCACGCTATAGCGAAGATCAACAACCTGTCACTACCTTCCGCAGATCCCGACAGGATCAGTTGACCCATCTGGGGGAATCGCCCCGATTGCCGCCACGTAACATGCCCGAAACGTTTCAAGGCGTGGTTGAACCCTGACAGGATGCGCCCTCAGCTACTCCGGATTGGCCTGCTGCTGGGCGGCGATCTCCTCGCGGACTTGGGCCATGTCGACCTCGCGCACCTTGCTGATGAGCTCTTCCAGCGACGGCGCCGGCAGTGCGCCCGGCTGCGCGTAGAGCACGACTCCCTCGCGGATGGCCATCAGGGTGGGGATGCTGGTGATCTGGAAGCTGGCGGCCAGAGCGGGCTCGGCCTCGGTGTCCACCTTGGTGAAGGTGATGTCGGTGTGCTGCTCCGCAGCCTTCTCGAAGACGGGGGCGAACATTCGGCACGGCCCGCACCAGGCGGCCCAGAAATCGACCAGCACGATGTCGTTGCCCATCACGGTGGATTCGAAGGTGTCGGCGGTCAGATCGATCGGAGCCATATGGCTGCCCTTCCCTAGCTGATCGGAGAGGGCATCGGTTCGATACCCTCGGGGGTATTAACGCAGTGGATGTTGCGCCCTATTCCCGTACCATGGGGGCATGGCGGACGTGACCCCCCTGGCGAATCCCAGAACCGGCGGAACCCTCCTCGAGGAGCCGGCGACCCAGTTGCAGGAGCCGGGCGATCAGGAGCGGTTCTCCCACTACGTCCGCAAGGAGAAGATCGTCGAGAGCGCCATGACGGGCGACCCGGTCGTGGCGCTGTGCGGCAAGGTCTGGACCCCCGGCCGCGACCCCAAGAAGTTCCCGGTGTGCCCGGACTGCAAGAAGATCTACGAAGGACTGCCCAACTCCGGCAATCAGGACTCCTGAGCCGCCGGGATGGGGACCGAAACCAGTCAGACTCTCGATCGTGGGCTGCGGGTCCTGGAACTGCTCTCCGCGCACCCGGAGGGCCTCACCGTCACCGATATCGCCGCCGAGCTCGGCGTGGGCCGCACGGTGGTGTACCGGCTCGTGGCGACGCTGGACCAGCACGGCTTCCTGCGCCGAGCGGCCGACGGCAGGTGCCGCCTCGGTGTGGCTTCCCTGTCGCTGGCCCGCCAGATTCAGCCGATGTTGCGGGATGCCGCACTGCCCGTGCTGCGGCGATTGGCCGACGCCGTCGGCGCCACTTCCCATCTGACGCTGCTCGACGGCACCGACGGCCTCGTCGTGGCGGTCATGGAGCCGGCCCGTACCGATGTCCATGTGGCGCTGCGGGTGGGGGCCCGGCACCCAGCCGACCGCAGTATCGCCGGCCGTGCGGCGCTGTTGAGCCGGACCTCCGGCCGAACAGTCGATCCGCAGCAGTTCATCGCCGGGCAGGACGCGCAGCTCGGCGGGTTCTCGGTGGCCGCACCGGTGCACGGTGTCCCCTGGCTGGAGTCCGCAGTGGGCATCGTCAGCATGGTCGGGCTGGATCCTGCTCGCGCCGGGCCCGTCGTCGTGGCTGCGGCCAACGACACGGCTCGACTGCTGCGCTGAGAGCCGACCTCGGCCCAGCAGCCCGGCTGCCGTGCCGGACGTGCTCGGGCGACCCCCGCAGCCGAATCTGCCCCTTCCTTCGCGACCGCTGTCGTGGTTAGGCTGCACAGGGGCGCTGGTGAGGCTCGATGCTCGTCCTGAGCCTCGAGGTCGCGAGCGCCGGAAGGGGGAGCGGTGGCCCGGTCGCAGCTTCGCACGAGCGCGCTGGCCCTTGGGCTGGCTGTCGCCCTGGCGGCAGGTCTGGTGGCGGCGCTGCCCTCGAGCTCGGCGCGCGCCGCCGACGGACCGCGCTTGATCTCCGGCTGGCTGGGCTGGTGGGCCGATCGCGCGGATGCCTCGGCCGTGGCAACGCGCGGCGGGGACGTGACCGGCGAGGTCATGCAGTTCATGTGGGCCTTCAACGGCCCGGACGATCCCGCCTGCCTCATCGACCAGGCGAACGGGGGAGCGTGCACGACCGGGGCGACGAACCGCCGGTATGCGGACATCCGGGACACCCTGCGCTCGCGCGGCGTCACCGTGTACGCCACGCACACCGACCTCAACGGCTCCCGCAAGCGCCAGCTCTCCGAGTACTTGTCCACTGCCGACCGTCGCCAGGCGCTCGCCGATCTGCTCGCCGCCCGTGCCATCGCCGCGGGAGTGGACGGCGTGGACCTCGACTGGGAGAACATGGCCTTCAACGACGGGTCTGCGTCCTGGACCCAGACCAGGCCGCGCTTCGTCGATTTCGTCGCGCGGGCATCGCGGGCGCTGCACCGCGCCGGCAAGCTGCTGTCGGTCACGGTCCCCGGGGGATACGCCCCCTTCCGCAACGGCGTTCCCAACGACAGCGGCGGGTACTGGGTCTTCGCCTGGTCGGACATCATCGGCTCCATCGACCGACTGCGGCTCATGGCCTACGACTACAACGTCAGCAAGGAGGGGCCGGTCGGCCCCACGACGTGGGCCGACCAGGTGGCGCGATCCGCAGTGGCCCAGGTCGGCGCGGGGAATGCCGACAAGGTCTCCCTCGGCGTGCACCAGTACGGGCGCGACTGGGTTCGCACCGACGCCGCGGGGCGGTACCGGACGAACGGGTGCCCGGCGGAGTGGACTGCGGACCGGCCACGGGCGTCCCGCAGCCTGAGCGCGATCCGCAGCATCGCGAAGTCGACGGGGACCACGCCGGTATGGCACGGCGGCTATGGCGAGTGGTACCTCGACTACGAGGAAGAGACCGCGGGCACGGTGCAGCAGGACGGCGTGGCGACGCCGCGGACCTGTACCGCCGAGCGGCGCATCTGGTTCGGCGATCAGCGCACCGCCCAGGAGCGGCTCCGGCTGGCCGGGAAATACGGGCTGGCCGGGATCTCGGTGTGGAATCTCGGCGGCATCGAGGACGACTTCTACGCGGCAGGACTCAGCGCCCTGGCCTACGCGATCGGCAACGACACCCGCCAGCCGGCCGGCGTGCCGCTGCCCGTGCGGGTCGCCGGTGCCCGGGGAGTACCGGCGCAGGCCGCCGCGGTCGTCGTCAACGCAACGGTGACCGACCCGGCCGCGTCCGGACACCTGCAGATCGGCCCGTGCGGGAAGGCGTCGACAACATCGGTGGCCAACTTCACCGCCGGCCAGACCGTTGCCGCCACGACCATCGCCGAGGTCTCCTCCGATGGCCGCATCTGTCTGCAGGCCTCGGCCCGTGCGCATCTCCTGCTCGACGTGGTCGGCTACTTCCCCGACGAGTCCTCCTTCGCCCCGAAGGCGAACCGCTTGAGCGATACCCGCAGCAGCGGCACCAAGCCGGCTGCTGGATCAGTCACGAGGGTCGCTGTCCCTGCCGATGGGGCCGCGGCGGTGACGGTGACCGTGACCGAACCTGAAGCGCCGGGCTGGGTCAAGGCCTACCCGTGCAACGGCACCGCTCCGGAGACCTCCCTGCTGAACTACGCCGCAGGCCAGACCGTGGCGAATCTGTACGTGGGGGCGCTCGGCCCCGGCGGGCAGCTGTGCGTGCAGACGGCCAGCCGCGCACACTTCATCGTTGACCTCGTCGGGACGCTGGGTGCCGGTGCCGATCTGGTGCCGCGCCCGCCGCTGCGGTTGCTGGACAGCCGCCGGACCACGGCGCTGGCGGCAGGCGCGGTGCGCTCGGTGCCCGTGCCGGGCGCGGCGGCCGCGTTCGTCAACCTCACCGCTGTGCAGCCTTCCAGCACCGGCCATCTCACCGTCTACCCTTGCGGCTCGGCCGCTCCGAGCACGTCCGCGCTGAACTACGCCGCTGGCCGCACCGTGGCGAACGCGGCGTTCGTCGAAGTCGGTGAGGGCGGACGGATCTGCCTGGTGAGCAGCGCGCCGAGCCACGTGCTCGTCGATATCACCGCCGCCGTCGCCTCGCCCCCGGACTTCCGCTCGTTGGCTCCGCAGCGGCTCACCGACACCCGTCGCGGCGCCTCCCCGCTGGCCGCCGGTCAGACGCTGCCGGTCACCATCCCGGATCGGGCTGCGGCTGCCGGGGCAACCGTGACGATCACCGGGCCTGACCGTGCCGGCTACGCAACCGTGTTCCCCTGCGGACAGCAGCGGCCCACGACGTCCAACGTGAACTTCACCCGGGGCGCGACCGTCGCCAACAGCGCCATCGTCGCCGTCGGATCGGCCAACCGGGTCTGCGTGTTCAGCTCCGCGCGTTCGCATGTCATCGTCGACTACTTCGGCTACGCCCCGTTCGGGTCCCGTTTCGCGGCGAGCAGTCCGCAGCGGCTCCTGGACACCCGTTCCGGCGCACCGGTCCAGGCCGGGGGCGAGCGTGCCATCACGGTGCCCCGCGGTGCGTCGACCGTAGTGCTCAACCTGACAGCCGTGAGTCCCGAGGGACCGGGCCACCTGGTCGTGGCCGCGTGCGGTGCTGCGGCACCGACCTCGGCGCTGAACTACACCGGCGGGCAGATCGTGGCCAACCTCGCTATCGCCGAGCCCGGGCGTGACGGCCGGCTCTGCATCCGCACCACGTCGACTGCCCACATCGTGGTCGACATCACCGGATCGTTCCAGGGCAAGTCGGCCTTCTCGTCGGTTCCGGGGCGCCGACTGCTGGACACCCGAACCGGCGGCGCGTTGCCGGCGGCCCTGACCGCGCATGCCGTCACGGTTCCGGACGCGGCCACGGCCGTCGCAGTGAACCTGACGGTGACGCAACCGCGGGGGAGCGGCTATCTGCAGGTGTGGCCCTGCGGCGGGCCGGTTCCGCAGACCTCGTCGGCCAACTTCGCCGTCGGCCAGACGGTCGCCGCGACGATCATGGTCCAACCGGGGGCCGAGCGGCGGATCTGTGCCCGCACCAGCGTTGCGGCACACGTGCTCGTCGACTACAGCGGGTTCCATTCGCCGATGACCCTAGATCCCGTGCCGCCGGTCCGACTGGCGGACACGCGGTCCTGAGGTTTCAGCCTCGGCTCGACGGCCCCCGGCGCGCAGTCCACCGCGCCGAATCGGACGGCGTGCCCTTACGGCGCCCGACTGCGTGCCGCCACGAGGCTCTCCGCCGGAAGCTCGAACCAGCGCAGCGCATCATAGGTCAGTGCTGCGTCGGCCGTCGGACCGCTGGCAGCAGCAGTGCGGAGGATCTCTGCAGCGCGATCCAAGGCCTGGTCCAGTCGCGATCGCGCGGCAGGCGGCCGCTCCGGCCAGCGCAGGCGGCCGTCGGCGTCGAAGCCGACATCCGCCAGCCGCAGCAGTGGCTCGGCCGATCCGTCGCGGTGGCGCCACAGGCCGGTAGTGGCGTCGAAGACGTACTGCGGCAGGAGCCGTTCGCCGTACTCCGCCAGCAGCCAGACCGCATCGACGAGGTAGCGGAACTCCTCTTCGCCGAGGAAGTAGTTGAAGTTCAGGCGCACCCAGCCTGGCTTGACCCCGTCGCAGCCGTGCGCCACTTGCTGGTCGATGCTGCGGCTGCGGCGGCTGTCGATGCCGAGCAGCCTGTGGCCGTAGGGGCCGGCGCACGAGCACCCGCCGCGTCCCTGGATGCCGAAGAGGTCGTTGAGCATCGCGACGACGGCGTTGTAGTGCAGGTACGGGTAGCGGCTGCCTCGGATGAGGAACGACACGATGGACAGCCGATCGGCATCGAGGTTGCCGAGAACCTCGATGCGCGGGTGCTGCTGCCAGGCGCTGATTGCCCGTCGCGCGAAGTCGGACTCGTGGGCCGCGATCACGTCGGTGCCGACTTCCTGCTTGAGCGCGAAGACGAGCCCGGTGCGGATCGACTCCACGATCGCCGGCGTGCCGCCCTCCTCGCGATGCTCCGCGTCAGCGAGGTAGTGGTGCTCGGTGGCACTGACGAACGACACCGTTCCGCCGCCGACGACGTCCGGCACCGTGTTGGTCAGCAGCTGGCGCCGTACCGCGAGCACGCCCGCGGTACCGGGGCCGCCGATGAACTTGTGGGGGCTGAGGAACACCGCGTCCTTGCCCGTCGCGGGGGCGTCCGGCAGCGGCGCCATCCGGATCGGCAGGTAGGGGCCGGCGGCGGCGTAGTCCCAGAACGCGAGCGCACCGTGCCGGTGCAGCAGCGCGGTGATCGCGTCGGTGTCGGTAATGATGCCGGTGACGTTGCTCGCCGCGCTGAAGGAACCGATCTTCACCGGGCGTTCGGGATAGCGCTGGAGCTCTTCGGACAGGACCGCGGTATCGATGTGGCCGTCGGCGGTCTCGGGGATGACGACGACGTCGGCAATGCTCTCCCGCCAAGGCAGTTCGTTGCTGTGGTGCTCGTAGGGGCCGATGAAGACGACGGGGCGCTCGGCGGGGGGGATGTGTCCGGACAGCCCGTAGCGGGCGTCCAGGTCGGCGGGGAGCCGCAGGTTCAGGCACCCGATGAGGCTGTCGACGGCGCCGGTGGCACCGGCGCCGGTGAAGATGATGGCAGTGTCGCGGTCCCCGCCGACGGCCTGCCGGACCACCGCCCGGGCGTCCTCGCGCAGTTGCGTCGTCTGGCGCCCGCTGGTGCTGCTCTCGCTGTGCGTGTTGCCATAGGTCGGCAGGACCGCCTGCCGGATGAAGTCCTCCACGAAGTCCAACGATCGGCCGCTGGCCGTGTAGTCGGCATAGACCATGCGGAGACGGCCGAACGGACCCTGCAGTGCGGTGTCGGAGCCGATGATGCCGTGCCGGATCCGCCGCAGGATCGCCGGCTCCGGCAGATCCGCGGCGGCCGGTGCCAGCGGCGCCCAGCGTGCCATGGCTCCAGCCTAGGCCGCCGGATCGAGGGCGGCGCCCCCTCGTCGCAGTTGCGTGGCACCATGGCAGCGTGTCGATAGCGCCGGTGGAGGCCCCCGCCGAGGCGGAGCAGACGGATCAACGCACGGCCCCGGAGCGCCCCTGGGTCACCATCGTGTGGAACGACCCGGTGAACCTCACGACGTACGTGACCTACGTCTTCATGACCTACTTCACCTACCCGCGGAAGAAGGCTGAGCAGTTGATGATGGCCGTGCATGAGGAGGGACGGGCGGTGGTGAGCAGCGGCAGCCGCGAGGAGATGGAGGTCGATGCCGCGGCCATGCACTCCTTTGGCCTCTGGGCGACGATCCAGAAGGACGACTGACGTGCTGCGACGGGGATTTCGGTCGCGGGGAGAGTCCCTGGAACTGCGGCTGGAGGACACGGAGCGGGTGGTGATGCGCGACCTGCTCGACCAGCTGTTGCGGTGGATCGAGCCTGACGCCCGCAGTGAGCAGGAGGACCCGCTCGCCCGGATCGTCGGTATCGCGGCCGAGGCCCGGCGGCCAGAGGACCCGGCGCTGCTGCGGCTGTTCCCCGACGCCTATGCCGACGACGAGGCCTCCTCGTCGGACTTCCGCAGGTTCACCGAGCGGGGGCTGCGCCAGCAGCGCGCCGACCGGACCCGCGCCGCGCTGGGGTGCCTGGACCGCGCCGATGCCAAGGGCCGCATCGCGATGACGCCCGACGAGGCCAGGGCCTGGCTGCTGGCACTGAACGACCTCCGCCTCGTGCTCGGCACCCGGCTCGGGGTGACCGAGGACGACGAGCGCGGCGACGCCGCGGACCGTCCCGTGGTGTA
>CAVXYG010000010.1:0-87648 GCA_963766005.1 uncultured Actinomycetota bacterium | reverse complement strand
GTAGGGACACCCGTTTCTGGGTGCCCCCCTCGCAGATCCCTGCGTGCGATTTTCCCGCACAGGGCTCCTCAGCTAGCCGCGCACTCGCCCGGTCTCTCGCTGTTCGATGTTTGCGTTCGCTCATTGCTTTGTCCCTTCACCCTAAGACGCGTGGCTAGCTTTTGACAAGGCTAGGCTCTGCTGCCGGAGTCCGGCATCCCCCTGCTCCACAACCTGTGGTGCAGGGAGGTTCCATTCCCCGATGAACAGCTCTTTGAACTTGCCCCAGCGGTAGCTCACCCTCTGGCTCCTGCGGTTCAACCATTTGTAGATCAACGTCTTGATCGCCGAATAGTATTTCCACGTCGCCGAGGAGTTGCCTATGACGCTGTAGTAGTTCCAGTAGCCTCGCAGCTTCAGCCTCAGGCTACTGAGGACCATCCTCAGCGGCCAGTTCCTCGCCTCTTTTATCCACTCTTTCATCTTGGCTAGCGCAGCCTGGTATTTCTTCCTGTTCGTCCGCCGCTTCACCATCTTGTGCCTGCGGTTGCGTATCGTCCGCGCCCAGTAGAAGTCGAAGCCTAGGAACGTAAATTTCCCGGCTGTCGGATTCCCACCGGTTGAACTTTACCAGCCCAGTTTTCTCTTCGGCGAGGCGTAGCGAGAACTTCGCCAGCCTGCCTCCGAGATTGTGCATGTACCGTTGCGCGTCGTCTTGGCGCTCGAAGCACACGATGATGTCGTCGGCGTAGCGCATGAAGATCACTTCGCCTTTGCTGTTCGCCTTCACCACGTTCTCGATCCATCGATCGAGCACGAAGTGCAGGTAGATGTTCGCCAGCACGGGGGATATGACGCCGCCCTGTGGCGTGCCGGCATCCGGCATCAACGGGTTCTCTTCGCCCGCCTCCAGCACTCCTGCCTTGAGCCATTTGCGAATCAACCCGATGAAGGCGCGGTCTTCCACCCGTTGCTCTAACATGCGCACTAGCCAGCCGTGGTTCACGTCGTCAAAGAAGCTTCCGGATGTCGGCCTCGACCACCCAACGGTAGGTTCCCGGGTATAGCTCGCGGGAGAGCTGATAGCGCGTCGCGCGCCCCGGGCCTACCTTTGCGGTAGCCGATGCTCCTGTCCGAGAAGTCTGCTTCGAATATGCTTTCTAGTATCTGGCTCGCGGCACGTTGGACTATCTTGTCCTCTAGTGTCGGGTCCCCGAGCGGTCGCAATTTCTTGCTCCCTGGCTTCGAGATGTAGCGGCGTTTCACGTTCTGCGCCCGGTAGCGCTTCCCGATCAGTCGCCGGTGTAACGAACGCAGGTTCTCGTCCAAGCTCTTCTCGTAGTCTGCAACGGTGACGCCGTCCACACCGGGCGCGGCGCTGCGCTTCAGTCCACGGAAGCACTCGTAGAGCATCTGCAGGTCGATCAGGCTGTAGAGCGATTTGAAGCGGTGCCTCTTGTCGCCCTCCGCCTTCCGGGCCAGTGCGGACAGGGTGCTTGACACGCTTCTCGTGGGAGCATTCGTCTCCCTCGCGTGTGTGCTATGTCCGCGTTGGCTAACTGCCCACCCCTTCCCCATGTGATCGGCGCTACCGTCTCTGAGTAATATGGGTGGGTCTGACTCCTCTCCCGCACGCGCTGGCGCCTTCAGTTAGTTGGTCGTCAACGCCCTGCTGGTCGCCCGGCAGGAGCGGCGGTGAGGCATCCCGAGTTCGAGGTGTCGGGTTCGACATTTCCGGTGTCGTCCCGCTCATCTGTTCACGCTTCTCTGTGACCGTGCCACGATCTTACTCGACCCCGATGGAACCTGCACGCGCTCGCCATGGCGCTCGTGCAGATGCTGCCTTCCCCCTGACGTTACAAGGTCGGCTCCCACATCTCGCTGCTTACGGGGCTGTATCAATCTTCGGGGAGGTGCGAACTCCCCTGCGGCCTGGCCACTTCCCTGTGTACGCTTTCGCCGATGCTGTTCCGCCAGCCGTCATGCCACGCCTGTCGGCGCAACTTCCGGCAATGATCTTGGTAACGCGGCAATCTCCCGCGATTTTTGATGGCTTAGCTAACATCTGCGCAACACTCGGTAGCTACTACTGGCTAGGTTTTGTAACAACGGGACTTTCACCCGATAAGAAGCGCCTCGCTTTGCTCGGCGCACAACGTCCAGGATCAGCCGCATGTCACCGCGACAACGCCGATCCGCCGCCCAACCAACATACTCCCTTCTGGAGAATATGAAAAACACAGCGGCGGTGACATGTCGGACTGCATCCTATTGTTAGACATGCCTTTCATTCTTCGTCCGGCTTGGGGGTTCTATTCGATTCTACCCATTAGCCAGATGTCCGGGTACATGGGGCGCAGCATCGGGTCCTCCGCAACACCGCGGTAGAAGTCCGCCACCAGCGCGGTGAAGAAGGCTTCACCGCCGAAGTCGTCGTACGGCGTGTCTGGCATACGTCGATTGTGGCAGGCGTCGGATGGTGCGAGCCGTCGCCTCGGGATCGTGCGCATGCGCTGTCGGAACGCTCGAGGCGGCGGCCGACGGCGGGGGAGTGCGGCGTTCCCGCCCCGGGAGCCTGGTCGCTCGCGGCCGGGCCGGACCGGCCGCCGGTGCGCCGGCAGGGCGGAGTCCGACTCGGCGCGCTGGTAGGCCACGCCCGTCGTCGAGCAGGGCGCAGGACCTGGCTGTCCCGCCCTACCCGGCAGCCCGCGGATCGTCCCAGACTGCGCCGACGCCGGCAGGTGCAGCTGTCCGATCGGCGTCGATCGCCTCCGCCGCCGCCAACTGCTCGGCCTCCAGCGCCAGGTGCCGGATCATCGGCGGGAAGACGAATGCGTGGAACGGGAACACCGACCACCAGTAGGCGTGGCCGAAGAGCCCTCGCGGGTGGAACAGCGCACGCTGTCGCATGAGGGTCTCGCCGTCCGACTCCTCCAGGGCGAACTCCAGCCATGCCAGACCGGGCAGCTTCATCTCCGCCCGGAGTCGCAGCAGGTGCGGCGACAACCGCTCCTCCACGCGCCAGAAGTCCAGCGCGTCGCCGACGCGCAGGTGGTTGGGGTCGCGTCGACCGCGCCGCAGCCCCACACCCCCCACGAAGCGGTCCATCAGGCCGCGGATGCGCCACATCCACATGCTGGAGTACCAGCCGTGCTCGCCGCCGATCCCCTCCACGACGCGCCACGTCACCGTGATCGGTGCATGAGCGGTGATCTCGCGCACGTCGGAGTACAGGGTTCCGCCCGACCATGAGGGATCGGTGGGCAGCGGGTCGCTGGGCGCCCCGGCCACCGAGGCGCTCGACCACCGCGTCGGCACATCGGCATCCCGGACCCGGGCCAAGGCGTAGGAGACCGCCGTGCGGAAGTCGAGCAGTCCCCCGGGTGGGTCGGCGATGTAGTCGGCGATGTCGTCGTCGCGCACCACGACCTCATAGGAGAGCGAGTCCACGAGCGGCCTGGCGATGCTGTTCGGCACCGGCGTCACCAGCCCTACCCAGTGGCTGCTGAGGCTCGGCGTGAGGACGTTGATCGGATAGATCCGCCGCTTCGGCAGCCCGGCAACCTCGGCGTAGCCGTCCATCATGCTGCGGTAGGTCATGACGTCGGGGCCGCCGATATCGAAGGACCGATTCACCTCCGGCGGCAGGTCCGCGGCGCAGACCAGGTAGTGCAGCACGTCGCGCACGGCGATCGGTTGGGTGCGGGTGTTCACCCAGCGTGGCGTCACCATGACCGGCAGGCGCTCGGTGAGGTGGCGCATCATCTCAAAGCTCGCCGATCCGGAGCCCAGGATCACCGCGGCGCGCAGTTCGGCCGTGGGCACGCCGGAGCCGCGCAGAATCGAACCGACCTCGGCCCGGCTGCGCAGGTGCGCGGAGAGCCTGCCGGCCGGCAGCGGCGGCATCATCCCGCCGAGGTAGATGATGCGGCTGACCCCCTGCTCGACGGCCGCCCCGGCGAACGTCTGCGCCATCTCCCGCTCGGTCGCCTCGAACCCCGGGCCGGTGTTCAAGGAATGCAGCAGGTAGTAGGCGATCTCG
The DNA here is from genome assembly GCA_963766005.1 of uncultured Actinomycetota bacterium. Lineage (GTDB taxonomy): Bacteria > Actinomycetota > Actinomycetes > S36-B12 > CAVXYG01. Next base: position 83,627 of record CAVXYG010000010.1, on the reverse strand, counting down.
ACGTCGGCCAGCGCCGCGGAGACGGCATCCGGCTCCAGCGCGTCGCCGGTCGCGATCTCGACGCGGTCGTGCCACGGCCTGTCCCGCAGCCGCTCGGGATGACGCGCCAGCACCCGAACGGTGAAGCCGGCCTCGAGCAGCTCGGGGATCAGTCGGCCGCCGATGTAGCCGGTGGCGCCGGTGACCAGGCAGCGTCGGCCGCTGCCGTCGGGCAGGTGCTCCAGCACGCCGCGGGGGGTGCCCTCGGTCGGGGACGGGAGGTCGGGACGCTGGGGAGTCGTCATGCGCCCAGTCTCGCGGCCGCCCCGCATGTTGGCGAACGCTGCGGCGCAGAAGCGGATAGCCTAAGGCCGTGTCGGACGAAGGGTCGCAGACGTCGCCGCAGCCGCAGGAGCCTGCGCCGCGGCAGGACCCGCAGCGTCCGTTGCGACGCGGCGGCAGCGACCTGCAGCGCAACGCCAAGACTGCCGCATGGGTGTTCGTGGCGGTCATCACCACCATCTTCCTGCTGCGCAATGCGCAATCGGTCGAGGTGGACTTCGTGTTCACCTCCGTCGACATGCCGCTGTTCATCGTGCTCGGGGCGACGCTCATCCTCGGGGCCGTGCTGGCGCTGGGCGCCCAAGGCTTGCGCCACCGGCGCAAGACCAAGGCCGCCAAGGAGGCGCTGCGGGAGCTGAAGCGCGAGGAACGGTGAGATGACCCAGCTGCACGACCTCACTGCGCTGGAGCAGGCCGAGGCGATCCGCGCCCGCTCCATCAGTTCGCGCGAGTTGACGGAGCACTATCTGCGGCGCAGCCGGGAATTGGGTCCCCGCGTCGGCGCCTTTGTCGGCATGACCGCCGACCTCGCTCTGGCCCAGGCGGAGGCAGCAGACGATGCGGTCCGGCGCTCGACCGGCAACCTCAGCGTGCTCCATGGCGTCGTGGCGCCGATCAAGGACCTCAACCTCATGGCGGGTGTCCGTAGCCGGTTCGGGTCTCGGGTACTGGAGGTCGTCCCGGAGATCGACGACTACGTGGTCGGTCGCATGCGGTCGGCGGGCCTGGTCTGCACCGGCACGACGAACACGCCGGAGTTCGGATCGCCCTGCTATACCGAGAACCTCATCGCCCCCCCGGCCCGCACCCCCTGGGACCTCGAGCGGTCCGCCGGTGGGAGCAGCGGAGGAGCGGCCGCGGCGGTGTCGACCGGGCTGGCCCCGCTGGCGCAGGGTTCCGACGGCGGTGGCTCGATCCGCATCCCGGCCAGCGTGACGGGACTGGTGGGGATCAAGCCCTCCCGTGGGCGGGTGAGCAATGGACCGTTCGGCGACTCGGTGGGAGACCTGGCGGTCCAGGGTCCCTTGGCGCGCACGGTTGCCGATGCGGCGGCGCTGCTCGATGTCCTCGCTGGCTCGGCACCGGACGACCCGACCCGGACCCCGCCGCCCAGCCCCGGACCGACGTTCCTCGCCGCGGCATCCCGCGACCCGGGTCGACTGCGCATCGGCCGCTACCGCGACCCGGTGATCGCCGAGACAGCCCTGGACGCCGACGTGATCGTGGCCTACGAGGAGGCCTCCGCGCTGCTCGCCGACCTGGGGCACGAAGTGGTCGAGGTCCAGCGGCCGTTCGCGCCGGAGGTGGTGCCGGAATTCGAGGCGGTCTGGACCGTGCTGTCGCTGCTGGCCCCGGTTGACCCGGCCCGGGAGCACGAGTTGATGCCGCTGACACGCTGGCTGCGGGCGCGGGGCGCAGAGGTGACCGGCGAAGCCCTGGCCCTGGCGGTGTCGCGCATGCGGATGCTGAGCCGGCAGAGTATCCGGGCGATGGGGGATCTCGATGCGGTCCTGTGTCCGACGCTGGCGAAGCTGCCCGCGCTCGTGGGGAGCCTGCGCGACGACGACGATCCGGCGGCGGACTTCGCGGCGCAGAAGGCATTCACGCCGTTCACCAGCCCGTACAACATCTCCGGACAGCCCGCGATCAGCGTGCCGCTGCACTGGACCGAGTCCGGCCTGCCGGTCGGTATCCAGATCGTCGGGCGTCCCTTCGACGAATCGACCATGATTTCGATAGCCGCCCAACTCGAGCAGGCGCGGCCCTGGATGCAGCGGAGGCATGCACTGTGGTGAAGGTGATGGGACCCGAGGTCTCGCCCGAACTGGCCGAACTGGCTGAGACGTTCGGCGTCGCAACCGAGTACTGGGATCAGGGCGGTGAACTGGTGAAGGTGTCCGCGGACACCGTCACCTCGGTGCTCACGGCGCTGGGCGTCGAGTGCGAGACCCCGGAGGATGTCGCCGCAGCCCTGCAGGAACGCCGACTGGCCCCGTGGCGTCGGATGCTGCCGCCGGTGTTCGTCACCAGCGCCGGGCAGTGGCGCGACTGCTGGGTACACCTCCCGCACGGGTCATCGGTGCGGATGTGGATCGAGTTGGAGGACGGCGGAACCCGGCACGACATCCACCAGGTGGATCGCTACATCCCGCCGCAGATGCTGGACGGCGAACTCATCGGTGAGGCGACGTTCGCCATTCCCGGCGACCTGCCGCTGGGCTGGCACACGCTGCGTGCCGAGTCCGGCGAGCTCGGTGCGGAGTGCCCGCTGGTGGTGACTCCGGCGAGCCTCGACGCTCCGACGCTGCACGCCGGCCGGTTCTGGGGCTTCATGACGCAGGTGTACTCGATGCGCTCGGCCCGCTCCTGGGGGCTCGGCGACATCGTGGACCTGCAGGACCTGGCGACCTGGAGCGCTTCGCTGGGAGCCGATCACATCCTGGTCAACCCGTTGCACGCCGCCTCGCCGGTGCCGCCGATGGCGCCGTCGCCCTACCTGCCCGCTACGAAGCGGTTCGCCAGTCCGCTGTACCTGCGGGTCGAGTCGGTCCCCGAGTACGCCTACCTCAGCGAGGACGAGCGCGCGGCGATCACGGCGCTGGGCGAACCGTTGCGCGCCAAGAACACCTCCGCGGATCTGCTCGACCGCGATGTGGTGTGGGCGGCGAAGCTGCGGGCGCTGGAGATCCTGTACGGCTCGCCCCGCACCCCGGGCCGGCAGGCCAGCCTGGACGCCTTCTACAAGATCGAGGGACCGGGCCTGGTCGACTGGGGCACCTGGTGCGTGCTGAGCCAGGAGTTCGGTAACGACTGGCACGAGTGGCCGGCGGAGTATCGGGACCCGCACAGTTCCGCAGTTGCCGAGTTCCGTGCCGATCACGCCGACCGGATCGACTTCTTCATGTGGCAGCAGTGGCTGGTCGACGAGCAGCTCGACGAGGCGCAGGCCGCGGCGAGGCGATCTGGCATGCGGGCCGGACTGGTGCACGACCTCGCCGTCGGCGTCCATGCCGACGGGGCCGACGCATGGGCGCTGCAGTCGGTCATGGCGTCGGGGGTGACGGTCGGGGCGCCGCCGGATATGTACAACCAGATGGGGCAGGACTGGTCGCAACCGCCGTGGCGGCCAGACGCCCTGGCCGAGGCCGGGTTCCTGCCCTACCGAGACATGCTGCGCACGATCCTGCGTCACGCCGGCGGGATTCGGGTCGACCACGTGCTGGGCCTGTTCCGACTGTGGTGGGTGCCGGAGGGCATGAAGCCCTTCCACGGAACCTACGTGCGCTTCGACCACGAGGCGTTGGTCGGGATTCTGGTGCTCGAGGCGCATCGCGCCGGCGCCTTCGTGGTCGGGGAGGACCTCGGCACGGTCGAGGACTGGATCCAGGACTACCTGCTGCAGCGGGGCGTCATGGGCACCTCGATCCTGTGGTTCGAGCGCCACCCCAACGGTGATATCCGACGCCCCCACGAGTGGCGCCAGCATGTGCTCGCCAGCGTCACGGTGCATGACCTCCCGCCGACGGCCGGCTACCTGGCCGGCGAGCACGTCCGCATCCGCGACGAGCTGGGGCTGCTGGCGCGCAGCGCGACGGAGGAGCGGGAGTCGCTGGCCGAGGAGTTGGCGATGTGGCGCGCGCGGCTGCGCGAGTACGGGATGCTCGGCGCCGACGACGATTCCGAGCACGGTCTGCTCATCGCTCTGCACCGCTATCTCGGCGTGTCGCCCGCGGTGATGCTGGGCTTGTCGCTGCCCGATGCGGTGGGGGACCGGCGGGCGCAGAACCAGCCGGGCACCGACCAGGAGTACCCGAACTGGCGGGTGCCGCTGTGCGATGCCGACGGCAACGCCGTGCTGCTGGAAGACCTGCCGAACATCCCCCTGGTGCAGGAACTCGTGGACGCGATCACGCGGCCGTAGCAGCGTCGGACCGGCGCCGGTCCGACTACCAGTGGATGTCCTGGTCCTCCACCACCCCGGGCATCCGGTCGATGACGATCCGCTCGCCCTCGATCATGAGGTGCCCGCTGAACAGCCCCGTCGGCTGGACGAAGCGGCTGCGGATCACGCCCAGATTCAGCCCTTCGCGGTGCACTGCCAACGGCTGGAACCGCAAGTGGACCGCGCCGTCGACGGTGCGGACCGTCCAGGGCTTCATCAGGTCGTTCTTGTCGAAGAGCACTCGCACCGCTGGGTCGAGCGGCACGAGCGCGCCGTCCAGCCAGGCGGCGTTCTCGTTGGCCTCGTCGCCGATGCCGGAGAACTGGCTGACGAGGTTGAGCCCGAACAGCCGCCCGTCATCCAGCCGACCGGTGGTGGACGCCCACTGCCAGGCCGTGTGCCGCGGCAGGAATCCGTTGGTGTAGTCCATGCCTCCCGTCCCGCCGTCCAGCGAGAGCGTCTGCGGAGGGTCCTCGGGATCCGGGCCGTGCACCGTGACGGTGCCCCAGGTGTTCATGGCTGCGGTCTTCACCGTGCTGGTCACCAGCCCGCCGTCGGCCTGCACCTTGCTGACGGCCGTGAGCGGCGCTGCAACGGTCGGCTCCAGCGTCAGATCGATGTCGAGCCACGGCCGCGACGACGCGGTCGGCAAGTCCCGCACACCGGGGATACGGGCGATCCCGGGGATCCAGCGCAGCCCGGGAAGCGACTCGGTGGTGGTACGCAGCCGTACCGAGATCCGGGTCTCGGTGCTGCCCCGCTCGCGCTGCATCCGGTACTCCGTGCCGGGAAGGCGGTAGGACGCGGCCAGGCCTTCCATGGGGTGGTCGGCCACATGGACCAGAGGCCGTGCGGCACCGGGCCGGGACGAGTTGGCGATGGTTTCGCCGGTCTGCAAGTCGGTGATCATGCAGAAGGCCGTGCCGCTGACACCGCCGTCCACAACGGCCACCACGACGAAGAGGCGATCGGTGGCTGCCGTGGCGTAGATCCAGCGACGGTGCCGAAGGAAGGACACCAGCGGATGGCGCCGGTGGTCCTCGTGCAGTGTCGACCAGTCGACCATGTCAACGGAGCCGTGGCGGGCGCCGAACACCGGAATACCGAGTCCGTCGAGGACCGTCCTGCCCGCGCGCGGCAAGCGAGGCGCGGGTGGGAGAACCCGCGGCCTGGCGGTGCGCGGCCCGCCGGCCTGCGCCTGGCTTCGGGTGGTGCCCGGCCGGGCGCCGGACGGGCGGCGACGTGTCGTCGCGGCCGCGGGCGAGGCAGAGGTCGAGCCAACGGGCTCGAGCGCGGGCTCGGCGGGCGCCGCCTCGGATGCCGGAGCCGCGGGATCCGTTGCCGTGGCCGCTGCGGCATTGCGCCGGTTGGGCGTCGCACGGCCCGGTGCCGCTGCAGCCGACGTGCGCGGCGATGCGGAGCGCGTCGATGTCGTCGTGGCTGGCGACGCCGCCACGTCGCTCGATGTGGGGGCGGTCTTCCTGGCGGCGGCTTTCTTCGCCGGGGCGGTCTTCCTGGCTGCGGCCTTCTTCGCCGGGGCGGTCTTCTTGGCCGCGGCCTTCTTCGCTCCCCGCGGCCGAGCGGGCGACGCGGGGCCCGACGCGTCGTCGCCGGCTGTCGCGGCCAGCGTCTGCGCTGGAGTCGCGACCGGTCCGGGAGGCTGCGGCTCGGCGGGCGCTCCCGCGGCGTTGGCGGGAGTCGTGCGCGGGCTTGGCGTGCGGGCGTCGGCCATGGGCCAGAGGGTACGTCACAGGGAGCCCCGCGCCCAGTCCGGGGTGCCCGGGCGCACCCGCCGCAGAGTGCGGCGTCGCGGCCTGGATCCGGACCCGGGGGGACCGTCGATCACCCGGCCGTCATCATCACCATGACCAGGCAGAACCGCGAGGGGGCGGTAGCGACGAGGCCGTGCCGCTCGTCGGGCGCAAGGTAGACGACATCGCCTGGCACGAGCGTCGCAGTCTTCCCGAGGGTGTGAAAATCCAGCGACCCCTCGAGCATCTGCACGACGACCGGCCGCGGGGCCGAGTGGTCGGTGAGCTCCTGTCCGGCGGCCATCGCGAACTCGATCACGCGGACCGCATCGTTGTTCACCACGACGCGCGACGTCGTGGCCTCCGGCGGGATGGGCAGATCGGCGGCCAGTCGCGTGACGACCAGGCTGGCCGCGATATCGGTGCGGGCCATCAGCCGGCGTCTGCCGCTTGCGCGCGCAGCGAGCGCGCGACCGTGTCTCGGCCCTCGGCGACGAGTCGGGCGGCGCCTGGGTGCTGCTCTGTGGCGAGGAACGCGTCGGCAGCCTCCAGCGTCCCGGTCTCCACCAGGTGGTAGGGGAACAGCATCAACGTCAGCGACGACGCGGTGTCGTAGGTCCGCTGCTCCCACAACCTGGGCAGGGCTGCGAAGTAGCGATCGCGGTAGGGCCGCAACAGCTCCGCCTGCTCAGGCTGGACGAGGCCGGCCATGGTCGCCTCGAGCATCGCGTTGGGCAGTTCGTCTCGCTCCACGCAGGCCTCCCACGCAGCTTCCTTGGCCTCCGCACGGGGTCGAGCAGCCATGGCGAAGGCGTGCTGCCGGTTGCCCGCAGCAGTCCGGTCCCGCTGCAGCTCGGCCTCGATGCCGGCGGCGTCGGCGCGACCGGTCGCCGCCAGCCGCGCCAGCACGGTCCAGCGCAGATCGGTATCGACGGCCAGGTCCGTGACCTCGACCTCGCCGCTGAGCAGTCCGGCCAGGAAATCCAGGTGCGCTGGCCGCGTCGCAACGGATGCGTGCGCTCGTAGGAGCGCGAGTTGCCGATCGCTGCCCGGATCGGCCTCGTCGATCCAGTTGCGCGTCGCATCCGCGAGACGCTCCCGGTAGAGCTCCCGATGCTGGGGTGCTGAGTAGGCGTCGATCGCCGTGAGGGCCTGGCGCAGCACGTTCTGCACCACTGAGATCTCCGACTCGCCGGGGATCCCGCTGATGACGAGGTCGATGAACTGCCCGGCGGTGAGTTCCGCGTCGCGCGCCATGTCCCATGCGGCGCCCCAGATGAGGGATCGGGCCAGCGAGTCCTCGAGACGCGCCAGCCCGGAGATCGCGGTGCCGATGCTGCGCTCGTCGAGGCGGATCTTGGCGTAGGTGAGGTCGGCGTCGTTGAGCAGGAGGAGGTCCGGTTGTTGCCGCCCGAGCAGTTCCGCGACGACGGTGCGCTCACCGGTCACGTCGAGTTCCACCTCGCCGGTGCGGCGCAGCATGCCCTCGACACTGTCGAACAGCCCGATCCGCATGCGATGGTCGCGCAGGACGGGCGGCAGACCGGGCGGTGCCGCCGGCGGCTCCTGCACCACCGCGACCGCGACCATGACACCGGCATCGTCGGTGGTGATATCCAGTCGCAGCAGGTTGACGCCGGAGGTCTGCAGCCACTGCTGCGCCCAGCCAGAGAGATCGCGTCCGCTGGACTGCTCGAGGTGGCCGAACAGATCCTCCAGCGTCGTGTTGCGCCAGGCGAACTCAGCGAAGTAGGTGCGCAGGCCAGCGAGGAATTCGGTTTCGCCCACCCATGCCACGAGCTGCTTCAGCGCCGAGGCGCCCTTGGCGTAGGTGATGCCGTCGAAGTTCGTCTGGACGGCGTCCAGATCGACCATGTCCGCCGCGATGGGGTGGGTCGAGGGCAGCTGGTCCTGACGGTAGGCCCACGCCTTGCGACCGTTGGCGAAGGAGGTCCAGGCATCGGTGAACTCGGTGGCGTTGACGGAGGCGAAGTGCGAGGCCCATTCGGCGAAGGACTCGTTGAGCCACAGGTCGTCCCACCACCGCATCGTGACGAGGTCGCCGAACCACATGTGGGCCATCTCGTGCAGGATCGTGTTCGCCCGCGACTCGTAGGCGGCACGGGTGACCCTGGAGCGGAAGACGTAGTCCTCCCGAAACGTGACGCAGCCGGCGTTCTCCATAGCCCCGGCGTTGAACTCGGGCACGAACAGCTGGTCGTACTTGCCGAACGGGTAGCCCATCCCGAAGGCGCTCTCGAAGAAGGCGAACCCCTGTTTGGTGAGGGTGAAGATGGCCTCGGCGTCGAGGTACTGCGCCATCGAGTTGCGGCACAGGATGCCCAGCGGGATGCTCCCGTAGGCCCCGGCATAGACGTCGCGCACCCGATGGTAGGGCCCGGCGACGAGTGCGGTGATGTAGGTGGACATCACCTCGGTGGTGGGGAAGTCCCAGCGGGCGACGCCGTCGGCGACCGGGACCGGGTCCCCGGGATCGGTGTTGGAGACCACCTGCCAGTGGTCCGGTGCGGTGACCGACAGCGTCAGCGTGCCCTTGAGGTCGGGCTGCTCGAAGGTCGCGTACACGCGGCGGGCATCGGCAGTTTCGAACTGGGTGTACAGGTAGACCTCGTCGTCCACCGGATCGACGAAGCGGTGCAGACCCTCTCCGGTGTTCATGTAGGCGCACTCGGCCTCCACCTCGAGCTCGTTCTCCGCGCCGAGGTCCGTCAGCGCGATCCGCTCGCCGTCGAAGACCGCCGCCGGATCCAGCGCAGTACCGTTCAGCGTCACGGCTCGCACCCGCGGTGCGACGATGTCGATCCAGGTTGCCGCGCCCGCCTGCCGGCACGTGAACGTGACTCTGGTCCGGCTGGCGAACCGCTGCGGACCGGTCGTGAGATCCAAGGCCACGTCGTAGCCCGTCACGCTCAGCAGGGCGCTGCGCTGCTGAGCTTCGGACCTTGTGATGTTGCCTGACATGCCACCTCCGTCGTCGGCAGCATCTTCGCAGACCGGCACTGCCGACGGGATGCCCGCCACCGCGCCGCGGCAGGGCTGCACGCGCTAGGTTCCAGCATGGGTCGCGGCGGCCCGCACCACAGTGGAGGAGACATGACAGAAGCAGTGATGGCGGTCGATCAGGGCACGACGTCGACCCGGGCGATCATCTTCGACCACGCCGGATTGCCGATCGCGTCCGAGCAGAAGGAGCACCGGCAGATCTTCCCCGCCCCGGGCTGGGTGGAGCACGATCCAGCCGAGATCTGGAACAACACGCGCGAGGTGATGGGTGCGGCACTGGCGAAGTCCGATCTGCACCTGTCCGACATCAAGGCCGTCGGCATCACCCAGCAGCGCGAGACGACGATCATCTGGGACCGGGTCTCCGGCAATCCGGTGTACAACGCCCTGGTATGGCAAGACACGCGGACCAAGGAGATCTGCGACGAGCTCGCAGACGGCAACCCGCGCCGGTTCGCCGCCAAGACCGGACTTCCGCTTGCGACGTACTTCGCCGGTCCGAAGATCCGGTGGGTGCTGGACAACGTGCCCGGCGCACGCGCGCGCGCCGAGGCCGGCGACCTCATGTTCGGCACCGTCGACACGTGGCTGCTGTGGTGCATGACCGGTGGGCCGAACCGGGGCGTGCACGTCACCGATCTGACCAACGCCTCCCGGACCCTGCTCATGGACCTGGAGACCCAGCAGTGGGACCCCGAGCTGTGCCGGGTGATGGGCGTGCCGATGGGCATGCTGCCCGAGATCCGCAGCTCCTCGGAGATCTACGGTGAGATCAAGTCGCCGCGTTCCATGTCGGGGGTCCCGCTCGCCGGCATCCTCGGCGACCAGCAGGCGGCCACGTTCGGGCAGGCATGCCTGGACGTCGGGATGGTGAAGAACACCTACGGCACGGGCAACTTCGTGCTGCTGAACACCGGGACGAAGAAGGTGCTCTCGGAGAACGGCCTGATCACCACCGTGCTGTACAAGATCGGCGAGCAGGAGACGGTCTTCGCGCTGGAGGGATCCATCGCCATGACCGGCAGCCTCATCCAGTGGCTGCGCGACAACCTGCAACTGATCGGGTCGGCGTCGCAGGTAGAGGAACTGGCCCGATCCGTGCCGGACAACGGCGACTGCTACTTCGTCCCCGCCTTCTCGGGACTGTTCGCGCCGCACTGGCGATCCGACGCCCGTGGCGTCATCGTCGGGCTCTCGCGCTTCGTCAACCGGGGACACATCGCGCGTGCGGCGCTGGAAGCCGCCGCATACCAGAGCCGCGAGGTGATCGAGGCGATGGAGGCGGACTCCGGTGTGGAGCTCACCACGCTGAAGGTCGACGGCGGCATGGTCGCCAACGAGACGCTCATGCAATTCCAGGCAGACATCCTCGGGGTCCCGGTGATCCGACCGCAAGTCGCGGAGACCACTGCCCTCGGAGCCGCGTACGCAGCCGGACTCGCTGTCGGATTCTGGCGCGGGTTCGAGGACATCCGGTCCAACTGGGCCGAGGACAAGCGGTGGCAGCCTGCGATGCCGGAGGAGCGCAAGGAGGCGCTGTTCGCCCGCTGGAAGCAGGCCGTGCGCCGCACGCTGGACTGGGTCGACAGCGACGTGTGATCCCGGTCAGGCCGACTGGCACAATCGGTCACCATGCGTATTCATCTGGGTTGCGACCATGCCGGCTTCGAGTTCAAAGAGCGGCTCGCCGCACACCTGCGTGAGCAGGGCCACGAAGTGGTGGACCACGGGGCGCTCACCTACGACCCCCAGGACGACTATCCGGCGTTCTGCATTGCCGCCGGCGCCGCGGTCACCGCCGATCCGGGGAGTCTGGGGATCGTGATCGGCGGCTCCGGCAACGGAGAGCACATCGCGGCCAACAAGGTGCCGGGCGTGCGCGCAGCACTGGCCTGGAGCAGCGAGACGGCGGCGCTGGCCCGGGAGCACAACGACGCGAACGTGATCGGGATCGGCGCCCGCATGCATGACTCCGACTCGGCGCTGCGCATCGTGGACACCTTTCTGTCCACGCCATTCAGCGGCGAGGAGCGGCACATCCGGCGGATCCGGCAGTTGGCGCAGTACGAGGCCCAGCGCTGAGCAGTGCTCCGACTGCGCTGCGGCGAGGCGGGATGCGACGGTGGGGCGCGCCGCTACCCGGCCGTACGGCGCTGACTGGGGTGCATGACACCCGGGTGATCGGCCGGCAGCGTCCGCCGGATCACCCACCACGAAGTCACCATCACGAGGAGGACCAAGGGCCAGCCGAGCAGCACTCGCGCGATGCCGAGGCCCACGAGGTTGTCGTTGAGGTAGAGGGGGATGTTGACACCGGCTCGGACGAGGAAGGAAGCAGCCCAGACCCAGGAGGCCAGCCCGTAGGCCCGGACCAGTTCGGGGTCGGAGCGCCACCCGGCCTTCTGGCCCAGCGCGAAGCCAAGGACGACACCGAGCAGCGGCCAACCGGCCAGCACGCTGACCGCCCAGATCAACGACGACGCGAGATTGGCCAGCAGGCTGGGCAAGAAGTAGTCTGCCGCGTTGCCCGTGCGGGCTGCGACCAGCGCCGCGACCGCCACCGCGGCGAGGCCCCCGAGGACTCGAATGGGCTTCTCCCGCCGGAGCAGGCGCAGTCCCGCCAGCACGATCGCGGTCCCGACCGCCACGGTGAGCGCCACATCGAGGCCGCTGCCGGAGATGAGATAGGCGGTGACGAAGACCACGCCCGGCAGGGCCGATTCCAGCGCCCCACGCGGGCCCCCGAGCAGGTCGTGCAGGGGGTTCCGCCGCTCGAACGGTTCCGCCGTGCCCAACTCGGTCACGCTCTCCATGGTGCTGGCTCAGTGGCCTGCGGCCAACTCCGAGGCGCTGCGGGCTACCACAAGCGCGACATCCGGACCATGCGGACACCGAGGGCCAGCAGCACCAGTCCGAGCAGGCCAGCCAGCGCGCCCGTGCCGCTGCCGGTCTCCGGAAGGCCACCGCCGCCGCCGCCACCGCCGGTCTCACCGCCGCCACCGCCGGTCTCGCCACCGTGTCGGTCGTGGTGTTGGCGTAAGTGCAGGTGGCGTCGGTGCCGGGGACGATCTCGACGGTCACTCGGCGAGACTCGCGATCGACCGATATCGGCGTGATCCCCTCGCACTCGATCGATTCCAGGACCCACCCGTCGGGGAGGATCTCCTCCACGGTGAACAGCCCGGGGGGAAGGTCAGCGACGACAGCAGTATTGGCCAGCCCGCTGCCGTCATCGGTGAGCGCGAGCCGTGTGTAGAACGTCCGGCCACGGGTACCAAGGAACCCGAAGAACTGGTCGCTCTGCGGGTCGGCCACCTTGACGATGGACAACGCGCCCAGGCGGGTGTTCGTGTACGTGCACGTGATGGCGTCTCCGGAAGTGAGTTCGACCTCGACGCGACCGATGCCGAGGCTGACCGCGCCGGGGTCAGTGCATGCGACCGTTGCCGCCCAGCCCGCGGGTACGGTCTCGCTGATCGCGTACTTGCCGGGCTTGGCAGGGTCGAGCGTCCAGGTGCCAGCGTGAAGCGGTCGTAGGACGCGCCGCCCTTCACCGCGAAGGGGAAGCCCGCTGATCCATCCGGCAGCGCTCCCGCGGGCTGCGTCGCCTTCACCACAGTCAAGGACGCGGCAGTCGGGGTGGGCAAGTCGGGCGCATTGGTGAACGAACAGACCGCGTTCTGCCCGGGCCGCAGCATGATGGTCGCCGGGCCGCCCGGCGGTGGACGGGGAGCCACGGGTACCGCACGACGTGGCGACCGCCCCCGACGGCAACTACGACCTCATGCTCTACGGTGCCTGGCGCCGCGATGACGCCAAGAGCGCCAGTCGAAGTCGTCCAGCTTGCCGCTCACCGTCGTCGGATCGACGACGCCGTTGCCGCACGCGTCCGACAGGTTGACCAGATCCAGCAGCGACGCCGGAGGAGCGTCCCAGTCGTTGGGTCCATCGGTGTTGCCGTCGATGGCGAAGTCCGTGCGACCGCCGAGGGCAGCCGCCGCAGGAACGGCTGCGAGCACCAGGACGGGCAGCACGATTGCCATGGCCACGGCGGCGGCGAGCCCAGTTCGTATGCGCTGCAACCCCCGCAAGGCCCAACTTCGCGCGATCGGCACAGCGCTGCCCCTCTCGTGGAGTAGTCCAGCCCAATCTGGCCTCTGGGACCGGCACCGATGCCAACTCCTGGCCATGCGCAACAGGGCGACTCGCGACCCCGAGCCCCCGGCGCGGTCAGCGTTGCGGCCACTCGCACCTGAGTCATGCGAAGCCGGCCCGGCGCGAAGCCCGAGGTGAATCGCTACGCTCGGGCGATGAGCGGCCCCGCTGTTCCAGTTGATGCACGGCCGACTCCGTGGCGGTCGGCCCCGATGCAGTGGGCGTCAGTATCCGCGGCGATGGCGGCGCTGCTTCTGCTCGCTGTTGTCTTGGCCGCCGATGGTCCTACCGGCTTCGACCAATGGGTCTTCGACACGACCTCGTCGTGGACCGACGCTGCGCCCTTCGCGGTGGAGGTCGCCGCCGTGATCGGGGCCGTGACCGATGTGGTCCCCTCAACGCTCCTCGCTATCGCCGCGACCCTTGGCCTGTGGGCATGGCGAAGACCTTCGCTTGCGCTGTTCGCCGGCTGCAGCGCTGCCCTCAGTGCCCTCATCGTCGAAGTTGCGAAGCGCTCTGTGGGGCGGATGCGCCCGCCGGGAGCAGGGGAGTTCACCACCGACGGGCTGGACCGCTCGTTCCCGTCCGGGCACTCGGCAGCCAGCATCTCCATCTTCGCTGCCCTGGCGCTGCTGGTCGTTCTGGTCGGGCTCGCCTACCGCAGCCACATCGTGCAGCGAGTGGGCCAAGTGCTGCTGGTCCTGGTTCCCCTGATCGGGCTGTCTCGGATCGTGCTCGGGGTCCACTGGGCCACGGATGTTCTCGCCGGCTGGGCGATCGGTTCCGCCGTGCTGCTGCTCTTCGCATCGCTGCTGCGCCCGGACAATCGGTTGCTGGGAGTCGATCCGGAAGCGGATGAGCGGTCTGTCCCGTGATCGGCTGCCGGTTCCGATTGGGTGGCGGGGCCGCCGTTGTGGCCCCCCGCCGACCGCCTCCGGGCGTAGGCTCGCGGCATGATCGACAGTTCGCGCACGTACCTGCTCGTTGACGGCGAGAACATCGACGCGACCCTCGGGGCCAGCATTCTGGGGCACCGTCCGAGCCCCGAGGAGCGGCCCCGCTGGGACCGGCTGCTGAGCTTCGTCGAGCAACGCTGGGACCAGGAAGTCACGGGTCTGTTCTTCCTCGCGGTTCACGGCGAGTTGCCGCACGCCTTCGTCCAGGCGCTGCTGGCGATCGGTTACCGGCCGATCCCGCTGTCGGGGGGTCCGCAGGAGAAGGTAGTGGACATCGCGATCCAGCGCACCCTCGAGGCGCTGGCCGACCGGCCCGGCGACGTCGTTCTGGCGAGCCACGACGGTGACTTCCTGCCGCAACTGGAACGGATCGCGGACGGACGCCGGATCGGCGTGGTCGGCTTCCCTGAGTTCCGTAACCGCGGATTCGCCGCACTAGCCGATCGCGGCGTGGAGTTCTTCGACCTCGAGCACGATGTGGCAGCGTTCAACGTGAGCCTGCCGCGCGTGCGCATCATTCCCATCGAGGAATTCGACCCGATGGACTTCCTCTGAGTCCGCGGCCGGACGTGCACCAGGCGCGGACCGCGCGGTGGTGGAGACGGCGCGCCGATTGCCTCGACGTGGTCCGCGCGGACGAGGCCAATCCAAGAGCCTCGCACGGCCTGGGGCGCATCGGAAGCGAGGCTGCTGTGGGGCTCGCCCACCCCGAGGTGCTGGATCTCGCTCGAACCGAGGTGGAGCCTGCTTCGAATCTGCCGGTCCGGCCTGTCGATCGGTCCGGCCGGTCAGGGACGGGCACCGGGGAAACCGACGTGTGCTGTTGTGCCGCCCAGGGTCGTCCGGTGTCGAGGTTCGGCGGCGAGCCGCCGTGCTCAGCGCCACCGCCGTGGGCATGGGAACTCCACGCTGCGGTCAGGGCGACTACGGCAGGTGACCCGCGGGGACTCGGTGAGCGGGTGACGAGAATCGAACTCGCATGACCAGCTTGGAAGGCTGGGGCTCTACCATTGAGCTACACCCGCGGTGGCGCAGCCACGAGTCTAGGGCAAGCCTTGACGTTTGGGCGGGGCGGCCCACAGATGCCGTGAAGCCTCATCCCAGATGGGGTCAATGGGAGATGCACGCGGGGCGGTGGGAACCACTGCAATCGAGATGAGGCTTCCCGGCAGCCATCAAGCAGTGTCGCGCCGATTCCGCGGCGGGCCGCCCGTCTGCGTAGACTAGGAGCGCTCTGCGCGGGGCGTAGCGTAGTGGCTAGCGCGCCTGCTTTGGGTGCAGGAGATCGGGAGTTCGAGTCTCCCCGCCCCGACCCGACGATCGGCGCGCCGATCGACCGTGACTACTGAGGAGTCCCCGTCCGTGAAGACTGACGTCGAGAACCTGTCCAGCACGCGCGTGAAGATCGTCGTGGAGATCCCCTTCGACGAGTTGGCGGAGGACCTTGCCAACGCCTACCGCTCCATCGCCTCGCAGGTGAATGTGCCCGGCTTCCGCAAGGGCAAGGTGCCGCCCCGCATCATCGACCAGCGTTTTGGTCGCGGCACGGTGCTGTCCGAGGTCGCCAACGCGGTCATCCCGCGCACCTACGACGAAATCGTGCAGGACAAGGAGCTGGTTCCGCTGGGCCAGCCCAAGGTGGAGGTCACCAAGCTCGAGGACGGCGACTTCCTGGAGTTCGTCGCCGAGGTCGATGTTCGGCCCGACTTTGCGTTGCCCGAACTCGGGGATGTGTCCGTCGAGGTCGATGCTGTCGCCGGTCGACGAAGATGCGATCGCCGAGGAGCTGCTGAACCTCCGCAAGCGGTTCGCCAGCTACACCGACGTGGATCGCGGCGCAGCCGAAGGTGACGTGATCCTTGTCGATGTCGCCGCAGAGGACGCCGAGGGCAACACCGCTGAGCCGTACTCCGCTACCGGGATGTCCTACGAGGTCGGATCGGGCGGTGCGGTTGAGGGCTTCGACGAGGCAGTGTCCGGGGCGCTGGCCGATGAGGTCCGCACCTTCGAGCACATCCCGGCTGAGGGCGAGTTCGCGGACAAGCGGCTGACCGTCAGCGTCACCGTGAAGGCCGTCCGGGAGCAGGAACTGCCGCAGGCCGACGACGACTTCGCCCAGCTCGCCTCGGAGTTCGACACGATCGAGGAGCTCGAAGCCGACCTGCGCGAGCGGGTGCGCCGCTCCGGGCTGCTGGAACTCGGTGCCGCCGCCCGCAACGCGGTCCGCGATGCCTTCCTGGAACTGGTCGACATGGATGTGCCGGAGGGCCTGATCAACGACCAGCTCGAGGAGCACTTCGCCGATGGGCACGGCGACGACGGCCACCGCGCCGAGACCGAGGCGGAGCTGCGCGCCACCCTCAAGGCCAACCTCGTGCTCGACAAGCTGGCCGAGGAGCAGGACGTCCGGGTCGAGGAGGCCGAGCTGACCCAGTGGCTGATCAGCCAGGCATCGCGCTACGGGATGAGCCCCGACGACTTCGCCAAGGCGCTGGTCGATGCTGGCCAGGTGCAGACGGCGATCGCCGACGTGCGCCGCGCGAAGGCGCTGTCCGTCGTCGTCGATGCCGCGACGATCACCGACAGCGAGGGCAACACCGTGGATCTCGACGAGATCGCACGGCTGTTGTCCGGCGAGGCCGCAATCATGGAGGCGATCGAGGAGGCCGAGGCGGAGGCCGAGGTCGAGGTTGTCGAGGAGGCCCAGGAGATCGCTGACGAGGCCGCGGACGCCGAGGCCCAGGAGATCGCCGACGCGGAGGCGGAGGCCGACGCCGAGGACGAGTCGCGACGAGGCCCAGGAGATCGCCGACGAGGCCGCGGACGCCGAGGCCCAGGAGATCGCCGACGAGGACGCGGATAGGGCCTGATTTCCCCCCATCGCGAAACGACCCGTCCCCGGGTCTGCGGTGTCCGTCGAGCGCGTTAGGGTCGATGCATCGGCCGGTGCGTTCGGCCGCAGCAACAGCCAGGACAGCGACTGCTAGGAGGCAGAGGTGTCGGGAAGCCACGTGCCCACAACGGGCGGGTTCGACGTCTGGGGCCGCGGCCCGCAACCAAGTGCCAGCCCCGGGTTCGATGACTCGGTCTTCCAGCGACTCCTCCGGGAGCGGATCATCTTCCTCGGCTCGGTGGTGGAGGACAGCATGGCCAACGCCATCTGCGCCCAGATGCTGCTGCTGGCCGCGGAAGACCCCGAGGGCGACATCTTCCTCTACATCAACAGCCCCGGCGGCTCGGTGTCGGCCGGCATGGCTATCTACGACACGATGCAGTACGTCAAGAACGACGTGGCGACGGTGGCGATGGGCCTGGCTGCGTCGATGGGGCAGTTCCTGCTGAGCGCGGGCGAGCCGGGCAAGCGCTACGCGCTGCCGCACGCCAGGATCATGATGCACCAGCCGTCCGGCGGCATCGGTGGCACCGCCTCGGACATCAAGATCCAGGCCGAGCAGATGCTCTACACGAAGAAGAAGATGGCCGAGCTCATCGCCGCTCACACCGGGCAGACGATCGAGCAAATCGAGTCCGATTCCGATCGGGACCGCTGGTTCACCGCCGATCAGGCGTTGGACTACGGCTTTGTGGATCAGGTCGTCCGGAGCGCCCGCGATGTCGCGGGCAGCGGCGGCACAGACGGTAACCGGCGCTAGGGAAAGGTGCTCTGACATGACGTATCTGCCGACGCCGGAGCCGCAGCTCCGTGCCGCGCCCCCCGCTGCGGGCCAGTCCGCGCGCTACATCCTGCCGTCGTTCATCGAGCGGACCGCGCAGGGCTTCCGTGAATTCAACCCGTACAACAAGCTGTTCGAGGAGCGGATCATCTTCCTCGGCGTGCAGATCGACGATGCCTCCGCCGACGATGTGATGGCCCAGTTGCTGACGCTGGAGTCGCTCGACGCCGAGCGCGACATCTCGATCTACATCAACTCCCCGGGCGGCTCCTACACCGCCATGACGGCGATCTACGACACGATGCAGTTCATCAAGCCGCAGATCCAGACCGTGTGCCTGGGTCAGGCGGCCTCGGCAGCAGCCGTCCTGCTGGCCGCCGGCACCAAGGGCAAGCGCTTCGCTCTGCCGCACGCTCGCATCCTCATCCATCAGCCCTACACCGAGGGGCAGGGGCAGGGCTCGGACATCGAGATCCAGGCCAACGAGATCCTGCGGATGCGCTCGGAGATGGAGGAGATCCTCGCCGAGCACACGAATCGGGACGTCGCGGATATCCGCTTCGATATCGAGCGCGACAAGATCCTCACTGCTGCTGCCGCGGCCGATTACGGGATCATCGATCGCGTCATCGAGTCTCGCAAGGCGCCTACCCAGAAGGGGTCTTGAGTCGCAGCAACACGCGCCGATGCCGTGGGGCGATCTTTCGCGCACGAGGGGTACGGTCTAGGTTGTAAGGATTCGGTCGAAGCGAGCGGTGTGCAGTCGGCACGGCCTGCGGGTTGGCACTTCGGGAGGTGCGCATGGCACGCGCTGACGGCGGCGACCTTCTGAAGTGCTCGTTCTGCGGGAAGAGCCAGAAGCAGGTCAAGAAGCTCATCGCCGGCCCGGGCGTCTACATCTGTGACGAGTGCATCGACCTGTGCAACGAGATCATCGAGGAGGAGTTGTCCGACGGTGTCTCGGCCCACTTCGAGGAGTTGCCGAAGCCCCGAGAGATCTACGAATTCCTCGATCGGTACGTGATCGGCCAGGACTTGGCCAAGAAGACCCTCAGCGTGGCGGTCTACAACCACTACAAGCGCGTGCAGCTCGGCTCGCCCACCGACCGGATGCGCGACGAGTCCGTCGAATTGGCCAAGTCGAACATCCTGCTCCTCGGCCCCACAGGGTCCGGCAAGACGCTGATGGCGCAGACACTGGCGCGCATGCTGAACGTTCCGTTCGCTATCGCTGACGCCACCGCGCTAACGGAGGCCGGCTACGTTGGCGAGGACGTCGAGAACATCCTGCTGAAGCTCATCCAGGCGGCTGACTTCGACATCAAGAAGGCCGAATCCGGGATCATCTACATCGACGAGATCGACAAGATTGCGCGGAAGTCGGAAAACCCGTCGATCACGCGCGATGTGTCCGGGGAGGGCGTGCAGCAGGCGCTGCTGAAGATCCTGGAAGGCACCCAGGCGGCTGTTCCGCCGCAGGGCGGGCGCAAGCATCCCCATCAGGACTTCCTGCAGATCGACACCACCAACGTGCTGTTCATCGTGGGCGGTGCATTTGCCGGTCTGGAGCACGTCATCGACCAGCGGGTCGGCAAGACCAAGTTGGGCTTCACCCACGATGTCGTCGACGACGGCTCCGGCCACGACGAGACGACAGGCGACCTCTTTTCTCAGGTCATGCCGGAGGACCTGCTGAAGTTCGGCCTGATCCCGGAGTTCATCGGCCGCCTGCCGGTGATCACCGCGGTGCAACCGCTGGATCGCGACGGCTTGGTCGGCGTGTTGTCCGAGCCGAAGAACGCACTCACGAAGCAGTACGCCCGCTTGTTCGAACTCGACGGTGTGGAACTGGAGTTCGAGGCGTCGGCGCTCGAAGCGGTGGCGGACAAGGCGATCGCGCGGGGGACCGGGGCTCGCGGGCTGCGGGCCATCCTCGAGGAAGCCCTGCTCACGATCATGTACGACCTGCCCAGCCGCAAGGACATCGCCAAGGTTGTGGTGACCGCGGACGCGCTCGCCGGCGGCGAGCCAGTGATCGTCCCGCGCGAGATCACCCCTCGGCGACGCCGCAGCAGCGGACAGGCCAGCGACTCCGAGCGTTCGGCCTAGGCAGGGATCCGGTCGCTCTCGTGTCGGCGAGGCGCCGGGCACGGGCAGTCCTGGAGCGCAGCAGCGCCGGGTTGCTGGCCTGCTCCCCAGCGGGGGCCGGCTAGTCAGATCGGCCTCAACCCCGCGGCGGCGCATCTGCGAGGCCACCTCCGCATCATGACGTGGCCCCTTACCCCCGAGCAACCACCACTGCTGCGGCAAGAGCGGGGTAGCGGGCGGTATGCACGAGCGGCGGGTCCTGCCGCGCGAGCACACCAGGAAGCGCGGCCAGTTGGGGGCTGGCCCACCGGTCGCTGTGTCCACGTGCACCCGTGTCGCCAGCGACACCTCGAGGAGCAGTACCAGCGACGTACCCGCCCGATGATCTCCGGATTGCGGCGCCGACTGTGGGGTGCCTTTCGCCCATCTCCTGATCTCTTGCCGCGCGATGCCGGAGCCTGAGACCGGCGTGGACGCGGTGTTGCGATCCGACGCGGCGTGGCTGGCAGGCTGGGCGCAGGGACCTCGCGCCCAGTTCGTGCCGGTCTGCACCCGGATCGACACAGCGGCGTGCAGGGAGCACCGCGGTCACCTGGCTGCGCGGCGAACGATGCGCCACCGTTGTTCGAGCAGATGCTGCGTGGGATCGTCGAGAACATGGGCATGGAGACTCCCTCCCCGGCGCCAACCCTGCTGTTGGCGTCTGACGCCTTGCCCGCTCGGCCATCGCGAGTGCTGATCGCGGGAGCCTCCGGTGCGGGAAAGACGACGGTGGCCATGGCCGTTGCCGAGGCGCTGCGGCTGCGTTATGTCGAGATCGACGCGCTGTTTCACGGGCCGCACTGGACGCCTCGGCCGTCCTTCGCCCAGGAGGTCGCGGCATTCGCGGCACGACCCGCGTGGGTGACCGAGTGGCAGTACGACCGGGTGCGCCCGCTCCTCGCGCAGCGCGCCGATCTGGTGGTGTGGCTGGACCTACCGCGATGGGTCGTCATGCGGCAAGTGATGGCCCGAACGCTCCACCGGGCCTTGACCCGCCAGATCCTCTGGAACGGAAACCGCGAGCCACCGCTGTGGAACATGGTGACCGACCGCGAGCACGTCGTCCGATGGTCGTGGCGCACGTATCCCGACACTGCGTTGCGGGTCGGAGCGCCTTCTGGTCGGCGAACCCCGGCTGAGGGTGGTCCGGCTACGCAGCCGAGGCGAGGTCGATCGATGGATCGACGGTCCGTTGGCCGCCGCAGCCGCAGGGTGAAGGCCCGGGTGGAGGCCCGGGTGGCCAGGCCCGGGTGGAGGCCCGGGTGGAGGCCCGGGTGGAGGCCCGGGTGGAGGCCCGGGTGGAGGCCCGGGTCAAGGCACTGCCCCGCTGCCGCCACGCTTGGACACCGCACGCGACTCGGCCTTGCCCGGCAGCAGGATCACCGGTGCCGTCACGCCCTTCGAAGCAGCGCCCAACCCTCTGACCGATCAGTCGCAGGACGGGGACCTGTAGGGGAACCACGAATCCGCAGCGGGATCGGCGATTCACCCTTGCGGCACGAGTTCCACGGTGTCGAGCTCCAGCGCATCGCCGGCGACCAGCTCCAACTCGCGCACCCGGCCCGCCGCGCACAGGTCCGCGCGCGCAGCAGCGAGATCCTGCAGCGTGAGTTCCGGTGCGGACACGACCGCGCGGGCGACCTCCGTGCGCATGCTGACCTTCGCCTCGCTCTTGGCCTTGCGAACGCCGGAGAGCACGATACCCACCGTGGCGAGGAGTTCCGCGTCGCCGCCAGCCGGGACCTCGTGCTGTTCGGGCCATGGCTGCTGGTGCACCGAGCCGGAACGCCACCAGGACCACACCTCGTCGGTGACGAAGGGGAGGAACGGGGCGAACAGCCGCAGCTGCACCGACAGCGCGATACCCAGGGTTGCGCGTGCCGACGCTGCGGCCTGCTCGCCGTGCTCGCCCCGCGCGCGCTCCTTGACCAGCTCGAGGTAGTCGTCGCAGAACGACCAGAAGAACGTCTCGGTGACCTCCAGCGCGCGGGTGTAGTGGTAATCGTCCAGGGCCGCCGTCGCAGCCATCACGACCTCGGCCAGGTTGGCCAGCAGGGATCGATCCAGAGGCTCGCTGACCTCTCCGGAGCCGGGATCGCCGCCGGACAGCAGGACGAAGCGCGAGGCGTTGAGGATCTTGATCGCCAGCCGCCGGCCGATCTTCATCTGTCCCTCGTCGAAAGCGGTATCGGTGCCCGGCCGTCCCGAGGCCGCCCAGTACCGCACCGCATCGGAGCCGTGCTTGTCGAGCAGTCCCAGCGGTGTGACCACGTTGCCCTTGGACTTGCTCATCTTCTTGCGGTCCGGATCGAGGATCCATCCGCTGATCGCTGCGTCGGACCACGGCAGGCGATCGTCCTCCAGGTGCGAGCGCACGACGGTGGAGAACAGCCAGGTGCGGATGATCTCGTGCGCCTGCGGCCGCAGATCCATCGGCGCTACCCGGGACCACAGATCCGGGTCGGTGAGCCAACCGCCGGCGATCTGCGGCGTCAGCGACGACGTCGCCCACGTGTCCATCACGTCCGGATCGCCCATGAAGCCGCC
This sequence comes from uncultured Actinomycetota bacterium, assembly GCA_963766005.1. Lineage (GTDB taxonomy): Bacteria > Actinomycetota > Actinomycetes > S36-B12 > CAVXYG01. The sequence goes on along the minus strand of CAVXYG010000010.1, from coordinate 61,126 downwards.
CGGTTCGCCGCGCTGGTGCTCGGTGAAGCCGGCGGGGGTGTCGCTGGAGGGGTCGACCGGGAGGTCGCCCTCCGCGGGGAGCAACGGCTCGTCGTACACGGGTTCGGCGTTGTCGTCGAGGTGGTACCAGATGGGGATCGGCACGCCGAAGAACCGTTGGCGCGAGACCAACCAGTCGCCGTTGAGGCCCTCCACCCAGTTCCGGTAGCGCACCTGCATGTGCTGCGGATGCCAGTGCAACTCCTCGCCGCGTGCGAGGAGCTCGCCACGCAGCGCGAGGTCGCGGCCGCCGTTGCGCAGGTACCACTGGCGGGTGCTGACGATCTCGAGCGGCTTGTCGCCCTTCTCGAAGAACTTCACCTGCTGCTTGGTCGAGCGCGGCTCGCCGTGCAGATCGCCGGACTCGCGCAGCAGGTCCACCATGCGCTGCTTGGCCGTGAACGTCGTAGCGCCGGCGAGTTGCTCATAGGCCGCTCGGCCCGACTGCGTGGCGATCCAGTCCGGGGTGTCGCGGTGGATGCGTCCGTCCCAGCCGATGATCGCCCGAGTGGGCAGGTCGAGCTCGCGCCACCAGGTCACGTCCGTGACGTCGCCGAAAGTGCAGATCATCGCGATGCCGGAGCCCTTGTCCGGATCGGCCAGCGCGTGTGCCAGCACCGGCACCTCGACATCGAAGACGGGGGAGCGCACGGTCGTGCCGAACAGCGGCTGGTAGCGCTCGTCGTCGGGGTGGGCGACCAGGGCCACACAGGCCGGGATCAACTCCGGCCGGGTGGTCTCGATGAAGACCGAGTCGCCGTCGGGGCGGGGGAAGGACACCCGGTAGAAGAAGCCGTCCCGCTCGCGGTCCTCCAGCTCGGCCTGGGCAACGGCAGTCTGGAACGTGACGTCCCACAGGGTCGGCGCCTGCTGCTGGTAGGCCTCACCGCGCGCGAGGTTGCGCAGGAAGGCCGCCTGGGAGGTGGCCCGCGCGTTGTGGTCGATGGTCTGGTAGGTCTGGGTCCAGTCCACCGACAGCCCCAGCCGGCGCCACAGCGCCTCGAAGGCCTCCTCGTCCTGGGAGGTCAGCTGCTCGCACAGGTGGATGAAGTTGCGCCGCGAGATCGGCACCTGTCGCTTCGCGTCGGGCTTGTCCGGCGGGGTGTAGTCGGGGTCGTAGGGCAGCGACGGGTCGCAGCGCACACCGAAGTAGTTCTGCACGCGGCGCTCGGTCGGCAGGCCGTTGTCGTCCCACCCCATGGGGTAGAACACCTCGTCGCCGCGCATCCGGCGGTAGCGGGCGATGCAGTCGGTGTGCGTGTAGGAGAACACGTGCCCGACGTGCAGCGAGCCGGACACGGTCGGCGGCGGCGTATCGATCGCGTAGATCTCGTCCCGGGAGCGGGTCCGGTCGAAGCGGTACAGGCGGGAGTCCTCCCACCGCTGCGCGAGGCGCTCCTCGATGCCGTCGATCGTGGGCCGGTCGGGGATCTGCGGTGTCGTCGCAGCGGTGTCCGTCATGGTTCCCCATGGTACGGCCCGGCCGTGGCGCCTCCGCGCCGATCAGGCCCCGACCTCACGCGTTGCTCGCGGCGCGCGCCCGCCGCGGCGCAACAGCCTCCTCTGCGCTGAACTGGACCAGCGGGCGCCCGCCGCGACTACGGATGAAGGCCTTGTGCAGCTCGACCACGATCGGCAGGATCAGGGCCAGGCCAACGCAGGTGAGCCACTCGCTGCCGGTCAGGGCCACAGTGGGCATGAAGGCCTGCATGAAGCCCACCTCCACACAAACGATGGTGATGACGACCGGGATCGCCAGAATCTTCAGGGCGCCAGCGATCGGCGGCGTCAGCCCGGATTCCGGATCGCGCCGCATCACCAGGCCGGAGGCGGTCGTCCCCAGCGCCATCACGACGAAGCCCATGGTCATGGGAACGCTGGCCTCGTCGGGGCTCATCTTGTCGAATCCGCCGATCGCGATCGCGCCGAGCGTGGCCAGGAACAGGGTCACGCCGTAGAGCGCCCACTTGATGACGGAGTTGGCGTTGCTGATCGTCTGCTTGGGGTCCCGAGGCGGCTTGTTCATCAGCTCCGGGTTGGGGGCGTCGCGCATGATCGCGATGACAGGGAAGACCGAGATGAAGAAGTTGAGGAACAGCACCATGATCGGCGTCAGCGCGACGCCCTCGTTGATGTTGAACACGCTGGCGGTGAGAAACAGCAGGACCAGCGAGATCAACTGGCTCATCTGATAGCGCACATAGGAGGTGATCTTGTCGTAGATGCTGCGCCCGAGCCGGACCGCGGTGACGAGGGTGCCGAAGTTGTCATCCGTCAGGATCATCTTCCCGGCCTGCTTGGTCACCTCGCTGCCGCTGCCCATGGCGACGCCGATGTCGGCCTGCTTCAGGGCCGCGGCGTCGTTCACCGCATCGCCGGTCATGGCGACGATGGCCCCCTCCTCCTGCATGAGCTTGGCGAGGCGGAGCTTGTCCTGCGGCGTCACGCGGCCGAAGACGTGCACGTTCGGTAGCGCGGCCTTGAGTTCGTCGTCGGTCATGGCGACGATTTCCTTGCCGGACAGCGCGCCACCGCCGAGGCCGAGCTCGTCGCCGATCGCGGCCGCGGTAATGGCGTGGTCTCCGGTAATCATCCGGACTTCGATGCCGGCCCGATGGGCCTCGGTGACCGCCTTCCTGGCCTCGGGGCGGAGCGGGTCGATGATGCCCACCATGCCGACGAAGGTCAACTCCTGGACGAAGGACATCGGGTCCTCGGCCACGTCATCCTCCTGGCCGGAGTCGAGCTCCCGCATCGCGAATGCCAGCACGCGCAGGCCCTTCTCGGACATGCGGGTGTTGGCCTCCCAGACGGCGTCGCCGACCTGGTCCATCGGCACGACCTGGCCGTAGTCGCTCAACGCCTGCGTGCACCGGGCCAGCACCACGTCAGGCCCGCCCTTCACGAGTTCCATGAAGCGCGTCTGGCCATCCACCGACACCGAGTGGAAGGTCGCCATGAACTTGTAGGCCGAGTCGAACGGGACCTCCGCGAGTCGGGGGTAGGCCCGCCGGGTGTCCTCGGCGTCGACGCCGACCTTCGCCGCCAGGACCACCAGCGCCGCCTCGGTGGGGTCGCCCACGACGTCACCGCCGTCGGAGACGGTGGCGTCGCTGTCCAGCGCCAGCCCGAGCGCGAGGCGCGTGAAGTCGGGGACATCCTCGCCGGCCACGTGCCGGATCGCGCCGGACTTGGAGTAGCCGCTTCCCTCCACGTGGAACCAGTGCCCGGCGTAGTACAGCGTCGAGACCATCATCTCGTTCATGGTCAACGTGCCGGTCTTATCGGAGTTGATCGCGCTGGTGGCGCCCAGCGTCTCCACGTCGCTGAGGTTCTTCACGATGGCCTGGGCCTGGGCGAGCTGGTTGGCGCCGTAGGACAGCATGGCCTGCACGAACGTCGGCAGACCGGTCGGGATCGCAGAGATGGCCATCGCGACGCCGAGCAGCAGCACCGACGACCAGTCCTGACCGCGGGCGATGCCCATGATGACGATCACAGCCACCGCACCCCACGCGATGCTTCCGAGCACCTTGGTGAGCGTGTCGAGTTCGCGCTGCAGCGGGGACTTGGTCGGCTTGACCGCCGACAGCATCGAGGCGATGCGGCCCATCTGGGTGTGCATGCCGGTCTCGGTGACGACCATCGCTGCCGTCCCGCGCGTGACCGAGGTGTTCTGAAACAGCATGTTCGTCTGGTCGCCGAGCGCGACCTCGTCGTCGGGCAGCGTGCCCGGGCTCTTGCTGATCGGCGCGCTCTCGCCGGTCAGGGCCGCCTCCTGGGTCTCCAGGGTCGCCGAACGCAGCAGGCGGCCATCGGCGGGCACCAGGTCGCCGGCCTCCAACTGGACGATGTCGCCAGGCACCAGTTCGGTGGCCGGTATCAAGGACAGCGATCCGTCGCGCACCACTTTCGCCTGCGGCGTCTGCATCTTGGACAGCGCGTCCACGCTGGCGCGCGCCTTCAGCTCCTGCTGGGTGCCCATCACGACGTTCAGCACGACCAGCAGCGCGACGAGCAGGCCGGTGCCGACCTCGCCGATCGCGACGCTGACGAACACCACGGCGACCAGCATGAGGTTCATGGGATCGCTCAACTGGCCCAGCGCCACGGCCCACGTGGACGGCGGCGGCTCCGAGACGATCTGATTCGCTCCGTACTTCGCCACGCGCGCGGCGACGTCGGCGGAGCTGAGCCCGCGGTCGGTGTCGCTGCCGACGGCGGCCACTACCGCATCGGAGTCTCGGTTGTACCAAGCCTGATCCGTCAGAGCTGGTGCAGTGGTCGACACGGTGGGACCTCCTGGCCGGATACATACTTCCACGGGCCGCCAGACGGCGACGCCACCTACTCTAACGGTGCCGTGGGCGGCGGGAGGGATCGCAACGCAAGCCGCATAAACTGCAGTGAGGCGGTGGTGCAGCCGCTTGACCGAGCAGACCCTTGGAGCCCTGTGAGTGCCAGCCGGCCCACGATCGCCGACGTCACGTCCGCGCTGTTCGCGCGGGCGCCGGAGCACCGCATCGAGCCGTCGCTGGAGCGCATCCGGGTGCTGCTCGACCTGTTGGGCGACCCGCAGCGCGCCGCCCCGGTGCTGCACCTGACCGGGACGAACGGCAAGTCGTCCACGGCCCGCATGATCGACGCTCTGCTGCGCGCCACGGGGCTGCGGGTCGGGCTCTACACCAGCCCGCACCTGCTCTCGATGACGGAGCGAATCCAGATCGACGGGTCGGCTATCACCGAGGAGCGCCTCGTCGAGCTCTTCGAGCAGCTCGATCCGGTCCTGGCAATGGCCGACCGTCGGCTCCAGGAGTCAGGCGACCGCTCTCTGACCTTCTTCGAGGTCGTGACCGCGCTGGCATTCATGGCCTTCGCCGATGCCCCGGTCGACGTTGCCGTGATCGAGGTGGGGCTCGGTGGGTCCTGGGATGCCACCAACCTGGCCGATGCCGCCGTTGCCGTGGTGACGCCGATCGAGCTGGACCACACGGAGTACCTCGGCGAGACTCTCGCCGAGATCGCAGGCGAGAAGGCCGGCATCATCAAGCCGGACAGCGTCGCGGTCCTGGCCCACCAGCATCCCGAAGCCGCGGAGGTGCTGCTGCGGCGCTGCGCGGAGACCGGGGCTCAGGCGGCCCGGGAAGGGCTGGAGTTCGGAGTGCTGGCGCGGTCGGTCGCGGTCGGCGGGCAATTGGTGAGCCTGCAAGGGCTGCGGCAGCGCTACGACGACCTGGTCCTTCCGCTGTTCGGCGCCCATCAAGCCAGCAATGCCGCCGTCGCGCTCGCTGCGGTGGAGGCGCTCCTCGGATCGGGACAGCCGCTGGCCGACGAGGTCGTGCGCGAGGCGTTCGGTCAGGTGGCCTCGCCCGGTCGGCTGGAGGTGCTGCGCCGCACCCCGTCGGTGGTCGTGGACGCCGCCCACAACCCCTCGGGCGCGGCCGCGCTGGCGGAGTCGCTGGATGAGGCGTTCGCTTTCGCCGCCACGATCGGCGTCGTCGCCGTCCTGCAGGACAAGGATGCCGACGGGATCCTGGCGGCGCTCGAGCCGGCCTTCGACCACGTCGTGTGCACCACCAACACCTCGTCCAGGGCGCTGCCCGCTGCCGCGCTGGCTCGGGCAGCCGAGGACGTCTTCGGCGGCCACAGGGTATCGACTGCGCCGGATCTCGTGACGGCGCTCGATGCCGCGATGGCGTGGGCCGACGAGCACGGGGGGCGGGGGAGCGTGGGGGTCGTTGCCACCGGCTCGGTCGTCACCGCCGCGGAGGTCCGCGCCCTGCTCGGGGGGTCCGCATGATGCGCCGACTGGCGGGATCGGTCCTCATCTTCGAGGCCATCGTCATCGTCCTGGCCATCCCGGTGGCCATCAACGTAGCGGGCGTGGATCCCGCACCGGCACTGATCGTCGGCCTCGGCCTGGCGCTCGCCGCGCTCGTCGTTGCTGCCCGGGTGGATCGGCGCGGCGGTGTCGCCGCGGGATGGACCATCCAAGGGCTCGTCATCGCCTCCGCCCCGGTCGTCCCGGTCATGCTCGTGCTCGGGGCGATGTTCGCAGGGCTGTGGTACGCGGCGCTGCGCCTCGTCGCCGCGACTGCCGCTCGCGGGCAGGCGCCCGTCGATGGCGCACAGGCCGTGGATCCCCGTGGTTCGGCCGCGACCGGCGGGGCCGCTGCGTCGGCTGCCCCTGGAACGGCGTCTGCCGGCCCCGCAGGCCGAGCCCTGCCGGGCGAGCAGACGACGCACGAATCCGCACCGCCGGCCGGCGGTGGCGGTTGAGCATCCCGGGCCCGCAGCAGCGGGCGATCGGGAGAGGAGAAGCATGATGGAACGCACACTGGTCCTGATCAAGCCCGACGGCGTCGCGCGCGGGCTGATCGGCGAGGTCCTCGCCCGGGCCGAGCGCCGGGGGTACCGCATCGTGGCGCTGGAGCTGCGCTCACTGGAGCACGAGGTCGCCGACGAGCACTACGGGGAGCACCGAGGCAAGCCGTTCTTCGGCGGACTGGTCGAGTTCATCACGTCGGCCCCGTTGGTCGCCGCAGTGCTGGAGGGCCCGGGCGTCATCGCGGCCTGGCGCACGATGATGGGGGCCACCAACCCCATCGACTCCGCACCAGGGACCATCCGCGGCGACCTGGCCACGGTGATGGGCGAGAACATCGTGCACGGGTCCGACTCGCCCGGATCGGCGGCCCGGGAGATCGCGTTGTTCTTCCCCGACCTGGACTGACACGCGGCCCCGGACCTGCGGGCAGGACGGCCGTCCCGACATACGATGTGCCCACCGAGGTGGGAGGTCGAGTTGGACGTACGGGGCGCGACCGCTTGGTTGGGCCGCGATCTTGCCCTCGATCTGGGCACCGCGAACACCCTGGTCTACATGCGCGGTCGCGGTGTCGTGCTCTGCGAGCCAAGCGTGATGGCGATGGACAACCGCACCGGATCGATGCTGGCCGTCGGGCACGGTGCCAAGCAGATGCTGGGGCGCACCCCGGCCGGCATCGCAGCCATCCGTCCGCTGCAGGACGGCGTCATCGCGGACTTCGACGCTGCCGAGGACATGCTGCGGGCCTTCATCCAGCGAGTCCACCCGCACGGGTTCTGGTCGCGGCCCCGACTCGTGATCGCAGTCCCGACCGGGGTCACCGGCGTGCAGTTGCGGGCCGTGGAGGAAGCTGGCTACGCCGCTGGCGCCCGCCGCGTCTACATCGTGGAAGAGCCGATGGCGGCTGCGATCGGCGCCGAGCTGCCGGTCTACGAGCCGGCCGGGAGCATGATCGTCGACATCGGCGGCGGGACCACCGATGTCGCGGTGCTCTCGTTGGGCGGGATCGTCAGCGCCAACTCGATCCCGATCGGCGGCGACGAGATGGATGACGCCGTCGTCCAGCACATCAAGAAGGAATACTCGCTGCTGCTCGGGGAGCGGACGGCGGAGAGCATCAAGGTGGCCCTCGGCTCGGCGTTCCCGCTCCCCGACGAGCCCGATGCCGAGATCCGCGGTCGTGACATGGTCACCGGACTGCCGAGCACGATCCTGGTCAGCACCGCCGAAATCCGCCGAGCTCTGGACGAACCGGTCACCGCCATCATCGACGCTGTGCACAACGTCCTGGATGCCACGCCGCCGGAGTTGGCGGGCGACATCGCCGACTCCGGCATCGTGCTGGCCGGCGGCGGAGCCCAGCTCGGCGGGCTCGCGGACCGGATGCGGCACGACCTGCAGATGCCGGTGCGGGTTGCCGACAACCCCATGCAGTGCGTTGCTCTGGGCGCCGGTCGGTGCGTGGAGAACCTCGAGGAGCTGCGCTCGGTCCTGCTCACCAAGCCGGGCAGGTACGGATGACACCGCCGTCGGGGGAGCGGTCGGCGGCCACCCTGGCGTTCGGGGGAGCCGAACCGTCCGCGCCCGCGGCGGTCGAAGCCGTCGCGCCGGGCGGACCGATCCTCGGCGGTGTCCGACCGGCGCCGGCGCGCAGTCCCGCGCGGCGAGCCAGGCAACGGCGTCGTGCCGCGCAGCGGCGCTCGCGGGCCCGCATGCGGGAGGGTTCGGAGGCGCTGCTGGTCTTCCTGGTCCTGCTGGGGCTGACGCTGTTGCTCATCGATGTCCAGACCGGCGGTCGCGCCTACGCGATCCCGCGGTCGGCTGCCGCGGCGGTGCTGGGCCCGTTGCAGGACGGCGTGGACGATGTCGTCGATCCGGAGCAGGCCGACGCCGAGCTGCTCGCCGAGAACGAGCGGCTGCAGGCAGAGCTGGCCGCCAGCGCCAGCGCCAGCGACCGGGCGCGACTGCAGGAGCTGGAGTCGCTGCTGGGGATCGCCGGCCGTGCCCAGCACCGTGTCATCGGGGCATCGATCGTGGCGCTGGATGCCGACGCCGGGAACACCCTGACCGCAACCATCGACCGCGGCTCCGGAGATGGCGTCGCCGAGGACTTGGCGGTCCTGGCCGGCGGCGGGCTGGGGGGCAGGGTGCTGACCGCCGGTCCGCGATCGGCGGTCGTGCTGCTTGCGGCGGACACGCGGTTCGCCGTCGGCGGGCAGTTGGCGTCGTCTTCGGAGATCGGGATCGTGCGCGGCACCGGCGACGCCGATCGCCTCACCATGGAACTGCTCGACCCGCTGACGCAGGTCGGCGTCGGCGATCCAGTGGTCACCGCGGGCTCCCCTGGGTCGCGGCCGTTCCCGCCGGGGGTCGCCATCGGCACGGTCGTCGACGCCGGAGACCCCACGCAGCCGCGCCGGATACTGCAGCTGGAGCCTGCCGCAGACCTCACCACCTTGACCGCCGTGGCGGTGAGCGTGCCTCCCGAGCGCGCGGCCTCCGTCGCGAAGGGCCTGCCTGCCGAGCGGGGAGCCGACGACGCGGAGGATGCGCGGTGACCGCGATGCGGATGGCCGTGGTGAGTGGACTGCTGCTGCTGGCCGTCGTGCTGCAGACCGCGGTGCTGGCTCGGATGCCGCTGCCCGGCCCCACGCCCGACCTGCTCCTGCTGGTGGTCATCGGCGTCGCCCTCACCGCTGGCGCGAACACGGCTGCCGTCACGGGATTCGCCGCAGGACTGCTCGTTGCCATCTCCCCGCCCTCGGCCGCCCCCCTCGGCCTGGCAGCAGCCCTGTACGCCGTGGTCGGCTATCAAGTCGGTTCCAGGGCCGCGGGCGAGCGACTGGCACGCGGCGAGTTGGCGGCGATCGCGGCAGTCGCCGGTGCCGCGCTGTCTGCCGTCTCGCTGCTCTTCGCCGCCTTCTGGGGCGACGGCTGGCCCGGCGTTCTCCCCGCCATCCTCCTCGCCTGCCTGCAGGCCGCGTACTGCGCACTGCTGGCCACCGTGGTGGCGCCCGCGGTGAGCACGGCCGTCGCCGCCGCGCCGGGGCGTGGCTAGGCAGTGACGATGCAGCAGTCCAGCGCTCGGCTCGCGGTCTTCGCGGTCCTCATGACGGCGATGGTCGCCGTACTCCTCGGCCGCACCGTCCAGTTGCAGGTGGGTACCGGCGCGGAGGCCGCGGCGGCCGCTCAGGACAACCGGGTGCGCGTCCTTGTGGATGAGCCGGTGCGCGGAGCCATCGTGGACCAGGCGGGCCGCCCGATGGCTGCCAATCGACAGGTCCTGCGGGTCGTGGCCGACCTCGAGGCGCTGTACGCCCTGCCCGAGGACGGGGCCGACATCGTCACCGCGGTCGCCGACCTGCTCGGCACCGACTTCGGGGCAGTGGATGCCCAACTCACACCATGCGACAGCCCGCGCGCGGCTCCGGGGCAGTGCTGGGACGGCAGCCCCTCGGCTCCGATCCCGATCGCAGCTGACATCGACCTGACGACCGTGCTGCCGATCATTGAGCAGCCGGCCCGGTTCCCCGGCTTCGGCGTCGACACCATCACGGTGCGCTCCTACCCCGGCCGCGCGGGGGAGCGAGCCGGGCACCTGCTCGGCCGGCTCGGCGCTGTCAGCGAGGAGGAACTGGCGCAGGGGCCGTACCGTCCCGATGACGTCGTCGGCCGCGGCGGGTTGGAGGAGCGCTACGAGGTCGATCTGCGCGGGACCCCGAGCCGCCGCACCGTTGAGGTCGACACGGCCGGCAGGGAGGTCCGAACCCTGGCACACGAGCCGGGGACCGACGGGTCCACGCTCGTGACGAGCATCGACGCGGCACTGCAGGCGGTGGTGGAGGACCAGTTGGCCGCGGCCGTGGAGCGGGCGCGCGCCACCGAGGAGGCGGACCTGGCTGCCGACTCCGCGGCAGCGGTCGTGCTCGATGTGACGAACGGCCGGGTGCTGGCCATGGCGTCCTACCCGGACTACTCCCCGTCGGTCTTCGACGGCGGGATCTCGGCGCAGCAGTACCAGTCGCTGGCCGACAGCGGGGCGCTGCTGTTCACGCCGCTGCAGGGAACGTACGCACCCGGCTCCACCTTCAAGCCGTTCACCGTGGCGGCCATGGCCGAGGCCGGCTTCGCCCTCGACGCCGAGTATCCCTGCCCCAGCAGCTATGCAGCAGGCGGTCGCAACTTCGCCAACTTCGAGAGCAAGGGGTACGGCACGATCTCGCTGCAACGCGCCCTGGAAGTCTCGTGCAATACGGTCTTCTACTCCGCGGCCGACCAGATATGGCGGTCCGCCGGCGGCGAAGGTGCTGGGCCGGACGCCGCGGACCCGGTCTTCGGCGTCGCCGAGGACTTCGGCTTGGGCCAGCCCACCGGCATCGATCTGCCCGGCGAGGCGACCGGTCTGGTCTCCGGCCGGCTGACGAAGCGCTCCCAGTGGGAGCAGTTGCGCGAACGGTGGTGCTCGGCCGCCGAGGAGGGCTACCCGGAGCTGCGGGTGACCGATCCGCAGCTCGCGGAGGAATACACCGAGCTGGACCGTGAGCACTGCCAGTCCGGGGGCCTGTGGCGCCAGGGCGACGCCATCAACGCCAGCATCGGCCAGGGGTTGACCTCCATCACACCGCTGCAGTTGGCGGTGGCCTATGCCGCGATCGCCAACGGAGGCACTCGCTACCGCCCCCAGGTGGCCAAGGCGCTGGTGGGTCAGGACGGCGCGGTGACGGAGTTCGCGCCGGAGGTGCTCGGCCAGGTGGCGGTCGACCCATCGACGCTCGGCTTCCTCACCACAGCGATGCGGGGCGTGACCTCGCGCGGTTCGGCCGCTGCGGCCTTCGCCGGCTTCCCGTTGGACCGGGTCCCCGTGGCAGGGAAGACCGGATCGGCGCAGGTTCCCGGCGGCAGACCCTCCACGTCGTGGTTCGCCTCCTTCGCACCGGCCGACCGGCCGCGCTACGCCGTGATCATGATGGTGACCCAGGGCGGGACCGGCGGCGGTACCTCCGCGCCTTCGGTGCGGGCGATCTACGAGGCGATCTTCGGCGTCGAGGGGAGTTCCATCGATCCTCAGCGCAGCGTCCTCACCGGCGGCGCGCCGATGAGCGAGGTGCCTCAGCCGGGCGCGAGCGCGTCCGTGCCGGCTGCTCAGCTGGGCCAGGGCGAGGCGTCCGGTGTCGTGGAACAGCCGGATGCAGAGGGGGACCGGTGACTGCACTCGATCTTGCCGATCGCCGCCGCGAAGCGCGGGCAACCCGGCGCTGGCGGCACCTCGCGGACCTGGATCCGCTCCTCCTCGCCGCAGCCGTCGGCCTGTCGGTGCTCGGCGTGGCACTCGTCTGGTCCGCCAGTGCCCCCGAGCTGGCGGCGGCCGGCCAGGACCCCACGGCAGCGGCCAAGCGGCAGGCGGTGGCGCTGGCCATCGGCCTGCTGCTGGCCTACGGCGTCTCCCGCACGCCATTCTCGATGTTCCGCATCGTGGCCCCCTGGTGGTACGTCCTCGGCCTGCTCCTGGTCGCGCTCACGCTCACACCGCTCGGGCTGTCCCTCGCAGGGGCGCGGGCCTGGCTCCAACTGCCCGGGGGGTTCACGCTCCAACCGTCGGAGTTCATGAAGATCGGCCTCATTCTGCTGCTGGCGGCGATGGGGTCGGCGAGCGTGATGGAGTCGGCCGGAGGCAGGGCCGTGCTGCGCTCGCTGGCCATCGCCGCGGTGCCGCTCGCGCTCGTGCTCGTCCAGAACGACACCGGAACGATGCTGGTGATGGCGGCCATCGCGTTCTCGATGATCGTGATCGCCGGCGCTCCGGTGCGCTGGGTGCTGGGGTTGCTGGGCGGCGCCTGTCTGGCAGGCATCGTCGTGGTCCAGGTCGGCCTGCTGCAGGACTACCAGATGGATCGGCTCACGGCCTTCCTGCGACCCGAGGCCGACGGCTTGGCGGCCGGGTACAACACCTTGCAGGCGCGCGTGGCCATCGCCGGCGGCGGGGTGTTCGGGCAGGGCCTGTTCAACGGATCGCAGACGCAGGGTTCCTTCGTGCCGGTCAACGAGAGCGACTTCATCTTCTCCGTCGTCGGCGAGGAGTTGGGCCTGGTCGGAGCCGCCGGTGTGATCGTGCTGCTCGCGGTGATCCTCTGGCGGGGACTGGTCATCGCGGCTCGCGCAGACGACCTCTTCTCCCGCCTCGTGGCGGCCGGGATCGTGGCCTGGCTCGGTTTCCAGGCCTTCGAGAACATCGGGATGAACCTGGGGATCACCCCCGTGACCGGAGTGACGCTGCCCTTCGTCTCGTTCGGCGGCACGTCGATCATGGCGACCTGGGTGGCGATCGGGGTGCTGCAGGTGCTGCACATCCGGCGCCAGCGGGGCGTCCTGGTGCGACCCTCGGACCGCCACTGGCGCGGCTGGGAGCAGCCGCCGCCCGGCATTGGCCCCGGACCCGCGCACCAGCGCTGAGGGCCGGTCCGCCCGACCGATCGTCGTCCGGTCGACCCGCCCCCGAGGAGCGACTGACCGGCGGACACCGTCGCTGCAGCCACTCCTGGCAGTCCCGATGAGTCGCGGATCCGGCAGTGTCCCGATCGGTGCGCCGGCGGTCGCCAGCCGGTCCGGACCCGGGGCAGAGGGGTAGTCGCCGCAGAATCCAGCGTGAATCCGACCTCGGTGGCGCTACCGCCCCAGCCTGCGGCGCAGTCCTCAGCCGTTCGGCACTGGTGCCGCGGAATCGTCGGTCTGGTCGCAGTGTCGCTAACCTGGGAAGCGCCCAAGTCTGGACTGGATGATCCTCGGAGGTTCGTGTGCCCGTTGGCTCGGTGTACGAGCGGCTCGAGCCGCTGCTGACCAAGGTGGCCAAACCGATCCAGTACCTCGGCGGCGAGGTGAACGCCGTGACGAAGGACTGGGACGCCCATCCGGTCCGATGGGCCCTGTGCTACCCGGACGCCTACGAGGTCGGGGCGCCGAACCAGGGGATGCAGATCCTGTACGAGGTCCTCAACGAGCGCCCCGGCACCCTCGCTGAGCGCGCCTACGCCGTCTGGCCGGACCTCGAGGCCCTGATGCGCGACGCGGGTGTCGAGGCCTTCACCGTCGACGCGCATCGTCCTCTGGGAGCATTCGACGTCCTCGGCGTCTCCCTGGCGACCGAGCTCGGCTACACCAATCTGTTGACCCTGCTGGACCTCGCGGGGATTCCGCTGCGCGCGTCGGACCGGACGCACGGCGACCCGCTGGTCATCGTCGGCGGGCACGCCGCGTTCAACCCGGAGCCGATCGCGGACTACATCGACGGAGCGGTGCTCGGCGACGGCGAGGAGGCGGTGTCGGCCATCAGCGCCGTGCTGGAGCGCGGCAAGGGCGAGGCATGGGATCGCGAGACCCTGCTGCAGCGTCTCGCAAGCACGGCCGGAGTGTATGTCCCCAGTTTCTACGACGTGGCGTACCGCCCCGACGGGCAGATCGAGGCAGTGCGCCCCAACCGCGCCGGAGTACCGTTCCGAGTCCAGAAGTACACGTTGGAGAACCTCGACGAGTGGCCCTACCCCAAGGCGCCCCTGGTCCCGCTGGCAGAGACCGTGCACGAGCGCGCCAGCGTCGAGATCTTCCGCGGGTGCACCCGCGGCTGCCGTTTCTGCCAGGCCGGCATGATCACCCGTCCGGTTCGGGAACGGTCCGCGGCGACGCTGGCGCAGATGGTGGACGCCAGCCTGCGGGCCACGGGGTTCGAGGAGGTCGGCCTCCTCTCGCTGTCGAGTGCGGACCACTCCGAGATCGGGGAGCTGGCCAAGGGCCTCGCCGACCGGTACGAGGACTCCCAGATCTCGCTCAGCCTGCCCAGCACCCGAGTGGATGCCTTCAACATCGAACTCGCCGACGAACTGACCCGCAACGGCCGGCGGTCGGGGCTGACCTTCGCGCCGGAGGGCGGCAGCGAACGGCTGCGGAGGGTGATCAACAAGATGGTCACCGAGGAGGACCTCATCCGGACCGTGGCGGCCGCCTACGCCGCGGGATGGCGCCACGTGAAGCTGTACTTCATGTGCGGTCTGCCCACTGAGACCGACGAGGACGTGCTGCAGATCGCGGCGATGGCGGCCAACGTCATCAAGACCGGCCGCGAGGTCTCCGGCCGCTTCGACATCCGCTGCACCGTGTCGATCGGCGGGTTCGTGCCCAAGCCGCACACTCCGTTCCAATGGGCTGCGCAGTTGGGGCCGGACGCCACCGATGCGCGGCTGCGGAAGCTGCGGGAGGCGATCCGGGCGAACCGGGAGTACGGCCGCAGCATCGGCATCCGATACCACGATGGGCAGCCGGGTGCAGTAGAGGGACTGCTCGCTCGCGGTGACCGCAGGGTGGGCGAGGTCATCGAGGCTGTCTGGCGCGACGGCGGACGATTCGACGGCTGGAGCGAGCACTTCTCCTACCAGCGCTGGCGTACGGCGGCCGAGCAGGTCTGGGCCGATGCCCCGGTGGACTTGGACTGGTACACCACCAGGGAGCGCGACGGGGAGGAGATCTTGCCGTGGGACCACCTCGACTCCGGCCTGGATCGCGAGTGGTTGTGGGCGGACTGGGAAGCGGCGCTGGCGCAGACGGAGGTGGCGGATTGCCGGTGGGCGCCGTGCTCGGCATGCGGGGTGTGCGACGTCATGGACACCGAGATCCAGATCGGGCCGACCGGGAAGACCTGGCTGGCCATGCCGGCAATGCCGGCCATGGAGGCGTGATGACCGTCGCCTCGGGAGCGCGGCGATGAGCAAACGACAACCGCCGCAGCGCGACAACGCGCCCATCGCGGCCCGCTACCGGGTCCGGTACCGGAAGACAGGGCGGATGCGTTTCTCCTCGGCGCGGGACTTCCAGCGCGCGTTGGAGCGGGCAGTGCGGCGCGGAGGCGTGCCCATCGCCTTCTCCTCGGGCTTCAGCCCCCACCCGCGGATCTCCTACACCAACACCGTGCAGACCGGTGTGGCCAGCGAGGGGGAGTACTTCGAGCTCGGCTTGACGCGACCGGTGTCGACCGTCGAGCTGCGCGACGTCCTGGCCGCAGGTCTGCCTGCCGGGTTCGACATCGTGGAGGTGGTCCCGGCCGAGAAGGACGACTTCGCGAGCCGGCTGGAGGTCAGTGCCTGGACGATCGAGCTGCCCGACCTCGCCGAACCGGTCGTGCGGACCGCGGTGGCCACGCTGCTAGCACAACGCAGCGTGGCCGTGGAACGCGTCACGAAGAAGGGCCGCACCACGATCGACGTCCGGGCCGCCATCGTGGCCGCCGACGTGTCAGACGGTTCGCAATCTGTGGCGGGAGAGACGCGCTGTGCCATACTGCAGGTGGTTGTTCGACACGTCACACCGTCGGTACGACCTCTGGACGTGCTCACCGCTCTTGAGCGAGCGGCCGGATTGCCGCAGTCGCAGGCACCGAGGATCTGTCGACGTGCGCAGGGTCCGCTCATGTCCGACGGAGTCGGCATCGCTGACCCGTTGGACCCGGATCGGCGGGCGGCGTCCCGCGCCTAGCCAGGGCGCAACCAAGGCTTTGCCGATCGGCACGGAGCAGATCGGCCCGGGACGAGCCTCGCGCGGTGCAAGCACCCGAGGCGCATAAGGAGTCGAGCGCATGCTCGAGGAGATCGAGACACCAGAGACCACCGCGACGGGCCAGGGGGAGGGACCCGAACCCGAGGCCGCGTCGCGACCGCGCCGCGCGGCATCCCGGCCGGCAGGTCCGCCGCCCACGGTGACCAATCCGTTCAGCCACACCGGGCCGGCTGTTCCCGCCCCGCCGCCGGCCCCGCCGCAGCCGGCCCAGGCCGCTGCGGCGCCGGCCGCGATCGCCGTGTTCCGGAAGCCGGAGCTGCCGGCCGTCCGGTCGGCACCGGAACCCGAGGAGGAGTCCGACGACGGGTCCGCGCAACCCGCGCGCCGGCGTTCGCGCAATCGCAAGGGCAAGTCCGGCGGAGCTGAGGCCAAGAGCGCCGCGGCCCTCGAGGAGTCCTCGGACCAGCCGATCGATTCTGGCGCCGAGCCTGCTTCGGAGACCCCGCAGTCCGCTGACGACACCGCCGGTGACGCCGACGACGACACCTCCGGTGGGAGCACAGGAGGCGGCAGCAGCACGAAGCGCCGCCGCCGGCGGCGCCGCGGATCCGGCGGAGACGGCGGGGACGGCGAGTCGGAGTCCGACGACCCGAACACGGTGACCAAGGTCAGGGCACCGAAGGAGTCCGAGCAGTCGCAGCGGGTGACCGGCGTCAAGGGATCGACCCGGTTGGAGGCGAAGAAGCAGCGGCGCCGCGAGGGCCGCGAAGCGGGCCGACGCCGCGCGCCAATCCTCTCCGAGGCGGAGTTCCTCGCCCGGCGCGAGGCCGTTGAACGTTCGATGGTGGTCCGGCAGCGAGAGGACGTGACCCAGATCGCCGTCCTCGAGGACGGCGTTCTGGCCGAGCACTACGTCACGAAGGAATCCGGCGCCTCGCCCTCGATCGTGGGCAACGTCTACCTCGGGCGGGTGCAGAACGTGCTGCCGAGCATGGAGGCGGCGTTCGTCGACATCGGCCGCGGGCGCAACGCCGTGCTCTACGCCGGCGAGGTGAACTGGGACGCTGCGGGACTCGACGGCCAGCCCAAGCGCATCGAGTTCGCGCTGAAGTCCGGCGATCCGGTGCTGGTGCAGGTGACCAAGGACCCGATCGGACACAAGGGCGCCCGGCTCACCAGCCAGATCTCGCTGCCCGGCCGCTACCTCGTCTTCGTGCCGGACGGATCGATGACCGGCATCAGCCGGAAGCTCCCCGACACGGAGCGCAGTCGGTTGCGGACGGTCCTGAAGCGCATCGTGCCCGATGATGTCGGCGTCATCGTCCGCACCGCTGCCGAGGGCGCCAGCGATGACGAGTTGGAGCGCGACGTCACCCGCCTGGCGAACACCTGGCAGGAGATCCAGCGCAAAGCCAAGGCAGCCTCGCCCCCGCAACGGCTGCACGCCGAGCCCGACCTGGCGATCCGGGTCGTGCGCGACATCTTCAACGAGGATTTCGCATCGGTGGAGGTGTCCGGGGACAAGGCGTGGAAGCAGGTCAAGCAGTACGTCGACTCCGTTGCACCGGACCTCGCCGACCGTGTCAGCAAGTGGACCGGTACCGACGACGTCTTCGCCCACTACCGCATCGACGAGCAGCTGGCCAAGGCGTTGGACCGCAAGGTATGGCTGCCCTCGGGCGGCTCGCTCATCATCGAGCACACCGAAGCCATGACGGTCATCGACGTCAACACCGGCAAGTTCACCGGACAGGGCGGTGACCTCGAGGAGACCGTCACGGAGAACAACCTCGAAGCGGCCGAGGAGATCGTCCGCCAGGTCCGACTGCGCGATATCGGCGGCATCATCGTCATCGACTTCATCGACATGGTGCTGGAGAGCAACCGCGACCTTGTGCTGCGGCGGCTCGTGGAATGCCTCGGCCGGGATCGGACGAAGCACCAGGTCACGGAGATCACCTCGCTGGGACTGGCGCAGATGACCCGCAAACGGATCGGCGGCGGCTTGCTGGAGACCTTCAGCGAGTCGTGCGACGCGTGCAACGGCCGCGGTGTGCGGATCCACTTCGACCACGCCGGAGCCCCCGTCAACGGGCGGCGCAAGCCGGTCAAGCCGAGCGGCGCCCACGACCCGGTCGAGATCATGATGAAGGCGCAGGACGACCCGGCCGAGGAGTCGCATTCCGAGCCCGACGCCGAGGCGGAGCACGGTCCGGGGGAGCCCGTCGCCGAGGAGGCGGGCGACTCGGCGGCCCAGGAGGGGCAGGCCGCACAGGCAGAGCCAGAGGTCGCGGTCGTCGGACCTGTGACCCCGGCCTCGGGGGAGCCCGGGCCCGCCGGTTCGCCGGCCAACGACCTTCTGGGCGCAGAGTCGGTGCCGGGTGCCGCGCGCAGTGCAGCGGCCCAGGCCGGCGAGATGGGGCCCGATCGGGCTCCGGCTGCCGGGTTGCAGACCGGCGAGGCTGCTTCCGACCAAGCGCCGGCCGCCGAGCCGCAGGACACGGACTCCTCTGCCGTCCAAGGCGCGCCCGGCGAGGCAGGGTCGCAGGCCGAGGCGGCGACGGCGGTTGACCCAGGGCCGAGCGGGTCGGTGCAGGCCGATACTGCGGCTGAGGCACCCGGTGAGGAATGGGCAAGCGCGGGCGCCGCCGATGCCCGGACCCGTCCGGGTGACCAGCAGTCGGGGGATGCGCGCGACGTGCGCCAGACCGCCGACGATCATGGCGCCCGGCACGATCCGCACGACGTCGAGCACGACCCGGGCGGTGCCCCATCCGATCGCGTGCGATCTGAGGTCGGTCTCGCTTCCGACGAGGATTCAGCCCAGGTTTCGGACCCCGTTTGACCGGCTCGCCACTGATTCCGTACGCTTGGACCTTGGCGAACCGATCCCGGATCGTGCTGCGCCGGGCGCCCTGATCGAGGGCAGCCCCGCCGCATGCGACGCCACGGCCGCCCTGCTCTCGCGAACACACCGCGGTGAGCCCGCACGAACGCAAGGAGTAATCCGGTGTATGCCATTGTTCGCGCCGGTGGCCGTCAAGAGAAGGTCGCCGTCGGCGACGAGTTCGAGATGGACCGCCTCGACGGCGCGCCCGGCACTTCGGTGCAGTTGCCGGCCCTACTGCTGGTCGACGACGAGCACGCGGTGACCAGCGATCCGGCGGCGCTGACCGCTGTGTCGGTGAGCGCCGAGGTCCTCGAGCACACCAAGGGCCCCAAGATCCGGATTCTGAAGTACAAGAACAAGACCGGGTACCGTAAGCGGCAGGGCCACCGGCAGCCGCTCACCCGAGTCCGTGTGACGGCGATCGAGAGCGGAGCGTGATGGGCAATGGCGCATAAGAAGGGTGCCTCGAGCACCAGGAACGGCCGCGACAGCAATGCCCAGCGGTTGGGCGTGAAGCGCTTCGGCGGGCAGTTGGTGAAGTCCGGCGAGATCATCGTCCGCCAGCGCGGCACCCACTTCCACCCGGGTGCCAACGTCGGCCGCGGCGGGGACGACACGCTGTTCGCGCTCGCCGCCGGCACCGTCGACTTCGGCACCGCGCGCGGTCGCCGGGTCGTCAACATCGTCACCGCCGAGTGACACCGCGTCGCTGCAGCGACGCGGCAAGGAAGCCAGCCAAGCCGTCCGGTCTCGGGCGGCTTGCGGCATAGGTAGGGGTTTGTGGCCACCTTCGTGGATCGTGCCGTCGTCCATCTCCTGGCGGGAGACGGCGGCAACGGGTGCGCCTCGGTGCACCGGGAGAAGTTCAAACCGCTCGGCGGACCTGATGGGGGCAATGGCGGCCGAGGCGGGAGCGTGCTCCTCGTCGTCGACCCGGCGATGACCACCCTGCTGGATTTCCACCGTCAGCCTCATCGGCGGGCGGAGAAGGGCAAACCGGGCCAGGGCGGTCATCGCAACGGCGCTAGCGGCGACGACCGTGTCATCCCGGTGCCCGACGGCACCGTCGTGATGACGCCCGACGGCCGGCAGTTGGCGGACCTGGTGGGAGCCGGGACGAGCTTCGTGGCGGCGGCAGGGGGACGCGGCGGCCTCGGCAACGCGGCACTCGCCTCACGTCGCCGCAAAGCACCGGGTTTCGCCCTGCTCGGGGAACCGGGCGACCAGCGCGACATCGTGCTGGAGCTGAAGAGCGTTGCCGATGCGGCGCTCGTCGGCTTCCCCAGCGCCGGGAAGTCCAGCCTGATCGCGGCCATGAGCGCGGCCAAGCCGAAGGTCGCCGACTACCCGTTCACGACGCTGGTGCCGCACCTGGGCGTCGTGGACGCCGGCGAGCGGTCCTTCACCATGGCCGACGTGCCCGGCCTGATCCCGGGCGCCAGCGAGGGCAAGGGGCTGGGCCTGGACTTCCTTCGGCACATCGAGCGCTGCTCGGTGCTGGTGCATGTCCTGGACTGCGGGACGCTGGACAGCCAGCGCGACCCCATCAGTGACCTGGACGTGATCGAGGCCGAACTGGCACGCTACGGGGGGCTGGAGGACAAGCCGCGCGTGGTCGTCCTGAACAAGACCGACCTCGCCGACGGTGATGCGCTGGCGGACCTGACGGCACCAGCGCTGGCGGCGCGGGGTCTGCCGGTCTTCCGTGTCTCAGCCGTGACCCATGCCGGGCTGCCAGCGCTGCGGTACGCCCTCGCCGACCGCGTGGCCGAGTACCGGGCCGGGCTGCCGCCCGCCGAGCCGACCAGGATCGTGCTGCGCCCGGAGGCGGTCAACGACGTCGACTTCGAGGTCGCGCGCCAGGGCGAGTACTTCATCGTCACCGGCGACAAACCTCAGCGCTGGGTACGGCAGACGGACTTCAGCAATGACGAGGCGGTCGGCTACCTGGCCGATCGCTTGGCGCGGCTCGGGGTCGAGGACGAGCTCCAGCGGCTGGGCGCTGTCGCCGGCGATCCGGTGGCCATCGGTGCGGGCGACGATGCCGTGGTCTTCGATTTCGAGCCGTCCGTCGCCACCGGACGTGGGGGTCGGGGTCCGCGCGGCACCGACGAGCGGCTGGAAGGCCGATGACGACGCTGCGGACGCAGCTGGGACCGCGGGAGCGGATCGCTCGCGGCGACCGCATCGTGGTGAAGGTCGGCTCGTCATCGCTCACACGGCCCGACGGCGGGCTGGATGAGGAACGGCTCGCTGCTCTTGCCGATGTCCTTGCGGCCCGTCGCGCGCTCGGCACCGCGGTCGTCCTCGTGACCTCAGGTGCCATCGCCTGTGCCATCGACATCCTCGGTCTGACACAGCGGCCACGGGATCTGGCCACGCAGCAGGCGGCTGCCGCGGTGGGGCAGGGCCTGCTGATGGCGCGCTATGCCGCGGCCTTCGCGTCCCACGGATTGATCGCCGGGCAGGTGCTGCTCACGGCGGAGGATATGGTGCGGCGGACGCACCACCGCAACGCGCAGCGCACCCTGTACCGGCTGCTCGCACTGGGCGTCGTTCCGGTGGTCAACGAGAACGACACCGTTGCCACCGACGAGCTCCGCTTCGGGGATAACGACCGGCTGGCAGCCCTCGTCGCGCACCTCGTCCACGCTGACGGATTGGTGCTGCTGTCGGACGTACCCGGCCTGTTCACCGAGCCGCCGTCGCGCCCCACGGCACGAGCGATCCCCGAGGTGGCCACCGTCGCCGAACTGCGCGCCGTCACCGTGGGCGGGAGCGGCCCGGTGGGCCGCGGCGGCATGACGACCAAGATCGACGCGGCACGGATCGCGACCGCCGCCGATATCCCGGTGGTCCTCGCCCACGCCGACGATGCGGCAGCGGCCCTGAGCGGTGGCGAGGTGGGCACGGTTTTCCATCCGACCGGTCGCCGGACGCCGACCCGGCTGCTGTGGCTGGCCCACGCCTCCACACCGCGCGGCACCCTGACGTTGGACGCTGGAGCAGTGGAAGCGGTCGTCCGACGCAGTGCCTCGCTGCTCCCGGCGGGGGTCATTTCGGTCGAAGGGGACTTCTCGGCCGGGGATCCGGTCGAGTTGTTGGACGAATCTGGAACCACGGTGGCCCGCGGCCTGGTGAACTTTGATGCAGGGGAACTGCCGAGCCTGCTCGGGCGGTCCACCCGGGAACTCGCCAGGGCGCTGGGTTCGGCATATGAACGGGAGGTCGTGCACCGTGATGACCTCGTGCTGCTGCCGTTCGGAGAACCCTAGGGAGCAGCAGTGACCGCCGCGCCGCCGAGGTTGTGGCATGTCACGGTGCAACTGTGCGGCGAGCCTGCGCCGACGGAGCAACTGGGGCCGGCGCTGCAGTCGCTGTGTGACCGCGACCCGATGAACATGGCCGCGCGCTACGCCGCCGACCGCGCCGAGCTGCAGTTCTGGGACGAGGGCCCGGAGCTGGGGCCAGTGGCGGTGGAGGCCGCCCGGCTCTGGCAGAGCAGCCGCGCCGACATGGGCCTGCCGGACTGGTCCCTGGTCGGGCTGGAGGTCCTGGAGCAGGGTCCGTGGCGGCAGCAGTGGCGGGCTAGCCCGGACGTGCGTCCGGGCTCCGTCGACCGCCTGGCATGAGGCAGGACCGGCTGCCACGTATCCTGCCAACGTGGATGAGCACGAACGAGTCCTGCAGACGGCGCGCCGGGCCAAGGCGGTCACGACGGCGCTGCGGGGACTGACCCGGCAGCGCAAGGACGCGGCACTGGCGACCATCGCCGAGGCAGCTTCGGCAACGCACGTCGCAGATCGTGGCGGCGAATGCCGTCGACGTTCGGCGCGCCCAAGCGGGCGGCACCTCCGCCGCCATCATCGATCGGCTCACCCTGAACGCCGAGCGGATCGCTGCCATCGCCGACGCTGTTGAGGACGTGGCCGGGCTGCCCGACCCCGTGGGCGAGGTCGTGCGTGGCTACACGCTGCCCAACGGGCTGCAGGTGCGCCAGGTGCGGGTCCCGCTCGGCGTCGTCGGCATGATCTATGAGGCGCGACCCAACGTGACGGTCGACGCGGCAGCGCTCTGCCTGAAGAGCGGCAACGCCGTCCTGTTGCGCGGGTCCGCCTCCGCCTACGACACGAACACGGTGCTCGTCTCGGTGATGCGCGATGCGCTGGACTCGCTGGGCCTGCCCGCCGACGCGATCCAGCTCGTGCCCGGCCAGAGCCACGATGCGGTCCGCAGCCTCATGACTGCTCGGGGACTGGTCGACGTCATCATCCCGCGCGGCGGCGCGGGGCTGATCGAGGCAGTCGTGACCGGATCGACCGTGCCGGTGATCGAGACCGGAGTCGGCAACTGTCACGTGTATGTCGATGCCCACGCCGACCTCGACATGGCGGTGGCGATCACGGTCAACGCCAAGACACAGCGCGTCAGCGTCTGCAACACCGCCGAGACGCTGCTGGTGCACGCCGCCGTCGCCGAGGACTTCTTCGCCAAGGCAGTGCCGGCACTCGCAGCAGCAGGCGTCACGTTGCACGCAGATGCCGCGGTTGCGCGCCTGTGCGCGGGAACGGAGATCGAAGTGGCACCCGTCACCGACGAGGACTGGGCGGCTGAGTACTACTCGCTCGACCTCGCGGTGGGCGTTGTTCCCGACCTCGACGCGGCCGCCGAGCACATCCGGCGGTGGTCCAGCGGCCACACCGAGGCGATCGTGAGCGACTCCACCTCGGCGATCGAGGCGTTCCTCAACGGCGTCGACTCTGCTGCCGTCATGGTCAACGCCTCGACCCGGTTCACCGACGGCGCAGAGTTCGGCTTCGGCGCTGAGATCGGCATCTCGACGCAGAAGCTGCACGCCCGCGGACCGATGGCGCTGCCGGAGATGACGACAACCACGTACGTCGTCACCGGCCAAGGACACATCCGGACCTAGCGCGGCCCGAGAGGCGCGGTCACGGTAGGCTACTGCCACGCTGCGGCTGAGCCGGAGGCGGTGCCCGAGCCGTCGGTTGGGAGCCCGTTGCTGAGCAGCAGTTCGCGGTGCCGACGATCCAGCGGCCACACCGCCGACGAGATGAGGGAGCACCATGACCGAGCGCCTGATGGCCACCGTCGTCGCCTCCGGTGAGACCGCCGGGCACTCCGAGCAGGCCATGAGCGTGAGCCCATGGTGGTTCGGGGGTGCTGCCATGGCGACCTTCCTCGTGCTGCTGATCGTCGTCACCAGGCTCAACCTCGACCGCTGAACCGGGCTGGCATGCCCCTGCGCGCCGTCGGTGTCATGGGCGGCACCTTCGATCCGATCCACCACGGCCACCTCGTGGCGGCCTCCGAGGTTGCCCACCGCTATCGCCTCGACGAGGTCGTCTTCGTCCCGACCGGCGATCCGTGGCAGAAGTCCTCGCCCATCTCCAGCGAGCACCGCTACCTCATGGCGGTGATCGCGACGGCCGAGGACCCGCGCTTCACCGTCAGCAGAGTGGACATCGATCGCGACGGCCCCACCTACACCGTCGACACGTTGGCCGACCTGCAGGAGCACTACGGACCGCGGGTCAGGTTGCACTTCATCACCGGCGCCGACGCCCTTGCCCAGTTCCGCACCTGGCGGGACCCGGAGCGGATCCTGGCGCAGGCGGAGCTCATCGGCGTGACCCGGCCGGAGCACGAGCTCTCGGCCGCCGACCTGCCCGCCAGCGACGTCTCCGTCGTGGCCGTGACGGCGCTTGCGATCTCCTCCACCGAGATCCGCCGACGGGTCCGCGACGACCTGCCGATCGAGTACCTGTTGCCGCGCGGGGTGGCCGCCTATGTCCGCAAGCACAGCCTGTATCGGGGATAGTCGAAACTGATGGACGACTCCAATCGGCGGCTCGGAAGCCACGTGGCCGGCACCGCGGCGATCGCGGCGGGCTTCGTCGCCGCGCTGATCCTGCTGCTCGTTGTCGGCCGACCGGACCCGGCTGCACCGCCAGCAGGCGAGTCCACTGCGCCGACCTCGGCGCAGATGCAGGACACGTTGCTGGTGCAGGTCACGCTCGGGCGTGTGCGGACCGCGAGCCTGCTCACCGCGACCGGCGGCGAACCGGATCGCGCGGTGCTGCTGTCCTTGCCGGCCGACGTTCTGCTGGTGGACGGTCCCACGTACACGCCGCTGCTCGACGCCAACCTGTCACTCAACCGCCGGCTGACGTCGTTGGCCGCGGGCCGAACCCTGGGCATCCGGGTGGACGGCGGTTGGCGAATGGAGCGCAAGGCGCTGGCGGGCATGGTCGACGCGGTCGGCGGAGTGCGCGTCTCGGTCCCGGAGGCGACAACGTTCCTGGACGAAACAGGCCAGCCGGTGCTGACCCTGCCACCCGGCGAATCGTTCTTGGAGGGTCCGGACGCGAGTTGGTACACGATCGGCGTGATCGAGGGGGAGAATCCTGTTGCTGGCGTCCAGCAGCGCTTCCAGGAGATCTTCGTGAAGGCCACCTCCAAGCTGCCGGACAGCCCGGAGTCGGTGCAGGCGATGCTCACGAGCCTGGGCGCCTTGTCCGACCCGCTGAACGGCAGCGACGACGTAGCCGAGCGGCTGCTCGATCTGCGCGAGGACTTCCTTGCCGATCAGATCCACTCGATGGAGCTGCCCTTGCGCGCCTCGACGGCATCCGACCCGGTGGTGACACGGCAAGAGCTCGAAGGGGGTCCTGCGGCGGCAATCGGGATCTTTCGGGTGACCGACTACCGGGCTGCAACCCCGCCGATCCGGGAGGCCTTCGCGAGCGCCCCGGACGTGCCCGGTGTTGACAGCCGACCCCGTGTCCTGGTGTGGAACGCCTCGGGAGAACCCTTGGCCAGCGAGGTCGCTCTGCAGGTGCTGACGGATGCCGACTTCATCGCGATCTCCGCCGGCGCATGGCCGTCGGTGCAGCCGGTGACCCGGATCAACGGCATCGGGTACGCGCCGAGCGGGCAGTCGTACACCGCGGGCGTGGTGGAGGCGCTCGGACTGTTCGCACCCGAGGAATTCGGCGACACGGGAACCCTGTCGCCCACGCCTGCGGCACCCGCTCCCTCGCCCTCGGGGAGCGAACCGGCCGCCATGCCGCCGCCGGACAGCACCCCGCTGGCCGATGTCGATGTCGTGTTCGGCACCGACTACAAGCCCTGCCCGCCCGATACCCCCAACTGCCTGGAGGAACTGCAGTGACCGCAACCGAACAGGCTGTCTCGATGGCGCAGGTCGCCGCGGCTGCTGCGGCGGACAAGAAGGCCACGGACATCGTTGCTCTGGATGTCAGCGAGGCGTTGGTGATCACGGATGTGTTTGTGCTGTGCACCGGCGCGAACGAGCCCCAGGTCGGTGCGATCGTGGACGAGGTTGAGCGCCGGCTGCGGGAGGCTGGTCACAAGCCCCTGCGGCGGGAGGGAGAGCGGCAGCAGCGATGGGTGCTGCTGGACTTCATCGACATCGTGGTGCATGTGCAGCAGGAGGAGGAGCGGGTGCACTACGCGCTGGAGCGCCTCTGGAAGGACTGCCCGGTGATTCCGCTGGCACCGGATGAGCAAGCAGTGCCGGATTAGGAACGCCCGCCCTGGCGTCGCTATAGTAGGACCACCTTCGGGGCTGTGGCGCAGCTGGTAGCGCACTTGCATGGCATGCAAGGGGTCAGGGGTTCGAATCCCCTCAGCTCCACCGGATCCCTGCGCCAGCCGAACCCTTGTCGGGTTCGGCTGGCGCATTTCTCGTCTTGCCTCCGGATATCGAGGCTGACGAAGCCGCGTAGGCGCCCGCTTCGCCTACTGCGGACACCACCACGGCCGATATCGCGCTCCGAGGCTGCCAGTAGTCCTGCTAGTCGCCGGGAACGCTCATCTCGATGGGGGTCCGGGCCGCAGCCACGCGAGGCTGTCCGATCTATGACGATCCAGATGAGGCTTCCCGGCAGACTCACAGGGGAAACCAAGGGCGCGCGGCCGACGACACCAGGGCGACGGCCCGGCCCCCGCCCGCGCAGGGCAACGGCCGGGCCTCCGCCCGCGCAGGGCGACGGCCGGACCCCCGCCCGCGGAGAGCGACGGCCGGGCCCCCGCCCGCGCAGGGCAACGGCCGGGCCTCCGCCCGCGCAGGCGACGGCCGGCCCCGCCCGCGGGCGACGGCCCGGCCCCCGCCCGCGGAGGGCGACGGCCGGGCCGTTGCTGAGGGTCACGCCAGGTCGAAGCGGTCCAACTCCATCACCTTGGCCCACGCGCCCACGAACTCCCGGACGAACTGCTCCTCGGCATCCGCGCTGGCGTACACCTCCGCCAACGCCCGCAGTTCGGAGTTCGAGCCGAAGATGAGGTCCACGCGCGTGCCTGTCCAGCGCACGTCGCCGGTCTCAACGTCGCGTCCCTCGAAGACGTCCTCGCTGTTCGCCGTTGCGCTCCACTGCGTACCCATGTCGAGCAGGTTGACGAAGAAATCGTTGCTCAGCGTCCCCGGACGCGCCGTGAGCACCCCGTGTCCGGACTCGTCGGCGTTCGTGCCCAGGACCCGCATCCCGCCGAGCAGCACGGTCATCTCCGGCGCAGAAAGCGTGAGCATGAACGCCTTGTCGAGCATGAGGTGCTCCGATGCCAGGCGATGACCCTTCTGCAGGTAGTTGCGGAACGCGTCGGCGGTGGGCTCCAGCGGCGCGAAGGACCCGGCGTCGGTCTGTTCCTGCGTGGCGTCGGTACGTCCAGGTGTGAAAGGCACCTGGACGTCGTAGCCAGCCTCGCGCGCGGCCGATTCCACAGCTGCGCAGCCGCCCAGCACGATCACGTCCGCCAGTGACACGCGCTTGTTCCCCGGCTGTGCAGCGTTGAACTCCTGCTGGATCTTCTCCAGCGCATCCACTACGCGAGACACCCCGGAGATGACGTTGACATCCCATTCCGCCTGCGGGGAGAGTCGGATGCGCGCCCCGTTGGCCCCGCCGCGCTTGTCGGTATCGCGGTAGGTGGATGCTGCGGCCCAGGCGGTGGAGACCAGTTTCGAGACCGGCAGCCCGGAGTCCCGAATCGCGTGCTTGAGCACAACGATGTCCCCGTCGTCG
Source organism: uncultured Actinomycetota bacterium (assembly GCA_963766005.1). Lineage (GTDB taxonomy): Bacteria > Actinomycetota > Actinomycetes > S36-B12 > CAVXYG01. The sequence goes on along the minus strand of CAVXYG010000010.1, from coordinate 33,267 downwards.
ATCAATTCGTGGTCGACGGCCGGCAGCGGATCCTGCCAGATGAGTTGCTCCTGCGGGACCCACGGTCCGCGGTAGCGCGCGATCGGGCCCATGTCGCGGTGCAGCAGCTTGAACCAAGCCCGGGCGAACGCGTCGGCGAACTGATCGGGGTTCTCGGAGAAGCGCCGCGAGATCTCCCGGTAGATCGGGTCGGTGATCATGGCCATGTCGGCGGTGGACATGACCGGGGACTCCCGCTTGGACGCGTCCTGCGCGCTGGGGACGGTGCCTTCGGCCTCAGGGTTCTTGGGCTTCCACTGGTAGGCCCCGGCGGGGCTCTTCGTGAGCTCCCAGTCGTAGGAGAAGAGGTTCTCGAAGTAGCCGTTGTCCCACCGGACGGGGTTGTTCGTCCAGGCGCCCTCCAGCCCGGAGGTGATCGTGTCGTTGCCCCTGCCAGTGCGGTAGGTGCTCAACCAGCCCAGGCCCTGCTCCTGGATCGGCGCGCCTTCCGGCTCCGGCCCGACGTACTGGTCCGGGTCGGCGGCGCCGTGCATCTTGCCGAAGGTGTGGCCGCCGGCGGTGAGCGCGACGGTCTCCTCGTCGTTCATGGCCATGCGGGCAAACGTTTCGCGAATGTCGCGGGCGGAGGCCATCGGGTCGGGGTTGCCGTTGGGGCCCTCGGGGTTGACGTAGATCAGTCCCATCTGGACCGCCCCCAGCGGGTTGGCCAGCTCCCGGTCGCCGCTGTAGCGCTCATCGCCGAGCCACTCGGTCTCCGGACCCCAGTAGACGTCGTCCTCGGGGGCCCAGATGTCCGGCCGGCCGCCGCCGAAGCCGAAGGTGCGCAAGCCCATGGTCTCCAGTGCGCGGTTGCCCGCGAAGATCAGCAGGTCCGCCCACGACAGCTTGCGCCCGTACTTCTGCTTGATCGGCCACAGCAGGCGGCGGGCCTTATCGAGGTTGGCGTTGTCCGGCCAGCTGTTGAGCGGCGCGAAGCGCTGCGCTCCCGTGCCGCCACCGCCACGCCCGTCGGCGACGCGGTAGGTGCCCGCAGCGTGCCAGGTCATGCGGATGAACAGGGGGCCGTAGTGCCCGTAGTCGGCCGGCCACCACTGCTGGGAGTCGGTCATGACTGCGTCGACGTCGCGCGCCAACTCCTCGAAGTCCAGCGAGTCGAAGGCCTCTGCGTAGTCGAAGTCCCCGCCGTACGGGTTCGATCGCGGGTCGTTCTGCCGCAGAATCCGCAGATTCAGGTTGTTCGGCCACCAGTGTTGGTTCGCGGTGGCCCCGACCGCCTGGTGGCCGGTGTGCATGACCGGGCAGCCGGCGCTGCTGGGATCGTCGCTGGTGACGACGGTGCCGTGTTCCTCGTTGCTCATCGTTCTCCTCGGTTACTCAACATCCGGTGGTGATCCTGGCCGTGCACATCACCCGGTGGCTGCCTCCTGGCAGTCCGGGCAATGCCCCCAATAGGTGACTTCGGCCTCGTCGACGGTGAAACCCGCGTCGTGGACGGCCGTCAGGCACGGCGCGGTGCCGACGGCGCAGTCCACGTCGACCATCGTGCCGCATGCCCGGCAGACGAGGTGGTGGTGGTTGTCACCGACCCGCTGCTCGTAACGGGTCGGTGATCCGGCGGGTTGCACGCGCCGTAGCAGGCCGCGATCGGCCATCGCCCCGAGTGCGTCGTAGACGGCTTGCCGCGAGATGGCCCCGATGTCGGCGCGGATGATCTCCGCCAGTTCGTCTGCGGTGCCATGGGGCCGGTCGGCCACCGCCTGCAGCACGGCGAGCCGCTGCGCGGTGACCTGCAGCCCGTGCCCCCGCAACAGCGCGGCCTGATCGCTCGGGTGGTGCACGGGACCACCCTATGCGGTCAACTCTGGACTCTGTCAAGAACTGTGTGAGGTACGGCGTGGTGCGGCGGCGGTGTCCCGTCCCGCAAGCGGACGGCACAATGCAGGAGTGGGGCATCTACTGCTGTTCGCCGACTCCTTGGCCTACCACGGTCCTGCAGAGGCGGTGCCACCCACCGACGGGCGGCTCTACTCCACGATCGCGGCCCGCCGAATCCGTGACGACTGGTCTGTGGACCTGTTGGCCCGGCCGGGGTGGACGGCGCGCGACGGCTGGTGGGCGCTGACGAAGGATCCGGTGGCCTGGGGCGTGTACGTCCCGCGGGCGAGCGCGGTGGTGCTGGCACTGGGACAGATGGACCAACTCCCCGCCGCACTGCCGACCTGGCTGCGCGAGTCGATGCCCTACATCCGTCCCGGGCACCTGCGCCGCCGGGTGCGCAGCGCCTACCGAAGCGCCGCCCCGCATGTCATCCGGGGGACCGCCGGGCGACTGCCGCAGCTGTCCATCGAAGCCACGTCGCACTACCTGACCCGCATGGTCGAGGGAATCCGGACCTACCGGCCTGACGTGCCGATCCTGCGACTGCTGCCTGCGCCGTACGACGCGGCCATCTATCCCTCGCAGCGCCACCACGTCCAGGCCGTGGCGGCTGCGAGGCGGTGGTGCGCCGAGCACGCCGTTGCCGGCATCGACCTGGATCCGATCGTCGGTCCCCACCTGGCCGCTGGACGCAACAACCCCGACGGCATGCATTGGGGCTGGCAGACGCACGCCGACGTCGGAGCCGCTATCGCCGACGTGCTGGGCAGCCGCCCCTGACTGCGTCCTGGCGGCAGGGGCGGCGCGGCAGGGACGAGGGGTCAGTGACGGGGGCCAGGGACTTCGTGCCGGTCAGCCCAAGGGCTCCGATTGGCTGTCGCGTCACGATCTCGCCCAGGGTGCATCCCGCCGCGCACCCCACCTCACCCCGGGGTGCGTCCTGGGTTCCCGAGGTGGGGGGTGCCGGACTCCGCCAGCAGCTCCCGGGCAGCACCCGGCCGGCCGAACGTGAGCACCCAGCGCTGCCGCCACGAGGGTGCGCGCCACACGTCGCGACCGATTGCGGCGAACTCGTGCCAGGCGACGTAGATCGGGTTGTAGGAGGTGATGTTCCGGGTCAGGCCGTAGTTCGGGCGGGCGGCCTCCGCCTGGAAGGATCCGAACATCCGGTCGAAGACGATGAAGATGCCGCCGTAGTTCTTGTCCAAGTACTCGTTGTCGCTGCCGTGGTGGACGCGGTGGTGGCTGGGCGTGTTGAGCGTGAACTCCAACCAGCGGGGGAGCCGGTCGATCCGCTCCGTGTGGATCCAGTACTGGTAGATCAGGTTCCAGCCGTAGACGAAGGCGAACTGCCAGGCCTGGAACCCCAGCAGGAAGATGGGCAGATAGAACAGCGTGCCCGTCACCGGCGTCCACGACTGGCGAACAGCGGTCGTGAGGTTGAAGTACTGCGAGGAGTGGTGCGTGACGTGCGCGGCCCAGAAGAAGCGGACCTCGTGGTGCAGCCGGTGGAACCAGTAGTAGCAGAAGTCCACGAGCAGCACCAGGAGCACCCAGGATGCCAGCCATCCGCTGGCGCCGGTGTTCTCGGCCACGGATCCGAGGTCCACCACGGCGAATTGGCCCACCCAGGCGAAGATCGCAAGCTGCAGGGCCCCGTACGCGGCACCGATCGCCAGGCTGCCCAACCCCATCGTGATCGACGTGGCCGAATCTCTGCCGCCGTAGCCCCGGTCGCCCGGTCTGGGGTTGCGCCGTGTCGAGTAGTACTCCAGCGCCATGGTCGTCAGGTAGAAGGGGATCGCCACAACCTTTGGGTCCAGCATGAGGGCGATCGTATTGCAGGAAGGCGTACCCGATAATGAAGGCATGACGGAGACATCCGAGCGATCCGAGTACGACGTCGCGGCCATCCAGGCCAAATGGCAGCCGGTCTGGGAGGATCTGCAGCCCTTCCGCTCCGGGGATCCCGCCGACGACCGCCCGAAGAAGTACGTGCTCGACATGTTCCCCTACCCCTCCGGCGATCTGCACATGGGCCACGCGGAGGCCTACGCGCTCGGCGACGTCGTGGCCCGCTACTGGGTGCAGCGCGGGTACAACGTGCTGCACCCGATCGGCTGGGATGCCTTCGGCCTGCCGGCGGAGAACGCTGCGATCAAGCGCGGAGTGGACCCGGGGGAGTGGACCTACGCCAACATCGCCCAGCAGAAGGCATCCATGCAGCGCTACGCGTGCTCCTTCGACTGGGACCGGGTGCTGCAGACCTGCGATCCGGAGTACTACCGGTGGAACCAGTGGCTGTTCCTGCGCATGTTCGAGCGGGGCCTGGCCTACCGCAAGGACAGCAGCGTCAACTGGTGCCCCGACTGTCAGACGGTGCTGGCCAACGAGCAGGTGGTGGGCGGACTCTGCGAGCGGTCCGACACGCCGGTCACGAAGAAGAAGCTGACCCAGTGGTACCTGAAGATCACCGACTACGCCGACCGACTTCTGGACGACATGGAGCAGTTGACCGCCGGCTGGCCGGAGAAGGTGCTGTCGATGCAGCGCAACTGGATCGGTCGATCGACCGGCGCCGACGTGCGGTTCGTCATCGAGGGCCGCGACGAGCCGGTGACGGTCTACACGACGCGGCCGGACACGCTGTACGGCGCGACGTTCTTCGTCGTGGCCGCGGACTCGGATCTTGCTGCCGAGCTCGCCGAGGGCTCCGGCGTCGAAGCGGAGTTCGCGACCTACCTGGAGCGGGTCCGGGCAACCAGCGAGATCGATCGGCTCAGCACCGAGGCCGCCAAGACCGGTGTCTTCCTGAACCGCTACGCGATCAACCCGGTCAACGGCGAGCGGCTGCCGGTGTGGGCCTCGGACTACGTGCTGGCCGACTACGGCACAGGCGCCATCATGGCCGTGCCGGCGCACGATCAGCGCGACCTGGACTTCGCCCGGAGGTTCGACCTGCCGGTGCGCACCGTGGTGGCGGCCGGTGATGATCCGGCAGCCACCGGGGTGGCGACCGCCGACGACGGGCCGCATATCAACTCCGGCCCGCTCGACGGCTTGGACAAGGACGCGGCTATCGGCCGCATCATCGAGATCCTGCGTGAGCGGGGCACCGGCGAGGCGGCCGTGAACTACCGGCTGCGGGACTGGCTGATCTCGCGGCAGCGCTACTGGGGCACGCCCATCCCGATCGTCCACTGCCCGCACTGCGGCGAGGTGCCGGTACCCGACGACGAACTGCCGGTGACGCTGCCGGCCACCGCGGGCCTGGACCTGCAGCCGAAGGGGACGTCGCCGCTCGGTGCGGCGGATTCCTGGGCATCGGTGCCGTGCCCCTCCTGCGGCGGTCCCGCGCGCCGCGACCCCGACACCATGGACACCTTCGTCGACTCCTCCTGGTACTTCCTGCGCTATCTGGATCCGCACCTGGACACGGCGCCGTTCGACCGCGAGCAGGCGCGCACCTGGATGCCGGTCGACCAATACGTCGGCGGCGTGACCCACGCGATTCTGCACCTGCTGTACTCGCGGTTCTTCACCAAGGTGCTGTTCGACATGGGCATGGTCGAGTTCACCGAGCCGTTCACCCGCCTGCTGAACCAGGGCATGGTCGTCATGGACGGTTCGGCGATGAGCAAGTCGCGCGGAAACCTGGTGCGGCTGTCAGAGGAATTGGCCGAGCACGGAGTGGACGCGGTGCGGATCACCATGGTCTTCGCCGGGCCGCCGGAGGACGACGTTGACTGGGCCCAGGTCTCGCCGGCCGGCAGCAAGAAGTTCCTGGCGCGCGCCTGGCGGATCGCCAGCGATGTCGACAGCGCGCCGGGCAGCGATCCGGCCGCCGGGGACACGGCGCTGCGCAAACGCACCCACCGGTTGCTCAGCGAGGCGGAGCAGTCGCTGGACTCCTTCCGCTTCAACGTCGCGGTCGCCAAAGCCATGGAGCTGGTGAACGAGACCCGCAAGGCCATCGACGGTGCCCCCGGGCCGGGCGATCCGGCCGTGCGGGAAGCTGCCGAGGCGATTGCCATCATGCTGTCGGTCCTGGGTGCCCCCTACACGGCTGAGGACATGTGGGAGCTGCTCGGGCACGAGCCGTCCGTCGCCCGCGCCGGCTGGCCGGCCGTGGACCCAGCGCTGCTGGTGCGCGAGGAGGTGTCGTGCGTCGTGCAGGTGCAGGGGAAGAAGAGGGCGGTGCTGCAGGTCGCCCCGGACATCGCCCCGGACGCGCTGGAGGCCTTGGCGCTGCAGACGGCGGCAGTTGTCGCCGCGCTGGCCGGCAGGCAGCCGCGACGCGTCATCGTGCGGGCGCCCAAGGTGGTGAACATCGTTCCGTAGCCGCGCGGCAGCGGCGGTCCGGTCACAGGGACACCGGTGTGCCGTTGCGCCGATGTCCTGGCGCAGGCCGGGTCAGCGATGCCGTGTCCGGTTGCCCTCGTGGGGCTGCCGGAGTTGCCGGATCGGGCTGGGCGTGGACTGGGCTCCGCCCCTGCGTCGCTCCTGCGATGTGCCACATCCAGCTGACGGGCGCGTGCCGGCTGCCGACGCCGGCGGCGATCAGGGCTTGCAGGAAGGATGGGTGGGTGCCACTGAGCGCCCGGCGCCGCGTTGCCAGGTACGTCGGGTCGTCGGGGCGCAGACGCCGAGGCAGGGCAGCGAGAGCAGACTCGCAATGGTCGCGTCGTCCGCCAGCAGGCGGTTGTCCGGGCCATTGCCCCCGGAGGCGTGCAGCATTCCGCCCTCGGGCCCCTCCCCGATGCCGAATGCCTGGATGCCTGGATGCCGTCGACGATCTCCGAGCACAGAGCATCTGAGTCGGCGGCGCATCCGAGTCGGCGGTGAGCTGCGGATCGTCCAGGATGTCTTGCAGCCACGGACGCCAGGTCTGCGGCACGTCGGGCCGCGAAGGCGTGGGAAGACTTGCGGCAGCCGCGTGCGCAGGCCTCGTCGCTGGGCCGAAATCCGACCACGTCATGCCCGTGTGCCCGACGGGGCGCTGGCGCCGTCGTGTGACGCGGTGTCGATCGGTTCGGCGTCGGCGCGGTCGAATCGGTAGCGGGACGAGGCGTGGTCCTGCTCCAGCCGCCGCACCCCGATGATGCTCCGCGCCGCGAGGTCACCGCGTCGACAAGCGCAGCGGTGCCGCGCTGCAGGGCTCGGTCAGCCTCTTTCGCCGATCACCGGTTCCCGCGGCGCAATAGGGTGTGGCCATGGGAGCGGATCGCATCGCAGTCGTGGCGGATTCCACCTTGGCGCTGCCGACGGACGCCGCCGCGTCCTCGGGGATCGTGGTGGTGCCGGTCCACGTCGTGGTGGAGGGCACATCGCTGCGCGAGGGCATCGATATCAGCGCTGCCGAACTGGCCGAGCAACTGCGGTCAGGGGTGCGCGTCACGACATCGCGCCCGGCTCCGGAGGATTTCCTGGCCGCGTACACGGGGCTCGCCGATGCCGGCGCGACCGGCATCGTCTCGGTGCACCTGTCCTCGGAGCTCTCGGGAACCGTGGAAGCGGCGCGCATCGCGGCGAGATCCAGCGCGGTGCCGGTGCGGGTTGTCGATACCCGGACCATCGCCATGGCAGGTGGGTACGGCGCCCTCGACGCCGCAGCCGAGGCGAGGGCGGGCGGCTCGCTGGATGAGGTGGCCGACGCCGCCGCCCGTACTGCCCGAGGATCCTCCCTGTTCTTCTATGTCGACACGCTGGAGTATCTGCGGCGCGGAGGCCGGATCGGGGCGGCGCAACGCTACCTCGGGCAGGCCCTGCGGGTGAAGCCGCTGCTGTTCATGGACCAGGGTTCTGTGGCGGCTCTGGAGAAGGTGCGCACGTCGAGCAAGGCGCTGCGCCGGTTGGCCGAGCTCGCTGCTGAGTCCGCGGCCGAACTGCGGGCGCCGCGGCTGGCGGTGCACCATCTGCAGTCGCCGGCAGGCGTCGCCGCGGTCCGCAGCGATCTGCAGGCCCGCCTCCCCGACGCCGAGTGCGTCGAGACCGAGGTGGGGGCGGTCATCGGTGTGCACACCGGGCCCGGGATGGTCGCAGTCGCAGTCGCGCCGGGGGCGGCGTGAGCGACTCCGTTGCGGCTTGGCAGCTGCTCGTCGCAGCGATCTCCGGGTTCGCCGTCGGATCCATCAACCCGGCCACGCTCATCGCTCGTGCGCAGGGCGTCGACCTGCGCATCATCGGATCGGGCAATCCAGGGGCGACGAACACGGCACGCGCCCTGGGAGCTAGGGCCGGTGTCCTGGTGGGGGCGCTCGACGTGGCGAAGGGGCTCCTCCCGGCGCTGCTGTTCGGGCTGTGGGGCCCCGGTGCTGGGGCCCTTGCCGGGTTCGCCGCGGTCCTGGGCCACATCTTCTCCCCGTTCCTGCGGGGCCGGGGCGGCAAGGGCGTCGCGACGACCCTCGGCGCAGTGCTGGGCGTCCAGCCGCTCTGGGCGGTGCCGATGCTCATCGTGTTCGGGATCGTGGTCGGCGTGACCCGGCGGGTCGGCATGGGGGCGGTGGCCGGCGCGATCGTGCTCATCGGCATCGGCATCCTCTGGGCGGACGAGCCGTCGCAGCGGCTGTTCGCCGTCGCGCTCGGCGCAGTCGTGATCGCCCGGCACAGCGACAACCTGCGCCGCATGGTGGCCCGTCGGCGCGGCGAGAACGGCACCGGCTGACACGCGGCCCCGGCTGCCGCGCGAGTCCGCTGGGGACTGCGGCAGCTCTCCACAGCAGCCGTCCGCACGGGCCTCGGCGGCGCGTCGCGGGTCTAGCGTCGGCGCGTGGCCGACCTCCCCGCTCGCCCCCGTCCCCTGGTCCTGGCACTCGTCCTCGTCGTGGCAGCGGTCGCCGTGCTGCTGGCCTGGCGGTCGGCGCGTAGCGTCGCCGAGCCCGTCGCCGTCCCACAGTTCGCCCTCGCGGAGGACGGGCGAACCACGACCGGTGCGACCGGTGCGGGACCCGCGGCCGACGAGCCGGTCCCGGCAGAATCGGCCACACCGACGGTGACGGTGCATGTGGTCGGTCCGGTGCGACGCCCGGGAATCGTCGTGCTCCGCGACGGCGCCCGGGTGGCCGACGCCGTCGCCGCAGCGGGCGGGATGGCGCAGGGTGCGCAAGCCGCGGCCGTGAATCTCGCCCGGAGGCTGGTCGACGGCGAACGCATCGATCTGCACGCCCCAGAGGCGCCGCAGGGCAGTGCCGTCGACGCTGCGCCGGGGTCTGGCGCCGAGTCGTCGGTGGACCTCAACACCGCAACGACGGAGCAGTTGCAGGACTTGCCGGGCGTGGGTCCGGTGCTGGCCGAACGGATCGTGGCCTATCGGCAGGAGCATGGGGGGTTCGACACCGTCGAGCAGCTGCAGGAGGTCGCGGGCATCGGCCCCAGCCGGCTGCAGGAGCTCGCCGACCTCGTCACCGCAGGTCCTCGATGAGGCCGCGGCAGCCGCTGCTGCTCCTCGGAGGTGGCGCCTGGGGAGCGGGAGCGCTGGCCTGGTGGTGCGTCGGAGGCGGTCTGGGCTGGTGGTGGCTGGCTCTCCCCGCGGTCTCGGCTGCCGCAGCCGCATGGCCGGGGGCGCGTGCCACGGCGGTGGTGATCGCGGTGGGCAGCCTGCTGGGCGGGACGGCGGTGACCGTGCACCTGGGGGCCTCACGGCCCGTACTGCTGCAGGCCTGGGCTGCCGAAGGGGAGGACGCGGCAGTGGTCGGGCGGGTCGAGGCAACGTCCGTCCGGGAAGCCGAGTCGATCGGCTCGACGGCGTCGGTGCGCACGGTGGTCCTGGCGTCGTCGGTTGTCGTTGCCGGCGAGGTGTTGTCCACGGCGGCACCCATGGTGCTCACGGGTCCGGTGGCGGTGCTCGGGCGGCCCGAGCGCGGCTCGGTGATCTCCGCATCGGGGCGTTTGCTGGCGGTGCGCCCGTTGCGGGAACCGGGGTTCGCGCTGGCGGTGGAGCAGACGGGGCTGGTCCGCGAGCCGCATGGGTGGTCGGCGGCAGTCGCGACCGCGCGGGGGCGGATGTGGCGCGCGCTGGACCAGATCGACCCTGCCGCCGGGTCGCTGGTCGCGGGCCTGGCCATCGGCGACGATTCCCGTCAGTCCGCCGAGCTGGGTGTCGCGATGCGGGCCAGTGGGTTGAGCCACCTGACCGCGGTGAGCGGCGGGAACATCGCCATCATCGCCGGGCTCGTGCTCGGTGCGGCCTCGTTTCTGGGGGCCTCGCTGCGGGTGCGGTTGGCGGTGGCGGTCGCGGCGGTGCTCGCCTACGCGGCCTTCGTCGGCCCGGAGCCGAGTGTGCTCCGGGCCGCAGTCATGGGGTGTGTGGCGCTCCTGGGACTGCTGCGCGGTGGTCGCAGCGGCGGGTTCCCCCTGCTCGGCCTGGCGATGGTGGCGCTGGTCGTCGTGCGTCCGGGTCTGTGCCTGTCCTGGGGCTTCGCGCTGTCCGTGGCCGCCACTGCGGGGATCCTCTGGTTCGGCAGAGCGCTGGAGCACCGACTCGCTCACCGGCTGCCGCGGCTGCACCGCCCAGTCCTGGCCGCCGTTGCCGTCACCTTGGGCGCCCAGATCGCCACGGCCCCGCTCCTGGCGGCAATGACCGGCACGGTGGCGCTGGCGGCGGTGCCGGCCAATCTCGGGGCGGCGCCGCTGGTGATGCCGATCACCGTGCTTGGGCTGCTGGTGACGATCGTCGGTCTTGTGTCGCCAGCCGCCGCCGGTCTCGTCGCGGTGGTCGTCGAACCGTTTGGCATGCTGCTGGCCGCGATCGCCCAGTGGGCAGCCGCGCAGCAGTGGGGCACGATCGCCGTTCCCGACGGTGCGACGGGCGCGGCCGTGGTCGCTGCTGGTGCGCTGCTCGCAGCGGCGGTGTGGCGCGGCCTCGGCGCCATGCCCGCCGTGGCCGTCGTGGTGTCCTGCCTGTGCGCGGCGGCCGTAGTCTCCCGACCCTCGGCGGTGCCCGAGGATTGGCTCGCCATGGCTTGCGACGTCGGCCAGGGGGACGCGTTCCTGGTTCGGGGCGGACCGTCGAGCGCCATGCTCATCGACACCGGGCCCGACCCGGAACTGCTGGCGGACTGCTTGGCCCGGGCAGGAGTGGAGCAGGTGCCGGTGGTGCTCCTGACGCACTTCGACACCGACCACGTGGCCGCGACCGAAGCCGCGCTGCGGGGTCGGGGGACGGCAGCGGTCCTGGTCTCACCGGTGGCGGTGCCGCCCGAGAACGCCGCCGCGGTCCGCTCCGCAGCGCGGGCGTCCGGGGTCGAGGTGCTGACCGCTCGGCCAGGGCAGCGCTTCGCGGTCGGCGCGGCCACGGTGCGCGTGCTGTGGCCTCGGCGCATCATCCGGGACGGGTCGATCGGCAACAACGCGGCGGTCGCGACCGCCGTCGACGTCGGGGGCCTGCGGCTGCTCTTCACCGGGGACCTCGAACCGCTGGGACAGTCCGGACTGCGGACGTCGGCACCGCCGGGCGGCTTCGACGTGACCACGATCCCGCACCACGGCTCGGCGCGGCAGGACCCCGAATTCCTGCCCTGGACCGGAGCGAGCGTGGCATGGGTGTCGGCGGGGGAGGGCAATCGGTTCGGTCATCCCAGGCCGGCCGCGCTGGACTTGGCGCGGGCGGCGGGCATGACCGTGGGGCGCACCGACCGGCACGGAACGCTCGCACTGGTCGCCCGAGACGGTCGCCCGGTCATCCTCGGGCTCGGGTCGGGGTAGCGCCGCTGCCCCGGCTGTCCGGTCCAGTCCAAGGGCCCCGCAGTTCGCCCCTGGGGTGCGTGCCATGATGCCGCCATGGCGAGTGCGGGGAAGGCCAAGTCGGGTCGGCAGCAGCGCCTCGACGAGCGCGCGGTGGAGGGGCTGCTCACGGCGGCGGAGGTGGCCGATGAGCCGATCTGCGTGGTCGCCGGCACAGAGGAGGCCCTGCGCACCCTGCTGATCGGTCGGCTGACGGCTCAGGCGGCCGGCCGGGACGTGACGGTGATCAAGGTGTCCGCCGGCGAGGCCGGGGCCGCCGCAACGATCGAGCACGCCACGGAACCGACGCTCTTCGGCGGAGCCACGTGGCTCGTGCTCACCGAACTGGAAGTGGCCAGCGATGACGTGCTGGCGGCGGCGAAGGCTGCGCTCCCGGCGGCGGACCGCGATCTGCGGATCGTGCTGGGCCACAGTGGGGCGGCCCGCGGCCGCGGGGTGCTGACCGCAGCGGACAAGCTCGGTGCGCGGGTGTTCGAGGCCCGACCGATCGCCGCGGCAGCGGTGCCCGGTGTGTTGGCGTTCCATGCTCGGCAACTGGAGTGCGTGCTGGACGCCGATGCAGCTTCGGCCATCGTCGAGGCGACGGGCAGCGACCTCACCGCGCTGCTGGCGACGGTGGAGCAGCTTGCCTGCGACGCTGCCGACGGCCGGATCGATGCAGCCCTGGTGCGCGGCACGCTCGTCTCGGCAGGGAGCGACAACCAATTCGTGATCGCCGACCTGGTGTGGCAGCGGCGATCGGCTCCCGCCTTGGCGGCCTTCCGGCACCTTGCCGAGCGCAACGGAGTCGGATCGGCATGCGTGACCGTGGTCGCCGCCCTGTCCTACTCGCTGCGGACGCTGACCCGCTATGTCACCGAGCGGCCGACAGGATCGCCGTGGCAGGTCGCCTCGGCGCTGGGCGTGCCCGCATGGAAGGTCGACGTGCTCGCGGCGCAGTCGAAATTGTGGCGTCCGGGGCAACTCGCTGCGGCCGCGGTCATGCTCGCCGACGCCGACGCCGATGCCAAGGGCGGCCTAGGCGAGGCGGGAGCGCTGGACAACGAGCAGAAGATGTATGCCGTGGAACGGCTCATCCTGACGATGGCTGCGGAGCCGTCGGCAACGTAGCCGGTCCCCAGACAGACGTCCGCCGGCAGCGGAGAACTGCCGGCGGACGTGGATGTCGGGAGTGGCGATCAGCCGAGCTGCGCGGCCCGGGAGTCGATCGCGGACTTGCGGTTGGCGGCCTGGCTGCGGTGCAGCACGCCCTTGCTGGCAGCCTTGTCCAACTGCCGACCGGCCTGGCGAGCCAATTCCTTGGCGCGCTCGGTCTCGCCAGCGTCTGCTGCCTCGTGGAACCGGCGGATCGTGGTCTTGACCGCGGAGCGGACCGACTTGTTCCGCATCCGCGCCTTCTCGTTGGTGCCGATCCGCTTGATCTGCGACTTGATGTTCGCCACTGGTGCTGCTTTCTCGTCGGAGGTCCGCGCGGGACCCTGGTGGAAGCCGTCCTCGTCCATACGCCGCGCTGCCGTTCCGTCTCCGGGACAGCGATGCGCACAGACGAGCAGAGAGTCCCACAGTACCGTCAGCAGTGCCGGTTCGTGAAATCCCCCAGCGGGTGCTGCCGGGACCGCGCGGCCCGCTGCCGAGGGAGATGGTGCGGCCCTCGATCTGCGACCATTGAGCACGATCCGCCGCCGATGCCCTCGCCGAGGCCTGCACAGGAAGGAGGGTGGCCGTGAGCCTGCCGTACCCCGGGTCAACGCCCGCCGAGGCCCTGCGCAACTTCTGCATCATCGCCCACATCGACCACGGCAAGTCCACGCTGGCCGACCGCATGCTGTCGTTGACCGGCGTGGTCTCCGACCGGCAGGCGCGCGCTCAGTACCTCGACCGCATGGACATCGAGCGGGAGCGCGGGATCACCATCAAGTCCCAGGCCGTCCGGCTGCCCTACCGGGGGCTCGACGGCACCGATTACGTGCTCAACCTCATCGACACGCCCGGGCACGTGGACTTCACCTACGAGGTATCGCGCTCGCTGGCCGCCTGCGAGGGCGCGGTCCTGCTCGTCGACGCGGCGCAGGGCATCGAGGCCCAGACGCTGGCCAACCTCTACCTCGCCCTGGACAACGACCTCGCGATCATCCCGGTCCTGAACAAGATCGACCTGCCCGCGGCCCAGCCGGAGAAGTACGCCGCGGAACTGGCGCACATCATCGGCTGCGACGCCTCCGAGGTCATCCAGGTCTCCGCCAAGACGGGCATCGGCGTCCCGGACCTCCTGGAGCGGATCGTGCGCGATGTTCCGCAGCCTGGCGGCGATCCGTCGGCGCCGGCCCGAGCGCTCATCTTCGACTCGGTGTACGACGCCTACCGCGGCGTCGTCACCTATGTCCGCGTGGTCGACGGCCGTCTGGAGCACCGCGAGCGCATCGCGATGATGTCGACCGGTGCCACCCACGAGGCGCTGGAGGTCGGCGTGATCTCGCCGGAGCCGGTCCCGGCGGCCGCGCTGGCAGCCGGCGAGGTCGGCTACCTCATCACCGGCGTGAAGGACGTGCGCCAGAGCCGCGTCGGCGACACGGTCACCACGCTGCGCGGGGGCGCGGCGCGGGCGCTGGGCGGATACCGCGACCCGGTGCCGATGGTCTTCGCCGGCCTCTACCCGATCGACGGCTCCGACTATCCGGATCTGCGCGATGCCTTGGACAAGCTGAAGCTGAACGACGCGGCGCTGTCCTACGAGCCGGAGACCTCCGGGGCCCTGGGCTTCGGCTTCCGGTGCGGCTTCCTGGGCCTGCTGCATCTGGAGATCGTCCGGGAGCGCTTGGAGCGGGAGTTCGGTCTGGACCTCATCTCCACCATGCCCAACGTGGTCTACCACGTGACCATGGAGGACGGCTCCGAGCTGACCGTCACCAATCCCAGCGAGTTCCCCGGCGGCAAGATCGCCGACATCCGGGAGCCCGTCGTACGGGCGACGATCATCAGCCCCAGCGACTTCATCGGCACGATCATGGAGCTGTGCCAGGCTCGGCGCGGGTCGATGGAGGGCATGGACTACCTCTCGGAGGAGCGGGTGGAACTGCGCTACACGCTTCCGCTCGCCGAGATCGTCTACGACTTCTTCGACCAGCTGAAGTCCCGGACCCGCGGGTATGCGTCGTTGGACTACGAGGCGCGCGGCGACCAGACCGCCGACCTGGTGAAGGTCGACATCCTGTTGCAGGGCGAGGCGGTGGATGCGTTCAGCGCGATCGTGCACCGGGACAAGGCCTACCAGTACGGCGTCGCGCTGGCCGGTCGGCTGCGGGAGCTGATCCCGCGGCAGCAGTTCGAGGTGCCGATCCAGGCGGCCATCGGATCGCGGGTGATCGCGCGCGAGACCATCCGCGCCATTCGCAAGGACGTCCTCGCCAAGTGCTACGGCGGCGACATCTCCCGCAAGCGCAAACTCCTCGAGCGGCAGAAGGAGGGGAAGAAGCGCATGAAGATGGTCGGTCGGGTGGAAGTCCCCCAAGAAGCGTTCATCGCAGCGCTGTCCACAGACAGCAATCCCGGCAAGAGCCGGGACTAGGAGACTGACGCCCCGCGGCCTACCGGCTGGCCGATGGACTCGCGGAATCGGTCCCGGCCACGGGTCGGCCTGCTGCGTCGGGGGACCGCGCGCACGGCGCACCTGGCGCTCGTCGGGTCGTGGGATGCCCGCGACGGCCTGCGCCCGGCCGCCGCAGGCTCCCGCACCCTTGGATTTGCGCGGCACCGGCTGGCAGGCAGCCCCCGGTGACGCAGGCATCGGGAGCTGTCGGCGCAGGGCAGCCGGCGACCCATTCCGACCATGCCCGGGTCGGCTCGAAGGCGCCGCTGCGGTTCCGACGGCAGCGCGGCACGATGTCTGCGCCGCGGGTGGGGGCGGCGGATCGCTGGGTTCGCAGGCGCAGTCCCGCAACCACGCAGCACTACCGTGCGTTGTCGCCCGATGACGCTCGGCACGTCAGCGTGGCGAAGCAGGCGGATTTTTCGTGCGGAAACAGCTCGGCAGGCCAGC
Organism: uncultured Actinomycetota bacterium; assembly: GCA_963766005.1. Taxonomy (GTDB): domain Bacteria; phylum Actinomycetota; class Actinomycetes; order S36-B12; genus CAVXYG01. The sequence goes on along the minus strand of CAVXYG010000010.1, from coordinate 17,612 downwards.
AATGGGTGATCGCAGTGCGTAGGGTGTCGCTCAGCAACCAGTACGGGCGGATCCCCGCGCCCGAGGAGGAGTGAAGCAATGTCAGGAGTTCCCTCGGCCGGTCGCACCAGCGGCTCGGCAAACGAGCCCATCCCGACCCCGGCGCCGTCTGTTGGTCGCCTATTCCTGGACCGGGTCAGCAAGACCCCGAACCGCGAGGCCTTCCGTGCGCCGAACGGGTCCGGCGGGTGGCGTTCGCTGACGTGGGAGCAGACCAAGCAGGAGGTCACCGAACTCGCTGCCGGTCTGCTGTCGCTGGGACTAGGCCTCGAAGACCGCGTGGCGATCGCCAGCAATACGCGCCTCGAGTGGATTCTGGCCGATACGGCGATCATGTGCGCCGGCGGCGCGAACACCACCGTGTACCCGACCACGTCGGAGGACGACGTGGAGTACATCTTGCAGGACTCCGGCTCCGTCATGGCGGTCGCCGAGGATGCCAAGCAGGTCGCCAAGATCAACGAGGTGCGGGGCAACTTGCCTGATCTGCGGAAGATCATCGTCATCGACGGCGACGGCGACGGCGATTCGGTCATCTCCTGGTCGGAACTGCGGGCCTTGGGGCAGCAGAAGCTGGCGGAGTCGCCCAACATCATCGAGGAGACGGTCAATCAGACCGGCCCGGACACGCTGGCGACGCTGATCTACACCTCCGGCACCACCGGCCGACCCAAGGGCGTGGAGCTGACCCACAGCAACTGGACCTACGAGGGTTCGGCCATGGACGCGCTGGGCGTCATCTCCATCGACGACGTGCACTTCCTCTGGCTGCCGTTGGCGCACTCCTTCGGCAAGGTCCTCACCTGTGCACAGCTGCAGGTGGGCTTTGTCACGGCCGTCGACGGCCGCGTGCCGGAGATCATCAACAACCTCCCGGCGGTCTCCCCGACGATCATGGCCGGCGTGCCGCGCATCTACGAGAAGATCTACGCCGGGGTCAACGCGCAGTTCGAGGGCGGCGGCGCCAAGGCGAAGATCGCCGATTGGGCCTTCCGTATCGGCACGCGCGCTGCAGAGACCCGCAACGCCGACCAGCCGGTGACCGGTGCCCTGGCGATGCAGTTGAACCTCGCCGAGAAGCTGGTGTTCTCCAAGATCAAGGCGAAGATGGGCGGCCGAATCCGGTTCTTCATCTCCGGCTCCGCCGCGCTGAACAAGGACATGGCCGCCTGGTTCGATGCTGCTGGCCTGCCGGTCCTCGAGGGCTACGGACTGACCGAGACCTCTGCAGCGACCTGTGTGGTCCGCCCCGACGCCATCGCCTATGGCTGTGTGGGCGCGCCCCTGCCCGGTACCGAGATCCGTATTGCGGAAGACGGCGAGATCCTCATCAAGGGCCCCGGCGTCATGCGCGGCTACCGCAACCGGCCGGAAGCCAACGACGAGGCATTCGCGCCAGGCGACGGCTGGTTCGCCACTGGCGACATCGGCATCATCGACGACAAGGGCCGTGTCAAGATCACCGATCGCAAGAAGGATCTCGTCAAGACCTCCGGCGGCAAGTACATCGCGCTGGGCGCCATCGAGTCGGCGTTCAAGGTGGAGACCCCGCTCGCCGGTGCCATGGTCGTGGTGGCCAACGATCGCAAGTTCGCCAGCGCGCTCATCGCGCTCGACCCCGACGCTGCGGCAGCCTTCGCCGAGGCCAATGGGCTGCCCAACGACATCGCCACCCTGTCCCAGGATCCCAAGGTCCATGCGGCGATCCAGGAGGCGGTCGACCGTCTCAACAGCAAGTTGAACCGCTGGGAGACGATCAAGGAGTTCCGGATTCTGCCCTACGTGCTGGATCCGGAGGCGACCCCCGACGAGGTCACTCCGAGCATGAAGATCAAGCGCAAGGCCGTCGAGGCCAAGAATGCCGATCTCGTGGCGTCGATCTACGGCAAGTAGGCAACCACCTGCACCACTGGCGCCCCGTCCTCCCAGGGATGGGGCGCCAGTGGCGTGTTTGCCCCCGGTGGGCCGGGCGGCATTCAATAGAGCCATGCCAGGCCCCCCACCCGACGGCGATCCTGCGCCCCCGGACGGATCCCTGCCGCGACGCGTACGCGCCGGGCTGGCCGACGAGGGCGCGATGGCCTGGTACTTCCACGTTCCCTACTGCCGCTCGCGGTGCGGCTACTGCGACTTCAACACCTACACCGCCGCGGAACTTGGCCGCGGGGTGTCGGCTGGTCGCTGGGCAGACACCGCGATCGCCGAAGTCCGCTTGGCCCGGCGCGTCCTGGGCGGGATCGACGCCCCGGCGCCGACCGTCTTCTTCGGCGGGGGCACCCCGTCGCTGCTTCCGCCCACCGACCTCGGCAGGGTGCTGGCGGCGGTGCGGTCGGAGTTCGGTGTGGCCGACGATGCCGAGGTCACCGTCGAGGCGAATCCCGACGACGTCACCGACGCGATGCTCGAAGGGCTGCTCGCCGCCGGCGTCAACCGCGTCTCGCTGGGGATGCAGAGCGCAGTGCCGGAGACGCTGCGCGTCCTGGAGCGGACGCACCGGAGCCAAGATCTGCCGGCAGTGGCGCAACGCATCCGCTCCAGCGGGATGCCCCGGATGAGTGTCGACCTCATCTATGGAACGCCGGGAGAGTCCGCGGCCGACTGGCTGCGGACTCTGGACGCCGCGCTGGCGTTGGAGCCCGGGCACGTCTCGGCCTATTGCCTGGGCATCGAAGAGGGGACGCGACTGGGGGCGCAGGTGCGGTCCGGGCTGCTGCCTCCGGTCGATCCCGACGTCGCGGCTGATCGGTACGAGGCCGCCGACGCGGCCCTGCAGCAGCACGGGTATGCCTGGTACGAGATCTCCAACTGGGCACGGCCGGGCGCCCAGTGCCGGCACAACCTCGTCTACTGGCGCGGCGGCGCCTGGTGGGGAGCGGGACCCGGTGCCCATTCCCACATCGCCGGACTCCGTTGGTGGAACGTGCGCCACCCGCGGACCTGGACCGCCGCCCTGACCGAGGCGCGCAGCCCGGCCCAGGGCCGGGAGCTGTTGACTGACGAGCAGCGTCGCGAGGAGGACGTGCTGCTCGGTATTCGGCTGGCCGACGGGTTGAGCGCCGATCGCGTGCCGCCCGCCCTGGTCTCGGCGTGGGTGGCGGACGGGTACGCCGAATGGCCGGATGCCGATCGGTCCCGGTTCCGGCTCACGAGGTCGGGGCGCCTGATTGCCGATCGACTGGTCCTTGATGCTCTGCTCACCCCGACCGGCGACGGCATCGCCGCGATGGGCTCCGGCACGTACACTGGCACTCAAACCGTTTGAGTGCCAGAGGTCCGCGATCGGAGGTGTCCGGATGATCGATGAGCGCCGACTCGCGGTTCTGCGGGCCATCGTGGAGGACTTCGTGAGCACCTCCGAGCCGGTAGGCTCCAAGGCGCTCGCCGACCGCCACCAGCTCGGCGTCTCACCGGCGACGATCCGCAACGATATGGCGCTGCTGGAGGACGAGGGCTTGATCGCCCAGCCGCACACCTCCGCCGGCCGGGTTCCCACAGACAAGGGCTACCGCGTCTTCGTGGATCGGCTGGCCACGGTACGTCCGCTGTCCGCAGCGGAGCGGCGGGCCATAGCGAACTTCCTCGACCAGGGCGTTGACCTCGATGACGTGCTCGGCCGCACGGTGCGTCTGCTGTCGCAGTTGACACGGCAGGTCGCGCTCGTGCAGTACCCGCGACTGACCCGCTCAACGGTTCGCCATGTCGACTTGGTCCCGCTGGGGGAGTACCGCGCGATGCTCGTGCTCATCACCAACACCGGCCGGGTGGAGCAGCGACTCGTCGCCTCGCCGCAGCCGGTCGCCGAGGACACGGTCGTCAACATCCGCGCAGGCCTTGCCGCACGCCTGGACGGGCGACCGCTGGGCGAGGTGGCGCAGCGGCTCGCGGGCTTCGAGCAGCAGCTTCCGGAGGACGACCGAGCCTTCGCCGCCGCCGCGGTGGCGGCGCTGGTGGAGGCCCAGGGCGGCGAGACCGAGGAGCGGGTCGTGATCGCCGGAGCGGCCAACCTCACCCGGTACGGTGAGGAGTTCCACCACTCGGTGTACCCGGTCCTGGAGGCGCTCGAGGAGCACGTGGTGCTGCTGCGGCTGCTGTCCGAGCAGGGCTCGCAGGAGGCGATCACGCTGCGCATCGGCACCGAGAACGCGGTCGAGTCGATGGCCGAAGCGTCGGTCATGACCGCCGGGTACTCCACCGATGACGGCGAGATCGGCCGGATCGGCTTGGTGGGGCCGACCCGGATGGACTACGCGGCGAACATGGCGGCCGTGCGGGCCGTGGCCCGGTACCTCGGCCGAATCCTTGCCGATCAGTAACGATGAAGGAGCCCCGTGGCGACTGACCTGTACGACATCCTCGGCGTTTCCCGCGGCGCCGACGCCGACGAGATCAAGCGCGCCTATCGTCGGCTGGCACGCGAGCTGCACCCGGACGTGAACCCCGATCCCGGCACGCAGGAGCGCTTCAAGGAGGTCACCGGGGCGTATGAGATTCTGCGCGACCCGGAGAAGCGCAAGATGTACGACCTCGGCATGGATCCCCGTGGCCGCGGCGGTCCCGGTGCCGGCGGGCAGGGCTTCGGCTTCGACTTCAGCGACATCATGGACGCCTTCTTCGGCGGCCAGTCGCAGCAACGGGGTCCGCGGCCGCGCGCCAATCGGGGCAACGATGCCCTGATCAAGGTCCACGTCACGCTCGCCGAGGTGCTGACCGGGGTCGATCGGGAGATCACCGTCGACACCGCAGTGGTGTGCGAGTCCTGCGAAGGGCAGGGGACCGCACCGGACACCAGCCCGGTCACCTGCGCGATGTGCAAGGGGCGCGGCGAGATCTCCTCGGTCCAGCAGTCGTTCCTCGGTCAGATCCGCACCGCCCGGGTGTGCCCCAGCTGCCGCGGACACGGATCCACGATTCCGCACCCCTGTCCGGAGTGCGCCGGAGACGGCAGGGTACGCACCCGCATGACCATGACGGTGCGGATCCCGCCCGGCGTCGACAACGGCGTCCGGATTCAGTTGCGAGGCAAAGGGGAGGTCGGGCCCGGTGGCGGCCCCGCGGCCGACCTGTACGTCGAGATCGTCCAAGAGCCTCATCCGTTGTTCCGTCGCGAGGGCGACGACCTGCACTGCACGCTGCCGATCCCGATGACGGCAGCCGCGCTCGGCACCCAGCTGACGCTGGAGACCCTGGACGGTCCCGAGGCGATCGACGTGCGCGCCGGCACCCAGGCCGGCGCCGTGCACCGGCTGCGGGGACGCGGCGTCCCGCACCTCAACGGGCGCAACCGTGGCGACATGTTCGTGCACCTCGATATCCAGGTGCCGACGCAGCTGACGGCAGAGCAGGAGGAGTTGCTGCGGCAGTTGGCACAGTCGCGCGGTGAGGAACAGCCGGCCGTCAACCCGGTGGCAGCGACGCCCGGGCTGTTCAGCCGGATCAAAGACGCCTTCGCCAGCCGGTGACCTCGCCGGTCTTCCTCATCGCACCCGGCGCGCTTGCAGCCGCGGCCGCCGGGCACCGCATCGAGGTCACCGGGCAGGAGGGCCGGCACGGGGCGACGGTGCGGCGACTGCGCCCCGGCGAACCGGTCGACCTCGTCGACGGCGTAGGGGCCAGGGCCCGCGGCAGCGTCGACGCCGTCCCCGCCTCCGACCGTTTCGTCGTCCTGGTGGAATCCGCGTCTCGGGAAGCGCAGCCGGCCATGAGGTTGACGGTCGTCCAAGCGTTGCTGAAGGGCGACCGACTCGACAGCGCCGTGGAGATGCTGACGGAGATCGGGGCCGACGAGGTCGTGCCCTGGACGGCGCAGCGCTGCGTCGCGCGGTGGCGACCAGAACGGCAGGCGAGGGCGATGCAGCGGCTGGCAGCGGTGGTGCAGTCCGCCGGCAAGCAGTCGCGCCGGGCCCGCTTCCCGATGCTGGCGGCACCGGCAAGCACTTCCCAGGTGGCGGCCCGCGTGCACGCGGCCGAGTTGGGGGTGGTCCTGCACGAGGAGGCGGAGAACCCGCTGGCACGGCTGCAGCTGCCGGTGTCGGGGGAGATCGTGCTGGTCGTCGGGCCCGAGGGCGGCATCACGCCTGCGGAGATCACCGAACTTGCTGCAGCGGGTGGCAGGCTTGTCCGCCTCGGTCCATCGGTCCTGCGGGCATCGACGGCCGGGGTGGCAGCGGGCGCCATCGTGCTGGCCGGAGCACGTCGCTGGAACTGAACCGGCGGGAGCCCATCGCGGCTCCGCACGGGCCGCCGTGCCGCAACCGGCTAGCCGTCCTCGTCCTGCGTCGCGCAGGCGGACAGCGCCGGCGCATCCACGGTGCCGTTCGCCGAGGCGACGGTCGTCACCGGCAGTGTCGGCAGTCCCGGGTCCGCCCAGGTCCGCAAGCCGCCGGTCGGCGTGCCGTTGTTGAACAGGTCGGCGTTGATGGCCAGCGTCACGGTCGTCTGCAGGGTGCCTGCCCAGCAGATGCGGACGGCCTCGGCATTGACGACATCGGCCACCCGCACAGCCGTGCCGGCCGGGAAGCCTGCTGGCGATAGCACCACCACGTTCGAGCCGTCCGCTGCGCCGAAGCCGTCGGGGTGGGTGACGGTGAAGCCCAGTCCCAGTGTTGCCGGAACGGGCAGGGCGAACTCCACAGCCCCGGCGGCCACCGTCGCGGTCTGCGGTTCGCTGCCGTCGCCCGGGAACGCGGTGATCTCGCATGAGCCGCAGTTGAACACCGTCATCCGAATCCGAGCAGTCTCCTTGCTGGCGAGCACGTCGGCGGGGTCCGGCGTGGTCGTCGGCGGCTGACCGGGTTCCGTCGTGGTGTCGTCTGGTCCGGCCGACTCGGAGTCGGTGCTGTCGGATGGCTCGTTCATGACCAGTGCGGCCCCCACGCCGATCGCGATGAGCAGCCCCACCGCGCTCAGGACCCAGATCCACGTCGTCGACGACAGCAGCGGGCGGGGGTCGTCCGGGGGTGGCTCCGTCCTCGGCGCCGGCGGCGGTTCCGGCCGCAGGCGCTCGCCGCATCGATCGCAGAAGTTGGCTCCAGCCGGCATCAGATGCCCGCAGTCGGGACACGGCTGCATCTGCTGCCCCCCACCCTTCCCGGGCACCCGGTGCTCGTCGGTCATGAACTCAGCCTAGGTGTGCGGCCTCGGACTGTCCGCCCGACGCGTCGGCCGGCACCGGACGCCGATGCGGTAGCGTCCCAGTTCGGGAGGCCATGATGGACGAGGGTTGTCTGTTCTGCTCGATCGCCGAGGGTTCGATCGGTGCCGATCTGGTGCTCGACGAGCCCGACCTGCTGGCGTTCCGCGACATTGCGCCCCAGGCGCCGGTGCATGTCCTGGTGATTCCGCGCCGCCACCTGCCGAACATCGGGGCGGTGGCGCAGCAGGAGCCCGCGTTGGCCGCACGACTGCTGTCCGCCGCCGCGGACCTCGCGGCCGGACTCGCGCCCGACTCCGGATTCCGGCTGGTGACGAACACCGGGCCGGAGGCGGGCCAGACGGTCGATCACGCCCACGTCCACCTGCTCGCCGGCCGACCCTTGACGTGGCCGCCCGGGTGAGTGGCGCACCGCTTGCGAGGCGACGCCGGCATTGGTACCGGCGTACCATGAGGCATCCGCACGAAGGAGGCTGATGGGTCGCGCAGCGGCCCGCCCCATGTCTGGTTCATCACCATCGCAGCAGGCGTCGCAGGATTCCGTCATCGGGGAAGCCGAGCACGTGCGAGCCACCATCGTGGTCCCCCCGTCCCAGCCCATGGTTGCGGTGATCGGTCCAGGGGACGCACTGCTGCACGTCATCGAACGCTCCTTCGCGACCGTCGACGTGCTCGTGCGCGGCAACGAGGTCCGGCTCGACGGACCCGCTGCCGACGTGGCCCTGATCGAGCTGCTCGTGGCGGAGATGCTGGCCGTGCTGCGGACCGGTCAAGCGCTCTCCCCGGATGCGGTGGAACGCTCCATCGCGATGCTGCGCGGCGAGGGCGGTAGCCCGGCCAGCGTGCTCACGGCGAACATCCTGTCTAGCCGCGGCCGCACGATCAGGCCCAAGACCCTCAACCAGAAGCGCTACGTCGATGCGATCGATGCCCACACCATCGTCTTCGGCATCGGCCCGGCTGGCACGGGCAAGACGTATCTGGCCGTGGCCAAAGCGGTGCAGGCGCTGCAGAGCAAGCAGATCAACCGCATCATCCTCACGCGGCCAGCGGTCGAGGCCGGGGAGAGCCTGGGCTTCCTGCCCGGGACCCTGAGCGAGAAGATCGACCCGTACTTGCGGCCGTTGTACGACGCCCTGCACGACATGGTCGACCCGGACTCCATCCCTCGGTTGATGACCAGCGGCACGATCGAGGTCGCCCCGCTGGCCTACATGCGCGGCCGGACCCTCAACGACGCCTTCATCATCCTCGACGAGGCCCAGAACACCTCCGCGGAGCAGATGAAGATGTTCCTCACCCGGCTCGGGTTCGGCTCCACGATGGTCGTCACCGGCGACGTCACCCAGACCGACCTGCCCGGCGGCGTCCGCAGCGGACTCGACGTCGTGAGGGAGATCCTGATGGAAGTGCCCGACGTGGCCTTCTGCCAACTGCACGCCGCCGATGTGGTTCGGCACAAGCTGGTGGCTCGCATCGTGGAGGCCTACGGCCAGTACGAAGCGGGCAGGGCGGAGCCGGCCGGGAGCCGCGCCGGGCGGAGACCGCGGACGTGACCGTCGACTTCGTCAACGAGACCGCGGAGTCGGTCGATGCCGAGGACCTCCGTGGACTGGCCGGCCACGTGATGGCGCACCTGGGGATGGACGCCACCGCGGAGCTGTCGGTGGTCTGCGTGCCTCCGGAGGCCATCGCTGTGCTGCACGAGGAGTATCTCGACGAGCCCGGACCGACCGATGTCATGTCGTTCCCGATGGACGAACTGCGCCCGCGTCGGGACGGGCAGCCCCCGGTGACGGGAATGCTCGGCGATGTCGTCCTGTGCCCTGCGGTGGCCGCTCGCCAGGCCGATGCCGCAGGACACGACGCCGGCCATGAACTGCGCATCCTGCTCGCCCACGGCATCCTCCACCTGCTCGGATTCGACCATGTCGAGCCCGATGACGAGGCCGCGATGTTCGCCCTGCAGCAATCGCTGGTGGCGCAGTACGAGGACGGCCGCGAGGAAGCCGGATGACCAGCCTCGACGCTTGGCTGCTCGTCGCCGTGGTACTCGCCCTTGTGGTCGCGGCCGTCATGGCCTCCGCGGAGACGGCGATCTCACGGCTCAGCGCACCGCACATCGAGGAGCTGCGCCGTGCCGGCGCGCGGCGCAGCGACCGGTTGGCGCCCCTGCTGCCGGACCGTCCGCGCTTCATCAACACGCTGCTGCTGTGCCAGAGCGGGCTGCTCGTGCTGGCCAGCGCGCTGGTCGTCGTGGTCGCGCTGGACCTGGTGCCGCGGCTGCCGGCGGTCGTCGGCGCCGTGCTCGCCGTGTCCCTGGTGTCGTTCGTCGTTGTCGGGGTCGCCGGCCGCACCCTGGGCAAGCAGCATCCCTACGCGATCGCTGCCGCGCTGAGCGGACCGATCCGGGGATTGGCGGCCGTGCTGGGGCCCGTGACGAAACTGCTCATTCTGCTGGGCAACGCCGTGACCCCGGGCAAGGGGTTTCCGGAGGGTCCCTTCGCCAGCCAGGCCGAGCTGCGCGAGCTGGTGGACCAGGCGGAGGCGGCCGACCTCATCGAGGACGACGAGCGCCAGATGATCCACTCCGTGTTCGACTTCGGCGACACGATCGTGCGCGAGGTCATGGTGCCGCGTACGGACATGGTCTTCATCGAGCGGGCGAAAACGCTACGACAAGCGCTGAGCCTCAGCCTGCGCAGCGGCTACAGCCGCATCCCGGTCATCGGTGGCAACGCCGACGATGTGCTCGGCGTGGTCTACCTGAAGGACGCGACGCGCCGGGTCTTCGAGCATCATCGTGCGGAGACGACCGAGGCGGTGGATTCCGTCATGCGCGAAGCGTACTTCGTCCCGGACTCGAAGAAGGTCGATGCACTGCTGCGCGAGATGCAGGCCGCCCGGGTGCACATCGCCATCGTCGTGGACGAGTACGGCGGAACCGCTGGCCTGGTCACCATCGAGGACATCCTGGAAGAGATCGTCGGCGAGATCGCCGACGAGTACGACACGCTGGGCCCGGAGGTACAGCCGCAGCCGGGGGGCGGTTGGCGCGTCTCGGCACGGCTGCCGGTGGAGGACCTGGCCGAACTGGCCGGGATCGACCTGGATGGCGAAGCGGAGCACGTCGAGACGGTCGCGGGCCTGCTGGCCCGGCGGCTGGGGAAGGTGCCGATTCCGGGTGCCAGGATCGTGGAGCAGGGCTGGCAGTTGACCGCCGAGTCGGCGGCCGGGCGACGCCACCGCATCGGTACGGTGCTGTGCCGGCCGGCGGAGCCGGATGATGCCGCGGAGCAGGAGGGGGAGGTCTCGGATGACTGAGGACACGGCAACGGCGCACCAGGCGGCAGATGACGGCTTGACCGAGGTGCAGGTGAAGCTGTTCACACTGGCCAGGGCATCCCGAGCCCGCGGGGAATCGATGTCCGGCGCTGCGGTCGTCGACACGACCGGCCGCACCTACAGCGCGGCGGCAGTCTCGCTGCCGCACGTGCGACTGTCCGCGCTCGCGCTGGCCGTCGCGACCGCGGCGGCCGCGGGGGCCGAGGCGCTCGCCGATGCGGTCGTCGTGGGCGGTGGGGAGGACGACCAGCCATCCGCTGCCGAGGTCTTCGGCGATCTGGCAGTCTCCGGCGCACCGCTCCTGGTGTGCGCCGCAGATCGCCGGATCCTCGCGCGCTGGACCGCGCCATGAGTCCCTACCGATCCGGGCTGGTGAGCTTCGTGGGCCGGCCGAACGCGGGGAAGTCCACGCTGATGAACGCGATGGTCGGCGAGAAGGTCGCGATCACCTCCTCCAAGCCGCAGACAACCCGGCACACGATCCGCGGCGTGCTCAGCCGACCGTCAGGGCAACTGGTCATGGTGGACACACCGGGTGTCCACCGTCCGCGAACGCCGTTGGGCCAGCGGCTCAACGATCTGGTCATGACCACGCTGGCCGATGTCGACGCGGTGGGATTCGTCCTCCCGGCCGACGAGGCGACGGGTCCGGGGATCGCTTCATCGCCGCCCGGCTGCGCGATGCCGTGCGCGGACCGGTGGTGGCGATCGTCACGAAGGCCGACCGCGTCTCGCGCGATGCGCTGGCTGCCCGGCTGGCGGCGGTCGGGCAATTCGGGAGGATTCCGGCCGCGACTGGACGGCGGTCGTGCCGGTGTCCGCGACCGACGGCGAGAATCTGGACACGCTCGCCGAAGTGCTCATCGGCCTGCTGCCGGAGGGGCCGCCGCTGTATCCGCAGGACGAGGTCACCGATGAACCGGAGCTCATCCTGATCGCGGAGTTCATCCGGGAGGCGATCCTGGAGGAGGTCAGCGACGAGTTGCCGCACTCCATCGCGGTGACCGTCGACGAGATCGTCGTGCGCGAGGACCGGCCAGCCGATCGGCCGCTGACCGAGGTCTACGCCTCCTTGTTCGTTGAGCGAGACAGCCAGAAGCCGATCGTCCTCGGTCGCGGCGGGGACCGGCTGAAGCGCACCGGCGCAACGGCGCGGCGGCAGATCGAGCGGGTGCTCGGCACGAAGGTCTATCTGGATCTGCGGGTCAAGGTGGCCAAGGAGTGGCAGCGCGACCCCAAGCAGATGCGTCGGCTGGGGTTCTGAAGGCCGGAGCGATCCGGAACAGGCCACCCGCGAGCGCCCGCCACCGGATCGCCACGTCGACCTCTCCGGCAGGGTTCAGGGGCGCGCTGTGCCTCGTGCGGAGGGAGTCCGCGGGTCGGACCCGGTCGGGCGGGTCCCCAACACCGGCTTCGCGGACATCGAGGGGTGGCCGACCTCGGTGACGGCGATCATCGGAGGTCACCAAGGAGACCCGTTTCGCTGGCGCCTTCCCGGCGCCGGGCGGGTGTGATCGGACCCGGCATCGGGCTGGGACATCAACCCGGCCGACCTCGGCTGCGCCGGCAACGCTGTCGCCGCTCCACTGCGTTCATCCGAGCGCCGAAGGGGTGCCGTGGACTGCGAGGTCGGTCGCCGGCCTCGCAGCCGCCGGGACGGGCTGTGCCGCTCCTCTGCCGGCGTCCGGCCAGTCCGGCGGTGCTCCTCCCGGTCCCGGCACAGTCGTTCGATCAGGTAGGCAGAGGGTTCGGCTCGGCGCCACCGTAGCGGCGTTCTCGGCGCGCGTATTCCTCGATCGCCCACCACAGGTGCCGCCGATCGACGTCCGGCCACAGGGTGTCGATGAACACCAGTTCGGCGTAGGCCGACTGCCACAGCAGGAAGTTGCTGGTTCGTTGCTCGCCGCTGCTGCGCAGGAACAGGTCCACGTCGGGCATCTCTGGCTCGTCGAGGAACTGGGCGAACCGCTCCTCATCGATGCTCCCCGGGTCGATGCGACCCGTGCGGGCGAGTTCGGCGATGGTGCGCGCCGCGTCGGCGATCTCGGCGCGGCCGCCGTAGTTGATGCAGAGCACGAGGTTCATCGTCGTGTTGTTGCGCGTGAGGTCTTCGGCGATCTCGATCTCGTCGCCCATGACGGACTTCCACAACCGGGGCCGCCGACCCGCCCAGCGCATTCGGATACCGAGGTCGTGCACCTCGTCGCGGCGCTGCCGCGCAACCTGCCGGTTGAAGCCCATGAGGAACTTGACCTCCTCCGGGGAACGCTTCCAGTTCTCGGTGGAGAACGCGTAGACCGACAGCCACTGCACGCCGATCTCCAACGCGCCATGCACGACGTCGAACAGCGCCTTTTCCCCGGCTTCGTGGCCGGCTGTGCGCGGCAGTCCGCGCTCCTTGGCCCAGCGGCCATTGCCGTCCATCACGATGGCAACGTGGCGCGGGACGGCGCCTGCGGGCAGCACTGGCGGGCGGACGCCGGAGCTGTGGGGGATCGGCGGCCGGGTCACGATGTCACCGACTCCGGGGTGCGGTCGACGAGCGGCAAGGACTTCAACCCCCGTTCGAGGTACCAGTTCAAGTAGGCCGTGACGAGTCCGCCGGCTGTGCGGCGGTCACGTTCCGACGACGCTAGCGCGACCTCCCAGTCCCCGGTCAGCAGGCTGGACAGGAGCTCCACGCACGAGAGCGCAGGTGCCGCCGAGCCCGTCGGGCGGCAGTCTCGGCACACCATCCCGCCGGCCGACGGGGTGGAAAAGGCAGCATGCGGACCGGGCTCGCCGCACCGTGCGCAGTCGGCGAACGAGGGCGCCCGCATCGGCGATGGCAAGGCTGCGGAGCAAGAAGGAGTCCAGGATCAGGCCGGCCGGCCGATCACGGGCCTCCAGCGCGCGCAGCCCGGCGACCAGCAGCAGGAACTGCTGGGCGCGGGTTCGCGCTCCATCGGGGTCAGCCGCTCGGCGGTTTCCACCATCGCCGTGCCCGCGGTCCAGCTCGGGTAGTGCCCTGCCAGCCGGGATCCTGGTGGGCCGGCACCGTCTCGATTTGCGTCACGGTGTCGAGGTTGCGGCCGGTGTGGAATTGCACGTCGACGTGCCCGAGCGGCTCGGCGCGCGCCCCAACCTGCTCGATGTGCGGCGCACGCCCTTCACCACTGCGCGCACACGCCCGTGCTCCTTGGTGAGGAAGCTGACGATGCGGTCGGCCTCGGCGAGCTTGTGCGAGCGCAGCACGACGGCTTCGTCTCGATACAGCGGCACGGTTCATCATGGCACGCGGTCGGCGAGGAACCGGAGCGCACTGCCGCAGGTGCGGCTCTAGAGCCGACCGGTTGCCTTCAGGACGGTCAGGCCGATGAGCGCAGCCGACACCAGGCCGCGCGCCAGGCGCGCTCCCGGAGCGAGCACCGGCCAGGACAGGGCGTACAGCCACACGACGAACGCAGTAACGATGGCCAGGAGCAGCGTGCCGAGCCAGGTCAGCGACCCGGCGAGGAACAGGCCGCTGGCCAGCAGCGCGGCCATGCCGACCGGAACCACCCAGCGCGGCAGCGAGTGCATCCAGAGCAGGGCCGGTGCCGAGGTCCGGTTCAGCCGGGACCGGAACGCCGACTGCGGCGGCGCCGTCGGACCTGCCGTCGGGCGCCCGCGGCCGCTGCTGCGGCGCGCCGGGTTGCCCGACTGATGCAGTCGCTGCGGTTGCTTCTTGTTTGCCATGCCTGCCCTCCGTGGCACCAGGATCGCACGGCGGGAGGCGATCGCCGAAGACGGCGCCGGCCGGACGCGTGCCACAGTGGGGACCATGCGCGTTGCCACCCGTCATCGACCCCTGGACCCGGAACGATTCGCCGCCGCGGTGCACGAGGCGCTGACCGTCCTGTCGGGGATGCCCGGGTTCGTCGACGGCGAGCTCGGGCGCAGCCCCGACGACGCCACGGCTTGGCTGTTTGCCACCCGCTGGGCCGATGTGGGATCCATGCGGCGCGGCCTCGGCAGCGCCTCGGCCAAGATCGCCCTGGCGCCGGTCATGGTCTCCGCAGGCGATGAGCCGAGCGTGTTCGAGGTGCTGCTGCACGCGACGCCCGCCGGTGTCGAGGCCGGCTCGAGCGCGCTCGCCGAGCCGACCGGCACGCCCGCCAGCGCCCAACCCGAGGCTCCCGGTCCCGCTGCCGGATGGCCGCTGGCCGGCCCCGGCGCCGACATCCGGTCCGGGCCGGCGCATCACGGTGGCGCCGAGCGGTCAGATCACGGCGCCGACGAAGCGGTGTGACCGGAGAAACCCAGCACGAGCCGTTAGGCTGAAGCCCGCCGGGAGCCGGGCATGCCGGAGACATCCCCGCCGGAGTGGAGCATCATGAGCGATCGCGTCGAGTCTGTCGTCAACCTGAGCAAGCGGCGCGGGTTCGTCTACCCGTCCAGCGAGATCTACGGCGGCACGAGGTCCGCATGGGACTACGGTCCGTTGGGCGTGGAGCTGAAGGAGAACGTCCGGCGCCAGTGGTGGCAGGCGGTGGTGCGGGGGCCGCGACGACGTTGTCGGGCTGGATTCGTCGGTCATCCTCGCCCCGCAGGTCTGGGCGGCTTCGGGCCATCTGGACGCGTTCGTCGATCCGCTGACCGAGTGCAAGCAGTGCCACCGCCGCTTCCGCTCCGACCAGTTGATCGAATCCTTCGAGGAGCGCAAGGGCCGCGCTCCGGAGGGCGGCTGCGGAGGCGCCGTGCCCAATTGCGGGACCAAGGGGCATTCACCGAACCGCGGGACTTCAACGGCCTGCTCAGCACCCACATCGGTCCGATCCAGGACGAGGGCAGCGTGCACTACCTGCGCCCGGAGACCGCGCAGGGGATCTTCGTCAACTACGCCAACGTCCAGGGCACGGCGCGGATGAAGTTGCCGTTCGGCATCGGGCAGACCGGCAAGAGCTTCCGCAACGAGATCACGCCGGGCAACTTCATCTTTCGCACCCGCGAGTTCGAGCAGATGGAGATGGAGTACTTCGTCGTCCCCGGCACCGATGAGGAGTGGCACGACTACTGGTTGCAGCAGCGCTGGGACTGGTACGTGGATCTCGGCATCGATCCAGACAACCTGCGGTTGTACGAGCATCCGCAGGAGAAGCTGTCCCACTACTCCAAACGGACCGTGGACATCGAATACCGCTTCCAATTCGGCGGCTCCACCTGGGCCGAGCTGGAGGGGATCGCGAACCGGACGACTTCGACCTGAAGACCCACTCCGAGCACTCCGGGGTGGATCTGTCGTACTTCGACCAGGCCGCCGGCGAGCGGTTCGTGCCCTACGTCATCGAGCCGGCGGCCGGGCTGACGCGAGCAGTGCTGGCCTTCCTCCTGGATGCCTACGCTGAGGACGAAGCGCCCAACGCCAAGGGCGGCGTGGACAAGCGGACGGTGCTGCGGCTTGACGCCCGGTTGGCCCCGGTGAGGCTCGCGGTGCTGCCGCTGTCGCGCAACGAGCGATTGTCGCCCAAGGCCCGCGACCTCGCGGCGCAGCTGCGCAAGCGCTGGAACATCGAGTTCGACGACGCCGGGGCAATCGGCCGTCGCTACCGGCGCCAGGACGAGATCGGCACGCCCTACTGCGTCACCGTCGACTTCGACTCGCTGGACGACCACGCCGTGACGGTCCGCGACCGCGACACGATGGCGCAGGAGCGAATCGGGATCGACCGCATCGTGGACTGGCTCGCGCCGAAACTGCCGGCCTGCTGATCGGTCCACTCCGGCCCAGTCCCTCCCCGTCAGGCGCTCTTCGCCGTCCGTTTCGTCGGCGTCTTCTTCGCCGCACGCTTGCGGGGAGCAGGAGCGCTGCCCTGCTGCTTGCCAGGCTTGCGGTCGGTGGATCTCGCAACGGCGCGCTTGGTCGGCGGGGCGGCCGCGGCATCGTCCCCGCCGGCCTTGGACGTGCGCGCAACGGAACGCCTGCAGCGCAGCCATCAGGTCCACGACCGCGCCGGTGCTGGCTGCCTCGCCCTCCTCGTGGAGGGGGATGCCCTCACCGCCGGCGAGTTTGGCGTCGATGAGCTGCAGGATCGCCTCGCGGTACTCGTCGGCGTAGTGCTCCGGCACGAAGTCGCCAGTCTTCAGGTTCTCGATGAGCGACTGCGCCATCTGCAACTCCTGGGGCCGGATCTCGACGTCCTCGCTGAAAGGAACTCGAACTCCGGCTCCCGCACCTCGTCGGGCCACAGCATGGTCTGCAGGACCATGACCCCGTCGTGGATCCGTAGGGCGCCGAGCTGTGTGCGCTGCCGGATGGCGATCTTCACCACGGCGGTTCGCTCCGTCGAGCTCCAGGGCTACGACGCAGCAGCACGTAGGGCTTCAGCGCCCGGCCATCCGGTTCGAGGTAGTAGGACTTGTCGAACAGGATCGGGTCGACCTGCTGGTTGGGCACGAACTCCAGGACCTCGATCTCCTTCTTCGGCCCGGCCGGCAGCTCCTCGAACTCCTCAGGCGCCGAAGGACGATCCGCTGGCCCGCGGGCGTCCTCGTACCCGGCCCTGCCGATGTCGCGGTAGGCGACCTCGGCGCCGCAGACCGTGCATACCCGCTTCATGCGGATCCGGCCGCCGTCAGCGAGGTGCACCTGGTGGAAAAGCCGGGCACCGTGTGGTCCTCGGTTGCCGCGTACATCTTGACCGGCACGTTGACCAGCCCGAAGGCCAGAGAACCGGTCCACATGGCACGCATAGGGCCAGGATGGTCCTGTGAGACCCATGCTCGCCACCCCTGGCGCGCTTCCGCGAGCTCCCCGTGGGTGTTCGAAGTGAAATGGGACGGCATGCGCGTCCTGGCCCGGATCGGCAACGGTCGGGTCCTGCTGACCAGCCGCAACGGCAACGACGCCACCGCGACCTTCCCCGAGTTCGCCGCCCTGGCGGCCCTGGAACACGATGCGGTGCTCGACGGCGAGGTGGTGTGCTTCGACGACCACGGGCGGCCGTGCTTCGCCCGGCTCGCGGAGCGGATCGGCGTGACGGATCCGCGGCGGGCGCGACGCCTTGCGGCCTCCGCGCCGGCGACGTACGCGGTCTTCGACCTGCTGGCGCTCGACGGG
>CAVXYG010000009.1:0-156208 GCA_963766005.1 uncultured Actinomycetota bacterium | reverse complement strand
CACCGTCGGCGCCTACGAGGCCAAGACCCACCTGCCCGGACTGCTGGCACGGGTCGAGCGCGGCGAACGGGTGACGATCACCCGCCACGGCCGGCCGATCGCGCAGCTGATCCCGGCCGAGCCGACCAGTCCCATCGAATCGGTGCTGGCACAGATGCAGCAGCTGCGGGCCGCCCTGCAGGAGTCGGGTCGAAGCGACCTGCGGGTGCGTGAACTCATCGATGACGGACGCCGCCGGTGAATCCGATGGTGGTCGATGCTTCCGTCGTCCTGGGCCTCATGCTCCCCGATGAATCGGTGCCCCCGGGTTGGGTCGAGCCGCTCACCACGGCCGCGCTGGCGGCACCCGACCTGCTGCAGTACGAGGTCGCCAACGCCCTGGCTGCAGCGGTGCGCCGGCGCCGACTGTCCACCGCCGAGGCCCACTACGCCGCCGGACTCGTCACCGGCCTCGGCATCTCCCTGCACCCGCCGCCCACCCTGCTCGCCGTTGCCACCACAGCCCTCGATACCGGCCTGTCCGCCTACGACGCCGCGTACCTGGAGCTGGCGATGCGCCTGGGATGCCCGCTGGCAACCGCCGATGCCGACCTGGCTCGAGCAGCCCGCACCGCCGGGGTCCACGTCCCAGCAGTGTGACCGTCGAGGCCCGCCGCTTCCCGTCGATGCGACGCCTGCGGGGCCGTCGACCACCGGCCCGGCGCACGCAGACCCCGGCGCGCCGCACGCAGCGTCCTACGGCAGGCCGGCCCGGTCGAACTCCTGCCGCAGCCGTGGCCTGCGCCGGTGGTCCTCGCGCAGCTGTGCGATCAGCGCATCCACCGGCTCGGCGTGCTCGGTCCCCGCGGCGATGCGGCGCATCCTGACCAGGTGATCGCGCGGCGACCCGGTAGTGCTCGGCCCCGGTCGCGACCAGCTCATGCTCGACGAGCCGGGTCAGGACCGGCAGCACGGCGAGCGGATCGACCCGCTCGTAGGCCTTCGCCAGCTCCAGCCAGGTGCGGTCGTCGTGCAGGTCCAGTTCGTGGGCGAGGGTCCACGCCAGGTCCGGCTCCTGCAGCGTGTTCAGCGCAAACAGCACCGCGTCGCGCGGGTGGGCGCGCAGCGCGGCCTGGACCGCCTCCCGATAGTCCGGCCACTGTGCGCCGCAGGCCCGGTACAGTTCCGCGGCCGTGCCCGACGTCGGCCAGCGCTCGAACACCCACCAGCGGGCGGGGACCACCTCGTCGGGCCGGTGCTCGGCGAGCAGCCGGCACCAGCGGGACGCGGCCTTCTTCGACTGGTGGCCGCGGTCGAACGCTGCCGCCTGCCTCGCCCAGTCGATGGCCAGGTCGACCTCGCCGATCTCCTCGAACGCCTCGGCGGTGTCCTCCAGCCACGCAGCCACCCGCCGATCGCGGGCGTGCGTGGCGATGATCGCGTCGATGTCGTGGTCCAGGACCGCCAGCCGCCGATCGTTGAAGTCCAGGGTGAACCACTCGTGGGCGTGCGGGCCGCTCCACCGCGCGTCGTCGGCGGGCCGTGGCGCGAACCGTTCCCGCAGCTCCTCCAACCGTCGGCGGTAGGCCGCCATCCCCGCCTCGCCCAGGGCGGGGGCGTACCCGACGGGGTCGATGGTGAAGAAGTCGCACGGGTTGTCGAACTGGAAGCGGATCATCCAGTCGACCAGCCGACGGGACGGCGCGGCGGCCGCGGCCGCGACACCCGGGTGCAGGTCCAGCAGGTCGCGGCATGCGTCGCCGATGATGCCGCTGGAGTCGTCGGCGCGCATGATCACCCGCAGGGCCGACGCGATGGCCCGCTCGGTGACGTCGAGCACCACCAACGGATCCTCGGTCCCTGCCGCCTCGCGCAGCAGCGTCACCGCGTCGTGCATCTGCGCGCCGTGCTCGTTCGCCGCGCGCCAGCGGGACAGATCCGCGCGGGTCCGGATCAGGGGCAGGACCTCATCGGCCAATCGGCTCATGTGGACATGATGGCGGGCGGGCCGGGACGGGCATCAGCACCCCTGCGACGGTCAGGACGGTCGAGCACCGGATCGGAGGAAGGTGATCTGCTCCTTGCCTGCCGAGGCGCTGGCGAGAGCCGACCTTCTCCGCGACCGCTACGACGAGTGCTACGCCCTGATGAAGGAAGCCGCCGAGGGGAGGGCACCCTGACCAGCGAGACCCTGCATCGAGCATCGGAGGCCTACGTCCGATGCTTGCGGGACCACGCGTTCCATCGCGTGCTGGGCAACCTCGGCGTGGACGAGGAACCGGTCCGGGTCGTGCTGTCCGAGACCACGATCGGCGACGTCTTCGACCGCCAGCAGATCGCGAGGCTGGACTTCTCCCCCGGATCCGGCCCTGAGTGCGTGGACGTCGACCTGGCGACGCAGTTCGGCATGCTTGTCGACACCGTCGCCGCGCTGCACCGCGATGCCTGGGCCGAACTGCTCGAGGCCTGCGTCCACGCGCAGACGCGGGAGTTCGCCTTCGCCTGAGCTGCATCCCCATCCGCCGATCGTCACCGCCGTCGCGGCCATTCGTGCCGGGGGCTGCGGGACGAAGGACTCTGGCTGCGGGTGGGGGACCGCGCCGACGTTGGAGTCGAGGGGGTGTTCATCATGCGCGGATCATGGGCGGGCGGGTCACGCGGTTGCGCCATTGGGGCCAGGGTGAGGGCAGGTCTTGCCGCGCTCGTGCTCGGTCTGGTGGTCGCGGCGCCGGCCGCTGCGGTCGGGCCCTTCGCCCTGACCGATCAGATCGACGATCGGGCCGGGGCCGTCGAGGGCGACGTCGCGGAGATCCGGACCGCCTTCGACCGGTTGGCGGCCGACCACGCAGTGCGCATGTGGGTGGTGTTCGTCGACACCTTCGACGGCGTGCAGCCCCAGCAGTGGGCGGAGGACGCCTTCGACGCCACGCGACTGGGGGATGAGGACTTCCTGCTCGCCGTGGCCGTCTCCGACCGGCAGTACGGGTACATCGTGGCCCACGACTTCGTCCTCGACGACGCCGCACTGGCCGCCGCCGCGCGGGCGGGCGAACCGTCCATGGCGGAGAACCCCGCACGCGCCGTCATCGACATCACCGAAGCCATCGGCCTGCTGATCGCAGGTGGATCCGATGCGGCGCCCGCGCAGGATACAGACGGTTCCGATCCGGCGACGATCCTGATCGTGCTGTCGGCGGTCGGCATCGGCGTCGGCGTCGTCGGCAACGGGATCCGGCGGATGCGCCGAGGGCTCCCCTTCTTCGCACCGAACACTGGCGGCGGGACCTCCGACCATGACACCTGGCCCAGCCACGGTGGTTCGTCCGGCGGGGGCGGCGGCGGGGGTGGCGGCACTCGTGGCGGCAGTGGCAGCTTCTAGATCGACCCGTCTGCGCCCGGGGTGGCCCGCCCTGTCGCTCGCCGCTCCCTGACGCTAGGCGGCGATCCGCTGATCCGCTACGCGATCAGCAGGCGTGAGCACGTGCCCCGTCAGGCCGCCATCGACGCCTCCGCTCCGGCAGGTGTCCGCCAACCGGCAACCCCGTCCGGCCGACCGGTCCGCAGTGGCGGCAGGGCCCGGTCATCCCCTCCGCAGCAGGAACGCGTCGAACATGGGCGCGGTGAACGCCGTGTCGCCGTGGGCGGCCAGCGCCCGCAGGTAGTCCTGCGTCCTGCCGGGTGAGCCGGTCGAATCGGCCGGCAGTGCTCATCGGCGCCGACCGCGACCCGACACCGGGAACTCGAACAGCCGCTCGGCAGAGGGCTTCGCTTGCCCGGCCAGGGCGGGCAGCTGGGGCAGCCCGGCACCCACCAGCACCACCGGCAGGTCCCGCTGCGCCGTGCGGTGTATCGCCGCGATGAGTGCGCCGAGCTCATCCGCGGTCAGGTACTGCACCTCGTCCACGCACAGCAGCAGGCCGCCGGACCGGTCGGCCAGCGCCTCGCCCGCCGCCAGCAGCAGGTCGGTGACATCCTCGGCGAGGTCCCCGGAGTCGGCCACGCCGGCCAGGGCATCGATGTCGATGCTGACCGTGGTCCCGTCTGCGGTGGTGGCGCTGAACGACTGCAACACCCGCAGCGCCCGGGTTACCTTCGCCGTCACCTTGCGCTGATCCAGGCCCAGCAGGACCCGCCGCAGGTACCGGGTGAGCATGGCCCGCAGATCCCCGCGCCGTGGGGGCGTTCCTCTTGCTTCCTGGTCGCGCCCTACCCGGGCCGTAGGCCCCTGCCTGCGGGCAGCCCGCGCCCATAGGCTCGGTGCCATCGAGCACCCGGCGATTCCGGCTGGATCGACCCGCCTGCCGGGCGCGGTGAGGAGGCACCATGTCCGGGTCAACCGTGGACGTCGTCGTCATCGGAGCCGGTTTGGGCGGCCTGGGCGCTGCAGTCACCCTGGCACGGCAGGGCAAGTCGGTGCTCGTGCTGGAGCACGCCGAACAGCCCGGCGGGTATGCCGTGGTCTTCGAGCGGCCGCCCTTCCGGTTCGACGCGAGCCTGCACGAGCTGGACGGGTATGCGCTGGGCTCGGGAGAGCATGCGCTGCTGCACCAACTCGGGATTGCCGACCGGGTGTCGCTGACCCGGCTCGAGCCCCTATACGCGGTACGCAGCGCCGACGGCGACGTCGTCGTGCCGGCCGAGTTCCACCACTACGAGGCGCTCCTGGAAGAGCTCTTCCCCGGCGAGCGCAGCGGGATCCGCGCCTGGCTGGACGACGCCCGCGCCCAGGTCGTCGACTTCGAGCGGTTCCAGCGCGACCTCCGGGCCAAGCAGATGCACCCGGAGTCGATGGCGCAGGACTACCCCACGATGACCCGCCAGATCGGCCAGACCTGGCAGGAGGCCACGGCAGCGCACATCACCGACCCGCGGTTGGCGTCGCTGCTCACGATCCTGTGGATGTACACCGCGACCCCGCCCTCGCGGCTGTCGGCGGCACTGGGCATGAACCTGGCGGGCCGCTACGGCACATCCGGCGGCTGGTACCCGAAGGGCGGGGCCGCCGCCATCCCGAACGCCCTAGCCGATCTGCTGACCGCATCGGGCGGGCGCATCGAGTACGGGGAGACCGTCGCCGCGATCCGCAGCGAGGACGGGCTCGCGGTCGCGGTGGCCACCGAGTCGGGGCGGACCGTGGAGTGCCGCTCGGTGATCAGCAACGCCGCAGCCCCGCTGCTCCCGGATCTGCTGGGGGCCGGCGTGCTGCCCGAGGACTTCGTCGAACGGGTGACCGATCCGGACACGGCGATCTCCAACGTGGGTGTGTACCTGGGCCTGGATGCCGACGTGCTCGGCGAGGCGGGGCTACCGCACGAGGTCTTCCTGGTCGGGGACTACGACACCGACGCAGCCCTGGCCGCGTCCCTGGCCGGGGACTGGCGGCGCGGCGGCCTGGTCGTCACGAACTACACCTCGGTCGATCCGGGCTGCGCACCGCAGGGCGGCGCAGTGGTCGCGGTCATGGGCGCCGCCTCGATGGAGTACGCCGACGCGTGGGGGACCGCCCCTGGAGCGGCCGAATCGCCGGGCGCGGTCAAGGAGCGGATTGGCGATGCGCTCGTCGCGGCAGCGGACGAAGCGATCCCCGGGCTCGCCTCCGCCGTCGTGCTGCGCGAGGTCGCCACCCCGGTCACCAACCAGCGCTACACGCTCAACCCGGGCGGATCATGGGCAGGGTACGACCACACCGTGGCCGACATCATGAGCCAGCTCGGGCCCACGACTCCGGTGCCGAACCTGTTCCAGGCGGGAGCCTGGACGGGCGGGTTCGGGGAGACCACGGCGCTGCAGTCCGGGATGCGGGCCGCATACGGCGCGGGCCGATACCTCGACAGCCTGGCCGGGTAGCCGGCGGCGGCCTCCGAGTGCGGCGGCGATGGCGGAGTCACGGTGCGTGCAGCAGGATCTGCCCGACCCGGAGTGCGATCCGCGTCAGATCAGCGACGACCTGCTCGGCAATGCCCGGTACCAGCGGGTGGACGTGTCGACAGGGCCGAGCGACACCACCATCGCGGTGCCGAGCGCGATCCCCAAGGCTGGCCGAGTCGCTACCGCGCGAGGTGTCCAGCCGGTGGAACGAGGCGTACGAGATCCTCGGGACACCCGCACGGCGTAGGGAGTACGACGCCGGCCGGCAGCGTCAGCAGCAGGCCGCTGACCGGGCTCGGCGGGACGAGGCCGAGCGGAAGGCGAGGCGGTCAGCGCACGCGGGGCCGACGCTTGCGGACCTCCTCCAGGAAATGGCCGATCAGCACGCCCGAACCGAAGCCGACAGGCAGCGGCGCGCCCGCCAGGCGGAGGCGGCCGCCCGAGCCGAAGCCGGGCGACGGGCCCGTGCGGCCCAGACGCGGGCAGCCGAGCCGTCCCGCGAGCCCTCCTCCGACTCTGCACCCACACCTTCAGCCGGGCTTCGATCGGTCCTGCTCGGAGCAGGAGCGGTCGTTGTCGCTGTCGCGATCATCGTCACCGCCCTGGTGGCGTGGGACCGAGGAACGCCGCTGGCAGACGAACCTGGCGCCACAGTCGCCCCGGTCGATTCCCCCTCGCCGACGAGCGCTCCGCCGGACCCCCTGGTCAGGGTGACACCCTCGACCGATCCTCTGGTGGCCCGAGCGGTAGCGGATCAGGACGCAGTGCGCGATCAAACGGCAGAAGGCACTGCAGCCGGATGTGTGGGCGATGGTGCGAAGCGGTCACAAGGCGGCGCTGGTTTGCGATGCCGGCTGCTGCTGGATGCCCGTCGGCGGAACCGTTCGTAATCCCGGCCGAGCCGCGCGGGATATCGCACGCAAGATGACCCGGCATCCACTGGACGCCGACGATCCGAGGGGCCGGGCGCCACGAGGATCGACAGACTGACAGACCTGTGGGCATCCTTGACAGGTGACAAGTTGAGTCCGCGTTCAAGAGCGCGCCCAAGAACGGAGTCCCATGGCCAGCCAGCCCACGATCGGCCTGATCGTCGAGGTGTCCTGCCCGGAGCATGTCCAAGATGGCACGATCGATCGGCTGGCCGAGCACATCGACTGCCGCCTCGACCTGGCGGGCGGCCGACTCCTGCTCACGTGCTATCTCGAGGCTGCGGTGGCTCCACAAGCTGCGCATCGACTGCTGGACCTGCTCGCCGACCACGCCCCCGACCTCATCCCCCTGCGCCTCGACGACGACCTCGTGGCGGCCTCCGACATTGCCGGCAGGCTCGGGATCAGCCGACAGGCCGTCGCCCAGTTCGTCCAGCCTTCGAATGGCTTCCCCTCCCCGGTCGGCACCTGCGCCTCGGCGCGGGTGTGGCGCTGGGCCGAGGTGAACGAGTGGCTGCGCGAGCACCGCAAGGACCGTGCCGATGAGGAGCACTGGCCGACCGCGGACGAGGCGATCATCATCAACGCCATGCTGCTGCAGTACCGTCGCGGCGGCGGCGTCGACTCCTCGGCCCCCGCCGGCGCCCAGCCGCCGACCAAGCCTGGCACCTGGCCCGCGGGGCACCCGCTCGACCACTGACGCGGAGCGTCCGGTGACGGCCGGGGGTTGGGTCAACAACGGCTCCCACCGAGTTGCCGCAGCCGGGTCAGTTGGAGCACGCTCAGGCCGCGATCGGTACCTCCGCACCGGCGGGTGATCGCCACCTGTCGGCCGCAGCATCGAGGTCCCAGCCGTAGTGGGTCTTCATCACGTGGTGCCGGCGGCACAGCGGGCCGAGGTTGTCCAGCGAGGTCTCCCCGGCCGGGTGGGGGACGGCGTGATCGAGATCGCAGGCCTCGGCGGATCTGCGGCAGCCCGGCATCCGACATTCCGGGTGTCTGGCGCGGACCAGGCGCGCCAGCGCCGCCCCGGGGCGGTAGGTCGTGGCCGAGGTGGCGACCACGGTGCCGGCCGCGTCGGTGAGCCAGGCCCGCCACCGCGCATCGGCCGCCAGCCCGCGGGCCACATCCGCCGGGATCGGACCCATGCCCGGCACCTCGCCGAGCCCATCGGCCAGACCCAGCAGCGAGGCCACCGGGATGGTCACGTTCACCTCCACCCCGGTGGCCTCCGACAGCATCGAGCCGAGCAGCAGGTCCACCAGGACATCGGCCCGCTTGGCATCCATGCCGCGGCAGTCCTCCGGGTCGTCCAGGCCGCGGGCGATCGCGGAGAGCCGCCGGAACACGCGCTGGGCGTCCTCCTCCCGCAGCACCGCGGCCAGCGTGGTCGTCCCATCGTCGCTGGTCCACAGTTCGACCCGGCGGCCCTTGCGGGCCTGGTCGCGGACCTCGCGGTAGCTCGGCGCCGCCAGGATCAACCGGTTGGCCGCCCGGGTCGCGCCGACACTGTTCATCGGGCGGCGGCCCCGGGCCCGGTCCCGGACGCGCGCGCACCACCGCTCGATGACCCGATCGGCATCCTGCGCGGACAGCCGGGCAGCCGAGTGGCAGACCCCCTCCACCGTCGCGCAGCGGCAGGATGCCCTCGCGGGCCAGCGCGGCCGCCTCGGGGAACGCCACCAGCGCGCGCGCCTTGCGCATCTGCGCCGCGGTCGAGCCGGGCACCAGCCGGATTGCCACCGCCACCTCCTCCCGCGCCGGGTCGGTGATCCCCGGCCGCCGGTCGCCGTCGCGCGGGATCACGACGGGCTCGGCGGCGACGGCGTCGGTCAGCACCTCGGCCGACCGGACCGCCGTCCAGTCCGACACCGCCCGCCAAGCCGCCACCAGCACCAACTGGCAACCGCACGGGAAGCCGGGCGCGGACCCCGGCGCCGGGTCGCCCGGCATCCCCTCATCACCGTGCCGGGCGGCGCAGGTCCCGGAATCCAGCGCCTGGATCGCCGCCAGCAGGCCGGGCCCCGAGGGCAGCCGTAGCACCGCGGCCACCTCCTCGCGCAGCGGCATCGACCACCACGACGGATCCACCCAGCCCGGCCGGTGAGCTTCCCACCACTCGCGGAACCACTCGACCCCGAGGATCTCGAGCACGGACTCCCCCGGCAGCGGGGCAACGGTGACCAGACGCACAGGAACTCCCCCCTTGTTCGTACATATGTTCGCACGAAGGGGCGACACAGGTCCGGGAGCGACACCCGATGACCTACTGGTCCGGGTCCATCGCCGTCCGGTCGGCGTGCTCTTGACAGGTGACCCGTTGCACCCGGGCGCGGCTTGGTGTCGAGATCGGAGTCCCATGGCCAAGCAGGTGACGATTGCCTCCCCGTCGAGGTGTCCTGGTCCGACTCCATCTGGCGCCGGCGCCCCCTGCCTCGGCGGCGAGCGCTCCGGCATGGCACCGCTTCCCAAGGCGCTCCCCATGCCGCGGGGCCCCGCCCGGGTCCCGGTCGATGTCACCGGGCCTCGGCCCGCACCAGCCCCTGCCGCTCCCGCTGTCGCCGGGTCCCGCCGGCGATCTCGGCCGGCGTGTCCTCGCCGTACTCGTGCTCGTGGCCGGCCAGTACGCCGCCGTCCTCGTCGCGCACCCGGAAGGGCAGCGTCCCTCCCGTTGCGGCAGGCGTTTGCTGGCCCCGTGTGGCCCACAGCGACAGCGCGATCGAGGTGCCGATGATGGTGGCGATGACGGCCAGGCTCACCGTGGTCGGCACATAGAGGATGTCGACCTTGAGCAGCATCTTCACGCCGACCCAGAGCAGCACCAGCGCCAGGCCGAGCTTCAGGTAGACGAAGCGGTGCATGAGGTCGGCCAGCAGGAAGTACATGGCGCGCAGCCCGAGGATGGCGAAGGCGTTGGCGGTGAACACCAGGAACGCCTCGTCGGTCACGGCGAAGATCGCCGGGATCGAGTCCACCGCAAAGATGATGTCGGTGACCTCGAGGAGGACCAGCACGGCCAGCAGCGGCGTCGCGACCAGCACCCCGTTGCGCCTCAGCCAGAACCGCTGCCCCCGGTACTCGGTGATCATCGGCACCGCGCGGTTGAACAGTCGCAGGGTGCGGGACCTGCCCACATCGATGTGCTCATCGCGCTGGACCAGCATCTTGTACCCGGTCACCAGCAGCAGGGCCGCGAAGAGGTAGAGGACCCAACTGAAGCTCGCGATGAGTGCCGAACCGGCCGCGATGAAGATGCCCCGGAACACCAGCGCGCCCAGCACGCCGTAGAACAGCACGCGGTGCTGGTACTCCCGCGGCACCGCGAAGAAGGCGAAGATGATGGCCCAGACGAAGACGTTGTCGACCGCCAGCGACTTCTCGATCAGGTAGCCGGCGAAGTACTGCTGGCCGAACTCCGCCCCGTATCTGGTCCAGACGAAAGCGCCGAACGCCACGCCCGTCGCAACCCAGACGGCCGACCAGGAGGCGGCCTCCCGGACAGTGATGACGTGCGCCCTGCGGTGGGCGAACAGATCGATGGCGAGCATGGCGAGGATGACGCCGAACACGGCGAACCATCCCCAGAGCGGGACGTCCACGAACCCTCCTGAGTTCCCTGGAGGTCTCGCCCGCCCGATGGCGGACCGCTGCGCCGGGCCTGGGACCAGGCCGTCCTGACGACGCTCGCGTGTGGGGGCTACTCCCCTCCGTTGTTTGAGGGTAGCAGGATTCAGGTATCACGCATCAGTTGACCCGCCTCAGGCCCTGCCGCCCTGGGACTCCTCGAGAGTGCTTGCGCAGTTCGAGTGCGCGGGGCAGTCGCGACGACAGCGCTGTTCCCCGGCGGGCCGGTTGTCGCGGTCGGCGCCTGGCACAACGGGGCGCGGTTCGGCTACCCCGGCCTGGCGGCGCGATGGCCCTGGTGGCGATCCCGGCCCTGGTGGCGATCCCGGTCCTGGTGCCTTGGGCACAGGGATCTGCTTGGTGGGGTGCCGCTGTCACCGGGGGGCTTGGTGCTGCTGGCGATCAGCGCGCGGTTGGCGGCGATGCGCCGCCAAGGCGGTCAGCCTGCGGTTGCCGTTGAGACCGCCTTGGTCTGCACCTGGGGCGGGGGCGAAACCGCCCGATCTCGACCCGGGTCTGCACCTGGGGTGGGGGTCTGCACCTCGAACGGGGGTGTCAACGCCCGATCTGGGTCCTCCTGGCCCCCGCCCCGGGTGCAAACCCCCACAACAGGTGCACAGATGCGCGCAGAACTGCCCTGGCTGCCCCCGTACCAGGCGCAAACCCCCGTACCGGGCGCAAACCCCCGTACCGGGTGCAAACCTCCCACTGCAGGTGGAGAACCGGCCGCTGCGGCCGCGGATCTTCTCCGCACCAACGTCCGCACGTTGCGCCTCCACGCCCCGTCGGTGCGGCCGGGGCCTCGCACCCCTCCACCAAAGGAGTGAACCGCCCTCCGCCGCGCCGCACCGCCCTTGACCGCCACGATCGGCAGGCGTTGTCTGGAGGTGCAGGACCCGCCGGTACGGCGCCCTCCCCCGCAGTCAGCGGATGCTCGCCACCCGGCGCCACGCAAGGAGGTGGGGTCATGCCCTTCACATACGGACAGATCGCCGAGTTGATCGATGCGCAGAACCTGCGATGGCGGCCCGCCCACGCAGACCTCGCGGCCGAGGTGAAGGTCCGAGGCATGGGTGCGGACCGCGACGGCCTCACGCTGGCCGAGCAGGCGCCGCGCATCAACTTCCGTGCGTTGCCGGTCGCGGTGAACACCGACCTGGCCCTGCGCCGGCTGGAGTTCGGCGACATCACCCGGGAGCAGGCCGAGACGGTGCTGACCCGCCGGCTGCGGCGCCGGATCGGGTTCGACGAGGTGATCACGCGCATCGACCGGCGCGGGCTGCTCGAGGGCATCCGGCTGCCGACCGAGCCTGGAGGCGCCCCCGGACGCCGGCGTCGCCACCGTCGTGGATTGGCGCAATCGGTTCGGTCGCAACTGGATCACCAGCATCCGCGACCAGAACGGCTGCCAGAACTGCTGGGCCTTCGCCAGCGTCGCCCTGATCGAGGCGATGGTGGCCATCGAGCACTCGTACTGGACCCGCCTGTCGGAGGGCGACGTCGTGCGCGGCGTCGGCAAGGTGTGCGCGAGCCTCGGCAACATCGGTGAGTGCTCGACGTTCTTCGCCAGCAACGGCGTGTGCGATCCGGGATCCTTCGCCTTCAGCACCACCGACCCGCCGTACACCCCCACCTCCGACCGCAACGGCCGCTCGGTGCGCGGGCCGGCGTTCACTTGGGTCGGCAGCGTGGCCGAGCAGAAGAAGTGGCTGGACACCGTCGGCCCGATCATCGCCTGGTTCGAGGTCTACAACGACCTGTTCGCCCACGGCAGCGGCGTCTACACCCACCTCAACGACCCGTCGAACACCATCGCCGGATCCCACCTGGCGCTCATCGTCGGCTACGACGACAACCAGAACGCGTGGCTGGTGAAGAACTCGTGGGGCACCACCTGGGGCGTGAACGGCTACGGCTGGATCGCCTACGGCGAGAGCAACATCGACACCTACGCCAAGGCCGGCCTGACCGGCACCAACCCCGACCCGTGGACCAAGCGCCGGCTGCACAACGGCAACCTGTACGAGTCCGGCAACGGGGCGCTGCACCGCAACCTCGAGGTCGCCGGTGCGGGCGGCAGCCGGGTGCTGCACCGCTGGCGCGAGGGCGGCCCGCCGTGGACCTGGGGCACCGGCAAGCAGTTCGGCAACGACGCAGCGGTGTGCCCGACGCTGACCGGCACCACCTACAACCGCAACATGGAGCTGCTCTACCTGACCGGCGGCAAGAAGGTGCATCACTGGTGGACCGGCGGCGGCGGGTCCGGGCCGTGGAACGACGGCGGGCTGGCCGGACCGGGCGACTACTACGGGGTGCCCGGGTTCCTGCAGGGCGACTACGGCGCTCCCGGCAACTTCGAAGCCGTCGTCCGAACGACCGGCGGACAGCTGGCCCACCTGTGGCGGCGCAACGGTCCCCCGTGGACGTGGAGCGAGAGCGCCCGATTCGGCTCCGGCATCGCCTACTCGGGCGCGAGCCTGGTGCAGAGCGACTACCTGGGCAAGCCCGATCACGGCAACCTCGAGGTCGTGGCGGTCCGGACGAACGGCACCATGCAGCACTACTGGCGCAACGCCGCGGATCTGCAGTGGCGCGCCGGTGCGGTGTTCGGGGCCGGGGTCGGCTCCCCGCCGGTCATGATCCAGGGCCAGTACGGGATGCGCGACGAGAATGGCCCGCACGGCAACTTCGAGCTCTGCGTGGCGGTCGGCGGCAAGATCCAGCACTGGTGGCGGTCCAACGCCAACGGCAGCATGGACTGGCGGATGAGCGCCATCTTCGGCCACGATGTGCAAGCGGTGGCGGGTCTCTGCCAGGGCAGCTGGGGCATGAACCTGGAGGTGATCGTGCTGCGCACCGATCAGCAGCTGCAGCACTACTGGCGCGACGGCGGCGGCTGGCACGAAGGACCGGTGATCGGTCCGGCATGAGGTGGACCGAGGGCATCCCGGCGGAGGTCGACGCTGCGGGTCGGTGAGCACTGGCGGACTGACCTGCGCAGCGGCGCCGGCGGCGGCTACCTGTGGACGGTCGAGGGCGGCGCCGACGTGGCGACGTGCCGCATCGTGACCGGGCCGCTGCCGGAGCCCGGCGACCCGCCGAACGCCGTGGTGGCCCCGGTGGCGCTGGAGGTTGTTGGCGTGGCGCCGGGGGACGCGATGGTGCGGCTGCGGCTGGCGCGGCCGTGGGACGCCTGCGGCGGTGCTGGCGGAGGCGTCGGTGGTGGTGCAGGTGGTGTGACACGGCGGCCCGGGCAGCCGGGGTGTCGTCGGCCACGCGACGTCGAGGGGCGGGGGCATCCCCTGCCCCTCGACGTCGATATCGGCTGCTCCCACGCCGGACTGGTACTCCGTCGGGTCTTTGCACCCGAAGCGGGGGTTTGCACCCCGTGCGGGGGTTCTCACGGCGGTTCTGCGGGTGACTGTGCACCTGGTGTGGGGGTTTGCACCTGATCGCGGGGGCCAGCAGGGCCCAATTCCGGCTATTCCGCCCCCATACGAGGTGCAAACCCCCACACGGGGTGCACTCCCGGCTCGGGAATCGGCGGATCCACCCCCGCATCAGGCGCAAACGCCCGCGCGGGGTGCAGAGCCCGGAACCGTACGGCCTGCCATGCCGCCACGCACGCCCTGCCGCCACGGCACGCCACGCACGCCACGCACGCCACTGCCGCCACGGCACGCCACGGCACGTCACCGCACGTCACCGCACGTCACGCACGCCACGCCACGCCACGCCACGCCACGGACCAGGACGCCCCCGACCCACTCCGGACCACGATCCAGACGGGTGTCTCCGCGACGCCCAGCGGGTCTGCGGGTCGGTCCACGCCAGCGCCCTGACCCGCCAAGCCGAAGGTCCGCTGTTGCACTGCTTCCGGCAACCGCCGCCCGCCACTACCTCCCAGGCAGCAGCACGCCCGGGTCCGGCAGCGGCACCGTCGAATCCCCGGACCGTTCCACGTACAGCAGGCCGACCCAACCGTCGCGACGCGCCCCCAGCACGTGCCAGACCGATGCGCTGGCGCCCGCTCCGTACTCGCGGAACGACACCTGCAGGGCATCGGGAGTGCTGCTGGTGACGGTGTAGCGGCGCTCGTACCCGCCGACCGGGTCCGGTGCGGGGCCGGTGCAGCCGGCCGCGTCCTGGCCCATGGCCGACAGCAGTTCGGCTGCCTGCGAGGGGTCGTCGAAGCGCAACTGCAGAGCCACGGCGGGTGCCCCCGCTTCGGTGCGATAGCGGCCCTGCTGCGCCGCCGCGGCCAACGGGTACTGCTCGGCGCCCACCGTCTGCGGGCATCCCAGTGCGCCGAGGCCCCACACGAGTTCGGCCGGGTCCCGCGGCACCAGCCACGACTCGGCCTCCGATCCCTCCTCCGCGTGGCCGCCGCCCTCCGGCTCCTCGTCGAGGGTCCACTGCGGGGAGATCGCCTCCGGGGAGGGCATCGCCTCCGGCGCGATGGCCTCGGCATCACCGGCGGGCTGCCCGGCGGCGGAGGTTGTCGGGTCCGCCGTCGGCTGCGAGCCCGTGCAGCCCGTCAGCAGGAGCACACCGCAGACGACGCCCGCGATCGATCGCATGTCAGCCGCCGTTGGAGGAGAAGTGGTGGTAGTCCGGCCGGGACCAGCGGGCGCCCCACAGCCACCCGGCAGCGGTCAGCGGACCGACCACGGCATCGCCGGCGTACAGCATGCCGGGCCGCTTCCACGACCGGTTGAGGTAGGTGTCGGAGCCCGCGGGGTAGACCGCGCTGGACGTGACGTAGGGGTTCTGCGCCGGGTTGATGTCGATCGCGTTGCCGTAGGAATGCTGCGACAGGCGCGTTGGGTTCCCCACGACCGGTCGGCAGTTGAACGCGCTGGTGTTGCCCGCGGCCATCGACGCGACGTCGTTGCCCCGGTACTTCTCCACCGGCGTCACCTCGCGCAGCGGGAAGTGGTCATCGAACGCCGAGCGCATGGTGGACTCCAGCGCCGCTCGAGAACTGCTCGCCATGATCAGCGCGCCGGTCTTCAGCCGGCCCGCGAAATCCCAGAACGGGAACTCGAGGCGGATCAGGCTGCCCGGCCCGACCGGGCACCCCGGGCGGTACGTCGCCCACACGTCCCCCGTCGTGACGCCCTTGACCACCGGCTGCCACCGCAGCACCTCCACCTTCGGCGAGCCGATCGCGGCGTACTCCGTCGCGTTGAGCCACCGCGTCGTCCCATCGGGGGCCATCGCATAGACGGCCGGCGATCGATCGGTGCGCACGAAGCGGGAGCCGGGCACAGCGGTCACCGTGCGGGCCGCCGGCGACCCCATGGCGCGCCACTCGGCGCTGCTCAGCATCTTGTGGTCCTTGCCGTCCGGCGAGACCACGTACAGCGTCGCGGAGTTCGCGGTCTTCACGATGGAGCTGCCGGCGACCAGCGACACCTCGCGGATCTGCGGCGTCAGCAGCGCGATCCACTCCGGCAGGCTGAGCCGGCGCGCTCCCGCCCCGGGTTCGACCGCGTAGACGACGGGCGACCACGCGGCTCGCTGATACGCGGTACCCGCGACGACGGGATACGTCCGCACCGCTGGGTTGCCGGCCGCCGCCAACTGCTCGGCCGACACCGGCAGGACCGCCCCGTCCGGCTCGACCGCGAACCGCTGGGCGATGCCCTGCGCCCGGACGAACGTGCTGCCCGGTGCCGGGGCGCGCTCCTGGCCCCGATAGTGGCCGACGAGGTCGATGACCAGGTGCGTCTTCGCAGTGCTGTAGACGCAGACGGTGCCGCGCGGACTGAGCGTCGCCGTCACACTTGCCGCTACCGTCGTCGCGGCGGCGAAGTTCACGTTGGAGGCCAGCGGCCGCTGCTCCTGGCACGGATACACCACCGCCCACCCGGCGCTGCCCGGAGCGACCACCGTCAGGTTCAGCAGCACCGCGTTGGCCCCGTTCGGCACCCCGCTGCGCCCCACCACCGGGACCTCGAAGACCTGACCCGCCGCGATGATCCCCTTCTGCCAACCGCCCGGCTGCCCCGGCCGACTATCCGCCAGCCGCACCGGCACCCTGGTGGACAGATCCCCGCCCGCCCCGAAACTCCCGGTGACATCGACCACGACGTGCGCCTTCGTCGATGCGTAGACGCAGATCCAGCCGTCGGCACCGAGATCGGTGATCGCCGCGTTCGCGACGGTCTGGCCCTTGGTGAAGTTGACCGTCGACGCCAGCGGCCGGGGCTGGCTGCAGGGGAACAGGGTCAGGAAGCCCGAGGTCGCCGGCTGCGTCACCGTGACATTCACCGCCGCCGCCACCGCGTCAGCCGCCAGGTCCGCGGTGCCCACGACCTTGACCCGCAGCGTGCCGCCGCCGGCGATCATCCCCTTGCTGCCCGGGGCCGCCGTGCCGGGCCGGGTGTCGGCGATCCGCGCCGGATCCATCGGCTGGAACGTGGAATCTGCCGTGAAGTACCCCAGCAGGTCGACCACAAGGTGGACATCGGTGGAGGCCATGGCGCACACCTCGCCGATCGGAGATCCGGTGCCGATGCCCACGATGACCTGGTTGGCGACCGGCTGACCAGAGCGCCAGTTCACCGACGACGTCGCCGGTGTCGCCTCGCCGCACGGGAAGACCGAGACCCAACCAGGGCCTGCCGCGTTGGTGGTCGTCACGTTGAGCACGACCGCCTTCGCCCCGGCAGGAGCGTCCGGTGCACCACGCACGGAGAAGCCCCGCACCGACCGGGCCGACAGCCGGCTGCTGACGCCCTGGCCCCGCCGGGTGTCCACGATGCGCGTCGGACTGAGCGGGAGGAACCCCGGTGCCGGGGCCGCCTGCAACTGGGACCGGGCCTGGCTTGGGGACGCCTCTGCTTCGTCGGCCAGGGGGTTGGGGGCCGGGGCGGGGGCTCGGCCGGGCGGGGGCTTCGGCCGGGGCGGGGCTGCGGCGGGGGCGGGGGCTTCGGCCGGGGCGGGGGCGCGGCGGGGGCGGCTCGGCGGTGGGGTCTGCGGGCACGGTGGCGGCCTCAGTTGGTGCGAGCTGGTCGGATTCCTCGTCCGCTTGGGAGGTACCGCCTCCCATCGCCAGTGCCATGACCAGCCCAAACGCCAATGCGGTCCGCCAAGAATGCCGCTTCGCCATATCCGCCCCCCAGCGCTACGAGCCGTGACACTGCCCCCATTCGGAGTATGCGAAATGGAATGCCCGGCAACAACACCGGCCCGCGAATGCGCGGGCCACGCTCGGCCGTGCCGCCTTGCCCGTGCCGGTCCCGAGCGTGGAGTCGCAGCCGGCAGTTTCAGGACCTGGGGCGGGCAGGTGTGCACCCCGTGCGGGGGTTTGCACCCGGGACGGGGGCTCTCAGAGCGGTCGCACCGGCAAGTCTGCACTCTGCGCGGGGGTTTGCACCTCGCACGGGGGCCAGAAGGGCCCGGATCCGGCCAATCCGCCCCCGTATTGGGTGCAAACCCCCGCACCAGGTGCACTCCCAGCTCAGGAATCGGCTGATCCGCCCCCGCATGAGGTGCAAACCCCCGCGCGAGGTGCAGACCGCGTACCCGAACCTCCCGCCGGCCGAGCGAACTCCTGGCCGACCTCCAACGCGGCGATCCCTCCCGACGCCCGAGCGGACTCCAGGCCGGACCCATGTGCCGGTTCCCTCCCGCCGGCCGAGCGGGCTGCAACACTGCACCCATGGCCGCACCGAGCACCCGCTGGACCGAAGTCGTCGCTCCGGACGAGCAGGAGCGGCACGAAGCGTTCGCGCAGACGCTGACAGCCATCCAATCCCGGATCAACGCCAAGCGGGGTCCCGGGCGCACCTTCCACCGCAAGCCGATCGCCGCGCTCATCGGCAGCTTCACGGTCGCCGATTCGGTGCCCGAATACGCCGCCCACGGTCTGTTCGCGCAGCCGGGCGAGTACGACGTGGTCATCCGTCTGTCCAACGGGGCGATGGTGCCGCAGGCCGACCCGGTGCCCGACATCCGCGGTTTCGCCTGGTCGGTGCGCGGGCTGTCCGGCCCTGGCACGCTCGGCGGGGACACCGATCGGCAGGACTTCCTGCTCATCAACCGGCCGGCCTTCGGCTTCCGCGACTCTCGTGACTTCGCCGAGATGGTCCCAGTGGCGCTGCGCGGCCAGAAGGCACTGGCGCGGCACGCCATCGACAAGCACGGCATGCTCCGAGCGCCGATCGAGCTGGCGCAGCAGGCGGCCGGCCTCGCCCGGCCGTTCAGCGGGTTCGCCACCTCGGGCTTCCACAGTTGCGCCCCGATCGCCTGGGGCCCCTATGCCGCGCACGTGCACCTCACTCCGGTCGGAGCGCGCCGCAATCTGCTGGCAGCCCGGGACTTCGGGGCCGACATCCGGGCCCGGCTCGCCCGGGAGCCGCTGCGCTGGGACGTCCGCGCGCAGTTCTACACCGACCCGGAGCACACGCCGATCGAGGACGGTAGCAAGCCGTGGCGGGCAGCGCAGGTGACGGTGGGGCGGCTCACCGCGACCGCACTCGCCGACACCGACGAGGTGGAGGCCGACCACTTCGACCCGTGGCAGGCCCTCGCCGAACACCGCCCCCTGGGCGAGATCATGCGAGCGCGCAAGGCCGCCTACTACCCGAGCTTCCAGAATCGGCGCTAGCCCCGTCAGCCAGGCCCCGCGCCGCGACGGCCTCGGCAGCATCATCGGCGTTGATCGCTGCGTTTTCTGACTGTCAGGCGGGAATTCGCAGCGATCAACGGGGACCGCAGAGCAGCAGGCCACCCCGGCGTAGGGGCCAACTTCGGCGCCCCGGGGTACGGGTACCACTGGTGGACCGCTACCGCCGGTGAGCACGCCTACCACCTGGCCTG
This sequence comes from uncultured Actinomycetota bacterium, assembly GCA_963766005.1. Taxonomy (GTDB): domain Bacteria; phylum Actinomycetota; class Actinomycetes; order S36-B12; genus CAVXYG01. The sequence continues at coordinate 136,976 of CAVXYG010000009.1, read as the reverse complement.
GGGCCACGGCGGCCAGCAGATCGCGGTCGTCCCGAGCCTCGACATGGTCGTCGTGGTCACCGCCGACCCCCTGCAGGGCCAGCACGGGGATAGGCCCTGGCGGCAGGAGAAGGCCAACGTGAACCTCGTCGCCGACCTGCCCCCGGCACAGCCGCCCCAAACCTCCCCCTGCCGCCCAATCGCATTGATCGCTGCGAATTCCGGCACTGGGGCGGGAATTCGCAGCGATCAACGAGCAGGCAAGAAGGACAGGCAGCACCTCTCAACCCGACGTGCTGCAGGAGTTGCTCGGCGTTGCGCGTGGGCGCAGGAGTTGCCGGCGTTGGCGTGGGCGCAGGAGTTGCCGCTAACCGGTCTGTCCCACCGCGACCCCGGGACCGGCCGGGCCTTTCGGCCCACGCCTTAGGTGCCACGATGAAAGCGAGGCCCCCTCAGGGGCCGCCGCCGGGGGTGTGCGATGAGTACTGCAAGCGATGCTGGAGATCGGGCCCAGAGGACCGGTTGGGACGGCTACGTCTGGTGCCCCGGGTGCGCGCACCTGATCGCGGACAGCACAGCCGACGTCGTCACCCGCTGCCCTTCCTGCGGCGCGAGTATCGACTGGTCGGTGGCCACCTCGCGGTCGCGCGCGTGGGTCGCACTGCATCGCTGCCGGCAGTGGCACCAGCAGGCTGCCGAGGCGGCCGCGGAGGCCGAGCGGCGCTGGTGGGCCGCCCGACACGATGCCGACCTCGCGGCACGTGCGCTCGCCGAGGCCGATCGGTCCTGGTCACGGCTGGGATCGGGCCTCCCGAAACCCGGCACGACGAGGTCCGATGCGGACTGGCCCGCTGCGGCGACGCCCGGCACCCCCTGGCCCGCTGCGCCGACGCCCGGCACCGCCTGGCCCGCTGCGGCGCACGGAGACTCGGCATCGCCGCAGCACCCCGGCGCGGTGGCCCCGAGCCCAGCGGACACGTGGCCAGCCCCGCTCGACGCAACCATCACGATGCCGCGACGCCCCGGCATTCCGCTGGCGATCCTGCTCCAGGGGACCGGCGCGGTCCTGCTGCTGGCCGCACTGGTGGTTGCGTCAGCGGTGCTGTGGGAGACCATGCCGCAGGCACTGCAGGTGCTGATCCTCGTGTCGGCGGTCGGGGTGCTGGGAGCCGTCACCGTCGCGGCACGACCGCTGCCCGCAACCAGCGTGATCCTGGCCGCCCTCACCACCGCGAGCGGCGTGGTGGTCGCCTCGTCCTTGCCCGTCATCGTGCCGGGCTTGGACCAAACCTGGTACCCGCCGGCGGCCTGTGGTGTCGGAGCCGTGCTGCTGCTGGTCACCGGCAAACCGAGCCGGGTTGCGATCTGGTGGCACGGGGGGTGGATCGGCCTCGGCCTCACCGGAATCCTCGCTGCGGCGACCGTGCTCGAGGGGTCCTCGATGTCCCGGGGGACGACGCAGTGGTTCGCGCTCGCGGCGATCCTGGTGGTCGCGGTGGCCGCGCCGCTGGTCGTCGCCGCGATGGCACTGGCCCCCCGGGAGGCCGAAGCGGCCGCAACCTCCTGGTGGACGGCACTCGCGGCTGGTGGCCTCGCCCTCGCGCTGAGCGCGGCCGGTGCCAGTCGCTGGCTCACCGACCTCGGCACCGGCACCGCCGACGGCACGGCATGGCTTGCCGCGGGCTTCGCGGCCGTGGCGGGCCTGAGCTACCTGCTGTGCGTTGGCGCCTGGCTGACGTACCAGCCGGCGGCTGAGGGGTTCTTCACCGGCAGCGTCGCGTTCGTGGCGCCACTGCCGGCACTGGTGCTCGGCTCGACGGAAGCGACATCCGAAGCATCCGCCGTCCTCGCGGTGGCACCGACCGTTGCGGCGCTGGCCGTGCTCGTTCTGGTGGGCTGGCGCTGGTACAGCCGCCCCTGGATGCTCACCGCCGCCACGGGCGCCGCGGGAGTCGTCGTCGGCACCGGCCTGTTGGTGAACCTGTCGGTGTCGTCGCAGCCCGAGCACCAGGCCTTCGCCTGGCTCACTGCGACCCTGACGGCGCTTGCGGTGGCGTTGGCAGCCTGGAGCTACGGGGTTGCCACGGCGCGGGGCGGATGGGCGGTCTTCGGGCTCCTGCTCGGGTCCGTGGCCTGGTCCACCACCTGGGCGACGGGGCATCTCGGCGACGAGATCGAGGTCGTGACCCTCCCCGTCCTGGCGGCCGTACTCGGCTCCTGGTGGCTGGGCAGGAGCGCCGGCATCTGGGGAGTGCGGGAAGTGCCGGCGATCGTGCCCCAGTACCTGATCGCCGTCGCCCTGCTGCCCACGTTGGCGCTCTCCCTGACGGCCGTGGCCGACGGGGCCCCGGACCAGCCCAGAGCGTGGCTGCTGGGTGCCGGGCTGGTGGGCGTGACGGCCTTGGCGGGATGGGGACGCACCGGGGCGACGCTCCCCGCCGTCGTGCTGGTCCTGTTCGCGTTGCCGCACACCTGGGTCGCGGTCGCCGAACGGGTGAGCGACCCGGTGCCGGAGTGGTACGCGCTGCCGGTGGCCGCAGCGGTCGCGGTCGTCGCGGCCGGCGGCGTCGTGGACCGTTGGACACACCCGCGGGCGGCGGTGGTCGCGGTCCTGGTGACCGGCTTGGTGCCCTCCGCGGTGGCGGTGCTGGCCGACCCGGCGTGGAACACCCTCACCGCCTGGCGGCTGGTCGGCGTCGCCGCAGCCGGCGGGCTGGCGACCGTGCTGGCCTGGCGTTGGCCCGTCGTGGCCTGGCTCGCCGGCACGCTCGCCGTGGCCACGCTGCTGGGCGTCTACGTGGACTGGATCCTCGGGGTCACGGAGCCCGTGGGCGGCGGTTGGCCGCCCCCCGAGCTCGCGACCGTCCCGGTGGCGCTCGGGATCGGCGTCTCGGTGGCGCTGGCCGCCAGGGCCGTCGATCCCCGCCGCGCCCTCGGCGTCGGCGCCACCGCGACCCTCGGTGCTGCCGCACTGCCGTCCTTGCTGTTCCTGGCCGACGACCCCGCGGTCGAGCAGTGGGACACCGCGGTCCGCCTGCTCGTGGTGTTGGCCTTGGCGGGCATCGTGGCGGTGCTCACCAGCACAGCCGCCCCGATTCGGTCCGCCTTCGCCGCCACGCTGGTCGTCGTCCTGCCGCTGTGGGTCTACTTCACCTGGCTCTCCGGCTTGCAGTCCGTCGAGCTGGAGGCGGCGACCGGACCGCTGGCTGTGGGGGCAGCCCTCGTGCTCGGCTGGTTCCGCAGGCCGGCAACGCCGCTGCAGTGGTGGTCGTCGTCGGTGCTGCCGGCTGGCTTGGTCATGCTCATCGCATCGACGGTGTGGGCGCTCCGGGCTCCTGCCGCTGGCATCGACCCCGCGGCATGGGTCCGGATGGCCGTTGTCGCCGCCGTGTGGGCGGCTGCGGCAGTCGTGCTGTGGCGTCGACCGGGACCGGCTGCGCTCAGCGGGTCGATCGCCACGCTGGTGCTGTGGACGAACACCCTGCTCGCGGTGGCCGAGACTACGGATCCGCCGCTGGAAGCCATCACCTGGCCCACGGCGCTGGCCGTCGCGGTGGTGTGCGCCCTCGTCGCCCGGGCGACGGGACGACTGACGCACAGCTGGCTCTTGGCCGCCCCGGCGGTGGCTGTGGCGGCGATCCCCACGGCGGCCCTGGCCTGGCAGGACGGCACCGTCGGATGGCGGGTCTGGTTCTCCCTCATCGCGGGCGGAGTGCTGGTCTGGGTCGGCAGTTGGCGCGAATGGGCAGGCTTCGTCTACCCGGGACTGGTCGTGCTCGGCCTCGTCGTGGCACCCGTGCTCGCGCAGTGGACGCAGGATCTGCCCAGCTGGGTGCCGTTGTCACTGGTCGGCCTGACCCTGCTGGCGATCGGTGCCCGGCTGGAGGCGGTGCGCCGCCGGGGCGGGCAGTTGCGCCACTGGGCAGTACACCTGCACTGAGTCCCGGCGACACGGCCGGGCGGCGGCGGGCTCCGGCGACACGGCCGGGCGGCGGCCCCGGCGACGCGGCGCGGCGGCGGCTCCGGCGACACGGGCGCGTTGATCGCTGCGAATTCTGGCTCTGCAGCCGGAATTCGCGACGATCAACGCCTCCGCGCGCGCCACCGCCACCGGGAGCGCCGCGCCTACCCTTGACCGCCGTTCACGTGGGGGCGGGAGATTCGGTGCAGGAAGTCGCGGTAGGTCCCGCGGCCGTCGAAGGAGTTGGCGCGATAGCGCACCATGATCGTGAAGCAATCGTCGCAGTACGGCTCGCCGTCCGGGCCCAACTCGCCGTCGCACAGCACGCACTCGTTCACGTCCGCTCCCCACTCGTGCCTCCAGTGTGGGCCAGGACGATGGCGGCAGCCAGGGGCCGTCCCATCCGCACCGATCTGGCCGGTCCGCGGCAACCCCGCAGGGGCCGCGAGAACCCGGGGCGCGAGCTAGGGCCCGCCGCCTGATCGCCTGCGCAGCGGGCTGCCCGGCAGAAGGCGGACCCGCCTGCTCGCGTCGGCTGGCCTGACCGTCAGGCCAGCGGCACCAGCGCGGAGCGGTCGTCGATGGGCAGGTCGTCCGCCGTGGTGACCGTGAGCCCGTGCGACACCGCGCCCACGACCGCGCCCAGGGAGGTGAGGAGCGCGGTGTCGGCAGCGTCACGTCCGCTCACGATCCGCACCAGGCTGCGTCGCGGCGCAAGGCGTGTGCCGTCGAAGACGTACCAGGCACCGGCCACTGCTGCCTCGAACACCGCGTGGAAGTCCATCGGATCCAGGCCCGGCGCGTACACGGCGGTGTACCGGGCCGGTATTCCGAGGGCCCGGCACATAGTGACGCCGAGGTGGGCGAAGTCTCGACACACCCCCATGCGTGTCAGCAGCGGGTGCAGGGCATCGTCGGCGGCATCGGTGGTGCCCGGCACGTAGGACACCGTCTCGTTGAGCCACTGCTCCACCGCGAACGGGATCTGGCGCGGGTCCAGGCCGCCGAAGTGGGCATAGGCCAGACCGCCCAACCGATCCGACGGGCAGTACCGGCTCGGCCGTCGGTACACCAAGGCCTCGGCCGGGTTGACGGCTGCGGCATCCCGTGCAGGAAGGTCCGCGTGGGCCAAGTAGGACAGGCTCAGCTCGCCAGCCAGCGCAGAGATGACCTGGGTCCGGCCACCGTCGGTCCGCACCTCGCGCACCGCGACCGGGTAGCCGGCCGCATCGGACACGCGCAGGGTCTCGCTCGTCTGCGGCGACGTGGCACCGACGCACAGCGCCAGCTCACCTGGCTGCTGCACCTCGATCGACATCCAGGCGTCGATCGCCACGGTCACCGTCACAGTGAGATTCTCCCAGGCCGAAGCGGGATCTGCGCAATCGCCGTTGCGGGGCCTCACCGGTCCCCTGGCGTCGGTCCCGCACCCGCCAGCCCGACTCACGCGACGCGGATCGCGGAGCGGCCGTCGGAGCGGCCGTCGGAGCGGCCGTCGGATGCCGCCGTCGGAGCGGCCGTTGATGCCGCCGGCGTTGATGCCGCTGGCGTTGGTTGATCGCTTCGAATTCTGGCTGTGGAGCGGGTTTCCGCAGCGATCAACGCGCCTCGGGCGCGATCTGCGCAGGCGCGGCCGGCGCGGGCGCGGGCGCGGCCGGCGCGGGCGCGGGCGCGGCCGGCGCGAGGCAAGGTCGCCGCGCGGCCGCGGGCCGTGGGGCCACCGCGGGCGCCGTGAGAGCCGCGCCGTCGTCTGGTCCGGCAACCCGCCGGGTGCATGCTCCACGGCACGCTCGCAGCGGGCACTGGGCGGAATGCCTGCCCTTGGCGCGGGGTTGACAGGGGAATGACACTGTGGGGTTTCCTCGGGAGCGGCAACATCGGCAGGACGGTCGCACAACTGGCCGTCGACGCGGGAGACACCGTGGTGATGAGCAACAGCAGGGGGCCGGACACCCTCGCGGACCTCGTCGCGGAGCTGGGGCCACGCGCTCGGGCCGCCTCAGCGCAGGAGGCAGCGGCCGCCGGCGAGGTGGTCGTCGTGACCATCCCCCTGGGCAACTACCGGAGCGTCCCGGTGGCGGAGCTGCGGGGCAAGGTCGTCATCGACACCATGAACTACTACCCGGGCCGCGACGGGCACGTCCCAGAGTTGGACGACGAATCGACGACGACGTCGGAACTCCTGCAGGCCCACCTGCCCGAGTCCTCGGTGGTCAAGGCCTTCAACAACATCTTCTTCCAGCACCTGGCTGTGCTGGCGCGGCCTGCCGGGGCACCGGACCGCAGCGCCCTGGCGATCGCCGGCGACGACGCCGCGGCCAAGGACCGCGTGACGGCGCTGCTGGACGCGATCGGCTACGACACCCTCGACCTCGGTCCCCTGTCCGAGGGGTGGCGGACCCAGCGCGACACCGCCGCCTACGGCGTGCCCTACGCCGCCGACCCGGCCGATTGGAGCGCCGGAGCCCGCCCCGCCGACGCCTCGACACTCGCCCGACTCGCCGCCGCCGCTCAGCGCTACCGGGAGCAGTAGCAGCCGCTGCGTGTCGGACCCCCGAGGCATTGTGATGAAGGAATGCCACAAGCATCCGTCCAGCGCTCCAACCACCGAGAGGAGAAGCATTGTCCGATCCGATCACGGAGAACCCCTACGAGCTCTACGAGCGGGCCGAAGCGGAGGTCGATGCCCGCAACATGGACACGGCCGCAGCGCTCTACGCGATGGCAGCGGAGGCCTTCACCACCAAGGCCGAACCTGCGATGGCGGCCGCGGCGCTGCGGAACCGTGCGGGGGCACTGTTCAATGCCGGCGACGCCGCCGCCTCGGTGATCGCCTACCGGGACGCTGCGGCAGCGGCCGGGCGCGTGGGTGACGTCCCGCTGCGGTTGGACTGCCGCTGGGGCGAGGCGGATGTCCTGGCGAGGCTGAGCGACTGGCCGGCCGTGCTGGCCACCTGCGAGGAAATCCTGCCCCTGATGCGCGACTACGGCCTCGACGACCGGCTGGCCAGCACGCTGCTGCTCCGGGCCCGCGCCGAGTACTTCCTCGATGACGAGGCGAAGGCGCTAGAGACCGCGCGTGCGGCCGGCGAGGAGTTTCGGCGCGCTGCCAACGTCGCCGGGCTCCTGTGGGCCCGAGACTTCGAGGTCAACGTGCTGCTGTTCCTCGGTCGGACCGGGGAGGCCGTGGTGACGGCGCGCGACAACCACCGAGTCAGCACCTCGCTGGCCGACGACGGCGCCGAGCCCTACCACCAGGGCCGGCTCGGCGAGGCGCTCCTGGCCGATGGCCGGGCGGAGGCCGCCGTAGGAGCCTTCGCCGCGGCGCAGGAGCTCTATCGAGGCCTCGGGCTTCCGGAACGCTCGGCAGTGGCGCAGATCTGGCTTGGGCGCGCCTACGACGCTCTCGGCCGCTCCGAAGACGCAGTCTCGGCCCTGTCCGCGGCAGCCGCGGTGCTCGATGCGGCCGGTCCGAGGTACTCCGTCGAGCGCGACCGGGCCCGGCGCCTGTTCGCGGATGTCCACTTCGAGAACGAGGGGGACGCCGAAGCCATCGCAGGGTACCGGGCGCTGCTCGGGCCGGTACTGATCGGAACTGAGCCGCCAGGATGGGACGATGCCCGGTCGATCGAGCGGCTGACCGCAGCGCTGGTCCGACAGGAGCAGCCGGCGGCGGCCCTCGAAGCCCTCGCGGCGCTGCGCATCGACGACGGGGTGGATCCCCTGGTGGACGTCGTCGTCCAGGCGGGGCGCTGCTGGGCCCGATGGCACGCCGAGGAGCCGGCGGCGGGGGCCGGAGCCGAATCCCTGCTGCGGCATGAGGCGCTCGGCCGGGCCGGACTGGCCCAGGCCTGGGTGATGGAGATGGTCGGCCGGCACACCGGCTCGGTCCTGCACTTGGCCCGCGCCGTAGCGCTCTACCGGGAGCACGACGATTTCGGCCGCTCGTTCGCCTTGGACCAGGCGATCCTCGGGCACACGGGGCACCTGCTGCCCGCGGGAACCGAGGCCTGAGCCGCGCCGCACTCGGGGGCGAGCGCTCGGCCCTAGCCCGGCGCCCGGACATCGCCGGCCCGCCGCAGGGTCCTGCGCACCGTCGGCCGGCGGTCCCGGCGACCTCGGTGCCCGGATCGGTCGCCAGCAGGAACGCGCTGCCTTCGCCCTGCGCTTGGCGATGCGCCGCCCGACGCCGCCCCGGGCAGCCTGCTGCCTCTGCGCGTCGCTTCAGGAGCCTTCGCCGGTGCTCGCCATCGGGGTCGGGGTCGGGCCGTTCGGCGCGGGTCCGGCCCCGGTGCGCCATCGGTCCCACCACGCCAGCCCGGCCAGCACCGCGATGACGTATGCCGCCCCGATGATCCCGTCGATCACGTAGTGCTCGCCGCTGTAGACCAGCGTCGCGAGCATGGCCACGGGGTAGACGACGAGCAGGGGCTGCAACCACCACCGGTGCCGCTGCGGGACCTTGCCGAAGAACCACACTGCCACCAGCACAGCGAATGCCGTGTGCAGACTCGGGATGGCGGCGACATCGTTGGTCACGGCGCGGCCCTGATCGAACAGCGACTCCGCGAAGCTCAGACCCATGGCGTCCAGGCCCCGGGTGGAGATCCGGTCCAGCGGCGGCAGCAGCCCCTCCTGCGCGGCGTACCAGGGCGGCGCCGCAGGCATCACGGCGTAGGTCACCAGTCCGGAGAACGACAGCACCACCAGCGCCCGCGCCCAGCGGAACCAGTGGTCGCGGCTGCGCTGGTAGAGGACCGCGGCGATCACCCAGACGACGAAGAAGTGGCTGACGTACACCAGTGCCCCGACCGCGTCCCACCAGTGCACGGCCTGCGGGTCGTAGAAGGTCTGCTGCAGCCAGACAGCCGGATCCGCTCCCAGGAACAGCGCCCGGTCCCACAGGATCGGCCCCTCGACCTGCACCGTGCTGCCCAGCGCGTCCGCGGCTCCCCGCGAGTAGTCGTACAGGTAGAGGATCAGGAGGAAGGGCACCCAGTCCGCGAAGATGCGCGCGACCCGCCGCCACGGCCGAGCCACGCTCGCGGCGAGCAGCCCGGTCAGGATCCACAGGCTCATGCTCGCCCGGTCGAACGGGAAGCCGTTGCGCAGGCAGGACACGACCAGTGCGGCTGCCCAAGCAGCCACCACCGCCCGCCCAAGCTGCCGCCGCCGCCGGCTCACCGAGGGCGCACTGGAGTCGGTGTCCATGCTGGCCGCGCTGGTCGTCATCGCACCTCCCCGGCACGACTGCTGTCGCCCGAGGGTATGCGACAGCGCCGCTGCTCGGTGGGGAGCCCCGCGAGGACTGCACCCCGTCCCGGGTCGCCGCGCTCACGGCGCTGCTCGGCGTGGCACGCCACGGCGCGCCGCAGGGCGGAAGGCCAAGGCTGACGGCCCACCGGTCCGCGGCTCTCCTCGAGTCGACGCCCCCGACGAACCGATGCCGCCGCGCGCCCCAGGCATGGCCCATGGCCGACCCCTTCCGCAGGTCTGCGGCATCGAGGCGGCAAAGCCTGCCAGTCTGGGCGCATGACGATCCGGCCCTTGGACTCCCGCGACGACAGCGACGACCAGCCACCGCTGCGGTTGGCGGTGCTCATCGACGCCGACAACGCGCAGGCATCGCTGATCGAACCGCTGCTGGCGGAGGTGGCGCGCTACGGCGAGGCCACCGTGCGGCGGATCTACGGCGACTTCACCTCCAGCCAGAGCGCGTCGTGGAAGAAGGTGCTGCAGCTGCACGCGATCAAGCCGGTGCAGCAGTTCGCCTACACCACCGGGAAGAACGCCACCGACAGCGCGCTCATCATCGACGCGATGGACCTGCTCTACGCGCGGCGCTTCGACGGGTTCTGCCTGGTGACCAGCGACAGCGACTTCACCGGGTTGGCGATGCGGCTGCGCGAGGCGGGGCTGACGGTCCTGGGGTTCGGGGCGAAGAAGACCCCGGAGGCCTTCCGCAAGGCCTGCCACCGCTTCGTGTTCACCGAACTGCTGAAGGAGGAGCCGAGCGACGCCGAGGAGTCCTCCGGTCAGCAGAACCGGTCGCAGTCGCAGCAGGCGGCGAAGACCCAGCAGGGTCAGGGGCGGCCGAAGTTCCCCAAGTCGTTCATGCTCACCGCGGTGGATGAGACGTCCGACGAGAGCGGCTGGGCGAACCTCGGCGCCTTCGGCAGCTACCTGACCAAGGTGCAGCCGGATTTCGACCCCCGAACCTACGGCTTCCGCAAGCTCTCCGATCTGGTGAAGTCCCGCAACGACCTGTTCATCGTCGAGGAGCGCCAGTCCCGACGGTCGGGTCAGCCCCAGTTCTACCTGCGGGCGAAGTAGCGTCGGCGCCACCGCGCCCGCGACACCGGAGTAGGCGCGGTGAGCCTAGGCCGCCACGACGGCGACCTTCCCCCTCACGGCACCGCTGGCCAGGGCCCGCATCGCATCCGAGGCCCGCACCAGCGGATACGTGGCGTGCAGGACCGGGCGGATCCGGCCCGCCTCGATCAGTTCGACGACCGCCTGCGTCGATGCCGCATCCTCGCTGGCAACGAATGTGGTGAGCCGCTGGGAGACGAACGGCGAGCGCATTGCCGCCCGGATGCCGCGGCCGAAGCCGCCGGTCCAGCGGCCGCCGCTCTCGCCACCGACGATGACGAGCGTGCCGTGCTTGGTGAGGAGGCGCCGCAACGCCGAGGTCCTGGTGTTGCCGCCGAGGTCCACGATGAGGTCGAACTGCTCGGCCAGCGCCGTGATGTCCTCGGTTCGGTAGTCCACGACGCGGTCGGCGCCGAGTGCGCGGACCAGGTCGGCCTTCGCCCCGCTGGCCACGCCGGTCACGTGAGCGCCCGCCGCCTTCGCGATCTGCACCGCGAAGGTGCCCACGCCGCCGGAGGCGCCGGTGATGAGGACCCGCTGACCACTGCGCACCTGACCGATGTCGCGCACCGCCTGCAGCGCCGTCGGCCCGGAGATGGGCACGATGGCGGCCTCCGGGAACGGGAGGCCGGCCGGCTTCTGGACGAGCTTGGCCGCCGGAGCCGTCGCGTACTCGGCGAAGGTCCCGGTGCCGACGCCGAGGACCGCGTCGCCGGCCTGGAAGCCCGTGACGCGCTCGCCCACGGCCACGACCGTTCCCGCTACCTCGGTCCCGGGGACAGGTTGCCTGGGCCTGCGCAGTCCGAAGCCCAATCGCACCAGGTACGGCAGCCCGGTCATCAGGTGCCAATCGCCGCGATGCACCCCGGCGGCATGCACCCGGATCAGCGCCTCGTCGGCCCGGATGCCCGGCACTGGTCGCGGCTCAGGGCGGAGCACGTCGGCAGCACCGTAGGCGTGCGCGGCGATGGCGGTCATCATGGTCGTTCCGGTTGCCGGCTTCGTGGACATCGGCGTCGTCCTTCCCTGGTGGCCGTCCATCGTTTGGCCACTGCCGAGAGCCCACCTTACGCCGTAAGGTGATCCGGTGCCACAACGTGAGGACCACAGCCGCCTCCGCTGACGCGCTGCCGATGCGGCGGCGAGCCCATTCCCTGCGGCCGGGTCTGCGTTGGCGATGACCGGGCACGCCGTTTCGTCCCGGCGACAACGACGCGAGTGCCTTCGACTACGGCCTCGGAGTCACCCTGGAAGGCCCGCAGCGGGTGTTGGTGACGGGATGGCCCTCAGCCCTGTCGCCCGGCGTCCTTGCGGACCCGGACCTTGTTGCCCTTGAGCCTGGTGTTGTTCAGCGCCGTGATGACCTCGTGGGCAGCCTGCGCGGGAACCTCCACCAGCGAGAACCGATCGGACAACTGGATCGAGCCGACGTCGCGGCCGCTCAGGGAGGTCTCGTTGGCGATGGCGCCCACGATGTCCTGCGGACGCACCCCGGCCTGGCGGCCGGCCCCGATGAACAGCCTCGTCATCGCGCCGCGGCGCTGACCGGCCCGGGGTTTCCCGCCGCCCTGCGGCGGATCGGCGCGACCCGGGCGCTTGGTCGACGACGTCGGGCTGGCGTCACGGATCTCCTGCTGGTCCTCCTCCGCACCGCGCGTCGCGACGTGCGCGGCCTGCACCGCCGCCATCGCCACCTGCACCACGTCGAACTCGTCGGTCAGGCTCTCCACGACGACTCGGTACTGCTCGGTGTCGTCCGCCAGCAGGATCTCGTGCAGCAGCGCGCGGGTCAGCTCGAGCCGGCGGGCGCGCAGGTCCGCCGTCGAGGGGACCTTCTCGATCGGGATCGAGTGCTTGGTGACCCGTTCGATCGTCTTGAGCATCCGATGCTCTCGGGGCTCGGCGAGCGTGATCGCCACGCCCTCCCGACCGCCGCGGCCGACCCGGCCGATGCGGTGCTGGTAGGCCTCCGGAGCCGAGGGCACGTCGTAGTTGAAGACGTGCGTGAGGTGGTCGATGTCCAGCCCGCGCGCGGCGACGTCGGTGGCCACGAGCAGGTCCGTTGCGCCGGATCGGACCCGCCCCATCACCCGGTCGCGCTGGTGCTGATCCATGCCGCCGTGCAGCGCTTCGGTGCGGTAGCCGCGACCGGCCAGCAACTCGGCCAGCTCGTCCACTTCGCTGCGGGTGCGGCAGAAGATGAAGGCCGCAGCCGGAGACTCCACGTCCAGGAGCCGACCGAGGGCCGCCGCCTTCTGCGCCCGGGTCACCACGTAGGCGCGCTGCTGCACGCGGGGCATGGTCCCGGCGATCTCTGCCACCCGGCCGATCTCGATCCGCAACGGCTCGCGCAGGTGGGTGCGGGCGATCTTGTTGATGCGGCTGGGCATGGTTGCCGAGAACATGACCGTCTGCCGATCCCGCGGCGTCGCGTCCAAGATCGTCTCGAGGTCTTCGGCGAAGCCCATGTCGAGCATCTCGTCGGCCTCGTCGAGGACCACCGTGGTGATGCTGTCCAGCTGCAGGGTGCCGCGGTTGATGTGGTCGACGGCTCGACCGGGCGTGGCCACCACGACATCCACGCCATGCTTCAGCTCGCGCAGCTGCCGGCTGATGGGCTGACCGCCGTAGATCGGCAGCACCCGCACGCCGAGCTCGCGGCCATAGCGGTGCATCGCCTGGGAGACCTGCATGCACAGCTCCCGGGTCGGGACCAGGATCAGCGAGCTCGGCGCCGTGCCGCGATCGGCGTCGGCCAGCTTCTGCAGGATCGGCAGCGCGAACGCAGCCGTCTTGCCCGTCCCCGTCGCCGCCTGACCGAGCAGATCCGCCCCGCCGATCAGCGGGGGGATCGCCTCGGCCTGGATCGGTGTGGGCTCCTCGTAGCCGAGAGCGGCCAACGAGGCGAGCAGCGCCGGGTGCAAGTCCAGCGCGGAGAACGTGAGTGCGTCGGAATCCGCCATGGTTCGATGGTCCCGCATGACCGGTCGGGAGCCTATTCCGCGCCGGAGCCCCCGGCACCCCGGGCCTCGCAGGAGGCGTCGGCGTCGAGCCGCCGCAATCCGCCACGGCGCAGCCGCCCTGTGTGCGAGGCTTGCGCCATTCGCACCGCGCGAAGGGGTGAGCCATGCGCCAAGGTTGGGACCGCGATCTCTACGCGGTGCTGGGTGTGGAGCCGGACGCGACCAGCGAGCGCATCACTGCCGCCTACGACCAGCGGCTCCGACTGCTCCGGCCCCAGGACCATGCCGGCGACCCCACCGTCGAGCGGTGGACGTCGGCGCTCACGACTGCTCGCGACGTGCTGGTCGATCCCCGGTCGCGCGCAGAGTACGACGCCTACCGCGCCGGGCTGGACCCCGAGCCCGAGCCCGAGCACGCCCCGCGGCTGGCGGGGAAGGTCTACCTCACGCCGGAGCAGGCCCGCCTCGGATGCAGCTGGCCGTGGACCCAGGACGCACCGACGGGTGCGGTGACCCGCGAGCTGGAGTTCCCCCCGGGCGTGACCGACGGCCAGCACCTGCACTACCCGGCCGCCGTCGTCGACGGGCTGGCGTTCCCGGCCATCACGCTGACGGTGATCGTGGAGCAGCCGGCCCCAGCGACGATGCCGCAGGACGATGCCGGGATCGTCCACTTCGACGCTCCCGAGACGACGACCGATCGCTCCCCGATGCCACTGCGGGTCGCCGCAGCCGCGGTCGTCGCGGTCGCGATCGGGGTGGGGCTGGCCATCGGCGTGGGCGGCGGCTCCGAACCGGAACCCGCGACCGCCGCCGACTCGGCGTCGGCCGCCAGCGCGAGCCCGGCACCGGATCCGAGCCCGGCACCGGACCCCAGCCCCGGGGCATCGGCGACCGCGTCCCAGGATGCGGCCGCGGCTGTCGATGAGGCGAAGGCGACCGCTGCCCTGGATGCGGCGCTGACGTCGAGCAGGGCGGCGATCCGGTCGCTCAGCCCCGGGGCATGGGTCCCTGCCTTCGGCACCCTCTGCCTGGGACAGTCACAGGCCGACCTGAGCGATGCATCGGGCCGGCTGGGCTACCCCGACGGCGGACCGGAGCAGTACGGGCCCGAGGGCATCGACGAAGCCGCCGTTATGGCGTTCCACGAGGGCCTGCGGGCCCGTTTCGGCAGCACGGCGGTCCTCATCGAGGCGGCGCGGCCCCCGGGGTGCGACACGCGAGCGTGGACCTCGGTTGCTGCCGTTGCCCGGGCCACCTCCGCAGGCGCGACGCAATGGTGCGTCGAGCGGGACATCGCGGCCACTTCCTGCACGCCGCAGCGCATCACCGCCGAGCAGGTCGACCGCGCCCGCTACGTCCCCGAGGAGATCGCCACGCCGAGCGGCACGATCACGATGGAGCTGCCCTGGTTCCTGCGCGCCGCCCCGTCCCCAGACGGCGCGACCTTCACTGATCCCAACTCCGGCGGGAACCTGCGGATCACGACGTCGGGGGAGGGCGCGCCCGCGCCCGCGACCCCGGAGGAGGCCCGGGCGCTGCGTCCCGACGCAGCCGGTGAGCCCGCGCTCGCCCGTGCCGAGGCCGATGGGTTCACGGTGTCCGGCTTGACCACCGAGCGCGGCATCTACTACTGGCGGCAGTACCGCATCGGCGACCAGCGCATCGATGTCGTCTGGTCGTATCCGGCAACGGAGCGGGAGGTCTTCGACGCCGCCGTCGTGCGGGCGGTGCGCACCTACCAGGCACCGGACTCGCCCTGACCTGGCTGGCCGACGGATCCGGAGCAGGCCGCCTGCACCCGCATGTGACCTACATCCCATAGGCTGGCCCTCTTCGCAACGGGTGAAAGGCGGGGGAGATGGACATCCGCGACTACTGGCGGATCGTGCGCAAACGCTGGGTCTCGATCCTGGCATGCACCGTGATCGGCGGGCTCCTCGCCGCCGGCTACAGCCTTACCGCGACCAAGACCTACACAGCAACAGCGCAGAACTTCGTGGCAATCGGCGGCGTCGCGGAGGACGGCTCGCAGTCGGTGGTCTACAGCGGTTCGAACTTCGCGCTGCAACGGGTGAAGAGCTACGTCAGCGTCGTCGACACCCCGGCCGTGCTCGCGCCCGTGATCCAGGAACTCGAGCTCGACCTGACCCCGGAGCAGCTCGCCGGCATGGTGACCGCATCCAACCCGCCGCAGACCGTCCTGTTGAACGTGCAGGTGACCGGCACCGATCCGGCCGAGATCACGGCGATCGCGAATGCGGTCGCAGCGCGGTACGCCGAGGAGATCCAAACCCTCGAGACGCCGGAAGGCGCCAGCGCCCCTCCGGTGAAGGTCTCCACCATCCTGTTCGCCCAGGAGCCGACCAGCCCGGTGTCGCCGCGAACCCTGGTGAACGTGGCCCTCGGTCTGCTGCTCGGCGTCGGCGTCGGCCTCGCCCAGGCGATCCTGCGGGAGCAGCTCGACACCTCCGTGAAGACCCCCGACGTGCTGGGCGCCATCACCGGCGGGGTGAGCTTGGGCTACATCGGCTTCGATCCGGATGCGGCGACCACGCCCCTGGTGGCCTTGAACCAGCAGTCGCAACGCTCCGAGGCGTTCCGCACGATCCGCACCAACCTCCAGTACGTCGATGTGGACAATCCGCCGAGGATCGTCGCCATCACCTCGGCGCTGCCGTCGGAGGGCAAGACCACGACGGCCTGCAACCTCGCGATTACCCTCGCCCAGGCCGGGAAGTCCGTCTGCCTCATCGAAGCCGACATGCGTCGACCGAAGGTCGCCGAATACATGGGCGTGGAGTCGTCGGTGGGACTGACCAACGTCCTGACCGGGACCGCGGTGCTCGACGAGGCCATCGTGCCCTGGAACCGCGGGCTGCTCACCGTCCTCCCCGTTGGCAGCACGCCCCCCAATCCCTCGGAGCTGCTCGCCAGCCAGCAGATGCGCAACCTGCTCGCCGAGCTGCGGGAGCGCTTCGACATCGTCGTGCTCGACGCGGCCCCGCTGCTGCCGGTCTCCGACGGCGCCATCGTTGCTTCGATCACCGACGGCGCCCTGCTGGTCGCCAGACACGGCAAGACGACCCGCGACCAGGCACTGCATGCCGCGCAAGCCCTGGAGCGCGTGGACGCGCGACTGCTCGGCGTGGTCCTGAACTTCGTCCCCGAGCGCAAGCGGGGCTACGGGTACGGGTACGGCTACGGGTACGGCGTACGGCTCCGTCAGCCCAGCGACGGACAACCAGGCCGCCGGCGACGATCGCGACCCCCTGACGACTGGCCCGAAGGCCTAGCCGGGCGAATCGGACAAACACCGGCCGCCGTCCAACGACTGCACTACTGTCGGGATTCAGACCGCTACCGGGCCGCGGAGAGATCGCATGGAACTGCAGGACGTCCTGCGCATCGGAGGCAAGCGCTGGCTGTCGATCGTGCTCTGCGCTGTGCTCGGCGGCATGCTGGCCCTGGCATACAGCCTGGCCGCCACGAAGGTCTACTCCGCAACCGCGCACAACTTCGTCGCGATCGGCGGCGTCAGCGGCGACTCCAGCACGGCCGTCTACGGCGGTGCGAACTTCGCGCTGCAACGGGTGAAGAGCTACACGGGGATCGTCGACACCGAGGAGGTGCTGGCACCGGTCATTGCCGACCTCGGTCTGGACACCACGCCGCAGGCCCTGGCTGGCCGGGTCTCGGCCGCCAACCCGCCGCAGACGGTGCTGCTGGCCGTGACTGCCACCGGCCCGGACCCGACGCAGGCGGCGGCGATCGCGAACTCGGCCGCGATCCACCTCGCCGACGCGGTGGAGGCGATCGAGACCCCGGAGAACGGTACGAGCCCGGTCAAGGTGACCCAGGTGCTCCAGGCCTCGGCGCCGGCCGCACCGGTCTCACCCCGCATCGGCGTGAACCTCGCGCTCGGTCTGCTGCTCGGCTTCGGCATCGGAGTCGGCCAGGCCGTCCTGCGGGAGCGCCTCGACACCTCCGTGCGGTCCCGCGACGCACTCGTCTACGCCACCGATGCCCCGCTGCTCGGGTCCATCGGCGTGGACCCGAGCACCTCGGATGCCCCTCTTGCGGCGTTGGACCGCTCCTCGCCCCGGGGCGAGGCCTACCGGACGCTGCGCACCAATCTGCGCTACGTCGACGTGGACCACCAACCCCGAGTGATCGCGGTCACGTCGCCTCGGCAGGGGGAGGGCAAAACCACTGTCGCGTGCAACCTCGCCGTCTCGATGGCCCAGGCCGGGGCAGCCGTCTGCCTCGTGGAGGCCGACCTGCGTCGACCTGCAGCCGCCCAGCTGCTCGGCATCGACAGCGCGGTGGGCCTCACCGATGCCCTGGTCGGCGTCGTCGGGCTGCCCGAGGCGCTGATCCCGTGGCGTCGCGGGATGCTCCACGTGCTGCCTGCCGGCGCCCCCGCACCGAACCCCTCGGAACTGCTCAGCAGCCAGCAGCTGCGGACACTCCTGTCGTCCCTGACCGACCGCTTCGACGTCGTCGTGCTCGATTCGGCTCCGCTGCTGCCGGTGGCCGACGGGGCCATCGTCGCGGCCGCGGCCGACGGCGCACTGCTGGTTGCTCGCCATGGCGCGACCACGGCCGACCAGGCCGCCCAGGCCGCCCAGGCGCTGCACCGGGTCGACGCGCGCCTGCTGGGCACCGTGCTCAACGGCGCACCGGTCGGCTCGCGCAGCAACCCCTACGGGTACGGCTACGGCGACTACGGTTCCGCCGAGGAGGACGTGCAGCTGCGTGACGGCCACCGGGACATCGCGCAGGACCACCTCGGCGAGATGCTCCACTAGTCCGGTGCCGGCGACGACGCCGCTGTGTCACCGGCAGGTGCCACACTGGCCAGGAGTAGCCAGACAACAACGGGGAGCAGCGCAGTGGAGGCATCGGCGACGGCCGACGACGAGCCCACCAGTGCCCGACCGGACACGGCCCGGCCGCTGGACGGTCTGCGGTCGGATGATCCGACAGGGATCGATGGGCACGAGTTGCTGGGCAGGATCAGCGGGTTCCACCTCAGCGACGTCTACGTCGCGCGCACCCCGACGCGGTCGAAACTGTGCGTCATGAAGGTCGCCGGAGCCGGGCAGTACAACGATGCCGAGCGGTTCCGCAGAGAGGCCCAGTACCTGGCCCGGATCAGCTCCATCCGCGTCGCGAAGGTGCTCGGCTCGGGGATCTGGCAGGGCCGGCCCTACTTGGTCCAGGAGTTCGTGGACGGGCCCACGCTCGCCGACGTGCTCAAGGAGCAGGACCATCAGCCCTGCGATCTCGGCGACAGCTACCGGATTGCGCGGGGCCTGGCCGAAGCGCTGCGCGACGTGCATCGGGCCGGGGTCGTGCACCGCGACGTCAAGCCTGCGAACATCATCATCCACGACACCCGCGGGGCGACCCTGGTCGACTTCGGCATCGCGCTGGCCGACAGCGACCCCCGTATCACCAGGCAGGGCACCACCCTGGGCACTCCGCGCTACATGAGCCCGGAGCAGGCGTCCGGCGCCGAGGCGGGGATGGCTTCCGATGTCTTCCAATGGGCACTGGTCGTCGGCGAATCCATGCTCGGTCGCCCTGCGATCGTCGGGATCGCCGACGACTGGTCCGGGGCGCTGCATCGGTGCACGGTCGATCCGGAACTCGACGGGGCCCTCGGCCGGCTGGTCCGCCACGCCCTGGACCGCTCGCCGGACCAGCGGCCCACGCTGGAGCAGATCCTGTGGGAGCTCGACCGCACGGAGCGCACCCAGGTCACCGGCGGCACGCGGACGATCCCGCTGCCGGAGAAGCGGCTGGCCGATGCGCGGTCGGTGCCCGAAGCGCGGGCGATACTGCGGCCCAAGATCGATGATGCGCTGGATCAGTTGGCCGACCGGCTCGGCGTCTTCGTGGCCGTGCTGGCGGTCGCGGTCATCCTGGGCTGGGTGATCGGGTACTTCGCCGGGGTCGTCGTCTCCGCGCCGTGGGGGGACGCATGACGCAGGAGAACCTGCCCACGAGCACTCGAATCGCGCTCGCCCAAACCCGGCGCGAGCGGCGCCGGCGGGGAGTGCTGCGCGCCAGGATCGTCGCCGGCGCCTTCGGGGCCGCTGTCGTGCTGGGCGCCGCCGCCGGTTGCCTGGCACCGGGAGCCTGACCGTGGCGAGCCGGCTCTGCCCCATCTGTCTTGCCGACCTGGACCCCAAGGCGGTGCTGTGGCGCGACGCCCAGGGCAACACCGCCCACGGGCCGCCGGCGGGCCGCAGCACGCGCGAGCGCCTGAAGTCGCGGCTGCTCGGGGCCCCCAATGTCACACCCAAATCCTGGGCCGACTGGTACGCGCAGGGGTTCCGCGCCTACTGCCCCGAGCACCTGGGGGAGCTGCCGGAGGATCTCTTCACGCGGGAACTCGTCGTGATCGGCCTGGTCGGGGAATCCGGGTCGTCGAAGACCCACTACCTGGCAGCGCTGCTGCACCTGCTCAGCGCCGGCGCGTTGGCGCCGTACCAGGTCTTCGTCGACCTCGAGCCCGGCACCGTGACGCGCTATCAGCACGACTACTACCAGCGGCTGTGGGTGGACCATGAGGTCATCCCTGCCAGCCGGCCGCTGCGCTGGTTCGACGAGGAGGCCGGTCACCGCGAATTCCCGCCGCCCCTGGTCATCGTGCTGCGCAACTGGGAAACCGGGCGCGCGGTGAACGTCTGCATCTTCGACGCCGCCGGCGAGCAGTTGCTGACACAGCGGGCGCAGGCCACCTGGGCCCGCCACCTCGCCATCGCCGACGGGCTGCTGTTCTTCGTGGACCCCGCCATCCTGCCCGGGGTGCAGCAGCGCCTCGGCGACGCCGCCGTCGGGGCCGGTCAGTCGTTGCAGGTCACTGCCTCCGTCCTCGACGTGACGGCGACGCTGCACCGGCGCGCCCGCTCGCTGTCACCGGACGCCGACGCGGCGGGAGTCGCCGCGGCGCTGCTGCTGACGAAAGCGGACCTGCTGGAGGGCACCGAGGGCTTCCCCGACCGCGCGCTGGCCCCGCTGGATCCCGGGGCCGAAGCGCCCTACCGGCTGCTGTCCCGGTTGCAGCAGGACTCGCTGGCCGTCGAGCAGTACCTCGGGGCCAACGGCGGCCAGAACCTGGTGAGCAGCGCCCTGCACAAGTTCCCCGGCCTCACCTTCCACGCGGTCTCGGCCACCGGATGCGCACCGCATCAGGGAGCCTACGAGAAGGTGGAGCCGCGGCGGTGCCTGGAGCCGTTCCTGCTCCTGCTCGACCGGACCGGCGTCATCGAGATGGGACGGTTCAGCAATGGCTAGCCGCGGGGAGACCTGCCGCTTCGAGCAGCTGCTCTACGGCTGGTCGGAGTCGAGCATCTTCGGACGGCGCGGCTTCGGCGTGGTCGCTGCCTCGCCGGGCTGGCTGCCGCTGCTGCCCGGGAACGACGATCTGCTCGGGCCGGTCGTCTCGTACCCCGAGCCGGGACGCCGCGGCGCCCGTCCGCCGGTCCACGGCGGCTTCGCGATCCTGCGCGGCACCCCCGTGGTGTTCCGCCGGATCCCCTCCGACAACGACGCGCTGAACCGTCCGGGCAACTACACCGTCCAGGTGCTCCTCGGGCACGGCTTCACGGTGGACGCAGCCCTCGCCGCCGGGCTGCTCGCCGCTGACTGGCTCGCCTCGGACCTGCCGACACCGACGGCGCAGCGGCTGCCGCTGGTCGACCTGCCCAAGCCGGGACCCAGGCGCGGGAGCAGCGCGGCCTCCGGTGCCGTCTGCGGTGCCGTACTGCAGGGGCTGCGCGACAACCGCCGCGTCGTCCTGGCGATGCCCTCGGAGGCCGAGGGCCGAGCGGCGCTCTGCGACGCGATCCGGCGGCTGCCGGGCGACCTGGGGCAGCGGTGCACGTTCTCCACCCTGGAGTCCGCTCCGGAGCGGTCCGGCTTCGACATCGCGGTCGCTGTCGCCGGCTGGGAAGCCAGCGGTTCCGGGCCGGGTGCGCCGGTCCTGCGCGTCGACGCCGCGGGCAACGGCCTGGATGCGCGCAGCCTGGCGTGGGGGACGGCACTGGCCGGCGCCTCGGCCGCGTCGCTGCGGGGGATTGCCGACCCGGTGACGGTGGCGGCGCTCGGCACCCGGCTCGACGCGCTGGCCAAACTGCGCGAGGACCCGCGGTCGTTGAGCCCGGAGGAACTGCTGAGCGTGCTCACGTGTCCCGATGGGCAGGCCTGGGCCGTCGAACCGGGAGCGCCCGCCGTCGCGCGCGAGGTCATCGCCGGGATGGACCCCGCGCTCGGCCCGCGATTCGCCAAGGCGGCGCAGCGGCGGCCAGCGGTGACGGCATTGCTCAACGAAGCCGGCTGGGACGCACTCACCGGGACTTCCGGACCGGCGGTGGAGGCGATGCTGCTGGGTCTGGGGGCGCAGCAGTCCGACATCGACATGGCGCTCCTGGCGGCGAGCCCCGGCGACACGCTCAGCGGATCGGACAGCGAGCGCTACCTGCGGCTGCTGCGCCAGCGCAACGGGGACATCCGGTCCGACGCGGCCGCGTCCAAGGTGCAGTGGGACGCGCGTTTGGCGGCTGCCTACCCGGATCTGTGGTTCGAGGCCGTCGTCGGTCTGCCGTCGTATCGCGGCACCCGGGCGACGGGGGCCGTCGTCGACGGGCTGGACGTGCGGCGGATGGGCCGCGTGCTTGCTGCCGTGCACGCCGACGGCGTGGCACAGCGGGACATCGCACGACGCGTGTGGGCCGTGATGCCCTCGGCGAAGGCCGGCCAGATCGCGTTCCTGCGCCGGATCGCCGCTTCCTCCACGACCGGACTCGGGCTCACGTTCGAGGAGATCCTCGTGCAGCCCAGACTCGACGACGCAGTGCGAACCGCGCTGCTCGATGAATTCTGGCCGATCCTGGTGCGGGAGCTCGCTCTGCCGGCCTATCTCGCGACCGATCTGGAACCGGCGGGTGGCGTGCGGCTGTCGTCGGGAACGGTCGCCCTGCTCGGCGTGGCCGTCCTCGCGCTCATCGCCGCCGGCGCGCTCCTCGGGGCGCGGTTGCTCGCCTAGTCGCCGGGCCAGTCCCGCCAGCCCTCCGGTGGCGGGATCGGCGTTCTCCACCGCCGAGCGCCGGCAGCACCTCGATCGCCGTCGATGTGCCACCATCACATGGCATGGAGCTCACTGTGGCGGACAACCCCCACCTGCACCGCTTTGAGGCGCGAACCGATGACGGGAGCGTCGCCGGCTTCGTGGAGTACACGCGCGATGACACCGCCCTGGTCCTGGTGGAGACCCAGGTCAACGACGGCTACCAGGGCATGGGCGTGGGATCCCGGTTGGTGGGCGGCACGCTCGACACGCTGCGGGAGCAGGACGTCAACGTGGTCAACATCTGCCCCTTCATCCGCAGGTTCGTCTCCCGGCACGCCGAGCAGTACGGGTGGGTCAAGAACGCGGCGAAGGAGTCCCGGGGTTCCTAGCGCGTCAGCATGGCGACGACGGGAACCGGCGGTCGCGCAGCGCGGGGAACACCGAGCGCCAGCGCGCCGCGGCATCGAGGTCGATGGTGACCACGGAGACCTCCTCGGCCTCGGCGTCGCCCAGGGTGACCACCTCGCCGGTCGGGTCGACGACGACGGAGCGACCGCCCATCACCGACCCGGCGTGCTCGCCGACCGCGTTCACGCCGAGGAACCAGGCCTGATTCTCCACAGCGCGGGCCTGTGCCAACACCTCCCAGCGCGCGATGCGCTTGGCCGGCCAGCCGCTCGGCACCAGGAAGCCCACCGCGCCGGCGTCGGTCAGGGCACGGAACTGCTCCGGGAAGCGCAAGTCGTAGCAGGTCGCCAGGCCGAGCCGCCCCCACGGCGATTCCCAGACGACCGGCTGCGCGGGTCCGGCGGCGAAGGAGTCCGCCTCGCCGCCGTCGAAGCCGAACAGGTGGATCTTCCGGTAGACCGCCAGCCGCTCGCCGTGCGGGCCGAACACGACGGCGGTGTTGTACGGCTTGGGGCCGGACTCGGACAACGACCCCGCAAGCAGGTGGACGCGCGCCCGGGATGCAGCCTCCGACAGCGCCGTGAACGTCGGGCCGCGGAGGGGTTCTGCGGCAGCCAGGGCGGCGCGCGTCGCGAAGGCCCCCGTGAGCCAGAGCTCGGGCAGGACCACCAGATCAGCGCCGGCGGCGGCGTCGGCGATGAGCGCCAGGACGCGCTCCAGGCGCAGCGCCGGCGATTCCTCGTCGGTGATCCGCAGCTGGACCATGGCGACGCGCAGCTCGGGCATGCTTCGAGCGTAGTGCCGTCGCGATGCCCCGGTTCGGCGTCCGGACCGCGATCCGGCGCCCGGCGGCGCAGGCGATCGCGGCGAGCGAGGAGCCGGCGCTGCCGCCGGGCGAGGCGGATCGGCGCTGCGAGGAGCTCACTGCGTCATCGCCTGGGCGATCACCGGCCAGGACCGCTCCGTGGGGTCACCGGCGGCGTGGGCCAGCACCGCACCGGAACGGGCGACCACGCCGACCCAGGTGTGTTCGCCATCGGGGATGTCGAGCGCGCGCTGCACGCGCCCCACGTCGGTGTAGGCCGTCCAGGTGCGCGCCAGGACCGCCGGGATGCGGATGGACGCTGCCATGCCGCCGTCGATGAAGCCCCGGCCCACCGACCAGCGCCGACCGATGCATGGCACTTCGATCACCGCGTGCGCCAACTCCGCGGCTTCGGCGAGGTCGTTGGCCCAGCCGGCGTCCGCGGCGCGGGCGATCCAGGCATCCACCTGGCGCTGCTGCCACCGGTGGAAGGGGAGCAGCACCAGGGTGCGCTCCGCTGGCAGGTCGCGGGGCAGCCGCTTGGTCGCACCCTGCAGCGTTCGCGCCTCGACGTCGGGGAACTCCACTCCCCCAGTGTCGCCCCAGCTGGCCGCGACGGCAGCGCGACCCCGGCGTCATGCGGAGGAGGTGAGCCACGGCGCGATGGGGAGCATGCGCACGACGAAGAAGACGCCGACCACCGACGCCATCGCGACCTGGGCCGGGCGGGAGAACACCGCCGTCACCGCCGGAGCCAGCCGCGAGCCCACCATCAGCACGGCGACCGCCGCCAGCAGCGCCATCGGCACCCCGACCGCGACCAGCACGTTGTAGTCCACGGCGGTGGCCAGATCGCCGTGCGCCAGTGCCGCCACCGAGCGCAGCCCGCCGCAGAAGGGACAGTCCATCCCCGTGATCGCCAGCCAGGGGCACGCGGGGTACGCGCCGTCGACCGGGGGCCGCGCCACCAGCAGCGCAGTGCCGAGTCCGGCCCCGCCCAGCAGCATCCCGGCCTGACCCCGCAGCGAGGTGGACAGGTGCATCAGGCCTCGGGGGCCGCGACCGCCATCGACTGGGCCTGCCAGACCAGGCCGCGAATCTGCTGCACCTGCTGCGGATCCCATACGGGCAACTGTGTCACGTGGAAGACATCGCCGCTGCGCACACTCACCTCGACGTAGCCCTGGACCTTCGTCTCCTTGATCAACAGGAACAGCAGGCCGAGCAGGCAGAACAGGGCGAAGACGACGGCCAGGACGATGGCGTAGGTCGGGATCTGCGACGAGACGATCGTGTTGTCCCGCACGATCCATTGCGATCCGCGCAACGGCGCGGCCCCGTTCGGCGTGACCACGAGCTCCGGCGTCACCCCGATATCGCCGATCGTCAGCAGGTAGGGGCTGGTGCCCGGGCCCATGCTCATCCTGCCCCCCGTCTCAGCGCCGGCGGCGCCGACGCCCCCAGGATAGGAGCCGGTCCGACACGGCGCGTGTTTGACTGTCCCATGACCTTCGCACCCGGATCATCTTCGCCGTCACTGGCCCCAGCTGGCGGCAGCAAGCGCACCACCGCCTGCGTCATCGGGGCCGGTGCTGCGGGCTTGGCCGCGGGCAGGGCACTGGCCGCCCGGGGCATCGACTTCGACTGGTTCGAGCGCAGCACCATGGTCGGCGGGTTGTGGCGGATCGAGAACCCGGATGCCGCCGCCTACGAGTCGCTGCACACCAACTCCTCGCGGCAACTCACCGAGTACCCGTCGTTCCCGATGCCGCAGGACTGGCCGGACTACCCCAGCCATCGCCTGATGGGGAGGTACTTCGAGGCCTTCGCCGAGCATTTCGGGCTGCTGGAGCGGATCACGTTCGCGACCGCGGTGACCTCGGTGGACCCGATCGCCGACGGGGGATGGCGGGTGAGGACCGCCGACGGCACCGAGCGCGACTACCAGCACGTGGTCGTGGCCAACGGCCATCACAGCATCCCGGCCACGCCGGACTTCCCCGGGGAGTTCACCGGGGAGACGATGCACTCCCACGACTACCGCACTCCCGAGGTGTTCCGGGGCAAGCGGGTCCTGGTCGTCGGGGTCGGCAACTCCGGCATGGACATCGCCTGCGACGCCAGCCGGGTCGCCGAGCGGGTGCTGCTGTCCACCCGTCACGGGGTCCACGTCCTGCCGAAGTACGCACTCGGCCGCCCTATCGACCACTGGACGACGCCGCTGCTCAACCACGTGCCCTTCGCCGTGGAACGCCGGTTGTTCGAGCTCGTCCTGCGGTTGGCCGCCGGGACACCGGAGCAGCGCGGCCTGCCCAAGCCCGACCATCGGCTGCTGGACGCGCACCCCACGGTGTCCGCGGAACTGCTGGACCGGGTCGGCCACGGCGACATCGCCATGAAGCCGAACGTCGAGCGGTTCGCGGGGACGACGGCATGGTTCTCCGACGGCACCGATGCCGAGGTGGACCTCGTGGTCTTCGCCACCGGCTACCGGATCGCCCTGCCGTTCCTGGATCCGGACCTGCTGGACCCGGTCGACAACCAGTTGCGGCTGTACCAGCGGATCGTGGCCCCCCAGCTGCCCGGACTGTGGTTCGTCGGCTTCATCCAGACCGTGGGGGCCGGGATCGCGCTGTTCGAGTACCAGTCCGAATGGGTCGGCGACCTGATCGAGGGCACGTGCGCCCTGCCTTCGCAGCAGGAGATGGCCGACTGGTTGGAGCAGGACCGAGCGACGCTGAGCAAGCGCTACGTCCGCTCCGCCCGGCACACCATCCAGGTCGACTACTGGCGCTACATCGCCGCGCTGCAGGCGGAGCGCAAGCGCCGCGCGGAACCCGGCCTGCTGCAACGGCTGCGTTCCGCTCTGCCCGTATGACGCCGGACCGGCCCGCGCCCCCGGCGCCGCACCGGGTCGTCATCACCGGGGCCGCCGGGTTCATCGGCCGTGCGCTGCTGCAGCGGTTCCGGGAACTCGGGTCGCAGGCGGTCGGGATCGATCTGCAGGGCGATGCCGCGGCCGGTATCGCCGCCGGGGACACGACGCAGCCGCAATCCTGGGCCCAGCACCTGCAAGGCGCAGACCTCGTCATCCACACCGCGGCACTGGTGTCCAACGTCGCGCCCCGGGATGCGGTGTGGCGGGTCAACGTCCTGGGCACCCAGCGCGTGCTGCAGGCAGCCGTTGCCGCCGGAGTGCAGCGCCTGGTGTTCGTCTCGAGCATCACGGTGTGGGGCGACGACTTCCCGGACGGCGTCACCGAGGATGATCCACCGGTGATCCAGGGCCGGCCGTACGCCGACTCCAAGATCGCCGGCGAGGCGGTGGTCCTGGCGGCGCACGCGGCGGGCCGGATCGACGTCACGGTCGTGCGGCCCGGCGACGTCTACGGCCCCGGGTCCCGGCCGTGGGTCCTCACCCCGCTGGAGGTGATCCGCAAGCGCCAGGCGATCCTGCCGGACGGCGGGCGCGGGATCTTCACCCCGGTCTACATCGACGACCTCGTCGACGGCGTCGTCCTGGCCTCCTGCCGGGACGCGGGTCGCGGCCAGGTCTTCACGATCACCGACGGCTACGGCGTGACGAACCGCGAGTACTTCGGGCGCCTCGCCGCGATGGTCGGCGGACGCGTGCACACGGTGCCGCGCCGGCCCGGGATCGCGCTGGCCGTGGCGGTGGGGGCTCTGGAGCGGTCGCTGGGTCGACCCAGCGAGCTGTCGGCCGCCACCGCGGGAATGATGCTGCGCCGCGGGACCTATTCCATCGCCAAGGCGGGCCGGATGCTGGGCTACCAGCCGCTGATCGACCTCGACACCGGGATGGCCCGGACGAGGCAGTGGCTGGCAGCCCAGGGCATCATCGACCCCGCGGCAGCGGGATCGCCGGGCACACGAACTGCTTGACCACACCGGTGTCCACGGCCTTGCCGGCACCGATGGCGGCCAGCACCTCGGCGTCGGAGTCCAGGACCCCGTTGGTGTTGGTGTCGCCCGCCATCAGCGCCGCGCCGTAGCCCTCGGGGAAGGTCACGGCATGGACCTGCCACCGGCCGCCGTTGTAGTCGCGGTCGCCGGGGGCGGCCTCGGCGACCGCGGGCTGGGCGGCGCCCAGGTTGTACAGCACGTCCCAGGTGTGGGCCGGGGCCTTGGTGTGCGACAGGTCGGTCGGGGTCAGCACCGTGCGGTACATCTGGCCGTCGACATAGAAGGCCGGACCGGTCACGCCGGCCGAGGCCGGCAGTGCCCCGGCGGCCACGAGGACTCCGGCACCGATCAGCGCCGAAACGGCGAATCGCTTCTGCATTGCAGTCTCCCTGCGTCAGTCCCGGCGGGGTGCCGGGGACGGTTCCATGCAATGCCCGGCAGGGGTGCTGGGACCATAACGGGCGGCTTACCGATGGCTTACCGATCGGTGACGTCGCCCAGCGCGACGACGAAGGCCAGCGCCATGCCGCCGTCGTGGGACAGCGACACCGCCCAGTCGGTCAGGCCCAGCCGCGCGGCGCGGGAGGCCGCCTCCCCGTGCAGCCGTACTGCGGGGCCGTCGAGGCCGTCCACGACCTCGATGTCGGTCATCCGGATCGCGTCGACGCCGACGCCGAGCGCCTTCAGCACCGATTCCTTGGCCGCCCAGCGCACGGCCAGGGACTCGGCGCGGCCGCCACATGCCGCGCGTTCCGCGGCGGTCCAGGTCCGAGCCAAGAAGGGCTCGCCGACGGCGGCGACGAGGTCCTCCACGCGCGAGACTGCGGCGAGGTCGGTCCCGGCGCGCACGATCATGCTGCGACTGTACGGGGCGCGGCGCGGCAGCGACCGGCGGTCTGGCCCCGGCGACGTCCGAGCGCCCGCCAGGCCCGCTCGAAGCCGTGGTGAGCGGCGGCGCCGGCCGCGAGGCTGGCCGCCAGGGCCACCCAGCCCCCGGCCAGCGAGTCCAGCGGCGGGTACACCTGCCAGTGCGTGAGGTAGATCCACAGCGACGCCGCAGCGAGCGCGGTGAGGGCCCCGACGGCGGCGGCGGGCACCCGCAGCGTCGGTCGCAGCCCGACCAGCGCGAGACCGGCGAGCACGAGCGCTGCCCGCCGAGGGTCGTCGAAGTACCCGACCATCCCGATCGCCACGATGCCGATGACCAGGAGACGCTGACGCAGGGCTCCAGCCTGGGCCAGGGCCCAGCCGGCCGCGAACAGCCAGGCCACGGCGACCGGGGTATAGAGCTGCGCGGGACCGTCCTGCGCCACCATCGTCCACCGCAGCGCGAGCCCGGCGGCCAGCGCCGCCACCGCCCAAGCGAACGGATTGCGGCGGCAGCGCGCCTGCACGCCGGGCAGCGCGAGCAGCGCCAAGGATGCCATCAGGACGGTGACCAGCGCCTCCACGTACCAGTACCGCCACTGCGGGGCCGCCTCCGCCGGGCCGAACAGGTTCGTCCCGAACAGCAGGCTCGGTCCGTAGTCGCTGCTGAAGACCACCAGGAGGCTCAGCCACAAGGCGGACGGGGCGACGATGCGGATCACCGATGCCAGCGCCGCCCGGCGCTCCGCTGCGACCGGCAGGGCGGTCTGCAGCCGGAAACGGGCGAAGTTCCACCCGGCCACGGCGATGAGGAGGTGGGCGCCGCCGCGGATGTCCAGGACGCCGATGTGGGAGCCGACGATCGCGATGATGGCCAGCGCGCGCAGCACCACCGAGGTATCCATCACCCGCCAGCGGCGAGGACGCCCGGTCTCGACCGGGGAGGTCGCCGCCAGCTCGGCGACCGACGCGCGGTGCCACTGCCGCGGCAGCTCGCCGATGACGCGCTCCAGCGCCGCCGCGCAGGCGACGTAGGACATGGAGTCCCCGCCCAGGGACGCGAACGTGTCGCCCGGCCGGACCCGATCGAGGCCGAGCACGGCCGCGTAGATCGCGGCGACCGAGTCGCCCGCCGGGGCGGGAGCGCCCGCCACCTGCTCCCGCAGCGCGCGGTAGTCGGGCTTGCCGACCGAGGTCCGGGGCAGCGAGGTCAGGCGGCGCACGACGACCGCCGCCGGGGGGAGTCCGCTGGCACCCGCCACGGCGGAGTGGACCGGCCGGGGATCGCCGAGGCAGCCCACGAGCAGGCAGCCGTCGCCCTCGACGCACCAGACGTCCTCGCCGGCAGCGGCCTGGACGGCGCCGAGATCGATGCGCAGACCGAACACCTTCGCGAACCGCGCGCGCCGGCCGACGATCTCGATGAGCCCGGAGCCGGTGAGGCGTGCCAGGTCACCGGTGCGCAGCTCGTCCAGCTCTGGCCCTCGGGCCAGGTCTGCGGGAGTCTGGGCGTATCCCATCATCACGTTCGGGCCGCGGTAGACCAGCTCGCCGGCGCCGTCCGGGGCATCGGCGACCGGGTCGATGCGCACCTCGCCCCCGGGGATGGGCACCCCGACCGCCGCCGGGTGCCGGGCCGCCCGGTCCGGCGGCAGGACCGCCATCCGCGCGGTCGCCTCGGTCTGGCCGTACATGACGTAGAAGTCGAAGCCGGATCGCTGGCCCCGCTCGGCCCAGCGGCGCACCGCCTGCGGCGCCATCCGTCCGCCGGCCGAGGTGAGCGTGCGCAGGGCGGGCAGCCGGGCGTCGAGGCCACCGGTCCGCTCCAGCAGGTCGAACGTGTGCGGGACGCCCGACAACGTCGTGACGCGATGCCGGGCCAACAGGTCGGCGAACTCACGATCGCTGGCCGAGCGGTCGGTGAGCACGACCGAGGCACCGGCCAGCAGATGGCTGTGCAGCACCGACAGTCCGTAGCTGTAGGGCAACGGCAGCGCGGTGACGGCCCGGTCGGTCGGCCGGATGGCCAGGCACTCGGCGATCGCCGCGGCGTTGCTGCGCAGATTCTGGTAGGAGAGGCGCACGAGTTTGGGCGAGCCCGTGCTCCCCGAGGTGGACAGCAGCAGGCAGAGGTCCGGGTGCAGATCCGCCGGTTGGCCGTCCACGACCGTCATGACCCCATCGGCAACGAGCACCCCGGGCTGCACGCCGGCGGTGACCTCGGCCAACCGGCACGGCGAGGCAAGCACGACGGCGTGGCCGGCGGCCAGCGCAGCGAGATAGTGCACGACCGACGTGATGTCGTTGGCCATGGCCAGTCCCACGAGTCGCCGGCCACCGCCGTACTGCGGCGCCAGCGCTGCGACGCGATCGGCCAGCTCGTCGTAGCCCAGCGTCTCCTGCTCCGTGATCAGCGCCGGCGCCGGGCCGCGGTCGCGCAGGTGCGCGAGGAGTTGCGTCGGCGAGGTCAGCAGCACGTGAGTAAGGGTAGCCTTACCTATCTGGTCGGCCAGCACCTGGGCCATGCTGGAGTCCATGGCGAACATCACGATCATCGGCATGCGCGGCGCGGGGAAGTCCAACGTCTCGCGCCGGTTGTCCGTGCTCACGAAACGGCCGGTCTTCGCCACCGACACGGTGGTCAGCTACGAGGCCGGCGGCCGCAGCATCCCCGACCTCGTCGCAGCCGAGGGCTGGCCGGGATTCCGGCGCCGGGAGACCGAAGCGCTCACGAAGATCGTGCGCATGGACGACATCATCATCGACTGCGGCGGCGGACTGGTGATGGAACTGGACGAGGCCGGCGAGGAGCGCTGCAGCGCCGCCCACATCGCGGCGCTGCGAGCGGCGGGCCCGGTCATCTGGCTGCGTGGGGATGTGCCGCGCCTGGTCGCGAAGGTGCAGGCGAAGGCGGACCGGCCGGCGCTCGTCGACGCCGACGCGCTGCTGGACCTCATGCACGCCCGGCAGCCCTGCTACGCGCAGGCGGCCACGCACGTGGTCGACATCGAGGGCAAGAAGCGGGAGTCGATCGCCTTGGAGATCGTGGGGCTCCTCGGCATGGAGCCGGCCGGATCGCCGTAGCCGTCGGGGACAATGGCGGTATGGAATCCGGACGTGTGCATCCCATCGTCCAGGTCGGCGACCCCGTCCTGGCCAAGGTCTGCCGACCCATCACCGAATTCGACGACGGGCTGATCGCCCTCGTCGCCGACATGTACGCCAGCATGTACGCCGCCGAGGGCGTCGGACTGGCGGCCAACCAGATCGGCGTGGACGCAGCGGTCTTCGTCTACGACTGCCCCGACGGCGACGACGTGCGCCGCACCGGGGTGGTCTGCAACCCGGTGCTGGCGGAAGTGCCGAGCGAGCAGCGCAACCTGGACGACGACCAGGAGGGCTGCCTGTCGGTCAAGGGGCAGTTCTCCTCCCTGGCCCGGCCGGACTTCGCCGTCGTGACCGGGCTGAACGAGCGCGGCGAACCGGTGCGGGTCGAAGGAACCGGCCTGCTGGCACGCTGCCTGCAGCACGAAACCGACCACCTCAACGGCATGCTCTACATCGATCGGCTCACGGCCAAGGCCCGCAAGAAGGTCCTCGCCGCATGGCGGGCGGATCAGGACGAGGGCTGAGGGTCGTCGGCGGCGATCGGCGGCGGCCGGCCGTGGTCGCTGTAGACCCACTCGCGGTAGGCGTAGAACCGCCCGAATCCGATCACGATGGTCAAGACCACCTTCGCCGCGTTCCACAGGACGACGCTGCTGCTGAACGCCGTGACCACAGCCACGCCGAGCGCGATCAAGGCGAGGCTGGCGACCTGAACGGCAAGGAACTTCGTGGCCGAGTGGTGCGGCAGGCGCACGTCGCGGTGCTCGTAGGTCCAGCGCAGATTGGCACCGAACACGAGCAGCCCGGAGGTGAGCATCGCGGCCACGTTTGCCGCGTTCGGCGCCAGCCCGAGCACCAGCAGGAGGTTGAACAGGCCGAAGTCGACCGTGAATCCCATCGTCCCCACCGCCAGCATCCGCGAGTAGTCGACGATGGCCGGGTGCCACGGCCTGCGACGGCGACGCGCTGCGGGGGTAGGCATCGGGGCGGCCACGCATCCAGTGCAGCACGTCGGGGCCGAGCACCCCGCCACCACTTGCGCCCGGTGCGTCGGATGGCTCACGCTGATCGCCATGGCCACCCCCGACCCCCGAGCCTCGGCCCAAGCGGCCCTGCCCGATGTCGTCGTCCGCGCTGCGGGCGTCTTCGGGGTGCAGGATCGGGCCCTGGCGATCGGCCTCCTCGGCCAGGACCGGGTGCGCGCGCTCCTGGAACCGCTGGTCGCGGCCGACCCACCGGTCCGGGCGACGCAGTCGTTCACCGGACGGGCCGCGGCGGCTGTGGAAGCGGTGCGGCCCTGGGTCCCGGTCCCGGTGCTGGTGGCGCTGTCCGACACGGCCTTCCATGTCTGCGACTGGGATCGCGACACCGGCGCCGCGCAGGAGCGCTCCCGGCTGCTCGTGGCGACCACCGCTGCGACGGTCGAGGAGTACGGCACGGCCCGGCGGCTCACCCTGGCCGATGCCCTCACCGGCTACCGACTCCCGCTCACCTCGACGGTCTCCCCGCTCAGCGCCGTGGGTTCCGGCGTGAAGTCCGTGCTGGCCGCGCTGCCGGCCGGTCGCCCCTCGCACCCGGCCGTCGGCTGACTCGTTTTGGGGCCGAAGGTCCCGACTCCGGGGTGCCGTTGGTCCCACGGCAGGGGCACTTACGTTCCCCGAACACCAGCGGCTTGTCATGGCACCCTCGCCGGGGCGACAACGGAAGCGAAGGAGGCATCATGCAGACCATCCATCGCACAGCAGTCGCCCTGCTCGCCAGCGGCGCGCTCGCCATCGGGGCCGGCGGTTTCGCCTGGGCGGACGACACCGGGACCGACGCCGACGCCGCGGCGACGACGACGGACACGTTCGTGTTCCTCACCGGCGAGGAGAAGCTCGCCCACGACATCTACACCGCCCTCGGCGAGCAGTACGACGCCCGGCAGTTCGATCGGATCGCCGCGAGCGAGACCCGGCACCTGGCCGCCATGCGCACGGTGCTGGCCTCGCTCGGCGTCGACGACCCAACTGAGGGCGACGCGGCCGGGGTCTTCGACGACCCGCAGTTGCAGGACCTCTACCGGGAGTCCGTGGCCCGGGGCAGCGAGAGCCTCGCCGCTGCGGCCGCAGTCGGCATCGCCGTGGAGGAGGCCGACATCGCCGCGCTGACCGATGCGCTCGACATCGCCCCCGACGACCAGGCGATTGCCGTGCTGGAGCAGCAGATCGCGGCCAGCCAGCGCCATCTGGCCGCCTTCCAGCGGTTGGCCCAGGGCGCCAGCCCCGCCGACTGCGACGCAACGGGCGGCCCAGGCGCCGGAGCGGGCGGCCCAGGCGCCGGAGCGGGCGGCCCAGGCGCCGGAGCGGGCGGCCCAGGCGCCGGAGCGGGCGGCCAGCCGAGCGGGCGGCCAGGGTGCCGGAGCAGGTTCCTGGTCGCATCGCGGCAGCGGTGCGGGCCCTGGCGGCTGGCGGAACTGACGTCATGGATCCGTAAGCAGGAACGGGGAAGCCCGGCCGCGGCTGCGAGGTTGCACGCATCGTGAACGCCAAGCAACTCGCCCGTCCGGGCATCCTCATCCCCCTGCTCACCGTGGTGGCCCTCGTCGCCGCCATCGGCCTGGTCCTCTTCCAGCCGTGGAAGCTCATCGTCGATGAGACGGTGGACGAGGCGCTACCGGTCGCCTCGGCGACCGCCGCGCCGGACCCGTCGGCCGGACCCACGGCACCCCCCTCGCCCGGCACCGGACCGACACAGCAGAGCGACCCGGTGGTGCTGTCCAGCGGCAGCTTCATCAGCCACGAGCACACCACCACCGGCGCAGTGCAGATCCTGCAGCTGCCCGACGGCTCGCGGGTGCTGCGCATCGAGGACCTCGACACGTCGAACGGGCCCGACCTCAAGGTCTGGCTGACCGACGCCCCGGTCATCGAGGGCACCGCCGGCTGGGGCGTCTTCGACGACGGCGCCTGGGTCGATCTGGGTCGGTTGAAGGGCAACCAGGGCTCGCAGAACTACGAGATCCCCGCTGAGGTGGACCTGGGCGCGTTCTCGTCGGTGAGCATCTGGTGCGACCGGTTCAACGTGAGCTTCGGCGCTGCGGCGCTGGCCTAAGGCGGTCGTCGGCCCCCGCGGTGGAATGGCTCTGGCCCCGCATTGCGTTGCAGGGCATGTGACAGGTCCGGCGCACGCCTTCGACGAGTTCCTCCCCGGTGCGCTGCAGCGCGCCGGAACCCGCGAGCGCTGGCAGGAAGGGGACGCCGCGCTGCCGGCGCTGTACCTCAGCCACGGGGCCCCGCCGCTGCTCGACGACGCCGCATGGATGCAGCAGTTGTCCGCCTGGGCGGACGCGCTGCCGGTGCCGCGGGCGATCCTGATCGTCTCGGCGCACTGGGAGACCGCCCCGCTGAGCATCTCTGGCACCGCCGCGGGCACCGACCTGGTCTACGACTTCGCCGGGTTCCCGAGCCGCTTCTTCCGCATGCGCTACGACACCCCCGACGCCGGCAACCTCGCAGCCGCGGTGCTGTCGGTGCTGTCGGACACCACCGAGGTCCACGAGCACCGCCGCCGCGGCCTCGACCACGGCGCCTGGGTGCCGCTGAAGGTGATGTATCCGGCCGCCGACCTCCCGGTGCTGCAGCTGAGCCTGCCGACGCAGGACCCGCAGCGCCTGATCGCGCTCGGTCGGCGGTTGCGGCCGTTGCGCGAGCAGGGCGTGCTCATCATCGGGTCGGGATTCATGACCCACGGGCTGCCGTTCCTCACGCCGCAGATGTTCGCCGGCAACGCCGTGCCGGGCTGGTCGCGCGACTTCGATGCCTGGGCCTGCGAGGCGCTGGCACGGGGTGATCTGGACGAACTGGCCGCCTTCCGGTCGCGGGCCCCCGGGCTGCCCTACGCCCACCCGACGGTGGAGCACTTCACGCCGATCTTCGTCACGCTGGGGGCCGCCGACGGGGCCGTGGCCACGACCGTGACGGGGTATGCGTTCGGGCTGTCGAAGCGCTCGCTGCAGGTCGCCTGATCGGCTACGGCTGCTGCCCGTCCGCCGGTCCGCCGGCCCCCGATGCCTGGTCCACCGGCTCCTCGTCGTCGTCGTAGGAGGAGTGGTAGGCCAGCTGGTACTTCGGGGAGTAGTTCTTCAGGAACGAGGTGATCATCGCGGCCGCCGGCAGGGACATGAAGGCACCCATCGGTCCGAACATCGCCCCGCCTGCCAGCGCGGAGCCGAACGCGACGCCGCCGTTGAGCTCCATCGTCTTGGCGCTGAGTTTCGGACTGAGCCAGTAGTTCTCCACCTGCTGGTAGACCAGTGCCCAGCCGAGCAGGATGAGCGCGGGGATGAACCCCTGCAGTCCGAGCGTGACCACGATCGGGATCGCGGCGCCGATGTAGGTGCCGACCGCGGGGATGAACTCCGCCAGGAAGCCCTCGAAGACCGACAACGGCAGCGCCAGTTCCCAGGACACGCCGACGGCGACCATGACGAAGAAGAACAGGCCTCCGTTGATGAGCATCAGCAGCGCCCGGGAGTAGAAGTAGCCGCCGGTCTGGATGATGGCGGTGTCGATGGCCCACCCGAGGTGCTGCTGCCGATCCGGGCTGAGCCGGGTCAGCACCGCCCGCCGGATGCCCGGCGCGTTGGCGGCGAAGTAGAAGGTGAACATGGCGATGGTGAAGAAGTTGAAGACCAGGCCGATCGTGCTGCTCGCCAGACCGATCAGCTGCCCGCCGGAGCTCTGCAGCCAGGTGCGGATCGTGTCCTCCAGATCCGCCGCAGCTTGGGAGTTGGCGGCCTGGTCGGGCGTGATGCCGAGGGCGTCCTGGATGTTGCCGACCCAGTCGGGCAGCTGGTCGGCGAGGGTCGTGGCCATCGTGATGATGGCCGGGATCAGCACGAAGAGCATGACCACGACGAAGAGCACCAGGGCGAGAAAGATGAGACCGGTCGCGGCGCCCCGCTTCCAGCCTCGGCGCTGGTGCAGCCACGTGACGGCGGGATCCATCGCGATGCCGAAGAACAACGCGATCACGACCATGCCCACGACACCGCGCGCGCGGGTGAGCAGCAGCCAGAGCACGATCGCGGCGATCACCGCCAGCACCAGGCGCCAGATGGCCTTGCGGATGACGGGCATCAACCAGGCGGGGGCGCCCTCGGTGGGATCTTGCCGGACGCGCGCCTCCGGCTTGTTCGGGGCCTCGTCCATCCCGATCAGCTCGAAGTCGGCCTTGCCCGCAGTGTGGGAATGCTCCGACATCCGCCCCGCCTCTCCAGCCCTGCTGCTGCCGCGACCACAGTACGCGGGCGCCGCCCGATCTCGAGGAAAGCGGCCCAGCCCGACGCCGCGCGAGGGTCAATAGGGGTGCCGGTCCGGTGTGTTGTCCCACAGGGCGAAGGCCGCGAGGCCCGCGTCGCGGCCCACCTGCCGAATCGGGATGCGGCGCGCGGCGTCCGGGCGCGCGAAGTCCTCGTACTGGGGTGCGTCGTCGAAGCCGATGGCCCGGGCATCCTCGATATCGCAGGCATAGTAGAGCCCATCCAGCCGGGCCCAGTAGATCGCGCTCATGCACATCGGGCACGGGAAGCCGCTGGCGTAGATGCGGTGGCCCAGCAGCATGCGCGAGCGCTGCGGCGCCGGATCATCGGACCCGACCGCACGCGGCACCAGCTCCAGCGTCCCCGGGAACAGGGCGGCGGCGGCATTGCGGATGGCATCGATCTCGGCGTGCAGCGTGGGATCGCCGGTGGCCAGGACGCGGTTCTGCCCGGTGGCCACCACTGCTCCGTCGCGCGCGATGACCGCGCCGAACGGCCCGCCGCGCCCCAGGCGCACCGACTCCGCACCGAGCTGCGCTGCCAGCGCCATCAGTTCCTCATCGGTCCGGCGCGCGGGCATGCGCACAGGGTACGGGGTCCGGACCGGTTGCGGACAGCAGCAGACAGGCGCTCAGCGGTACTCGGGGTTGGGATGCTCGGGATTGCTGAGGTCCCAGTTGGTGGTGATGTTGCCGTAGGCCGGGATGCCACCGGCGTCCTTCACCCGCCGGGCGGCGTGCAGCATGTTCCAGGTGGCGAACACCGTGTTCCGGGTCGTCCAGTTGTTGTGCTCACCGCTGTGGTCGTCGAGGTAGGACGGACCGGGCCCGGCCTCGCCGTCCCAGTAGGCATCGACCTGCGGCGGGATGGTGAAGCCGATGTGGCTCAGCGCGTACAGCATCTGCGCCGCGCAGTGCTTGGCGCCGTCCTCGTTGCCGGTGATGATCGCGCCGCCGACCTTGCCGTAGTAGCTCCACTGGCCCGCCGCGTTGAGGTGGCCGGACCAGCCGTAGAGGCGCTCGATCATGAGCCTGGTCATCGAGGACTGGTCGCCGAGCCAGATCGGGGTGGCCAGCACCACGATGTCGGCAGGCTCGATGAGGGTGCGGTAGAGGTCGGGGAAGTCGTCGGTCGGCCAGCCATGCTCGCGCAGGTCGGGCTGCACGCCGGGCGGGATGGTGTGATCGACGGTCCGCACGATGTCGGTCCGCACCCCGAGCCGGTCGAGGATGTGCCTGCTGATGGCGATGAGGCCTTCGGTGTGGCTGATCTCGGGCGAGGGCTTCAGCGTGCCGTTGAGGAAGACCGCCCGCAGGTCTGAGTAGTCGGTCGCGGTCGCATCGACCTCCGCGTCGATGAACCGCTGGACGGGGTCGGGGAGCATCAGTGCACCACCTCGCTGTGTCCCAGCCGATCCTGCCGTAGTGCAGTCCGGGTCACCAGCCGACCACCGCTCGCGCTCTGGCACCGATGCCGCCGGGGCCTCAGGTCGCGAGTGCAGAGCAGGCTGCGCGCCGCAGACTCACCCATATCCGGCAGATCGGGACAACCACCCCCGCCCGCACCCGACCGACCGGGGGTGGCACCGAGTTGCGACCATCCTGCGATACAACCGCGCAATCGTGCTGTTACACCGTGGTTACTGTCGGACTATGGACAACACGACGGAGCCGGGCGCGCCCGGTCTGCAGGCGGAGCTCGGCGCCAAGGAGGCGACCGGGCTGGAGCTCACGCGCTATCACGCGCTCGGCCCCCATCACCTCGACTCCATCGCCGAGCGCTACGGGTTGAGTGCCGAGCAGCGCGACACGATCGCAGTCCATTCCGCGATCCTGCCGTTTCGGACCAACAGCTACGTGCTCGACGAGCTCATCGACTGGTCCGCCGCACCGGAGGATCCCATCTTCCAACTCGTCTTCCCGCAGCCGGGCATGCTCAGCCGAGCCCACGAACGGCAGGCGCGAGAACTGGTCTCCACCGCGAGCAAGGCCAGGCGAGCGGCCGGCATCGCCGCGATCCGGGATGCGCTGAACCCGCATCCCGCGGGGCAGCAGGAGCTGAACGTCCCGCAATTGGAGCAGGAGGAGCTCGAAGGGGTCCAGCACAAGTACCAGCAGACCGCGCTCTACTTCCCGGCGCAGGGCCAGACCTGCCACGCCTACTGCACCTACTGCTTCCGCTGGGCGCAGTTCGTCGGCGACGCCGATCTGCGGTTCGCGGCGAAGACGCCGGACTCCCTCATCGGCTACCTGGGAGATCACCCCGAGGTCACCGACGTGCTGGTGACCGGTGGGGATCCCATGATCATGACCACCCAGCGGCTGCGCAACCATGTCCAGCCGCTGCTGCAGGTGCCGTCGGTGCGGACGATCCGGTTCGGCACCAAGTCCTTGGCCTACTGGCCGCAGCGCTTCGTCAGCGACGCCGACGCCGATGACCTGCTGCGGCTGTTCGAGCAGATCGTGGCCTCGGGTCGAACGGTCGCGGTGATGGCGCACTTCAGCCACGACCGGGAGCTGTCCACCGATCTGGTCCGCACCGCCATCGCGCGCATCCGCGCGACCGGCGCTGTCATCTACTGCCAGGCACCGATCATGCGCCGCATCAACGACGACGCCGACGTCTGGCGCCGGATGTGGACGACGCAGTTGTCGCTGGGCGCCGTGCCGTATTACATGTTCATGGCGCGCGACACCGGGCCCCGGGAGTACTTCGAGGTCCCCATCGCCCGTGCGGTCGAGGTGTTCCACGGGGCCTACCAGTCGCTGCCGGGCCTGGCCCGCACTGTTCGCGGGCCCTCCATGTCGTCGACTCCCGGCAAGATCGCCATCGACGGCGTGTCCGGTGCCGGGTCGTCCCGGGTGTTCGCCGCACGATTCCTCCAGGCGCGCGATCCCGCCCTGGTCGGCCGGCCCTTCCAGTTCCACTACTCCGCCACCGCGGTGTGGGCGGACGAGCTCACGCCGGTGGCCGGGACTCCGCGGGACATCCTGCGCGCGCTGGCGATGCTGAAGAGCGAGGAAGCGGCAGGCGGCACCGGCGCCGCCTGAGACCGCGCGTCACCGCACCACTGCGGGCAGGCCCGCCCGCCGCCCTCAGTCCGCGTCGGCGAGCGGCCTCCCGCGACCGACGGGCGCGCGGCTCCCCCTCAGGACCGCCCGGCGACGTAGGCGGTGGCCTTGGCGATGCCGTCCAGTTGGGGGTACTCGGCCTCCGGGATGTCGGCGCCGATCGCCTCGGAGACGGCGGCAACGAAGGCCAGGAAATCCATCGAGTCCAGGTCCGCCCCGTCGCGGAGGCTCGCGTGCTCGTCCAGCGTCTCGCCGTCGAACTCCGGAGCCACCTCCATGAGCGACTGCAGCACCAGGTCGCGGGCGTTCTCGTCGTTCACAATGCCTCCGGGTGTGCCAGTGCGGATGAAAGAGTCTGCAAGAAGGCTGCACCCGTCCGGCCGTCGGTGGCGCGGTGGTCGGCAGCCAACGTGATGGTGAGCGTCGGGCGCACGGTGAGCATCCCGTCGACGGACCACGGCCGCTCTGCGATCGCCCCGACCCCGACCAGGGCGACCTGCGGCGGATAGATCACGCCGAACAAGGCATCGGGACCGCCGTCCGCGAGGCTGCTCACCGTGATGGTGCCGGGCGCGATCTCGGAACTGCGCAGGGTACCTTTCCGGGCCCGCAGGACCAGGTCGGTGAGTCGGGCCATCAGCGTATCGACGTCCTCGACCTCGGCGTTGCGCAGCGACGGCGTGAGCAGTCCCCCGCCGCGGGTGGCGGTCGCCACGCCGAGATGGACGCCGTCGCCGGCGACGAAGGCGTCCTCGATCCAGTGACCGTTCAGCTCCGGAACGGCCCGCGCGGCAACAGTCACCGCGCGCAGCAGCACGGCGATGGGCAGCACCCGCCGGCGGACCGGCAGTGCGGCGTTGTGGGCAGCCAACCACCGCATCATGGGCTGCGCATCGACGGTGCGCGTCACGTAGTAGTGCGGGATCTCGCGGGCGGCCCGCGCCATGAGCGCCGCCGTGGCCCGCCGCATCGCATCGCGACGGTCGGTTCCCGTCGGCGTGGGCGCGCCGGTTCGGGCACCCGCCTGCGGGACGTCGTCGCCGGTGATGGTCTGGCCCGGGACCTTGGCCAGGTCGATCGCCCGCTCGGCGGCCAGCCGCCGGGCCCGCGGGGTCACGCGGCGCCCGGTGCGTCCGAGGTGCTGGTCGGCCAGGGCCTGCGGCACAGCCGCCCGCTCCACATCGGCCCGGGTCACCCGGCCCTCGGGCCCCGTTCCCTGCACGTGGGCCAGGTCCACCCCCCGCTGCGCCGCCAGATGCCGCACCGGCGGGGAGGCGATCCGGGCCAAGTCCACCACCGACGGCGTGGCGATATCCGGCGCGGCCTTCTGGTCGGGCGGTGCCTCGGAGCCAGGATGCCTGGACCGCGGCGGCGCAGACTGGTCCGGCTCGTCGCGGTCCGGCTCGGGAGCGTCGCGGGCGGGGACCGGCTGGAGCGGAGCCCCCTCGGGCACCGGTCCCCCCGACCCCGGTGCGGCCGGCGGCGGCTCGGCCTCGTCCAGTGCGCCCGCTGCGGTGATCGTGGCCAGCGGCGTGCCGACCGGCACTTCCGTCCCCGGGGCGACCAGCAGCTCTGCGATTCGCCCCTCCTGGAACACCTCGACCTCGATGGCCGACTTGGCGGTGTCCACCACCGCCACGATGTCGCCGCGGTGCACCAGGTCGCCCGGCGCGACGAGCCATTCCAGGAGCGTGCCGGAATCCATGTCGGCTCCCAGGGACGGCATCAGGAACTCGCCCACCGCCATCACCCGCCTGCCATCGTGGTGCGCGCCATCGCCAGGACGTCCGCGACCTGCGGGATGGCGGCCAGCTCCATGTGGCGGGCGTAGGGCATGGGTACCTCCGCGCTGGTCACCCGGCCGACCGGTGCGTCGAGCTCGTAGAAGGCGTGCTCGATGATCCGCGCGGTCACCTCTGCAGACAGGCTGAGGCTGCGCCAGCCCTCATCGACGACGACCGCCCGGTGGGTCTTGGTGACGGAGGCCACGATGGCGGCCTCGTCCAGCGGCCGGAGCGTGCGCAGGTCCAGCACCTGCGCCGAGACCCCCTCGTGGGCCAACTCCTCGGCCGCGGCCAGCGTGGTGGCCAGGGTGCCGCCGTAGGTGATGAGGCTGAGGTCGGTGCCTTCGCGGCGCACCGCCGCCCGGTCGATGTCCACCGGGGCGTCCGCGCCCACGGTGCCGGAGGTGTTGTACAGCCCGCCGTGCTCGAAGATGAGCACCGGATCCGGGTCGGCCAGTGCGGTCGGGCAGCATCCAGCGCGCGTCGGTGACCGTGGCCGGGGCCAGCACTCGAATGCCGGGGATGTGGGTGTACCAGCCGTCGAAGCTGTGGGAGTGCTGGGCGGCGAGCTGCCGGCCGGCGCCGGTGGTCATCCGGATGACCAGCGGGCACGTGGAACTGCCCGCCGGACATGTGCTGCAGCGATGCGGCGGTGTTCACGATCTGATCCAGCGCCAGCAGGCTGAAGTTGCTGGTCATGATCTCCACGATCGGCCGCATCCCGCCCAGCGCCGCCCCGATCCCGGCTCCGACGAACGCCGACTCCGACAACGGGGTGTCCCGGATCCGCTCCGGCCCGAACTCCTCCAGCAGGCCGGTGGTCACGCCGAAGCAGCCCCCGTAGGCGCCGATGTCCTCGCCCATCATGAACACGCGCTCATCGGTGCGCAGCGCCTCGGCCAGCGCCTCCCGCATCGCTTCGCGGTAGGTCGTCTCCTGGCGGCTCATGGTCGACTCCCCGTGACCCCGAGCGGACTGCCCGCCGCGGTGCTGTCGGGGTGATAGACGAAGCGCAGCAGGTCGGCCTCGTCCTCCCACGGCGACTCGGCGGCGAAGGTGGCGGCATCGTCGATGCTCTCGGCGATCTCCGCCTCGAAGCCGTCCACCGTGCCCTCCGGCAGCAGATCCGGCGGCGGTGCAGCCGGGCCTGCAGGGTCTCGATCGGGTCGTGCTGCTTCCACTGGGCGACCTCGGCCTTGTCGCGGTAGCGCTCCGGGTCGAACATCGAGTGCGCGCGGAAGCGGTAGGTCTTGGCCTCCAGGAAGTGCGGCCCGCCGCCGCAGCGGATGGCGTCCACCGCACGGCTCGCCGCGTCGTGCACCGCCAGCACGTCCATCCCGTCCACCGTCCACGCCGGCACCTCGTACGCGGCCGCCTTCACCGCCAGGTTCGTCTCGGACTCCGACCGGCTCAGCGCCGTGCCCATCGCGTAGAGGTTGTTCTCGCAGACGAACAGCACCGGCAGGCGCCACAGCGCAGCCAGGTTCATCGACTCGT
This sequence comes from uncultured Actinomycetota bacterium, assembly GCA_963766005.1. GTDB lineage: Bacteria > Actinomycetota > Actinomycetes > S36-B12 > CAVXYG01. Next base: position 93,853 of record CAVXYG010000009.1, on the reverse strand, counting down.
GGAACTCGCCCTCGGCCATGGCGCCCTCACCGAAGAAGCACACGGTCACCCGGTCGCGCTGCTGCAGCTGGTCGGCGAGCGCCAGGCCCGACCGCCAGTGGCAGGCCGCCGCCGACGATGGCGTTGCCGCCGTAGAAGCGGCTCTCGGCGTCGAACAGGTGCATCGAACCGCCCCTGCCCCGGCAGCAACCGGTGGCCTTGCCCCACATCTCGGCCATCACGCTGCGGGCGGTCATCCCCTTCAGCAGCGCATGGCCGTGCTCCCGGTAGGTGGCCACCACGGCGTCGTCGGGTCGCAGCACGTCCATCACACCGGCGGCGACCGCCTCCTCGCCGATGTAGACGTGCAGGAAGCCGCGGATCTTGGTCTGGCTGTACAGCTCCACGCACCGCTCCTCGAAGCGGCGGACGTAGAGCATCGCGCGCAGGAAGCGCACCGGGTCCTGCGGGATCGGGGTCATGTCGGTCCTGCCTTCCAGCGTGGACAGGTCGCCCTCGGGCAGCCCGAGCTCGCGGGCCCGCAGCAGGCGGCGCATGATCTTGCCGCTGCGGGTCTTCGGCAGATCGGTGGCGAAGGCGATCTCGCGCGGGGCCACGGCTGGGCCGAGGCGCTTGCGGGCCAGGCCGAGCAGTTCGCGCCGCAGCGCCGGGGTCGGTTCGATGGTCGGCTTCAGGGCGACGAACGCCTTCACCCGCTCCCCCATGACCGGGTCCGGGATGCCGATGACGCCGGCCTCGGCGACGGCCGGATGCTCCATGAGCACGCTCTCCACCTCGAACGGACCGATCAGGTGCCCGGCGGACTTGATGACATCGTCGGCCCGGCCCACGAACCAGAAGTAGCCCTGCTCGTCCTGCTTGGCGAGGTCCCCGCTGAGGTACCAGCCGTGAGTCGAAGCACTGGGCGTACCGCTCCTGCTGGCCGAGGTAGCCGCGGAACATCGACGGCCACGGGGTGCGCAATGCCAGCTCGCCCACCTCGTCGGTGCGGCACGGGATGGGCAGCCCGTCGGCGTCGTGCGCGAGCCGCTCCTCCCCGACACCCTGCTCCAGCACACCGGCCGTGATGCCGGGGACCGGCCTGCCCATGGAGCCCGGATGCACCTCGCAGGCCCGGAAGTTGGCGATCATGATGCCGCCGGTCTCGGTCTGCCACCAGTTGTCGTGGATCGTCAGGCCCAGCTCCTGCCGGCCCCACACCACCGCCTCGGGGTTGAGCGGCTCGCCGACACTGGCGACGAAGCGCAGCGCGGACAGGTCCACGCCGGCGTGCGCCGCCGGCCCGGCCTTCATGAGCATGCGGATGGCGGTGGGGGCGGTGTACCAGACATTGACGGCCTGCTCGGCCAGCGTGGTGTACCAACGGCGGGCGTCGAACTCGCCCTCATCGACGATCATCGTCACACCGTGGGTCAGCGGGGCGATGACCCCGTAGGAGGTACCGGTCACCCAGCCCGGATCGGCAGTGCACCAGTAGACGTCGCCGGGGTGCAGGTCCAGGGCGTAGCGGCCGGTGGCGTAGTGGGCGAGGACCGCCTGGTGCACGTGGACGGCCGCTTTCGGTTTGCCGGTGGTCCCGGAGGTGAAGTGCAGCAGCGAGGTGGTCTCCGGGTCGGTCGGCCCGATGCTGAACTCCTGCGAGACGCTGGCCAGCAGGTCCGCCAGGACGATCGCGCCGGGGATGCCGGCCTGGTCGTCGTCGGTGAGCAGGACGTGCTCCAGCGTCGGCAGCTCGTCGCGGACCGGTGCGATCTTCCTGCGGTACAGGGCGCTGCTCGTCACCACCGCGCGCGCCTCGCCGATCGCCATGCGCTGCCGCACCGGCTCCGGGCCGAAGGCGCTGAAGAGCGGAGCGAAGATACTGCGCGCCTTGAAGGTGCCGAGGATGGCGGCGTACAGCGGCGGCACCCGGCCGATCAGGCTGAACACCGTCTGGCCCGGCTCGATGTCGAGGCGGGCCAGCCCGTTGGCGAACTGGTTGGAGCTGCGCGCGAGGTCGGCGTAGGTGATGTCCGTGACGGCGCCGGTGCGGTCCAGGCAGCGCAGGGCGATATGGTCCCCGCGGCCGGCAGCGACGTGGCGGTCCACCGCCTCGTGGGCGATGTTCAGCCCGCCGCCGTCGGGCAGGCCGTCCAGCCACGATCGCGCCCGGTCCCAGGTGAACGCCGACCGCTCGGCGTCGTAGTCGGTCAGATTGGGGCCGCGAACGCTCACACACCACGCCTATCAGGCGCAGGCGGTCGTGGAAAGGGCCAATCGGTCCTCCCTGCCCGGGCCGTGGCGCCGGGACCGGGAGTCGCGGCGTCGAGGTGGCCCGGGTGAGGATGCCGGGCACCCTCACGCTGCGCGCCGGCGACGCATGAGCAGCGGCGCTCAGCCGTTCGGCTGCAGCCCCAGCACCAGCCCCTGCCGAGGTCCCAGCGCATCGGCGGGCTGGTACTCCGAGATCGCGCCGCCGCGCCCGACGCTGAGGTCGCCGGCGGCCTGTCCGGTCAGCAGATCCACGGCCTGGTAGTCGCCCTCCGGGATCCCGGTCGCGTCCGCGGAGAACGCGCACTGCGCCGAACTGCCGCTGAAGTTCAGCGCCACCAGGACGTTGTCCGATCCGTCGGCACTGCTGCGCGTGAACGCGTACCCGGTCGGGCACGCAGACTCCAGCGACTGCAGTCCGCCGGTGCGCAGCGCCACGTGCTCGGCCCGGGCCGCGATGAGCGCGCGGTAGTGCGACCACAGGGAGTCGGGGTCGCCGCTCTGCGCCGCCACGTTGACCGTCGCCGCGTCGGCGTTGATCGGCTCCCACGGTGTGCCTGAGGTGAAGCCGGCGCTGGCGCTGCCGTCCCACTGCATCGGGGTGCGGATCTGCTCGTCCGGCTTCTGGCCGACCATGCCGATCTCCTCGCCGTAGTAGACGAACGGGACACCGGGCAGGGTCAGCATCGCGGTGGCGGCCAGCTCGGCCTTGGTGAGGTCGCCCCCGAATTGCGACATCACCCGATCCTGGTCGTGGTTGGTGAGGAACGGCGCGAATTGCCCCGCCGGGTAGGCCGCCAACGCTAGGGAGAGTGCGGTGCCGAACGGCGCCGGGTTGCTGATCTGGACGCTGGTGAGGATCCCGTTGGCGATGGCGAACTCGAAGGCGATGTCCACCTCGTCGCCGGTGACGTAGGGCGCCGCCACGGGGGTGTCGTCCCACACCTCGCCGACCGTCAGGAACTGCGGATCGATGGCATCGAGGTAGTCGTCCCAGGCCACCAGCCAGGCGTGGGTCTCGGGCGTGCCGGAGACGCTGCCCTGCTCCTCGATCAGGTGGCGCACCGCGTCGAGGCGGAACCCGTCGACGCCCATGTCCTCAATCCAGAACCGCGCCACGTCGTACATCTCTTCGCGTGACCGCGTCGTTGCGGTAGTTCAGGTCGGGCATGCCCTGCCAGAACAGGCCCAGGTAGTACCCGCCGCCGCCGGGATGCCAGACGGAGGTTCCCCAGGGGGATTGCTGGCCGGTGTCGGAGGCGCTCCAGAGGTACCAGTCGCGCATGGCCGAGTCCGGGCTGGAGGTCGCGTCGACGAACCACGGGTGCTCGCTGGAGGTGTGGTTCAGCATCAGGTCCATGACGACCTTCATGCCCCGCTCGTGCGCCGCCGCGATCAGGGTCCGGAAGTCCTCGTTGGTGCCGTAGTCGGCCTCGATCCCGGTGTAGTCGGTGGTGTCGTAGCCGTGGTAGCTCGGCGACTGGGTGATGGGCATCAGCCACAGGGCAGTGACGCCGAGATCGCCGGTGGTGGTCGGGTCCCCGTCATTGAGGTAGTCCAGCCTCTCGATGAGCCCCTGCAGGTCGCCGTTGCCGTCGCCGTCGCTGTCGGCGAAGCTGCGCACGAAGACCTCGTAGAAGGTCTGCTCGTTCCACCACGGCACGGGGTCGGCGACCGGCTCTGCGGCGGCGGGGCCGCCCTCGCCGTTGTCCATCGCGACGAGTACGGCGCCGTCATTGGCGTTGCGCCGGATCTCGCAGTCGTCCGCCACCAGGGCCAACTGCAGCTCGTCCTCGATCGAGCTGCCAGGTGTACGTCCCGCTCACGTCGCCGCAGCCGTTGTCCGTGATGAACCGCAGCTCATCACCGGAGGCTTCGTAGGTCCCTGAGGCGAACTGCTCCATCTGCAGGGTCGAAGGGCCCACCAGGACCGCGTACGTGCCGTCCTCGCGGTAGTCCACGACGAACGCCCCGTCGCCCAGCGTCGTCCAGCGCCAACGGCCGGTCGGGAAGTCCTCCCCGCTGCTGCAGCCGCCGAGGCTCAGCGCCAGCACGGCGAGGACGGCCAGCGGGGCGGCGGAGCGTCGCGGGCCCATCCAGCACCTCCAAGGACTCCTTCTGGGCGAAACGATGGCGGGTGAGCGGGAATCGTGCCAGGGCCGAATGGCCCGCCGATGGCGCTCGGGGTGCCGGGCGCTATGCGACCCTTGCTCCATGTCCTGGGACGCCTGGCTGACGCTTGCCGTGATCGCTTCCGTGCTGGTCCTGCTCATCCGCGCCTCCGCGTCCCCGGCAGTCGTGATCTTCGGCGGAACGATCACGCTGCTGGCCCTCGGGATCATCGACACCGACGAAGCCCTGTCCGGCTTCTCCAACCCGGCGCCCCTCACCGTGGCCGCCCTCTACGTGGTGGCCGCCGGCGTCCAGAAGACCGGCGCACTGGTTCCGCTGCTCCACGGGGCGCTGGGCAACAGGCCCGGCGTCCGCGTCCCGCTGGCCCGGCTTGCCATCCCCAGTGCCGCGGCTTCCGGCTTCTTGAACAACACGCCGATCGTGGCCATGCTGATCCCGGAGATCCAGTCGTGGGCCGAGCGCCACCGGGTCTCGGTGTCGAAACTGTTCATGCCCGTGTCCTTCGCGGTCATCCTCGGCGGACTGCTGTCGGTGATCGGCACCTCCACGAACCTGGTCGTCTCCGGCCTGATGGAGGAGCGGGGACTCGGGGCGCTCGGCTTCTTCGAGATCGGCAAGGTCGGGCTGCCGATCGCCGTCGTCGGGATCGCGCTCATCGTCCTGATCGCGCCGAGGGTCCTCCCGGCTCGACGCAGCGTCGCGCAGGAGCTGCAGGAGCAGTGGCGCGACTTCTATGTCGAGCTCGTGGTGACGCCCGCCGGTCCGGTGGACGGCAAGACGGTGGAGGAGGCCGGGCTGCGCGAGTTGCAGGGCGTGTTCCTCACCTCCGTGGACCGAGGCGACACGATCATCGCCCCCGTCCGGCCGGAGACCGTGCTTCGCGGCGGCAACCGGCTGCGGTTTGCCGGTCAAGCCGGCAAGGTGCTCGACCTGCAGAGCAGGCGCGGCCTGGTCTCGGCGGAGAACGAGCACATCGAGTCGCTGCAGGACCCCGCTGTGCGCTACTACGAAGCGGTCATCGGCACCCGGTCGGCGCTGGTGGGGGCCACCCTGAAGGATGCCGGCTTCCGGGGGAAGTACCAGGCCGCAGTGGTCGCGATCCACCGCGACGGAGGGCTCCTCGATGCCAAGCTCGGCCAGGTCCCGTTGCGCCTCGGCGACACGCTGATCCTGGTGTCGGACCCCGGCTTCAAGGATCGCTGGGGGGACCGCGACGACTTCCTGATCATCGCGCCGATGGGGCCCTCTCGATCGGCGCCCATCTCCTCGACCAAGGCGGCAGGAGCGCTGGCGATCCTCGGCGGCATCATTGTGCTCGCCACGCTCGACCTCGTGCCGATCCTGGTCGGGTCGCTGGTCGGTGCGCTGCTCATGGTGGTGGTCGGAGTCCTGTCGGCGACCGAGGCCCGCCGCAGCGTGGACCTGGAAGTCATCGTGATCATCGCCGCCGCTTTCGGCCTCGCGGCGGCCATGGAGAGCACGGGTCTGGCCTCCTCGGCGGCGAACGCGCTGTCCACGGCCTTCGGGGACTTCGGCGACCGGGGGGCGCTGTTGGGCATCGTCCTGGCGACGATCGTGCTGACGGAGATGATCACGAACAATGCGGCCGCGCTGCTCATGTTCCCCATCGCGTTGTCGTTGGCGGCCGGCACCGGGCTGAACCCGATCGGCGTCTCCGTCGCCGTCGCCGTTGCCGCTTCGGCCGCATTCCTCACACCGATCGGGTATCAGACCAACACGATGGTCTACGGTCCCGGCGGCTACCGGTTCACCGACTACTGGCGTCTCGGCCTGCCGCTGACCATCACCACGGTGACGATACTCGTGATCTTGGTCCCGGTGATCTGGCCCTGACGCGCCGCGCGGGCGGCCGGCGAGGACCGCAGGGTCGAGGTCGGATGGCACGGGACCGGCTCCGGTGACGGGTCGTCGAGCGTGGGCTCCGGCAGTACCAGCGCGTCGAGGCTGACCGGGGCCAACAGGTCGTCGCGATGCCCGATCTCCAGGGCTTCACGGCCGTTCGAGCGAGTTGTCGGGCCTGCGTCCTTGGCACCGGCGCCCGACTCCAGGGTAGGCGGAGCCTCCGACACAGGATCGATCAGGCGTTCGAATCGCTGGCCTCGGCGAGGAACGATGCCATGGCCTGCGAGACGCCCTCCGGGTCCTCGACCGGTGCGCTGTGGCCCGTGCCCGGCAGGACCACGAGCCTCGCGTCGGGGATCGCGTCGAACATGGCGATGCTCAGGTGCGCGGGCAGGGACCGGTCCTGGGCGCCGGCGACGATGAGCGTCGGTAGCGCGATCCCTGCCAGGTCCGCCCGGACATCGTCGCGGCGGAGGAACCCGAGCAGTGTCGAGACGAGGACCGCCCGGTCGCCGTCGGCCCAGCGCCGACGCCACGCCTCACGCACCGGGGCGGCGCTGTCATCGGTTCGGAACCGCTCGCCGAACATCTCCTCCTCGATGCCGGCCAGGACGGGCGGCAGACCGGTGCCCGCCACGCGGGCCACCGCGGCGAGGGCCAGCTGCTTGGGCATCTTCGCCCGGGAGTGCCGATGGGCGCTGGTGTTGATCAGCGTGAGCGAGCGCAGCAGTTCCGGTCGCCGAATGGCGATCCGCAGGCCGGTGAAGCCGCCCATCGACAGGCCGGCCAAGTGGACCGGACCGAGGTCGGCCTGCTCCAGGTAGGCGATCAGCAGATCCGTCACGGCATCGGTGGAGTAGCCGGCGGCGGATCGGCCGGAACGCCCCTGGCCGGGGAGGTCCACGGTGATGCACCGGTACTGGCCCCGGAGGGCATCCACCTGGGCGTCGAACTGCCGGCCATCGAAGAGGAAGCCGTGCAGGAACACGACCGTCGGGCCCGTGCCACCGGTGTCCGTCACCGACAGCTCGGTGCCCGCCACGGTGATCATCGGCATGTCCTCACGCTCCATCTCCCCCGCGGGATCGACGCTGGCGCGTGCGGCCTCGCCCACCGCAGTATCGACCACCGGCGGCGCGGCGTCGAACAGCGGCCCGAGGCCGGCCGGCCAGCAACCGGACTGCCGCGGCGGCATCGGCTCGAAGGTCTCGCTGCGCGCCGCCTACGCCATCGACCGCAGTCGGGCGGTTCGGATCGCCCGACTGCGGTCCAGCTCCGCGTTCGCCATGCCGGGCATCCCGCGGCGTCGCCGCGCTGGCCGGGGGAGCGGTTACGGCGCGGTGGCCTCCAGATCGTCCAACGACACTGTGACCGTGCTGCCGCCGGTGCTCGACTGGTAGGCCGCGACCCCCACGCCACCGGCTGCCTGCAGCGCGCTTGCACTGTCCGACACCGAGACCTGCCAGGTCGAGGGCTCGGCATCGCCGACCCGCCAGAACTTGGCCCGCACCGCGGTGGGGGAGGTGCCGACCGCCTCGGTGCGCATCAGGAACGGCTGATCGCCCAACCCGGTGATGCGGGTGCTGGACGTGGCGAGCACCGTCTGTGCGCCGGAGGCCGCGACCCGTCGCAGGCTGAGGTAGGCGTTGCCGGAGGGGTAGATGCGGACCGACGCCCGGTACTGCGACCCGTCGGCCATGATCCGGGGCGCCAGCGAGGCGTAGACCCCGCCGCCGGACACAGCACCGGTGACCCGGAACGCCGCGGAGACCGCCGTGCTGCCGGAGGAGACCGAGGCCAGTTCCGCCCCGAGGCTGCGTCCCGGCGCGACCTCGATCGCCCCGGAGGATCCATCGACCGAATACGCACTGCTGCTCCCGGAGACGGTCCAAGCGCCACCCACGTCGGCGGCCCCGAACCCGCTGCCGACGGTACGAGAGAAGGTGTCGCGGGCGAGGAAGTCGCCCTGCCCGACCGCGACCTGCTTGCTGGTGGAGCGAGCCGCCCCGTCGTTGTCCGTCACCGTGAGGCCGACGGTGTAGGTCCCGGCCGCGGCGTAGGTGTGGTTGGGCTTGGCGCCGGAGCCGGCGGCCGAGCCGTCGCCGAAGTCCCAGGCATAGGAGGCGATCTGCCCGTCGGGGTCCTGCGATCCGGACCCGTCAAAGGCGACGCTCAACCCGTCCGGCGCGGCGGTGAAGGCAGCGGTCGGGGGCTGGTTCACCGGCGCCCCTGCCTGACCGATGGTGAAACTGTCGCTGAAGGAGCTCCCGGACGTCCGCACGAACTGCGCCGCCAACGAGTCCTCGCCGACGGCGATGTCGAGGAAGCCGAAGGCCGGATTGCTGTTGGCGCCGGAGTAGGCGGCGAAGTACCCGGCTTCGGTGTCCGAGGCAGAGACGTCGCGCAGCGGGATGCCGCCGGTCCCCACCGTGGCGAAGACTGTCCCTTGACCCGCGGTGAAGGTGCTGTCGGTGTCGCGAATGCAGTCCTGGTCGACGGCGCCGGTGGGCACCGTCGCGCACCCGGAGACCTGGTTGGCCAGCTGATGGGTCCGCATGTAGCCGTGCTCGTGGCCGTGCAGCACGAGATCGACCCGCTTCTCCAGCAGCAGTTGCGTGAAGTCTGCCGTCGGGCAGGAGTAGCCGCCGACACTCCAGCAGGGCTTGTGCGCCGTCACGATGATCCACTTCGCGCCAGCGGCCCGGCCGCCGTCGATGGCGCTGCTGAGCCACTGGAAGTGCGCATCCCCGGCGGCGTAGGCCCATTCGCCGTCCTCGAACCGCAAATCCGGCGAGACCGAGATGACGCGCACCAGCGGATTCGTGCGCGGGAAGTCCATGAAGTATTCCCGGCCGTACGTGCCGGTGATCCCGGCCACCTGGTTGGGCAGGCACGCACTGAAGTTGTTGATGAGCCCGTGGGCGTGGTCCACGGTCTCGTGGTTGCCAGCGGTCAGCTGGAAGGGGAACCCCTCACCTGTGGACTGCTTGACGTAGGAGCACCAGGCCGATTCCGGGCTCAGGTCGTTGTAGGACAGATCGCCCAGTGCCAGCGCCGCGGTCGGGTTCGCGGCCGCCATCCCGTCCAGCACCGTCCGGGTCGCCGTGCGGGCGCCGAAATCGCCGGCCGCGACGAACCGCGCCTCGCGCACGCCTTGAGCCGAAGGCAGAGCGATCAGCAGCCCCGCCATGACGGTCAGCGCCGTGATCGCGCCCACCAATCTTCCCATGAGAGACTCCTCAGCCCTTGCACGATGCCTCAACACGATAACCGCACGCGCAAGCGTGCGAGGCTAGCCACCGATGGAGCGCGGCGCATCGACTTGGCCGTTCCCGCGCTGGAGGTCGGGGCCGGTCAGCGCGTCGCGCCGGCAGCTGCCAGTGCGGCGAGGCCACCCAGGTCGGCGATCGCCGCCAGGTCCTCCCGACCGGGCTGACCGAGGACCGTCACGGCAGGTCGGACGGCGCGCCATCCCAGGCCTGAGGCAATGGACTCCACGGCCCGGACGGCGCCGGTCGTGTCGCTGTTGCCGTGCACGTACAGGCCGTAGCGGCGCCCGCGAGTGGCCTCCAGCACCGGGTAGTAGACAGTGTCGAAGAAGTGCTTCAGGGCACCGGACATGGTGCCGATGTTCGCCGGAGTCCCGAGCAGGTAGGCATCCGCGGCGAGCACGTCGGGAACCGTGGCACCCAGCGCTGGCCGGACCTCGATCTCGACCGGCGCCTCCGCGGCGGCACTGCGGGCACCGTCGCGGGCCGCTTCCAGCAGGGCCTGCATGCCGGGCGATGGCGTGTGGTGCACGATCAACAAGCGGCTCACCGGCACAGCGTGACCCAGCGGGAGCGGCCGCGCAACGTCGTGCCGGTTCCCGGTCGGAGCGGGTGCTGCGAGCTCGTCCCGGAACCGGCGCTGGTCCGGCGATCGCCTGCCGCAGCGCCCACTGCCCGACATCGGCCGCGTGGACGCACACCGCCGCCGCAGATCCACGCCGCCGACCACGCCGCCGTCGCTGGCCGGGTGCACGTACGCGGGGGTCGTGCCGAACATCCGGCGCGAGCGGCGCATGATGGTGGTGTGCTCAAGGTCGCTCATCGGTGTCCGGGATGACACTGCGCGATGTCGGGCGGTGGCTGCTCGCGGGCTTTCTCGTCTTCGCGGGGGTCTCCCACTTCGCCAACGCCGAGGAGTTCCTCGCGCAGGTCCCGTCGTGGCTGCCCTGGCGCGACGGCGTGGTCGCCGTCTCGGGCGTGGTGGAGATCGCCCTGGGGCTGGCATTGGTCGCGCTGCCCCGGCATCGGCAGCTGGCCGGATGGTGCGCGGCCGCCTTCTTCGTCGCGGTGTTCCCCGGCAATATCGCGCAGTTCGTCGAGGGCACCGATGCGTTCGGCCTGGACAGCGATGCTGCGCGCGGCGTCCGGTTGCTGTTCCAGCCGCTGCTGGTCCTGTGGGCACTGTGGTGCACCGGCGCGTGGCCCCGCCCACCGTGCCGTCGACGGCGAACCGACCGCGGAGCACCCGGGCGACAAGGATCGTTGATCGTCGCGAATTCTGGCATTCCAGCCAGAATTCGTAGCGATCAACGAAGCGGAACGGGCGTTGGCGGGGCCGGCGCGCCGCGGTGGGCGAGGGTTCGCTACGCTTCCGCGCCAACATCGCGGGCCAACTTCTGCGCCTCCGCCAAACCGGTGCGCAGGGCCTCGAGGTCGGTGCCGGCATCACGGATCGCCTGGCTGGCGGCGTCGTGCTGGTAGGCGGCCGTGCCCAGGGTGACGACCTCTCCCATGCGGGTGGCCACCGACTCCAGGCCCACGACCGCGGTGGCCATCCGGGTGAGCAGTTGGTCGCGCAGGCCCCCGAGCCGCTGGAGGCCGGCGAGCTGCTGATCGACCGCGCTCAACGCGCGGCGCCGCTCTTGGGCGAGCATCGGGTCGGTGGTTCGCTCGAGTTGCGCGGCGAAGGCGCTGCGGTCGGCGGTCAGGGCGGGGCCGTTCGCGGCGGCGATCAACTCCTCGGCCAAGGTCACGCGCCCCGCCAGGTCCCGCAGCGAAGCGATGACGTCGTCGGCACCGTCGTCCATCCGACCGACCTCCGAGCGCAGCCACTGATCACCTGGCCGCTCGGCGATGTCCACCATGCGCTCCCGAGCCAGCTGCGCACGCTCCACGTAGACCGCGGCCGGTGAACCCCGCAGCGGCCGAGGCAGGGCATCGGGCGTCGATCGCACGACCTGCTGCCGCGACCCGCGGCCCATCAACCCGCCGACGAGCACCTTGGTCCCGAACACGGCGGCGCCCACGCCCAGGCCGGCGACGATGCCGACCGGCCCGGCCGCGCTCCCCATCGCGGCCCACGCGACGCCCCCGCCCACGGCGGCCAGCAACCAACCCCAAGGGTCGCTGACCTCGTCCCGCAGTGCCATGCGTTCAGTGTGCCCCACAGGCTTGTCGGCCTGCCTCAGAAGTTGCTCAGGACGCTGGTCAGCACGTTGTCGATCGACTTGGGGTCAGACGCGTCGTAGTACTCTGCCGCCGAGGCCGCCGCGATCGCCTCCAGCGCCTCGGTGTCAGCCTCGGACCCGTAGCCGATGGTGAACACCCGGACGCTGGTGTCCTGGCTCTCTGCCTGCAACTGATCGAGCAGGCTGGTGAGGTCGGTGTCCGGCGGATACTCGTTGCGGCCGTCGGACAGCAGCACGATGGCGTTGATCCGCGAGGTGTCCAAGGCCGCGAGCATCGAGGCCTGCGCGGCCCGGGTCGTGGCGTAGAGCGCCGTCCCGCCGTCCGGGACCAGGCCGGAGACGACTTGCTGGATCTGCGGACCGGTCTGCGCTGCCGCAGCGATCTCGACCAATGGCGCCCACGGTTCACCGCCGGGTCCGCGGTTGGTGCTGAACGCCCACAGGCCGATGTCGTCGGTGTCGGCGAACCCCGCCACGGATGCCGCCGTCGCCTCCGCGGCCAGCGCCAGACGCGTCTCCCCCGCCCCAGGGACGGTGGCGCCCATCGAGCCCGAGACATCCAGCACCAGGAGCACGCGTGCGCGCTTGCGCAGCTCGTCCCAGGACTCTTGGATCACCTTCAGCACCGATGGGTCGGGGGGCGCGAGCGTCGTTGCGGCGCCCGCTGGCAGGAACCCGTTGTCGGTGGTCAGCACCGAGCCGGGCTCGCCGGTGTAGCTCCGGAAGCCGGCGTCCTGGAAGCGCTGCTGCGCCTCATCGGACTGAATGTAGGCGGCGAACTGCTCGGCGGCCTGGCGCTTGGTGGCGTCGACCCAGTCCGCGCTGAGGATGTACCAGGGATTGTCCGACTGCAGCGTGCCCTCCTTCGGATAGACGGCCACCAGCGGGATGGCCGGCTCCGCTCCTGCGCCCAGCGTCGCCGGATCCCCGGTGGGATTGCCGAGGTTGTAGTCCAGAACGGACTTCTCCTCCACCGTCACCGCCGAGACGTAGGTCAGGCCGCGGCCCTGCCCCGCGGCCGCCGCCATGTTCTCCAGGAAGGTCAGCGTCGTGTCGCCGTAGTGCACGACGCTGTTCTCCAGCGACTGCACGAACTCCCGCGTCGCCGGAGCATTCACCTTGTCCACGGTGAGATCGCTGGCGAGTCCGGTCGCCGCGAAGTAGGCGCCGATCGTCGCGTTGAGGCCGCTGGTGGAGAAGTGCGGGTTCGTCTTGCCGAGCTTGAACGGCCCCCACTCCGGGTGATCGACCGCGCCCCACCCCGGCGCAGCTTTCGCCAGGTCCGACAGATCCGACCAGCCGATCTGCTGGTCGGGCCAGCCCAGAGCCTCAGCCATGGGTCGCGGCATCGCAATCACCAGCGGGGTCGTGGCGATGGACTCGGCCTCCGCCGGGATGATGTCGGGCAGATCCGCCTCGGTGCGCCATTGCCGCGTCAGACCGGACCAGGACGACGAGGCCGGCGACCAGACGTCGGGGCGAGGGCCCTCCGCCGCCACGTCCCACGACGGCTCGCTGAGCGCCTGGGCTGCGGCGCCGCTGGACTTCGATGCGACGGTGGCGCCGACGCAGGTGCCCCCGACCGACGGGCCGGTGCGATTCCACTCGGCGGCGAGCTCGTCGAGCAGGGCCGCCTTCTCACTGGATGCGGCGACGACGATCTCCACGCAGTCCTCGCCCACGGAAGCCGATCCGCCGCCGTCACCGCCTTCGCCGTCGCCGCCCGAGTCCATCAGGAGGCGGACACCGAGGATCAGCACAGCGCCGAGCACGGCAGCCACGATGAGCGGGACCTTCGACCGACCCTGGGCCATCGGGCCACCCCCCTTGCTGCGACTGAAACCGTTTCCAGTGTGGACCAACGGTGCGGCTCGCGGCTCGGCCGGCCAGATCTGCGCGCGCCCACGGTGGGTAGGCCGGACTCGGAGCGTGGCACGGTGCTGGAGCGGACGCCCAAGCTGAGGGAACAGCACGATCGCCCCGGGGAACCGCTGGCGGCTCTTCCGGGAGGCGGGCGACCACGTCCCGGCGCGCAGGATGATGGTGGCCCGTTCGCCCAGCCACCGCGTGCGCGCCGCCGGACTCCAGACTCCCTGGTCCCGCGGAAGCCGATCACACGCCAGGGGAGTCGCTGCTTCGCCTCGGGTCGGGGTATCGCCGACCGGAACCCCGCATCGAGGGACCCCTTCACCAGGGCCAGCCGACCTCGCTCCATCCTCGCCGAGGCTGGCGTGTCACCCGGCGCCAACGAGCCCGGATGCGCAGGACATCCGCGGCGGCCCGGGCGGTGTCCGCTCAGTGCCCTCCGCCCGACTCGGGGCGCCGGCGACGACGGGAACTAGGGTGAGCGCGTGTGGTCGCTTCTGTTGAACCTCGCGGCGGTCGTCGCTTTCGCCTTCCTCGCCCGGGCCCTGCTCAACGCCCGCCAGGTGTCCTGGATCCGCCTGCTGGCGGCCTCGGCGATCGGTTGGGGCCTCGGCCTGCTGATGTCGGTCCTGACGATCGAAGGACCTGACGGCACGCTTCAGGACGAAGAATCCCTCGCCACAGCGCTGGAGTTGTCCGCGCTCACCGTGGCGTTCCAGATCCCGATCACCATGGGCGCCGTGGTCGCCTTCCAGCTGATGTCCTCCCGGCCGAGACGCAAGCGTCGGCTGCGACCGCTGAACCCCTTCGCCGCGGTGCGCCGGCGAGTGTCGATCACGCGCCGCGGGGTCGAGGTCGCGTCGGTCAGCAGCAAGCACGGTCTGGGCGCGGTGGCTGGGCGGGCCCGCAGCGCCGACGACCCCGGCCACATGGCGGCGGAGGTCCGCGAGGCAATCGAGGAGCTCGGCGGGGTCTACGTGAAGCTGGGCCAACTCCTGGCCACCCGGCCGGACCTGCTGCCCCGGGAAGCGATCGAGGAGCTCGGTCGGCTGCATTCCTCGGCGACGCCGTTGCCCATCGAGGACATCCGCGGTGTCCTGGATCGCGAGATCGGCGACCCGGACGCGGTCTTCGCCTCGTTCGACCCGGAACCGCTGGGGTCGGCGTCGATCGCGCAGGCGCATGCTGCGGTGCTGGCCGACGACACCCCCGTGGTGGTGAAGGTGCAGCGGCCCGGCCTGGAGTCCGATGTGGAACGCGATCTGGCGATCCTGGACTGGGTGGCGCGCAACGCCGAGCGGCGCAGTGACATGGCGCGGACCTACGGCGTCGGGCAGCTGGCCGACGACTTCGCCGCAGCCCTGCGCGATGAGCTCGACTTCCGCAACGAGGAGCGACACGTGACGAGCATGCTCGCCACCGTGGAGCGCTACCCCGACATCGTCGTGCCTCGCGTCTTCGCCGCCCACACCACCTCCCGCGTCCTGGTCATGGAGCGGCTGCAGGGCAAGCCGTTGGCCGATCTGCCACCCGGGACGAGTGTGGATCGCGGATTCGAGCTCGCCGATGCGCTGGGCCAGTCGCAACTGCGGGCGATGCTGCAGGGCGAGCGCTTCCACGCCGATCCGCACGCCGGCAACGTGCTGCTGCTGGACGACGGCCGCCTCGGCCTCATCGACTTCGGCATGACGGGCAAGCTCGACGCCTACGGGCGGGCCTTCGTGATGGAACTGCTCACGGCGCTCCGGCTGGAGGACCCGGCGCTGATGTTCGAGGCCCTGGTCACCGGCGGGTCGGTCGACCCCGGCGCCGACCGGGAGCCGGTCGAGCGGGCGCTGGCAGGCTTCATGGCGGCCCACTCGGGCTCCGACATGCTCTCCGCCTCCGCGATGGGGGAACTGATCTCGCTCACCGCCCAGCTCGGGATCACGATGCCCGGCGACGCCGCGGTGATGTTCCGCGCGGTGGCGACGTTGCTGGGGACGCTGGAGGTGCTGTCTCCCGGGTACCCGGTGGTCGAGCGCTTCACCGCTGCGGCAGGGGGCGAGATCCAGGCGCAGCTGATGCCGACTTCGCTGGCGGAACTGATGCAGCGCGAGGGAGCATCCCTGCTGCCACTGATGCGGCGCCTGCCCCGGCACGCGGACCGGATCGCCACCCAGATGGAGCGCGGCACCCTCACGACGCGCGTCAGCCTGTTCAGCGATCGCCGCGATGTGGCAGTCCTGGAGCGACTGGTGAACAAGGCGGCGCTGACCCTGCTGAGCCTGGGGACGCTGGCGATCTCGGTCCTGCTGCTGCGGACCGAGATCGGACCGCAGATCGCGGTCGACGGCTTCTACCTGACGCAGCTGTTCGGCTGGGTCGGGCTGTTCGGCGGAACGGTGCTGGCCCTGCGCGTGCTGCTGGATGCGCTGCGGCCACCCGGTGCGGCGATCCCGCCCCGCTGACCCCGGTACCGGGGTGCGACGGCGCCCGATCTGCGCACCGAAGGACAGGACTGTCGACCCTGTCGGAACGACCGGCCCAGCCGTAGGTTGCGGGCATGACGACAGGCGCACGCATCCTCGCCGTCCTCGCGGCGGCGGTCCTGGCTGCCTGCGGATCCACCGACGGCGGCGACGTGCCCGGCCCGACTCCGGAGCCCACGACCGCGGCATCCACGGCGACCGCGACGCCGGAGCCGGCCGTGACCGACGCACCGGCGCCGGGCGCGTCGGCATCCTCCGACGGCGCGCCTGCTGCGGGCCCCACGCCGACCGCCTGCGCGGGGTTCGGCTCCCTCGCCGACGCCCAGTCGGCGAACCCGCTGGGGATGTCCACGCTGACCGGTGCCGAGATGCGCGTGGGACGGCACCCGTGCTTCGAACGCTTCGTGTTCCAGATGCGCGGCTCCGGCGACCGACCGGGTTGGTCGGTCGGCTACCGTGATCCGCTCATCGCCGATCCGGCCGGATTCGAGGTCGACCTGCGGGGCGATGCCTCGCTGGAGGTCGTGGTGCGCGTCATGACGGTCACCGACTACGAGGGCCGCCCGCCGGAGTGGCCGCCGTTCACCGGCGCCACCACGATCGTGACCAGCGGCTTCGCGTCGCTGCTCGAGGTCCGCTACATCAGCGCCTTCGAGGGGGTCACCCAGTTCGGTGTGGGCCTGGATGAGCAACGTCCGTTCCGGGTCTTCTGGTTGGACGATCCGCCGCGGCTGGTGATCGACGTGTTCACCGGGGAGCAGCTGTAGCCGCGGCGTTGCCTGGCGGCATCCGCAAGCATCGTGCGTGGCGCTACTCCGAGACGAGCAGCCGGCCGACCCGTCTCGACGTCTGCCGCGGCATTCCGGAAGCACCGCTCTCCGGAAGCACCGCTCTCCGGAAGCACCGCCCTCCGGAAGCACCGCTCTCCGGAAGCACCGCCCTGCGGAAGCACCGCCCTCCGGAAGCACCGCGCTGCGGCACTGCCCCACCCATCGGCGAGAATCAGGCCGGAGGTACTCGATGAAGCAGGGGCAGATGCCGGATCCCGCGTCCATGACCAACGGGCCGGGCCGTGCCAGCGGCGGCCACGTCGCCACGCTGTCGAGCCGATCCGAGGGCCTTGATCTTGCGGCGTGGCTGCAGTCCCCTCATCGGACGCAGCCGGCCGTGGTGCTCACCGCAACGGGCCCGGATCGCCACGTCGTCGACACAGCAGCGCTCGCGGCGGAGTTCGCCGACCGGGTCGAGGTCTACGTGCTGGCCGGGCATCGTCCCGCCACCGATGCGCTGAACGAGCTCGCGCCGTCGTCTTGGCGACTCTTCGGCGACGCCGTGCGCGTCTTTCCCAGCGGGGGTCGAGATCCCGACGGGTACACCACCGCCGCCGCTGCATCCGGCGCAGAAGCAGCTGTGCGTCGGCAACTGGCCGCGCTGCTCGCGCAGACACAGCCGGGGTCCGGTTCCCCGGCGCCGAAGAGCGGCTCGACGTCGTGGCCCGCCACCGCGACGCCGCATCGCATCCGAGACGCGGCCGAGGCGCGTCGGCTGGCCGCGCACCTCCGGGATCCGGACCGTGCGCTGCCCATCGTGGTGATCAGCGTCCATCCCGACGCCGCGGAGCCCTACGTCGATCCCTCGGACGTCGTGGAGGAGGTCAAGGGGCTGGTCCCCGTCGTCGTGGTGGACGCCGGGGCGACGTACGGCATCACCGACGAGCTCGGTGATCGCAGACTGTCGGTGTTCTACGGAGCTGGGCGGGTCTATCCGACGGGGACCGCGTGGCTGGCGGACAGGTACGCCGCTCCGCTCCACATGTGCGCCAGCAAGGCCCGCGGACCGCGGGTTGCCGCCGATCTCGTCGCTGATGCCCTGAACGCGGCGAACACTGCTGGACTGCTCACGGCATCGGTGGCATCCGCAGACCGCACGAAGAGCGTCGAGGTCCGTGTCGACGGATTCTCCTCCGACCACCACGTCCTGGTGCGGACGCACGACCGGCGCCAGGCCTTCCTGCAAGTGGCCCGACTGCGCGTCGATGTCCCGCCGGAGCGGTTGGTGCAGCGCAAACAACGCCTCCGCGGGACGCTGATCGGGCAGGGGTTGCTGCCGGAGTTCGTGCCCGACCCCGCCGCGAGCGATGTCGAGGCGCTGGTGCGCCGCAGGTGCCCCGACGGAGTGACGATGCCGGCGAAGGTGGCCCAAGTGACCCCGGACGGGGCTCGAGGTCCTCCTGCACCCGGACTTCGCGGCCGACCTGCCGACCGAGGACGGGGACCTGACGCAACTGATGTCGCCGGGGGACGTCATCGCTGTGGAGGTCGCCTGGGTGGAGGATTCCTGCGTCGTGGCCCTGGGAGAGGAGGCCAAGGCCTTCGAAGCGCTGCCCGTTCTGCCGGGCGGCCCTCCGTGGTTGCTGCTCGGCGAGACCGAGCGCCCCGGGCAGGGCGCAGACGAGCCGCCGCAGCCCGAGCAGACCTCTTCGCCCCCGACCGACGGGCCCGGCCAGCCCACCGAGACCGCGCTGCGCGAACTGCAGGACGCGCGTGCCGCGGCCGAGCTCTACGCCGAGCGGGTTGCGCAGCTCGAGGCGCGACTGGCCGAACAGCAGCGCGAGGCCAAAGCTTTGAAGGCGGCGCTGCGCAAGGCCACCGCCGAGCGGCGGAACCGCACCCTTCCGGAAGTCTTCGCCGATGACGAGGAGCAGTTCCGCTGGGAAGTCGACTTCGCCTACCTGGTTCGCGTGGACGAGGTCCAGCGCGCCGAGTACCCGCTGGCCGATTTCGTGGTCGGTCCAGCGTTCCTGAACCGGATGGACTCGCTGCAGGGCATCTCCCGGGACAAGATCCTCGACGTGGTCGTCGACGTGCTGAGCGATCGGGCCAAGGACATCGCCACACGGGAAGTGCACCAGTGGCTGGAGCACCGGGCCGGCGGGCAAGAGGTGCGGCACGACGGTGCGCGGGCGTGGCGCGCATCGCTGCAGGTCCGCAGCAACTCGGCCCGCCGGCTGAAGTACTGGCGGCTGCCGGACGGGCGGATCGAGCTGGACTCGGTGGGAGTCCACGACGACGGGATCCGCTAGCGGCGCGGCGGCGTCAGCCCACGGCGTCGCGGACCAGCCAGTCGCCCTGGGGCCAGACCGCGCGCTGCACACCGGATCCGGCAATCATCCGCCGGCAGCCCTCGCAAGGCTCGTGGGTGATGTAGATCGTGGCGGTCTCGGCTCGGCTGCGGTCGGCGTAGAGCAAGCAGTTCTGCTCGGCGTGCAGTGCCACGCAGGACCCTGCCCCGGTGTCGTAGGAACTCCCGGGGGCCACCGTTGCCGGGTCGAGCAGCCCGCGTGGGCACTGACCTGCCAGGCAGGACGGCCCGCCAGACGGCGCACCGTTGTAGCCGGTCGCGACGATGCGATTGTTCGCCACCAGCACCGCGCCGACCCGGCGCCGGCGGCAGTCGGCCCGGGCAGCCACCGATCCGGCGATCAGCAGGAAGTACTCGTCCCATCCCGGCCGCACGTGCTCCATGCAGCGATTGTGGCGCAGCGGCTCCCCAGGGCCCGCGGCGGCTCGGGATCGAGGCCACGATGCGCGCCGAACCTGGTCGCGCATCGTGGCGCTGGGACTCCTAGTCGGCGGCTTCGGCGTGCATCGCCTCGTAGAACTCGCAGAAGGACTCATAGGCGCGCGGCGCGTAGATGGAGGCCGGGCCGCCGCCCATCAGCAGCGTCACGCCGATCGCCTCCGCCGCCTCCTCGCGGGTAGCGCCGAGTCGGGCAGCGGCCTTGGCGTGGGAGGAGATGCACCCGTCGCATTGCGAGGAGACCGACAACGCCAACGCGATGAGCTCCTTGGTCTTGCTCTCCAGGGCACCGTCGGCGAGCGCGCCCGCGTGCAGGGCGGCGAACCCCTGGTACACATCCGGGATCATCCGACGCAGTTCCCTTGTCTGCGGGCGCAGTTCGTCCTGCACCGACTGGCCGTACTTCATACCTTTGCCTCCTCTTCCTCGGGGACGGGTCGGGTCCCCAACGCACACGTCATCTCACCTCGCAGCCGCACCACGAGTGCCCAGGCGAGCACGGCCACCCCGGCCACCGCCAGGTACGGCTGCACCGGGGCGAAGAACTGCACCGCACCCGTGGAGCCGAGAGCGATGAGCACGATCTTGTTGCACACGGGGCAGCCGATGGCCAGGAACGCCAGCGTGCCGCCGACCACGCCGCCGCGCGCCGGCTGCGCCCCCGGGAGCGGTTCCAGCACCGGCGACGCGACCGGGGCCGGCCCCTCGTTGCGGACGTACGTCGCAAACAGCAGGCCTGCCAGGATGCTGGTCAGGACCAGGACCTCCATCGCCCAGTCGGTCGGCGGGATGGACCGCCCGAACACCGGATTCGGGATCACGGCCGTGGCGGCGCCGAGCACCAGGAACGTCACCAGCCCGGTGACTACGGCGGCCGCCCATCGCCGAATCGACCAACTGAGGAAGGTCGTGAGGAAGCATGACTGGCCCATGGCGCAACTATACCCCCAGGGGTATAGTTGCCGTCACTCGGACGCCGGATGAGTCGTGTCCGCCGGGATGAGGACCGTGCTGAACAGGTAGCGCTCGGCGCCGTCCGTCGGCTCCCGCCACGGCGCAACGGCCTCCCGCACCCGCCGCGCGAAGTCCGGGATCTCCTCCGGCGGCACGTGGAGGGCTGCCGTGCGGTACCCGAAGGCGGCCTCGGTCGCGGCCATCGCGGAGCGCTCGGCGAGGAAGGCCTCGAACGCGGCGACGAGCCCCGCGGTGAACACGGCGAACGAGGCTCGATGCTCCTGGTCGGTCATGTCGCCGGCGGCCGCCGGGTCGGCGGATGCCCGCGCCTCGTCGAGTCGGTAGGTGCGTTCGACGGCACCCCGGACGGGTCGCTCGCCGGCGACGCGGAGCACACCCGCATCGACCAGGGCGGCGATGTGCCGGTACAGCGTCGGCTTCGGCACGTCGGGCAATTCCGCGGCCAGTCGCGCCGTGGTGAGCGACCGGTCGCCGAGCAGCGCTTGGACTACCCGTAGGCGCACCGGGTGAAGCAGCACATCGGGCGTTGGCATACCCGAATGATATCACCTACGATATTGATATCGTTCGTGAGAATAAAGGGAGTGCACATGGCGCACATCAGCATCGGCGGCGGATCGATCCGGGTGGCCTTGACCCCTGGGGAGCGCTTGCTGGCGCGGCACCGCGGCGACATCGTCGTGCCGCTGAGCCACGTTCGAGCCGTGCGGGTCGTCCGCGACGGACTCGTGGCGGCTCACGGGCTCCGCTCCCCGGCGCTCGGCATCCCCGCGGTGCGCAAGATCGGCACGTGGGGCCCCCGCGAGCAGCGTCGCTTCTTCTCCGTTCGCCGGGGCCAACCGGCGGTGCAGTTGCGGTGCGTTCCCGGCTCGCCCTGGCACACGCTGCTCATCGGCACCGACCACCCGGAGGCAGCGGCCTCGGCGGTAGCCGCCGCGCTGCCGCCGACCCGGCGCGACGACCCCGTCCTGATCGACCCGGGATCGCAGGCCCTGCGTGGATCGCTCCGCGTGCCCGGGCCGGGACCGCAGCCGGCGGCCCTGCTGCTGGCGGGATCCGGCCCGATCGATCGCGACGGCGACGCGCCGGGAGCACCGCTGGGTCTGCAGCTCGCGCTGGCCGAGTCGCTCGCGGCCGCCGGCATCGCATCGCTGCGCTTCGACCGTCGCGGGATCGACGACGGCACGGACTGGCGGACGGTGAGCTTCACCGAGAACACCCGCGACGCTGCGGCGGCCCTGCGCGCCTTGAGGGCCGATCCCCGCATCGACACTGGGCGGATCGTGGTCATCGGTCACTCCGAGGGCGCACTGCATGCGCTGCGCCTGGCGGTCGGCGCAGCACCGCCGGCGGCCGCGGTCCTGCTCAGCAGTCCGGCGAGGCCCGGGTCTGAGGTCCTGCTATGGCAGGCCGAGCAGGTGCAGCCCAGCCTGCCCGCTCCGGTCAAGGCGATCGTGCGGGTCGCCCGCATCGACCTCACCGCCAAGACCCGGGCAGCACACGACAAGCTCCGTGCGACGACAACGAACACCGCGCGGATCAACGGGGCGACCGTCAACGCGGGGTGGTTCCGCGAGTTCCTCGACGAGGATCCGCGCGACGACCTGCGCGCCCTCGCGGTGCCGACGCTGGCACTGACCGGCACGGCCGACCTGCAGACTCCGGCCGCCGACACCGAGGTCATCGCCGAGCTGGCCCCCGGCCCCGTCACCGTGGCGCGTCCGGACGGCATCAGCCACCTGCTCCGGCGCGACCCCGGCGCGGTGCCGACGCTCGGCGACTACAAGCGGCAGATCCGGCAGCCCGTGGACTCCGATGTCCTGGCCACCGTGACCGATTGGGTCGTCGACCGCCTCGGCCGCTGAGACGGCCCGGGGGTCTCAATCGCGGACGCGGAATCCGGAGACCCCCTGCGGTTCCTCCTCCACAACGTCGACCGCCTCGACACGGGCCGCTGGCGGCCCGTCGCTGCACCAGTCGACGACGAAGCCGACCGCCCCCCGGTCACCCTCGAAGATCGCCTCCACGCGGCCGTCGGGGAGGTTCCGCACCCAGCCGGACACCCCGGACAGCTCGGCGATATCGGCTGTGCTCCTGCGGAACCAGACGCCCTGGACTCGACCGCTGACCAGCACGCGGCGGCGAACGATCTCCATAGCTGCGCACCTCCTGACCTCCGCCGTGGGCGGACGCTACTTGATGACCGTCACCGTCTGGGTATTCCAGCTCGCCAATCGGCCGTCGGCGGTCCACAGTTCCCGCGTCTCCACCGTGAACCCCTCGCGGGCGGCCAGTGTGCGGCCTCGGTGGAACAAGGGGGCCAGCCGTCCGTCACCCTCCACCGGCAGCGTCGCGGGATCGGTCGGCAAGTCCACGGTGAAGGCCAGCGTCCCGACCGGCCGGGGTCGATCCACCCGCGCCACGACCGCCACCCACCACGCATCGGCGAGCGCGACGACCACCGCGGCGTCCAGTTCGGAGACCGGGCCGAGCGGCCGGACCCAGCCGCTGACGACGGATTCCTCAACGCCGGAGAACGGCAACCCCGCCACGGGTCGCAGCTCGAGCTGGCGCAGGAAGTGCGGGGCCACCGGCGGCCCCATCGGGATCACGGGCACGGCGAGCGGGCCGGCGCCCAGCTCCGCAGGGGGGTCGAGCGCCAGCCACGGTCGACCGTCGGGCATCCCCTCACCTGCGCGGGGCGATCCGAGGACGACGACGCCGTGGGCCACCATGGCCCCGCCGGCATCGGTGACCCGGACCGCGGCGGTGGTCGTGCCCGATCCCTGGCGCAGGACCTCCACGGCGATGTCGGCCCGACCCGCGAGCAGCGGAGCGACCAGCTGGGCGCTCATGGTCCGCACGGCCATCTCCGGTCGCGAATCGACCTGACGAACCGCAGACACCATCGCTCCGGTCGCCACACCGCCCCACGCGCCCCGACCCTGCTGGAGCCCGTCGGGCACGTCGAGAGCGAAGCGGCCGTCGGTCTCGGTGGGGCGGGCACGGACCAGGTCGGCGAAGTCCAGCGGCGTCACCGATCCATGGAAGCACGACGGGCGTGATCCGTCCGGCAAGGACGCCGCCCCGTCAGAGGGACTTGCCCTCGATGACCGTGTTGCCGTCGCCGTTGTGCCGGGCTACCAGCGCGGGAATGGTGTCGGCGAGGGTCGTGAGCAGCCGTGCCGACGCCGGCGGTTCGTGCAGCACCGCAACCAGTTCGGCCCGCAACTGCTCAGCGGCGATCACGTCGCCGGCTTCGATGGCTTCGTCCACCGCGCGCTGCAGCGCCTGCAGCCGGAACGGCAGCGCCACGCCGTCGACCACCATGCCCACGGCAGCCAGCCAAGCGCTGACCACCAGGTTCGCCTGGAGCACGGTCTCCCTACGACGCTCGGCCTGGGCCTGCAGCCGGGAGCGGTAGGCGTCCACCGCACGGTCTGCCACCGCGGATGCAACGCCGGCGATTCCGGTGATCCCCATGCCGCCCCTTGTCTGGAAGAATTCGGTACTCCACGATTGTGCGCCGGTGGGTTCGACTGAGACGAATCCGCCCGGTGGGCTCGGGCGCCGGAGTGGCGGCAGGTCGGCGGGGCACGCCCGGTCGGCGCTGCGACCACGCCGATGCGACGGTCGTCGGCGAGACGATCCCCGGGACCGGCGGCGCCTGCAGCCCACGCCCGGCACAACGCGTACCTACCCCGCCAGATCCACGAACCGGGAGTAGTGGCCCTGGAAGGACACCGCGATGGTGTCCGTCGGGCCGTTGCGGTGCTTGGCGACGATGAGATCGGCCTCGCCGGGTCGGTTCTCCTTGTCGTAGAAGTCCTCGCGGTGGATGAGGACGACCACGTCGGCGTCCTGCTCCAACGACCCCGATTCGCGCAGATCCGACAGCATCGGCTTCTTGTCGGTGCGCTGCTCCGGGCCGCGGTTGAGCTGGGAGATCGCGATGACCGGGACCTCGAGTTCCTTGGCGAGCAGCTTCAGGGCGCGAGAGAACTCCGAGACCTCCTGCTGCCGGCTCTCGACCTTCTTGCCGCTGGTCATCAGCTGCATGTAGTCCACCACGACGAGCCGCAGGTCGTGCTGCTGCTTCAGCCGCCGGCACTTCGCACGGATCTCGGTCATCGTCATGTTCGGGGAATCGTCGATGAACAGCGGGGCATCGCGCAGCGCATCCTGCCGCTGCGCGACCTTCTGCCAATCGGTGGCGCCCATCCGCCCGGCACGGATGTTGTTCAGCTGGATCGTCCCCTCCGCCGACAGCAGCCGCATCATGATCTCGTTGCGGCTCATCTCCAGCGAGAAGATCACCGACGCCAGGCTGTGCTTGATCGAGGCGGCCCGGGCGATGTCCAGGCCGAGGGTCGACTTGCCGATCGCCGGCCGCGCAGCGAGGATCACCAGCTGACCTGGATGCAGGCCCTGCGTCAGCGTGTCGAGGTCGCGCAGTCCGGTCGGGACGCCCACCATGTCGCCGTCGTGGTTGGCGATCGCCTCGATCTCGGCGATGGCGCCCTCGAGGATGTCGGACAGCGGCACGTAGTCCTCGCCGCGCTTGCCAGCGGAGATCTCGAAAATCTCTGCCTGGGCCCGGTTGACGATGTCGTCGGCCTCCCCCGCGCCGTCGTAGGCGGACTGCAGGATGCGGGTGCCCGCCTCGATCAGGCGGCGCAGCAGCGCACGCTGCCGGACGATCTCCGCGTGGTAGGTGGCATTGACGGCCGACGGCAGGTCCCGGGTGAGGCCGGTGACATAGGCTGCTCCGCCGACCTGCTCCAGGGTGCCGGCCTTGGCCAGTTCATCGGCAACCGTGATGAAGTCCGCCGGCTCGCCGCGGCCGTAGAGCTCGAGGACCGCGTGATAGATCGACTGGTGCGCCGGACGGTAGAAGAACTCCGGCCGCATGACCTCGACGACGTCGGCGATCGCGTCCTTCGACAGCAGCATCGCCCCGAGCACCGAGCGCTCAGCCGGCAGGTCCTGGGGCGGCAGTGTCTCCCGACCGCCACCGCGCCGGTCCTCGGTGACAACGACAGGACGGTCATCGATCGAACTCATGCACCCTCCCTCGGTTGACCAGCGGCTCAGCCCCCGCGATTCTGCCTCACGGCTGCGACACCGCAGAGCCCGCCCCACACGTTGGGAAAGATAACGAAATGGGCACGGACTCGTCGAGGCGCCCTGTGGATAACACTGTGGGAAAGGGTGGGGATGGGCACCCGACACGCGGGAACAGCCTGTGGATACCGTGGGGAATCGTGTGTGCTGCACGTCACAAACTCTGCGTTCACCCGCGTGATGTGCATCACAAGCCTGTGGAAGAAAAGAATTCCTCGGGCGCGTCGCGCGCTACCCCGGGTCGCTCTGGATGCTAGTCCTCGTGCGTCTCGACGCTGATCACGTTCCCGTCGGGGTCGCGGAACCAGACGCCGCGCTCCTCCCCGATATGCAGCACCCCGTCCTTCCAGACCGCGTCTGCGAACTCGAACGTATCCAGGGCGATGCCGGCTGCGCGCAGGGCAGCGACCTCGCTGTCGAACTGGTCGCGCGCCACCTGGAAGGACATCCTCGTGGCATTGCCCGGACCGGCGAACGCCGATGGGAAGACCATGAACCGGCTCGTGCCGGTGTTGTAGATGACGCCTTCGTTCTCCACCGTGTGCGCGACGAACCCGAGGGTGCCCTCGTAGAAAGCGCGGGCCTTCTTGATATCCGACGTCGGCAGCGTGGGAATGACCTCGAACTGGCTGAGCATGCTGCACCTCCGGTCGACCGGGAGATCGGCCTCCCCGCCTCACGGCCACCGTATTGCGACCTGGGCGCGGAGGCGCGTGCCGGACGGCTCAGTCTGCCGTGTCGGTCCCGACAGCGATGATGTTGCCGTCCGGGTCTCGGAACCACGCATTGCGCATGGTGCCCCAGGTCAAGACGTCGCCGTCCCACTCAGCCTCCTCCATGGTGAAGGTGTCGAACGTGACGCCCTTGTCCCGCAGGCTTGCCAAGGCATCGTCGAAGTCGTCGACTGGCAGGATGAACCCCATGGCTGTGGCCTTGTTCGTCCCCGCGAACGCGGACTCGTAGACGAGGAATCCGCCGTCGCCGGAAGTGAACCTCAGACCGCCGGGCGTCTCGCCGTCGACCTCGAAGCCGAGGCCTTCGTAGAACCTCCGGGCGCGATCGAGGTCCGTCGTGGGGAGCGTGGCGTGGGGTGTGACTGCGTTGAGCATGATGCTGCCTTCCAGGGCCTAGGCGGTTGGTGCTCACCGCCACCACGGACCCTAGTCCCCGGCCCGGTGGTTGCGAACCGCCGAACGGACGAGCAACGGGCCCGTTCCCCCGATCGGGGGAACGGGCCCGTTGCGCGCTCCGGAGGGTGCTCCTCAGAGAGCCGTGACCTCGAACTCCACGGTGGCGGCGAGCTCCGGATGGATGTCGATCTGGGCCGAGTGCCGACCCAGCGACTTCACCGGGCTGCCGACATCGATCGTGCGCCGGTCCACTAGGGGACCTCCGGCCGACTTGATCGCCTCGGCGATATCCTTCTCGGTAATCCGGCCGAAGAGTTGCCCGCTGGCACCGGCCTTGGCGGCAATGCTGACCGACAGGCCCTCGATCTGGGCCTTGATCTCCTTCGCATGGCCGAGATCACGGACCTCACGGACTTCGCGGGCTCGCTTGATCTGCGTGATCTGCTTCTCGGCGCCTTGGCTCCAGGGGATCGCGTAGCCGCGCGGCACCAGGTAGTTGCGCGCGTAGCCGTCCTTCACCTCGACGATGTCGCCGGGGATGCCGAGGTTGGACACCTCCTGCGTCAGGATGAGCTTCATCGTCAGCCTCCTCAGCGAGCCGTCGAGGTGTAGGGCAGCAGCGCCATCTCGCGGGCGTTCTTCACGGCCGTGGCGATGTCGCGCTGATGCTGCATGCAGTTGCCCGTCACGCGGCAGGCGCGGATCTTGCCGCGGTCGGAAACGAACTTCCGCAGCAGGGGGACGTCCTTGTAGTCGATCTCGGTCACGCCGTCCTTGCAGAACTGGCATGCCTTCTTCTTGATGGGTTTCGGTGTCCGCGGTGCGGGTCGTGCCATCGTGGTGCTCCTTGGTGAAGCCCGGCGATCGCCGGGATGGTGGGGTGGGTGGTCGGGCTAGAAGGGCGGCTCGTCGGAGCCGCCGCCGGCGTTGCTCCACGGATCGTCGCTCACCGGCTGCGGGCGCGACTGCTGCTGGTTCCCCCAGCCGCCGCTGCCGGGCTCCCGCGTGGGCCGGATGACCTTGGCGGTGGCGTTGCGCAGCGTCGGACCGACCTCGTCGACCTCGACCTCGAAGACGGTGCGCTTATCGCCCTCTCTGGTCTCCCAGGTGCGCTGCTTGAGTCGGCCCTGGACGATGACCCGCATTCCCTTGGACAGCGACTCCGAGATGTTCTCGGCGTACTGGCGCCAGGCGTTGCAGGTCAGGAAGAGGGCGTCGCCGTCCTTCCATTCGTTGGACTGCTTGTCGAAGAACCGCGGAGTCGATGCCACGCGGAAACTCACCACGGCCTGGCCGGTGGAGGTGAAGCGGAGCTCTGGGTCCGCCACCAGGTTGCCAACAACGGTGATCTGCGTGTCCCCTGCCATTTCGACTCCTTCGTCGGTCGCGTGTGATGGGTGAAGGCTACGTCGATGCTCCGACGAGGATCAGGCAGCGTCCCGGCGCAGCACCTTCGTGCGCAGCACCGACTCGTTGAGCGTCAACTGACGGTCGAGCTCCGCTACGGCCTCGGGGGAGGAGAGCAGGTCGACGACGGCGTAGATGCCTTCGGAGTGCTTGTTGATCTGGTATGCGAGGCGGCGGCGTCCCCAGACATCCACCTTCTCCACCGAGCCGCCGGCATGGCGGATCACGTTGAGAAAGGTGTCCAGGCTGGGCTGAACCGTGCGCTCTTCCAGGTCGGGAGCCAGAATCACCATGACTTCGTAGCGACGCATGCAGGCACCAACCTCCTTCGGACTAGACGGCCACGGACGTTCCGCGGCAGGAGGGCCAATGGTCACGATGCGCGAGGCATCCGCCACAGGGTACCTGTGCAGCGTCCGATGGCCCAAATGCTTGCACGAGCGGCCTCGGCGCCAGGTGGTCTCGGGCGTGGGGTGTGGAACACGGCGCGGGTGTGCCGACGTCGGTGGACCACCGGCAGCTCACGACCGACCGCTGCTCGTCGGCCGCAGTGGTCCAGGGCCGAGGTCGCCCTGTTCTGCCGCGGCGGCCGTCGACTGCCGGGGCTGTCGCAATAGCAGGGTGCCGGGACGAGGGTGGGCTGCCGGCGTGGTCGTTCTTCGGCCGGTGTGGCGGGGTCCGGAGCCGACTGTGGTGCGGCGCTTCCGATCCGACGGCACCTGCCACGACGGCGACTTCGGCGGCGCCCGCCGAGCGGCGCCGAGCGGGTGTCTCGCCGGACCCGACCGGACGAGCCACCGAAGGCCGCCGACCCCGCCTCCGCGCTCGGCGCACCGCATAGGCTCGGCCACGTGCGGATTGCGACCTGGAACATCAACTCGATCAACCCCCGCCTGCCGCATCTGCAGGCATGGATCGCCAAGGCCGAGCCCGACGTGGTGTGCCTGCAGGAGACCAAGTGCAGCGACGACGCCTTTCCTGCCGGGGCGCTGCAGGACCTCGGCTACGAGACCGCTCACCACGGCGACGGACGCTGGAACGGAGTGGCGATCCTGTCCCGCGTCGGGCTGGACGATGTGCGCACCGGGTTGACCGGCCAGCCGGCCTTCGAGGGCAAGCAAGAGCCGCGGGCCATCGCGGCGACCTGCGGCGGAATCCGCGTGTGGAGCCTGTACGTCCCCAACGGCCGCGACGTGGACCATGCCCACTACGCCTACAAACTCGCCTGGCTGGACGCCTTGACCGCAACCGCGCGCGAGGAGCCGGCCGAGGACTTGCTGCTGCTCGGCGACTTCAACATCGCCCCGACCGACGTCGACGTCTGGGACCGCGCGGCGTTCGAGGGATCGACTCACGTCACGCAGCGGGAGCGGGCCAAGCTCACCGACCTCGAGTCCGCGGGCCTGGTGGAGATCGCCCCCAGACCGTTGAAGTACGAGATCGCCTACACGTTCTGGGACTACCGCCAACTGGCGTTCCCGAAGAACCGCGGGATGCGCATAGATCTGGCGTTCGCCGCGCCTGCACTGGTGCGACACGTGAAGGATGCCTACGTGGACCGTGAGGCGCGCAAGGGCAAAGGCACGTCCGACCACGCGCCGATCGTCATCGATGTGGAACGCGAGGAGCAGCAATGAGCCTGACCGTGCGGGTGATCACCGCCGAGGAGCACCTGGAGTACATCAGGACTCGGCCGAGCGTGTCGTTCCTGCAGACCCCCGCCTGGGGCAACGTGAAGTCCGGGTGGCGCAGCGAGTCGCTGGGGTGGTTCGCGGCCGATCGCCTCCTCGGCGCCGGTCTGGTGCTGTACCGGTCGGTTCCGCGGCTGCCGCAGCGCTCGCTGGCCTACCTGCCGGAGGGTCCGGACCTCGACTGGACCGGTCAGCGCTACCCGGAGTTCGACCTCAAGGACTGGATGGAGCCGATGCTGCAGCACCTCAAGCAGCGCGGCGCGTTCACCGTGAAGATGGGTCCGCCGATCGAGGTCCGGCGCTGGTCGGCGGTGACGCTGAAGCAGGCGATCGCCTCCGGGCAGGCCACGCGGCTGCGTGATCTGACGCCGGACTGGCAGGATCAGGACGCGATCCGCGTGACCGAGCGGCTGCGCAGCGCGCGCTGGGAGCAGGAGGACACCGGCGGTGCCGGCTTCGGGGACTACCAGCCCCGCTACGTCTTCCAGCTCCCGCTGGCAGGCAAGACCGAGGAGGACCTGCTCAAGGGCTTCAACCAGTTGTGGCGCCGCAACATCAAGAAGGCGGCGAAGGCGGGGGTGGCGGTGACCCGGGGCACGATCGAGGATCTGCCGGCCTTCCACGAGGTGTACGTGGAAACCGCCGAGCGCGACCGGTTCACCCCGCGGCCGCTGTCGTACTTCCAGCAGATGATGCAGGCGATGAACGCCGAGGACCCCGACCGGCTGCAGCTCTATCTCGCGCACTACGAGGGCCAGCTGCTGGCCTCCACGACGATGGTCACGGTGGGTCTGCACGCCTGGTACTCCTACGGCGCCTCGAGCAACAGCGGGCGCCAGGTCCGGCCCAGCAACGCCATCCAGTGGCAGATGATCCGCGATTCCCTGGCCTCGGGCGCCTCCGTGTACGACCTGCGCGGCATCTCCGACACCCTCGATCCGGACGACCACCTCTTCGGCCTGATCCAGTTCAAGGTGGGGACCGGCGGCGAAGCCGTGGAGTTGGCCGGGGAGTGGGACTTCCCGCTGCGCCCGGCCTGGCACCACGCCTTCAAGGCCTACATGGCCAGGCGCTGACATGACGTTCCTGCTCCGAGTCGACGGCCAGCGCTGGCAGGCCAACGTCGACGCTGTGCTGTCCCGTCGCGACGATGCTGCAACCGGCGGATCGGTCATCCCGGTCGCCAAGAGCAACGGCTACGGGCTGGGACAGGCGGCGCTGGCGCGGCAGATGCGGCACCGGCGCCGATCTGTGCTGTCTGTCGGGACGGTCTTCGAGGCCGTGGAGCCGCACCTGGAGTGGGATGCCGATCTGCTCGTCCTCACGCCCTGGAACCTGGCGGAGCAGCACGCCGCAGCCGCCTGGGAGCAGGCGAGGCTGCGCTACGGCACCATGCTCATCACGACGCTCGCCGACACGGCATCATTGCGGGCGCTCGCCCAGGAGTCGCTGCAGCACCCTGGCCGACCCGTTCGGGTGCTGCTGGAGGGACTCACCTCGGTGCGCCGGTTCGGGTTCACCCAACCCGAGCTGTCGGCGGCCCTGCGCGAGGAGGTCGTCGCCGAGGCGATGGCTGCCGGAGCGCTGCGGCTGGCCGGCCTGGCGCTGCACCTGCCGCTGGCTGCGCCGCTTGTGCCGGACACCAAGGCCTCGCGGCATCTGGCGAGCGACCCGTCGCTGGAGCCGCATATCGAGGGCAGCGGCAAGGTGCAGCAGGCCGTCTCCTGGGGTCAGTGGTGGCTGACCGAGGTCAGTCGCTGCCACCAGGCGGCTGCAGGGACCGACGCCGACTTCTCCTGCGCCGCCGATCTGTGGACCTCGCACCTGTCCGAGCAGGAGCTCGGCGACGTCCGCGCCGCGCTGCGGGACGTCGCGGTGCATCCGCGGATCGGGACCGCGCTCTGGCTGGGCGACATCGGATCGCTGCAGGCCTTCGGCGTCGTGCTCGCCGTCCATCCGGCCGACGCCGGTGGCGCGGGATACTTCCAGCGCCGCCTTCCCAAGGGCGCGAACCTGGTGATCGTGGGCGGCGGGACGACGCACGGCGTTGCCATGACCGGACCGATCGGATCGGCCACCCTGCGGCGCCGGGCAACCACCGCCGGCAATGGCCTGCTCGAAGCGGCCGGCCGCGTCCTCTCGCCGTTCCGCTGGCACGGCAAGCGGCTGTGGTTCCACGAAGCACCGCACGCCTCGGTCTCGCTGGTTGTCGTGCCCAAGGGGGTCCGGCCGCCGCAGGTGGGAGAGGAACTGCCCTGCCAGATCAGGCTCAGTACCGCTCGGTTCGACCAGGTGCTCGGCCTGCAGTAGCGGCCCGGGAACAGCGGCGGCCGCACGGCTGCGCGACGTCCGTCTCAGCCCCCGATGGCCTCGCCCGGGGCCCCGAGCGCCGCTGCCCCAGTCCCTGGGACCGCTCACCCGACCTGCGACACCGCCACGGGCCGCGCCAATCGATCCGGGGCACCATCGAGGACCCCGCCGCCCGGATCGTCGAGCGCCGCGCCGGGCACCGGCGGCTCGGTGCGCACCGGATCGCGGTCGGGCCGCAGGGCGTCCCGGACCACGACGCCCGCGAGGTACCCGACCCCGGCGATGTGGAGGGCGATCGCCAGCGCATACCACTGGCCCGGCAGCCCCTGCTCCTCGGGCGTGATCTCCACGAGATACCACCAGACCGCGACGAAGTACCCGGCCTCGCACGCCTGCCAGATGAGGAAATCTCGCCATCGGGGCCGCGCCAGCACCGCCAGCGGTAGCAGCCACAGCACGAACTGCGGGGAGTAGACCTTGTTGGTCACGAGGAACGCGGCCACGACCAGGAACGCCAGGGCAGCCAGCCGGGGCGGCCGCGGCGCCACGACCACGAGCACCGCGATCCCGGCGCACAGGGCGGCGAAGGCGGCGGTGGCCACGATGTTCAGCGCGTCCGGGTCGACCTGCCATCCCCGCAGCGACAACGCCAGCCAGACCGACCCGAAGTCCTGTCCCCGCTCGGAGGAGAAGCGGAAGAAGTACGACCAGGCTTCCGGCGCGGCGATCGCGAACGGCAGGTTGACGACCAGCCAGGTGAGCGCGGCAGCGGCGGCGGTGCGGGCGAACGCGGCCAACGCCCGCCGGCGCCAACACAGCAGCGCCAGCGGACCGAGCAGCAGGAACGGATAGAACTTCGCCGCCACCGCCAGGCCGAGCAGCGCACCGGCGAGGACCGGTCGCGATCGGGACCACGCCAGCAGCGCGCAGGAGGTCAGCGCGACCGCCAGCCAATCCCAATTGATGAGGCTCGCCAGGAGCACCGAGGGGGCCAGCGCCAGCAACAACCCGTCCCAGACGCGGAACGGCACCGTGATCGCGGTCGCGGCCAGCGCGACCAGGAAGCAGGCCAGCAGCAGCAGCGCGGTGACCCAGTAGTAGGCGGCCGGATCCTCGGAGGCGACGAAGAGCGAGGCGAACCAGGTGAACAACCCCGTCAGGACCGGGTACTCCAACGGCTGGGTCCCGCTGTTGAGATACGGCAGAGCGCCGTCGGCGATCCCGCGCAGGGTGTACAGCAGCGGGATGTCGCTGTAGCAGAGCGCCTGATACCGCCCCGGCAGCGACCATCCATCAACCGCGCAGGGGATGGTGCGCAGGGCTCCCAGGCCGAAGGTCAACGCGCCGAGGGCCAAGACGATCTGCAGCGCTCGCGCCGGTCGGCCCGGCACTGCCCACCGCCCGTACGGTCCGCCGAGCACCTCGCTGGCGTTCGTCGCCACCGGATCGGTGCGGCTGGGGGGTACCTGGGGCACGCCCCCACCCTAGGGTCAGGCAGCCGCCTCCTCGGCGGGCACGTCAACGGAGCGACCAGCCGCCGCCGGATTCTCGGCCGGGGGCTCGGCACCGCCGTTGCCGCCCGGCTTCCCGGCGCCGGGAGTGGGGTCGCCCGGCCCGCTCTGGCCGGGCCCGCTCGGCAGTGGGTCGGGATTCGTCGGGGGCGCAGCGGGCTTGCCGTCGGCGGGCGGCAGCTCGGCCTCGGGGCCCTCCGGTGTCACCGGAACCGAGGGCGCCGGCGTCGCAGATCGCTGGGGGCGCCAGGTGTTGGACTGCGAGGACCCGCTGCCGTAGGTCCGCGGGGATGCGGACCGCTCCGGCCTCACGAACTGCTCCACCGGTTTGCCGTCGAGGTACCCGGCGACCTGCGCGGTCCAGATGCCCAGCGGGAAGGAGCTGCCGTAGACCTTGGCCCGACCACCGGTGCCCCGCAGCGACACCGGGGAGCCGTTGGCGTCCTCCTTGCTCATCATCACCGCGGTCGAGACCTGCGGGCCGTACCCGACGAACCAGGCGGACTTGTTGTCGTCCGTGGTGCCGGTCTTGCCCGCCAGCGGCCGGCCGACGGACTGCGCCGAGCTGGCCGTGCCGTTGGTGACAACCCGCTGCAGCGCCGCGTTCACCTGGTCGGCGACGTCGGCCTCGAAACGCTGCTCGCCGGCGATCGTGGCCCGGTAGAGCACCTCGCCCTCGCCGTTGGCGACCTCGCGGACGATGAAGGGCTTGTGGTAGGTCCCGCGCGCGGCGAACGTGGCGTAGGCGGAGGCCATGTCCAGCGGAGTCGGGCTGGCACTGCCGAGGACGAACGTCAGGTCGCGGTTCACCCCGGCGGTGTCCTGCGGCAGGCCGGCCCGGTAGGCGGCGTCGATGACCTTGTCGATGCCGACGGTGTTCGCCAGCGAGACGAACGGGGTGTTGATCGACTTCTCGGTGGCGCGTTGCAGTGTGACCGTGCCGTAGTCGCGGTTGCCCTCGTTCTGCAGCGTGTAGCCCGCGATCGTGCGCGGCGAGTTGCCGTTCCATCGCGAGTACGGCGAGATGCCCTGCTCGAAGGCGGCGGCCAGAGCGAACGGCTTGAAGGTCGAGCCCGCCTGCGCCGTGGCCTGGGTGGCGTTGTTCAACGGGCTGGAGACGTAGTCCGAACCCCCGTACAGGGCCAGGATGGCGCCGCTGGCGGGATCCACCGACGCCGCACCGATCCGGACGCCCTCGGTGTCGCTCTGCGGGCCCTGGTCAGCGACCGCGGTCTGCAGCGAACGCTGCGCGGCCGGGTCGATGGTCGTGGTGATCCGCAGCCCGGCGGTGTCGATCTCGGCATCGGTGAAGCCGTTCGCCAGCAGCTCGGCGCGGACCTCCGCGGCGAGATAGCCGGTCTGGCCCCCGAGCTTGTTCGACGTATCCCGCTGGACGAATGCCGGCAGGGTCAGCGCCCGAGCCTCCGCCGCGGTGAGCCAGCCCTGCGCCTGCATGCCGGACACGACGTAGTCGAAGCGAGCCTGCACGGCCTGCGGATTGGTCTCCGGCTCGTAGTTGCCCGGCGACTGGATGATCCCGGCGAGGACCGCGCCCTCAGCCACGCGTCAACTGCGAGGCGGGGTGGCCGAAGTAGGCGCGGCTGGCCGCCTCGATCCCGTAGGTGCCCCGGCCGAAGTAGATCGTGTTCAGGTAGCCCTGCAGGATCTCTTCCTTGGTCTTGGAGACATCGAGCTTGACCGCGAGGATCAACTCGGAGGCCTTGCGGCTGACCGTCTGCTCCTGGGTGAGGAACATGTTCTTGACGTACTGCTGGGTGATCGTCGACCCGCCCTGGGTTGCGCCGCCGGAGGCGTTGTTCACCATGGCGCGGGCGAGGCCGACCGGCGAGAATCCTTCATGGTCGTAGAAGGCGCGGTCCTCGGCAGCGAGCACCGCCTGCTGGACATGCTCCGGCACCTCGGTCAGCGGGATCGAGGTGCGCGTCACGTCACCGATCTCCACCACCTCGGTGGCTCCGTCGGTGTAGTAGACCTTGCCGGTCTCGGCGATGGCAGCGGAGTTGGGCTCCGGAACCGGGTACAGGACCACCACGAGCACCGTGGCGATGGCACCTATCAGGACGGCCAGCAGGCCGAGTCCCATGATCTTCCGCACATCTTCCCCCGTAGGCGACAAGCCCCGCCGCCACGAATCGGCGACACAGTGACTAGGACGCCGTGCCGACCGCCCATGTTCCGTCACGCCGTGTGAGCCTCGTCATGCCGGCGCAACCAAGCCCCGCAAAGGCGTTGATCGCAACGAATTCCCGCCTCACAGCCAGCATTCGGCGCGATCAACGCGAATCCGGACCACGCGGGCTTCGGGCCGGTCCCTGGCGGCGGCCAGCGCGCTGGGGGTGATGGGCATCACTGCCGCGGGCAACACGCAGGGTGGGAATCCCGGTTCGGCTCATCGATGTGGGGTATATATCGACTCGATACATCCAGTCGATGTATCTTCGCAATAGGTGCGTTCGAGCGTTCGACGCGACGGCGGCAGCCACGGTGCTGCACCCGCCGCGGAGCGCGCCGACAGGCACCGCCCGAACAGGAAGATCCGACATGGCCAAGCGAAGTGGCGTCCTCGAGTACGCCGTGCTCGGCCTGCTGCAAGACGCCCCGATGCACGGATACGAGTTGCGCAAGCGGCTCAACGGCGTGCTCGGATCGTTCCGAGCGATCTCCTACGGCTCCCTCTACCCGTGCCTGCGCTCCCTGGTGGAGCAAGGGCTCATCGTCGAGGACGGGACCGGCGACGCCGGTGTGCCGGCACTGTCCGGCCGCCGGGCGAAGGTGGTCTACCGGCTCACGGCGGACGGCAAGGAGCGGTTCCAGCAGTGGCTGGACCAGTCCGGCCCGGAGGCCTGGGAGGACGACCGCTTCGGCGTCCACATGGCCTTCTTCGGCAGGACCGACGCGGAAGTCCGGATGCGCATCCTCCAGGGGCGGCGCAGCCGCTTGGAGGAGCGGCTGGCCACGCTTCGCGAGTCCGCAGCCCGGACCCGGGAGCGCTTGGACGGCTACACGCTGCAGTTGCAGCAGCACGGCCTCGACCAGGTCGAACGAGAAGTGCGGTGGCTGGGCGAGCTGATCGACCAGGAATCCGCAATGACCACCACCACCCAACACCACAACAACTCCGGCGCCGGCACGTCCGACGCCCGCGAGTGAGAAAAGGAGAAAGCACGATGGGAGCGATCAACGTCGCCATCGTCGGCGTAGGAAACTGCGCCGCCTCGCTCGTCCAGGGCGTGGAGTACTACCGCAACGCCGACCCGGAGTCGCAGGTCCCCGGCCTGATGCACGTCCAGTTCGGCCCGTACCACGTCAGCGACGTCCACTTCGTGGCCGCGTTCGACGTGGACGCCAAGAAGGTGGGCCAGGATCTCGCGCACGCCATCGTGGCCAGCGAGAACAACACCATCAAGATCGCCGATGTCCCCCCGACCGACGTGACCGTCCAGCGCGGCCACACCTTCGACGGGCTCGGCAAGTACTACCGCGAGATGATCACCGAGTCCGACGAGGAGCCTGTCGATATCGTCGCGGCGCTCCAGGATGCCGACGTCGACGTCCTGGTGTGCTACCTGCCGGTCGGTTCCGAAGCAGGCGGCCAAGTACTACGCCCAGTGCGCGATCGACGCCGGCGTGGCGTTCGTCAACGCGCTGCCGGTGTTCATCGCCGGGACGCCGGAGTGGGCGGCGAAGTTCGAGGCGGCCGGCGTGCCGATCGTGGGCGACGACATCAAGAGCCAGGTGGGCGCGACCATCACCCACCGGGTGCTGGCCAAGTTGTTCGAGGACCGCGGCGTCACCGTGGACCGGACCTACCAGCTCAACGTCGGCGGCAACATGGACTTCATGAACATGCTCGAGCGCGAGCGGCTGGAGTCGAAGAAGATCTCCAAGACCCAGTCGGTCACCTCGCAGCTGTCCCGCGACATCGGCAAGGACAACGTCCACATCGGCCCGTCGGACTACGTGTCCTGGCTGGACGACCGCAAGTGGGCCTTCGTCCGCCTCGAGGGCCGCGCCTTCGGCGATGTTCCGCTGACCCTGGAGTACAAGCTCGAGGTCTGGGACTCCCCGAACTCCGCAGGCGTCATCATCGACGCGCTGCGGGCGGCCAAGATCGCCAAGGACCGCGGCATCGGCGGCCCGATCCTGTCGGCTTCGAGCTACTTCATGAAGTCCCCGCCGGTGCAGTACACCGACGATCAGGCTGCCCGAGCAGTCGAGGACTTCATCGCCGGCCGAGTGGAGCGGTAGCCAGACCCGACGCCTGCCCGGCGTCCCTCCCGTTCCGCTGCCCGACGCTCCGCGGTGACCAGCGCCCGTGTCCCGCTGCATTCGCATCCCCGAATGTGGCGGGACACACGCGTGTCCTCGGGCCCAACCGAGCCAATTCCCACTCCTCGTGACGTAATATTCGCCCGCTCTTCCCACTCTGGGCAACATCCGCGTAACCTAATTGACACTATGAGTAGTTGTTGCGTTGGTTTGGTGGAGGCGGTGGGTGGTCATGACTGGCGAGTACCGGGGGGCCGTCGTCGTCCTTGACGACGGCGGCGTCGAGGCAGACGACCTGCTGGCGCGGGCGGATCGGATCTCCCCCAACGTCTACCGCGTGACCGAGGACCACCTCGACGATCCCGAGCACCATGTGCTTGCCGTCGGCAAGAAGCACTGCAACGTCAAGTCGGTCATCGCGACGATGTACGACGAACGCGCGTACACGGCGCTGGTTCCGGCCGCACTGGACCCGACTCGGCTCCTCGCCGACTACTTGTCCGCCGCCCGGCCCTTCCTGGCAGACGGATTCCCCGGATTCGTCCTGATCAACGGGCACCAAGGGCCGCGGTACCGCCGGATCGCGCTCGTCGCCGACGCGCGCGAGACGATCACGACCGGAACCCTGGCCATGGCGGGTGTCGGCCTGGCCTGGCGAACCGGGGCAACGCTGGATGTCCTCCTCCTGGGCGGCGATCCGCTCAACCCTCCGCAGTCCTTCGAGGAGGCTCGCGCGGATGTCTTCACCATCTCCGATGACGCCGAGATTCTGGAGATGGCTCTGGAGAGGGCTCGCGAGATCGGGCTGGAGGTCAACTGGATCTCCCTCGGAGAGGCCGCGGCGCGCGATCAACTCGTCCTCGACGCTGTGCGCGAAGGTGGCTACGACCTGGTCATCGACGACCTTCGACCCATCGA
This sequence comes from uncultured Actinomycetota bacterium, assembly GCA_963766005.1. GTDB lineage: Bacteria > Actinomycetota > Actinomycetes > S36-B12 > CAVXYG01. Next base: position 54,877 of record CAVXYG010000009.1, on the reverse strand, counting down.
CGTCGGGCCCCGGTTCGGGCGGTTGAAGCGCGTCCGGCGCCAGTTGATCCAGGGCGACAGCATCGATACCGCCTACCGACTGCTGCGCGATGCGCCGTGCGACGTCGGGATCGTCGTGGATGCCGTGAACATGCGGCTCATTCCGCCGCAATACGCCAAGGCGGCCGCAGTGGCGGCGCTGTCCTTGGGACTCCTCGGCGTCGCGGCTCGGCCGGCGGCAGCCACCGCCTCGGCGTCGTCCGCCAGCGCCACGACCGTCGAGGCGCCGCTGGACCCAGCAGCCGAGGCCGAGGCCGAGCAGGACAGCACCGAGTCAGCGGCGGCAGCGGCCGACGCCGAAGCCGCGCCGGAAGCGCAGGTGGCCGCCCCAGCCCCCATCGGCCAGGCCGCGCCGTCTGCGGACGCGATCCCGGACAAGGTCAGCACCGAGCAGATGGCGGCTGCCAATCAGGCTGCGGCCGCCGAGCAGGCGGCCCTCGACGCTGCCCAAGCAGAGTTGACGGCGATGCAGCAGCAACAGGCAGCAGCCGATGCCGCGGTGGAGACCGCATCCACCGATCTGTCGCTCGCCAAGCAGGACGTGCAGGATGCGAACGCGACGCTGGACAGCGCCGAGGACCAACTGGACTACGCCGAGAGCTCGCGCAACACGCTGACCGAGGAAGAGGAGGCGCAGGCCCGCGGCTCCTTCAACAAGGCGAAGTACAACCTCGACAACGCCGAGCAGGAAGTGGCGCAGGCTCAGACAGCCCTCCAGCAGGTCTCGGACGCCGCTACTGAGGCGGCCGAGGCGACCGCTGAGCAGCAGGCCGTCGTCGACGCGCAGGCGGCCAACGTCAACCAGTGGAATGCCGTTGTCGCCGAGGCGGACTCCCGCACCGATCAGCGCATCGCCCCGGTGGCCGGATACTCCATCACCACGGCCTACGGATCGGCGGGCAGCAACTGGTCGAGCGGGTACCACACCGGCTCCGACTACGCGGCTCCAGCCGGCACCGAAGTGGTCGCCGCCTCGGGCGGCACGGTCACGGCCGCAGGGTTCAACGGGCCCTACGGCAACCAGATCACCATCCAGCACGACGATGGGACCCAGACCACGTACTCGCACCTGTCGGAGCTCAACGTCTCGGTGGGACAGAGCGTCAGTGTCGGCGATCGCATCGGTGCTGTCGGCAGCACCGGAAACTCCACCGGCCCCCACCTGCATTTCGAGGCGTTCGACTCCAGCGGCAACCGGATGAACCCGGTGGACTGGCTCGCTGGGCCCTGAGCTCGGCGCCCCCAGCACCCTTCCGGCCGACCCCCGACCCCCCCGGTCGCCCCCGTGGGAGGCACCGGCCTGCGGCACTTCCAGCCGCTGCCTGGCTGCGGTGCTCCTCGGAGGACCGCATGGCGACGGACACCCTGCGTCGACTCCCGTCGGCTCCCTGGCCAGTTGCCGCAGTCGTCGGTGTCCGAACCCATCACGGACACAGCAGAGCGCCGACCGGCTGGAAACCGATCGGCGCTCTGCTGCTAGGCCGGGTGCGGGGTCTGTTGGACCCCGCACCGCATGCCGGTGCTAGCTGGTTGCCCGCCCGGCAGCGAACTTGACGACCAGGCCACCTGCGATGAGTGCCAGGAGGCCCACCAAGATCCGCGGCAGGGTGTACGGCATGTTGGTGTCCGCCGCATCGATCCGGAACTCGTAGGCACCAGCGAGCACGGTGCCCTCGGGCGTGCCCTCCGGCAGCGGACCGTAGACCAACGGGGACTCCGCCGACTTGGCCAGCATGCCGCCGAGGCTGCCCTTCAGACCGACGATGGCCTCATTGGCCGTCTCCACTCCGCCCTGCAGCGCAGCGATCGCTTCGCCTGCGAAGGCCGCGATCTCAGCTGTGGCCATGCTCACGCCGCCCCCGACTTGGGCAAGGCCACCGGTGAGCTGCTGACCACCGGGCGAAGCCAAGAGATCCGCGACGACGCTGCTGATGACCGCATCCAGCGTCGGCAACTCAGCGACCGGGAGCCCTTCTGCGATGGTGCGGAAGGTACTCGCTCAGGCCGGCCATCGCATCCACCACGGTGTTCAGCAGCGGAATGATCGGGGCCAGGGCACCGCGGATGAAGTCAATATTGGTCTTGACCGAATCCGGGTTGTCCACGATTCCCTTCAGAACGGCGAGCACCGCCTTACACTGCTCCGCTCCGCCGGGGAACTGCGTGCCAGCAATGCCGTCACAGCCGGTGAGCCTGTTCTCGAGCAGCGCGACGATGTCCGCGAGCGTCTCCAGCAGCGCATCCCAGTTCCCACTCGCAGCACCCAGCGCGGCCTCGATTTCGGTCAAGGGCTCAATCAACGACTGCAACTGGTTGGCCAGGGTTCCCGGCACGGCTGGATCCAGGTTGCTGGCGACGGTCTGCAGATCCGTGCCGAGGCTCTGGAAGAAGGCGTTCAACTTCCCCTCGAGGGCCTTCAGGGGATCCTCGCCGCCTCCGGAGAACAGAGTGTCAATACCTGCGACAACCGACGCCAGCCCGGCCTGGATCTCCGCTACCGCGGGATCCAGGTTCACCGGCGAATCCGAACCGTTGGTCTGGCTCTCATCCTCGGGGGTGGCCGGGTCGTCTTCGTGAGCCGGGATATGCAGCACTGCGACCTGAATCAGCATTTCCGGGATGAGCCCGTCGCGGACGTACGCCGACCAACCGAAGGTCGCCTGATGATCGCTGGCGAGCGGAGCGAACGGCAGTGCGATCCACTGCACCTGGTTGTTGCCGCGCCCGTCGGCGCCCTGGATGCCGGAGCCGGTATTCAGACCGGTGAATCGGTAGGGCAGCAGCGTCTTGGCGATGCCGACCAGCGGCATATCCGCATCCACGGTGACCGTCACCGGGTTGCCGCTGAGGTCCTCAACGGTCACCTCGGTCGGCGACGTCGTGTTGTTGATCAGCGTGTAGCTCGCTGTGACGACGCCGTCCTTGCCGACGATCTCCTGGGCGGTCACGGGTTCGCCGTCGAGCGTGAACTCCGTCTCCAGGGACACCGCCGGCGTCAGGTCATCCGGGTACAGCGAGACCGAGCGCGCGGTGGCATAGCCGTCCTCGACATCGACGTCCCAGATGCCCTCGCCGTTCTCGGTGCTGATGAACCCGAACTTGTTCAGGTAGCGGGGCAGGTTGCCGCCCTCTGGGACCGGGACCTCGTACGAGCCGTCCTTGCTCCCGTCCGAGGGGCCCTGGACGGTCAACTGGCTCACCGACCAGCGGAAGTTGATCAGGCCCGAGTTCGGCTCCCCGTCGGCGTTGACGCGGATCTGCATGCTCTGCCCGAGGGCGAAGGTGTTGTCCTTGGGTTCGTTGACGCTGGTGTGGCCGTCATCGGAGGTGGCTTCGGCGTCGGTCGTGGTCGCCTCGCCCTCGTCGACGGCCTCCGGCTCGGGGGAGGGTGACTCCTCCTGGGCGGTTGCGACCGCGGCCGGGCCCAGGAGCAGCGACATCGCTGCTACGGTGCCGGCCGTCTTGGCAGCCCATGATCGATGCAGTCTCATCGGGATCCCTCCAGGTCCATCTGCTGGGTCTCGGCGTCCCAGGTCATCGTCTCGTCGTCGGAGGGACCGGCCTCATCGCCCTCGTCCTGCCACGCGGCGGATCGTCACCGGCGAAGGTGCGGACCAGCACCGCGGCCAGGAACCCCAGGCCCATCGGGAGGACGGTCTGGCCGATCGCGATCGGCAGCGACACGTTGATGGACTGCGGATCGGCGTCGAAGACGTTCGCGTAGACCCCGGCGAGCGCTCCCGCGCCGATGTTGGCCGCGATGAACATCTCGGTGCGCTTGCTCCACATCGCCGCCAGCCCAGCGATGGCCAACGGGATGAACGCCCCGAGCCACAGGCCGACGTTGGTGTCGGGGAAGCTCAATGCACCGAGCAAGAAGCCCAGGGCTCCGATGAAGACTCCGCCGAAGAGGTACATCGCTCTGCCGATACCGGGCTGACCCTGGATGTAGGCGGCGGCTGCGCCGGCGCCGATACACAGACCGATCGTGAGCATGCCTTGCGTGCCCATGAACCCTTGGAAGATGAACAAGATCACGGACACCGCCATTAAGGCGCCCGCCAGTATCCATACACGTCCCATAGCGCCTCCACACGCTCGAGCGGTCGGCCGGCCCCGCGGATGCGAGGACAGCCGATGAAACGCCTGCAAACTATCGAACGGACATGCGGGATGTCCGTCGGATTTGACGAATTCGATAACAACTCGGTAGCGATACTGTCGAGGGGTGGCATGGCGCGAGGTCGGGGCGATCCTGCAACGACCCGACTTTCGGGCACTGCTGGCGACCCGGCTGACCGGGCAGTTCGCCGACGGGCTGCTGCAAGCCGCTCTGGCCACCTTCGTGCTGTTCTCCCCCGAGCGCCAGACGTCGCCGGGGGCGGTTGCCGCAGCCTTCGCGATACTCCTGCTCCCCTACTCACTGATCGGGCCGTTCGCCGGCATCCTGCTGGACCGTTGGCGGCGGCGCGGGGTTCTGGTCCGAGTGAACATCCTGCGTGGGCTCTCGTGCATCCCACTGGTGCTGCTCGTGGCCGGCGATCGTGCTGGAGTGTGGCTCGGCCTGTCGGTGCTGGTCACCGTCGGCATGGGTCGATTCGTCCTTGCCGGCCTGTCGGCTTCGCTGCCGCACGTCGTGGAGCCCAAGGACCTCGTCCTGGCAAACAGCGTCAAACCGACGGCCGGCACGATCGCCTACGCCCTCGGCGCGTTCGCCGGCGTCGGCATCCGCGGGCTGGCCGGCGGCGGTGACGACGGATCGATGGTCGTGCTGGGGATGACGGGGGCGGTCTACGTCGCTGCCGGGCTGTGGCCGCTGCTCCTGGGACCGGATCAGCTCGGACCCTCGGCTCGAGGACCGTCGCAGACGCTGCGCGGAGTCGTCGGCGAGTTCACCGGCGGTGTCCGCGAGCTGGGGCAGCATCCCGCGGCCGCGAGGTCGCTGGTCGTCGTGCTGGTGAACCGGGTGCTCGTCGGGGCGCTGACGCTGCTGCTCCTGCTCCTGCTGCGCAACCGGATCCATCCGCCCGACCAACCCGACGCCGCGCTGGCCGATTTCGCCCTGGTGGCGGCCGGGGTGACCGCGGGGGCCTTCCTGGCAGCGATGCTCACGCCCGCGGTTCGGCCGGTCTTTGGGTCCGGTGCAGTGGACGGCGGTCGCCGCGGTGCTGGCCGCCGCGGTCGTCACGCCCTCGCTCTTCACCGTCGCGCTGCTGCCCATCGTCGTGGCGGCGCCCTTCGTGGGCTTGTCCAACCAGTCGGCGAAGATCTGCTCGGACTCCATCCTCCAGCGGCGCATCCCGGATGCCGCGCTGGGGCGCGTGTTCTCGATCGTGGATCTGACGGTGAACCTCGGCCTGGTCATCGGCGTCACCCTCGTGGCGGCGTTCGCTCCGGACGATGGCGTAGCGCCCGCCGGCTTCCTCGCCATCGGCGCGGCCTACCTCGGCGTGGCCGCGTGGTACTTCGCGACGCGGGACCGAACGCTGGACAGCGATCCGGTCTTCGGCCGGCCGACCGGCGATGCATCGACCGCATGACCGGGCCGCGACGTGCTGGCTGCCGAGACGGAGCAGCGACGGTCTACCCGCGGGCGGCCCACCAGGCTCGCAGAGCCTCCTCGGCGAGCTCCGGAGTCAGCGGACCCCGGTCCAGCCGCAAGTCCATCAGGAAGCGGTAGGCGGCCCCCACGTCCGGGCCCGGCGGCAGTCCGAGCACGCGCATGATGTCGTTGCCGTCCAGGTCGGGGCGGATCGCGGCAAGCTGCTCCTGCTCCTGCAGCTGCTCGATGCGGCGCTCCAGTCCGTCGTACGCCCGCTGCAGGGCCTGCGCCCGCCGCCGGTTGCGCGTGGTGCAGTCCGCCCGGGTCAACTTGTGCAGGCGCGGCAGCAGGTCGTCTGCGTCACGCACGTAGCGCCGGACCGCCGAGTCGGACCACTGGCCCGAACCGTAGCCGTGGAAGCGCAGGTGCAGCTCCACGAGTCGGGACACGTCGTCGATGACCTCGTTGCCGTAGCGCAGCGCCTTGAGGCGCTGCCTGGCCATGCGCGCCCCGACGACTTCGTGGTGGTGGAAGCTCACCCCGCCGCCGTCCTCGAACCGACGGGTCCGGGGCTTGCCGATGTCATGGAGCAGCGCCGACAGCCGCAGCACCAGATCCGGCCCGTCCTCCTCCAGCGCAATGGCCTGCTCCAGCACCGTCAGCGTGTGCTCGTAGACGTCCTTGTGCCGGTGGTGCTCGTCGATCTCCAACTGCAAGGCAGGCAGCTCGGGCAGCACGGCGTCGGCCAGGCCCGTCTCCACCAGGACCGCCAGCCCGCGCGCGGGATACCTGCCGAGGATCAGCCGGGTGAGCTCGGCCTGCACCCGCTCGGCGGAGACGATGCTGATGCGCTCCGCCATGGCGCCGATCGCCGCCCTCGTGGCCGGCTCGATCGTGAAGCCCAGTTCGGAGACGAACCTGGCCGCCCGCATCATCCGCAGCGGATCCTCGGAGAAGGACACCTCGGGGGCGGCAGGTGTGCGCAGAATGCCGGCACGCAGGTCGCGCAGGCCCTCGTGCTCGTCGATGATCGTGGGTCCCGGCAGCGCCACGGCGAGCGCGTTGACCGTGAAGTCCCGGCGCACGAGATCCTCCGACAGCGACGTCCCGTAGGCGACCACCGGCTTGCGCGAATCCGGCGTGTAGGACTCGGCCCGGTAGGTCGTGATCTCCACGATGTGGCCCTGGCTGCGGGCACCCACAGTGCCGAACCGAATCCCGACATCCCACACGGAGTCGGCCCACGGCCGGACCAGCGCCAGCACCGTCTCGGGATGCGCGGAGGTGGTGAAGTCGAGATCCGTGAGAGGCCGACCCATCACCGCGTCGCGGACACTGCCACCGACCAGCGCGATGTCCTCGCCCGCGGCTGCGAACCGGTCGCCGAGCTCCCGCAGAAGCCCGGACACCGGCGCCAGCGCCGAGCGCAGGCGGGCCTCCGGCCGGGCAGCCGGGAAGGATGACGGGTTCGTCGCCTTGGTGGGGGGCACGAGACACCAGGGTACGGTTCCCGCCATCAAGGACTCGACCAGAGCCCGGCCGACGATGCGGCACCTGCCGCATCGGGCGCGATGGCGGCCGCCGAGCCGGGACGACCGGGCGGTCGCCGCACGATTCCGGAGCCACTTGGGCCGCGAAGGGATATTCTCGCCAGATGAATGACCGCCGTTCAGAGTCGGCGGGGCGCTCGCGGAGTTCGCAACCGAGCAGTAGGAGCAAGCATCGTCGAACCCGTCGGCGGCTGCCTACGGCCGACGAGGTCTCCGCAGGCGGGCTCGTCGTCGATCCGGAGGGACCCGTCCCGCGGGTCGCACTCATCTCCCACAAGGACCGCCGCGGCAGGGTGGTCTGGTCCCTGCCCAAGGGCCATGTCGAGGAGGGCGAGACGGCTCCGGAGGCCGCGGTGCGCGAGGTCCTGGAGGAGACCGGCATCCGGGCGGAGATCGTCGCCGAACTCGGCACCGTCGACTTCTGGTTCACGGCCGACGACAAGCGCGTGCACAAGACGGTGCACCACTTCATCATGCAGGCGATCGGCGGTGAGATCTCCGGCGACAACCCGGAGGTGCTGACCGCCGAATGGGTGGAGATGGAACGCGCCGCGGCTCGGCTGGCCTACGCAGATGAGCGGCGCCTGCTGTACAAGGCCAGGCAGATGCTCACCGGTGAGCAACCGGAGCCGGCGTGAGCCGGGGCTCCCGGACCGCCCTCCCGATGGCGCTGCTGCTGGGTGTCGCGCTCGCCCTGATCGGAGCCGCTGCAGGCACTCCCGCCGCGGCCCTGCCGGCACCGGGTGACCCGATCCTGGTGGAGATCACCGGCCTGGAACCGGCAGTTCCCAGCGCGAGCAGCATCCTGCGCTTCAGTGGCACCGTCACGAACAAGTCGGGGCAGGATGTGCGAGATCTGGAGGTCCTGCTGCGGGTCTCTCCGGAACCGCTGGGCAGCCGCTCCGCCGTCGCAGCAGTGACCGATCTGACCACCGCACGGCGAGGGATCGCGCAGGAGGGCACCGCCACCCCCGTCACCGCGGCACTGGCGCCGAGCGACTCCGTCCCCTTCACCATCACGGTGCCAGCCGCCGACCTGCCCATCGGCGGCAACGGCGTCTACGCGGTGTTCGTGGAGGCGCGCATCGCCTCGGGGGGCTCCTACAGCACGGCGATCCCGATGCCGTGGTTCCCCGATCCGAGCAGTCTGGACACCGTCCGCCGTCGTCGTCGTGGCACCGATCCGTGGCGCTGTGGACCTGACCGCGGACAACGTCATGCGCTCGGCGGGCCTGACCTCCTCGATGGCCGGCGGCGGTGCGCTGCACACCTTGGCCACGGGATCCGCAGCCGCCGCCGACGCGGGAGTTCCGGTGACCTGGCTCATCGATCCGGCGGTCATGCAGGCCGCCGAGCTGCTGCGCACCGACCAGGCCTCGTTCGCCGCATCGGTGTCCGACCCCCGGGCGGCACGCGCCTCGGTGGCCTCCTGGCTGGACGCGGTCGACGAGGGGACCGCCGCCGATGCCTCGGGAACGTACGTCACGCCGTTCGCCGAGGTCGATGCCAGTGCCACGCTGACCGCGGATATGCCGGAGCTGCTGGCGGAGGCGTTGCTGCGCTCCGCGGCCACGCGCTCCGACCGGGCACCCGAGGAGTCCGCCGACGACGGGGCCGGTGAGGAGCAGCCGATCACGTCGCTGGCGACCATGCCCGTCGGACCGGACGGCTCCTTGACCACCGCCGCCCTGCTGGCCTACCGGCAGGCAGGGGTCAGCACCGTCGTGCTGGATGCCAGTGCCGTGCCGCCGATCGAGCCCCTGTCGTACACGCCCAGCGGGGTGGCTGCAGTCCCGCTCCCGGACGGTGCCTCGATGAGCGCCGTGCTCCCCGACGAGATGCTGAGCGCGAACCTCTCGCGGGCCGCCAGCACTGCGGCCGAGCGGTTCCGACTGCGGCAAGGACTGCTCGCCGACGCCGCGATGATCACCTTGGAACTGCCCACGACGCCCCGAACCGTGGTGCTGCAGCTGCCGCAGTCCGCGGCCCTGACCGGCGACACGCTCGCGCAGGCGCTGATCGAGCTTGCAGCTGCGCCCTACACCCGGGTCGTGGGCCTGCCGGCATTGCTCGGCCCGGACGTGCCGCGCGTCGAGCGCACCCTGGCCCTCGATGAGGCCGACACCGGCCGGTTGTCCGGGGAGTACTTGTCGTCCATCCCCGCCCTGCAGGAGAGGCTGGCCGCCTTCGCCCGCGTCACGGTGGACCCGCTGTCCTTCGAGGACAGCTACCGGGCGGCCATCCTGCGCAGTGTCTCCGCGAACTGGCGCAGCGACGTGGAGCGGGGCAGGTCGCTGCTCGCCAGCGTCGAGGCGGACCTGGCCGTGGAGGAGTCCAAGGTCACCACGGTGTCGACGGGGACCGTCACCTTCACCGGCAGCAGCGGCAGCCTGCCGCTGACGATCTCCAACGGCCTCGACCAGGCGGTCGAGGTGGGGGTCGTGCTGCAGGCGGAACCGAGTGTGCGCCTGGCGTACGCGCCGCCCGGACTCGTGGTCGTGGACGCCGGACGGCGTGCCAGCATCGAGATCCCGGTGGAGGTCTTCGGGTCCGGTTCGTTGCCGGTCTCGGTGATCCTGACCGACCGGGAGGGCAGGCCGTTCATCACGACGACAGACCTGGTCATCCGGTCGACGGCGGCCAGCGCGGTCGCCGCCGTCGTCGTGATCGTCGGTGCAGTGTCGCTACTGGCTATGGTGCTGTGGCGGTTCCGCAAACAAGGATCGAGGTAGCCCGTGACCGAGGAGCAACGGCCCGGGGCGGGCGGAGCCCGGTACCCGCTGGACCCCGACGCGACCGGGACGATCCCCTCTGTGGAGGGCACCGGACCGATCCCCGCCGTCGCCGACGACCTGAACCAGGTCGCCGACGAGGAATCCATGCTGAAGTCCAGCGCCGTCATGGCCGCGGGGACGATCGTCTCCCGGCTGACCGGGGTGCTGCGGGACACCGCGCTGACCGCGGCGCTGGGCCTGACGATCGTGCGCGACGCCTTCGCGCTGGGCAACTCGCTGCCCAACATCATCTACATCCTCATCGTGGGCGGTGCGCTGAACGCGGTGTTCGTGCCGCAGCTGGTCCGTCGGATGAAGGACGACGCCGACGGCGGACGCGCGTACGGCAACAGCCTGCTCACCGCCACCGGCACCGTGCTGCTCGTGCTCTCGGCGGTGTCGGTGCTCGCTCGCCCCGTGGATCGTCTCGCTGTACGCCACGCCGTCCTACACCGAAGGCCAGACCGCGCTGGCAGTGGCCTTCGCCCGCTACTGCCTGCCGCAGATCTTCTTCTACGGCGTGTACACGATGATGTCGCAGGTCCTGAACGCCCGCGGCCACTTCGCCATGCCGATGTTCGCGCCCATCGCGAACAACGTTGTCGCGATCGGGACCTACGTGGGCTACATCCTCATCGCGGGGACTGATGCCGCCGACAGCGGCACCCTGACCGACGCAGAGACCGCGTGGTTGGGCATCGGGACGACGCTGGGGGTGGCGCTGCAGGCCATGGTCCTGGTGCCGGTCCTCTACCGCACCGGCTACAAGTTCGCGCTGTCGTGGCACTGGCGCGGGCTGGGGCTGACGAAGGCCTTCAAGCTGGCCGCCTGGACGATCGGCCTGGTGGCCGCGAACCAGGTGGGCTTCATGGTCATCAGCCGGCTCGCGACGCAGGCCAACGTCAATGCGCTCGAGGCGGGGGAGCCTGCGGCGGGCCTCGCCACCTTCCAGACCGGCTACCTCATCTTCATCCTGCCGCACTCGGTGATCACGGTCTCGATCGTGACGGCCCTGCTGCCGACGCTGTCGCGCACCGTCCACGCCGGGCGGCTGCGGGAGGCCGGCGATGAGATCTCCCGGGCTGCCCGGGTGATCGTGCTGCTCGTCGCGCCGCTGTCGGTCGCGCTGTTCATCCTCGCCGGACCGGTGGCGTCCCTGCTGTTCGGGTACGGAGCGGCAGACCCGGCGCAGATCGACCAGTTGGGCACCGTGACACGCGTCTTCGCCCTCGCCATCCTGCCGTTCACCGTGTACTACATCCTCCTGCGCGGCTGGTACTCGCTGGAGGACACCCGAACACCGTTCTACCTCTCCGTCCTCCTCAATATCGTCTATGTCGGATTCGCCCTGGGCCTGTATCCGTTGGTCGCCCCCGGCGCCCAGCAGGTCTATGCCCTGGCAGCGGCGTTCGTGATCTCCTACTGGGTCGTCCTGCTCGTCGGCTGGCCCATGCTGGCTCGCCGGTACGGTGGCCTGGACACGCTGCGCTCCCTGCGGGCGATCGCGAAGATCGTGCTGGCAAGCCTGATCGCGATGGGCGGGGCCTGGCTGGCGATCCCGCTGACCCAGTACGACCCGGGCGACGCCAAGATCAAGGCACTCTTCGACTGCGGCTTCATCGCCGTGGTCGTGCTGGTCGTCTACGCGCTGGCCGCCTGGCTGCTGCGCATCCGCGAGGCGAACGACCTGATCGCGTTGGTGTCCGGGCGCCTGCGCCGCAGCTGACCCGACACCCGAGGGCCGAACGCGTGGCGATTCGAGGGCGGGCACGTATCCTGATCCCGTGACCGCCGAGGCCAGTACGGGTGTTTCCAAGGGCCGCGTCGGACGATACGTCCTGGAGGACCTGGTCGTCGAGAACGCAGGGTCCCAGTTGTGGCGCGCATGCGATCCCGCCCTGCAGCGCCCCGTCGGTGCCCGGCTGATCCCGCGTGCCGATCCCCGCGCCCCGGCAATCCGTGATGCTGCCCGGGTGGCCGCCGGCGTCCATGACCGACGTCTGGTGCAAGTGCTCGACGTCGTGGAGACCGATGAGCACCTGGCCGTGATCTCCGAGTGGGTCGTTGGTCGGCCGTGGAGCGAAGTGCTGCGCGAAGAGGAGGAGCCAGGGTCGGCCGCGGTGGTCGCCTACGAGGTGGCGCTCGCTCTGCGCACCGCCCACGCCCTCGGTGTGACCCACGGCCGGGTACGTCCGTCTTCGGTCATGGTGACCGAGACCAACGAGGTGCGGCTGCGCGGCCTGGGTGTCGATTCGGCCCTGCACGGCGTAGCACCCGGCGATGACGCGCGCCAGGCGGACCTGCACGGTATCGGTGCGCTGCTTGCCGTCGGGCTCACCGGACGCTGGCCGGATCCCGATCCGCAGTCGGACACGATGGACGGCCTGCCTGTCATCGGCCCGGTCGACGGCCGACTGCTCGCCCCCGCGGAATTGACCGCCGGTGTGCCGGCAGAGTTGAGCAATATCGCCTCGGCGTGCATGCTGCCCTCGGTGCGCCCCCGGACCCGCAAGCGGATCTCGGACGTCGACCATGCCGTGCCCGCGCTGGCCAAGGCGATCGAGCGCACCACGGGCGCGCCGCCGATCGAATCCGAGGTCGGGCATGCCCGCTCGACCACCACCGACCGGGCGATTCGGCGGATCGCCTCCGTGGTCATCATCGGCATTACCCTGGCAGCGGGGATTCTGTTCGTCGGATCCCTCAACGACCGCGGACTGCCTCCGCAGGACTCCGCGGCCTCCCCGACGCCGTCAGCGACGGGTTCGGGTGCTGGGGCGGCGACACCTCAGCCCCTCCCGATCGCGGCATCAACCGACTTCGATCCCCAGGGTGCCGACGGTGAGGAGAACCCGGATCTGGTCCCGCTGGCGACCGACGGCGACCTGACGACGGCTTGGCGGACCGTGGCGTACAAGCGCGCCAACCTGAGCAACAAGGACGGCACCGGGATCCTCCTCGACCTGGGTCTGACCCGCCCAATCAGCGCCGTCGACCTCGACTTCCTGGGCTCCGGGACGGATGTCGAGGTGCGCATGGGTGCCGAGGCCGGGTCGCGCGCCAACGACTTCGAGTTGCTGGCGGGGGCCGTCGCTGCCGGCGAAGAACTGACGCTGCGCATGCCTATCCCGGTCGAGACGCGCTACGTGCTGGTGTGGCTGACCAACCTGCCCTACCAGGAGGGCACCTATCTCGGCGGCATCCGCGAGGTCCAGGTCCTCGGGTGACGACGGACCGCGGGCGCCACGACCTCGACCCAGGTCCTCGGCGAGGACGCGCCCAGGAGTCGAACCTCGACGCCCTCGCAGCCGAGGTCCGCGGCGTCACGAGGGCGGCGCGGTCCTGGTGGCGGGTGCTCTTGCGCTCGATGGCGTTGAGCGACATCCGCAGCCGCTGCACCGGAGCGGGGCCCACCGTGTCGTCGCCGTTGCTCCCCAGGACCGACGTCCGCGCCTGGTTGTAGGGTCCGCCGGCGCCCTGCCGATCGGCGTCTGAACCGTGAGCCGCACCGAAAGCCACGGACCGCTGACTGCCCGCAGCGACAGCACTCGGCCACAGCGGAATTCACGCCCTCACGACCGGGGGGCTGCCGGAGCGTAGGCTACCCGTGTGTCCGAGCCGGTCGATCTCGCCGACGAGCAGGCGAAACGGCTGCTGCAGCAGTACCTCGACGGGGACAACGAGGCTTTCGGGCAGCTCGCCCGGCTCTACTACGACCGTCTGTGGGCCGTCGCGCTGCGTATGACGGCGGACCCGGATGAGGCGGCCGACGCCCTCCAGGAGGCGCTCATCGCCGCCATGCGCGGGGCGCGCGGCTTCCGCGGGGACGCCCGCGTTTCCACATGGCTGCACCGGATCGTGGTGAACGCATGCCTGGACCGGCACCGGCGGCGCAAGCGCCGCGCCGAGTCCCCCTACACCGATGAGGACCGGAGCATCCCCGATCCGCGCAACCATATGGAGCAGCGCGAGGTGGCTTGGGAGGTCGAGCGCGCCTTGGCGGCACTTCCCGAAGATCAGCGGGCCGCGATCGTCCTCGTCGATGTGGAAGGGTGGCCGGTCGCGGCGGCAGGCGAGATGCTGGGCGTACCGGCCGGCACCGTGAAGTCGCGCTGCTCCCGTGGCCGCGCGAAGCTCGCCGACCAATTGGCGCACCTGCGGAACCCGTCGCCAGCCGACAGCGTCCAACGCAGTGACGACAAGGGTCTGCGGCGCACGGCCGAGGAGCCGGATCGCAAGGGAGGGGGCGGAGGATGACCGACGAAGACGATCGCGTGCGCGAGCACCTGGCCGCGCTCGACCGCCCCACCATCCCCGAGGACGTAGCCCACCGCCTGGATGCCGCAATCGCTGCCGAAGCCGGGCAATCGGCCTCCCCGGCGACCCCGAGGATCCCGCTCCAAGCCAGCCCACCTCGCCGCCGCCGAGTCTTGTACACCATGGCGGGGGCGGCGGCCGCGATCGCGCTCTTCGCCATGGTCGACCCGCTGGCCACGAGCACGGTAGACCCTGAGGATGCGGCACTCGCGCCGCCAACCGCGCTGGACAGCGTCGGGGACGCTCCCGAGCCTGCACCCTCGCAGAGCAGTGGGCAGGCTGACACCGACCGCCCCGTGGTCGGCGATGCGCAGCAGAGCGCACCCGACACCGGCCAACTGGAACGCATCTCGCGTGTCGCGGTCACCAGCGACACCGAGTACACGCGTACCGGCCTGGCCTCCCAGGCCGGGCGGCTGGCCGATGGCACAGCCGAGTCGGCGACGACCGACCCCGCTGAGCAGCAACCGTGGGCCCCCGCTGGCTCATGGCCGGCAGCGACCCTGGTCGGGGCCTGGGCGTGTGTCGCCGCGCTGTCGGAGTCGGCCGCCGACGTCGTCGCGCTGGACCGAGCACGCTTCGAGGGCGAGCCGGCACTGGTCGTGGCGCTCGACCTCGGCGGCGGTGTCATGGAGATCGTCGTGCAGGACGTGCGGTGCACGGCGGATGATCCGGCGATCCGCTATCGCGCTACCGTGGTGCGCTAGTCGGGACCTCGGTCACCGGCGGCTCACCGGCCGCAGGGAATAGCGGTTCGGGGGCCACGGTTGCTCAGTTCGGAAGCAGAACGCAGGCACAGCCCGGGCAGTGGCGCCCGCAGGAAGGCACGTGATGATCGAGTTGCAGACCACCTCATCCCAGACCGCCGAACCGGCCACCGATGAGGTGCGCAACGTCATCATCGTGGGATCGGGTCCGGCCGGCTACACGGCCGCCGTCTACACCGCGCGCGCTGACCTGCGCCCGTTGGTCTTCGAGGGGGCGGTCACCGCGGGCGGGGCGCTCATGAATACCACGGAGGTCGAGAACTACCCCGGCTTCGCCGAGGGCATCCTCGGTCCGCAACTCATGGCAGACATGCGGGCCCAGGCCGAGCGGTTCGGTGCCGAGCTGGTCACCGACGACGTGGAGTCCATGGACCTGGCCGGGCCGATCAAGACCGTGGTGGACGGGTCCGGGAGGACCCACCGCGCGCGGACGGTCATCTTGGCCATGGGCTCCGGCTATCGGGAGCTGGGGCTGGTCAACGAGAAGCGGCTGTCCGGTCACGGCGTCTCGTGGTGCGCGACCTGCGACGGCTTCTTCTTCCGCGATCAAGACATCGTGGTCGTGGGCGGCGGGGATTCGGCGGTGGAAGAGGCCACCTTCCTGACCCGGTTCGCGCGCAGTGTCACGATCGTGCACCGCCGCGCTGAGCTGCGGGCCAGCAAGATCATGCAGGACCGGGCGTTCGGCAACGACAAGATCCGCTTCGCGTGGAACAGCACCGTCAGCGACATCCTGGGCGAGGGCAAGGTCACCGGTGTCGTGCTCACCGACACCCGTACCGGTGAGCAGCGCGAGCTCGCAGCAACGGGCGTCTTCGTGGCCATCGGCCACGACCCTCGCTCCGATCTGGTCAAGGGCCAGGTGGACCTCGACGACGAGGGGTACGTCGCCGTGGCCGCGCCCAGCACCCGGACGACGGTGCCGGGCGTCTTCGCCTGCGGCGACCTGGTGGACCACACCTATCGGCAGGCGATCACCGCCGCGGGGACCGGCTGCTCGGCCGCCCTGGACGCCGAGCGGTTCCTCGCCGACGGCCACTGAGCCCACCGGCGCCACAACTCGCCCAGCGGCGCATCGACGTAGCGGGCGGCAACTCGACCATCGGCCCCTTAGGCTGACCTGGAATGAATGGAGTCGCAGTGTCCAATCCCATCATCGTCACCGATGCGTCGTTCGCGGACGACGTCCTGACCGCCGATCGGCCGGTCTTGGTCGATTTCTGGGCTGAATGGTGCGGCCCGTGCCGCATGGTCGCCCCGGTCCTGGCGGAGATCGCCGCCGAGTACCCCGAGAAGATCACGATCGCGAAGCTCAACGTCGATGAGAATCCCGCAAACGGCGGCCAGCTACGGCGTGGTCTCGATCCCGACCATGACCGTGTTCTCGGGCGGTCGGCCCATCAAGCAGATCGTCGGAGCGAAGCCGAAGAAGAAGCTGCTCGCCGATCTCGCCGAATTCCTGGGCTGATCGGAGCTCTTGTGTCCTCGGTATTCTTCAGACGTGGCGACCGCGGTCCTGCCGTGGCCGAGATTCGAGCCCGACTGGCTCGGTTGGGGCTGCTCGCAGGCTCCCGGCACGTACGTGGCGAGGAGCCGCTGCGGACCCTGATGTTTCCCGTCGAAGGAGTGCCGATCGCCACCGAGCCGGCCCAGTGGGAGACCACGGCGTTGGCCAGCGGAGACTTCGACGACGACGTGGAGACTGCCGTCCGCGCGTTTCAACGGGAACGCGGCATCACCGTGGACGGCATCGTCGGCCCCGAGACCTTTCGGCGCCTCGAGGAGGCCCGCTGGCAACTCGGCGACCGCGTGCTGTCCTACCAGCCGGGGCACCCGTTCGTCGGAGAAGACGTCCTGCAACTGCAGCGCCAGTTGAACCGTATGGGGTTCGACTGCGGCAAGGAGGACTCGCACCTCGGTCCCCTGACCGACCGCGGCCTGAGGGAGTTCCAGCGCAACACGGGGGTGAAGGTCGACGGTATCGGTGGGCCCGAGACGCTGCGGGCGCTCGGTCGGCTGCATCGCACCGTCGGGGTCGAATCCGCACACACGGCACGGGAGCGGTATGCGCTGCCGGCGCTGCAGACCGGCATCGTCGGGAAGGTCATCGTCGTCGATGCCAGTCCCGGCAGTACCGATGAACGGGCGCCATTCGGCGGCGACGAGGGCTCGAGCATCACCACAGCCATCGCCGAGAAGGCGCTCAGCCTCCTGAGAACCAGGGGTGCCGAGGCATCCCTGGCGCATGGCGCGGCCGACGACGGGACGCCCCTGGACGAGGCGACTCGCGCACAAGCGTGCAACGACACCGACTGCGACCTGGTCGTGTCGGTCCATATCGAGTACTCCGACGGCGACGCACCGCCGCTGGCCGTCTACTACTACGGCCGCAGTCACAAGGCCTTCTCCGCCGCCGGCCGTTCGGCAGCCGAATCGATCGGTTCGGTACTGGCTGCCAGCGACCCGGTCCAGGGATGCACCGTGGACGCACGAACCTGGGACATCCTGCGCGCGACACGGATGCCGAGCGTGCGCGTCTGCCTCGGGCAGATCTCGAAGCCCAATGTCCGGCAGCGGCTGACACAGCCGGGCTTCCAGACCGACATCGCCACGGCGATCTCGCAGGGGCTCGCAGCGTTCTTCGCCCCGCGGGAGGCGCCGACGGACCCGAGCAGCCCCTGATTCCGAGGGCTAGCCGGGGTGCGGGCGCACCAGCGAGAGGACGAACCCGGCTGCGAAGCCGGCACCGAGGGCTGCGGCGACGGTCAGGAATACGGTCTGTTTCGTCGAGAGGCTCACGTCAGGCATGGTAGAGCCACTGCTGTCAGGAGGCGATCACGTGATTGCGTCATCATCGGGCCATGGTTCGCGGCTCGACCCTTGGACCTCCAGCTACGCCGAGCGGGCTCGCGGCATGGCGGCATCGGAGATCCGGGCGCTCTTCGCGGTGGCATCGCGTCCCGAGGTCGTCTCCCTCGCTGGCGGCATGCCGTTCGTGGAGGCTCTCAACCTCGATATGGTCGCCGAGACCGTGGGACGGCTGCTGCGGGACCGAGGAGCCGTCGCCCTGCAGTACGGCTCGGGCCAGGGCGATCTGACACTGCGGGAACAGATCGTCGATGTCATGGGGGACGTCGGGATCGCCGGGCATCCAGATGAGGTGGTGGTGACGACCGGCTCCCAGATGGCGCTGGACCTCATGGTCCGTATCTTCTGCGACCCCGGCGACATCGTCTTCGTGGAGGCGCCCTCCTACGTGGGCGCCCTCGGCGTCTTCCGCTCCTACCAGTGCGAGGTCGTGCATGTCCCCATGGATGACGAGGGTCTCGTCCCGGATGCCCTGACCGACGCCATCGCGGCGGTGCAGGCCGCTGGCAAGACACCGAAACTCATCTACACCATCCCCTCGTTCCACAATCCCGCCGGCGTCACCCAGGGCCCCGGCCGGCGCAAGGAGATCCTCGACATCGGTCTGCGCAGCGGCATCCTCATCCTGGAGGACGACCCGTACGGCCTGCTGGCCTTCGACGGCGTTCCGCCGCGTGCCATCCGTGCCGACGACGAGGAGGGCGTCGTCTACTTGGGATCCTTCTCCAAGACCATCGCCAGCGGCCTGCGCGTGGGCTGGGCGCTGGCCCCCCACGGAGTGCGGGAGAAACTCGTGCTCGCCGCAGAGGCCGCGGTGTTGTGCCCCTCGAATTTCAGTCAACTCGCAGTCTCGGAGTACCTGGGCACCCAACCGTGGCGTGACCAGGTGGCCGTGTTCCGCGACGTCTACCGGGAGCGCCGCGACGCCCTGCTCGATGCGATGGCCATGCACTTCCCGGCCGGCACCCGCTGGACCGTCCCGCAGGGCGGCTTCTACTCGTGGGTGACGCTGCCGCCCGGGGTCGACGCCACCGCCATGCTGCCCCGAGCCGTCGCGGCTCTGGTGGCCTACGTCCCGGGCACCGGGTTCTTCGCCGACGGCGAGGGGCGCCGCAACATGCGCCTGTCGTACTGCTATCCGCCGGCAGACCGCATCCGGGAGGGTGTGCGCCGGCTGGCCGGCGTCATCGAGACCGAGTTGGACATCGCAGCGACGTTCGGTACCACGAGCACGCTCCATCATCCGGGCGGCACTGCCGTTCCGTTCCCCGACATGGCCTGACGGCGATCGTGAGACTGGAGGACACATCGTGAGCACGCAAGAACCATCGGTCCTGGTGCTGTGCGGCGGATTGTCTGCTGAGCGCGATGTCTCGCTGCGATCGGGGTCGCGGGTGGCGGAGTCGCTGCGCGGCCTCGGATTCCCGGTCGCGACTGCCGATGTCGACGCCGCCTTGCTGCCCAGGCTGACCGCTGGACCACCCGACTGCGTCATCCCGGTCCTGCACGGAGCTGCCGGCGAGGACGGTGCCTTGCGCGACATCCTCTCAGCGCTGGGCCTGCCCTTCGTCGGCTCGACCCCCGCTGCCAGTCGCCTCGCCTTCGACAAGCCTGTCGCCAACACCGTGCTCCAAGGGGCTGGCGTGGCGGTGCCACCGGCGGTCGCGCTGCCGCATGCGACCTTCCGGGAACTGGGGGCGACGGCGGTACTGGAGATCCTCACCAAGGCCCTCGGGTTGCCGCTGGTGGTGAAGCCGACCCGCGGCGGATCGTCCCTGGGGGCCTCCATCGTGCACGACGTGGCCGAGCTCCCGGCAGCCATGGTCGGCGCGTTCGCCTACGGCGATGTGGCCCTGATCCAGAGCTTCGTTTCCGGCACCGAGATCGCGGTAGCCGTTGTGGAGGACGAGGAGGGCCTGCGCGCCTTCCCGCCGGTCGAGATCGTCCCCGACACCGGTTTCTACGACTACACCGCCCGTTACACGGCCGGCACCACGGAATTCTTCGTACCGGCCCGTCTCGAACCGAGGGTGCTCGAGGCAGCCGTGGAGGCCGCGCTCACCGCCCATCGCGTGCTGGGCCTGCGGGACTACAGCCGCACCGATCTGATCGTGGACGCTGAGGGCACCTGCTGGTTCCTCGAGGTCAACGTGGCGCCCGGCCTGACGGAGACGTCGCTGGTGCCGCAGGCGCTGCAGGCAGCTGCGACCGATCTGGGTCACATGATGGCTGCGCTGGTTCGCCGAGCGGTGGTTCGTTAGCCCGGAGCCTGCTCGTCGCCGGAGCGGCCTGCCGCGCCCTCGATGGCATCGACGATCCGGCCCAGGTCTTCGACATCGCCGAAGTCAATGACGATGCGACCGCGCTTGCTGCCGCTGGACACCACGACCCGCGTCTCCAGCCGCTCCGAGAGCCGGCTCGCGACCGTCTCGTACTCCAACGGTTGGCGCCGCTTGGACGGAGTGCGCCGCTGCTTGGTCTGCTTGCTCCCCAGTGCCACGATCTCCTCGGCGTCGCGGACCGAGAGCCCCTCGGCGACGATGCGTGCCGCGAGTTCCTCCATGGCGGCCGCGTCCGGCAGTCCCAGCAGTGCCCGGGCATGTCCGGCCGACAGCACACCGGCCGCGACGCGCCGCTGCACTCCGGTGGGCAGGCGCAGCAAGCGGATGCTGTTGGCCACCTGGGAGCGCGATCGTCCGAGTTTCGCCGCGAGCTGCTCCTGCGTGCAGTCGAAGTCGTGGAGGAGTTGGTTGTAGGCGGCACCCTCCTCCAACGGGTTGAGATTTGCCCGATGCAGATTCTCCAGCAGCGACTCTTGCAGCAGTGCGTCGTCGGCGGTCTGGCGGACAATGACCGGCACCGCGGCCAGTCCGGCGTCCTGACAAGCACGCCAGCGACGCTCCCCGGCCACGATCTCGAAATCGGCATCGGTCCCGGGCTCCGTCAGTGGTCGAACCACGATCGGCTGCAGGAGCCCCATCTCCCGCACCGAGTGGACGAGTTCCCCGTGCGCCGCCTCATCGAAGATTTTGCGCGGTTGCTGCGGGTTCGGACGAATCCGTCCCGCGGGCACTTCCAGGTAGCGCGCAGCAGGGGCCGGATCGCCAACGGGAGTGCTCTGCCGGGCGCGGTCCGTGATGTCCACCACCGCAGACGTGGGGATGAGAGCCCCGAGACCACGGCCCAGTTGTCGGCGTTCCGTCATGTGTGCTCACCCAACTCCACTACTCCCCGTGGTCCTGTGGATACATCACGTTGGGTTCCGGCAGCCGTCACGCCGTTTCGCCCCATTTGCCCTGGTATGACCCGGCACCGGACGGTCACAGTGACTCCACATCCTGCATTCGGGCTTGTGGATCAACTGTGGATTCTTCGGTGTCTCGAAGGTCCACCAGTGCTCGGCGCAACACGCCGGCGAACTCCGCGGCGGCGACGACGTAGGCCTGCGCGCCTCGGCCGAAGGGTCGGTAGCCCACGACAGTCTGCCCGTGGGACGGCGCAATCCCGATGTCTGGACTCCGCGGGATCGTCGTATCCATCACACGCTCAGGGAAGAATCCCCGGACCTCATCGGCGACGTCGCGGGCAAGTTCGTTCTGCTCGTCGTACATCGTGAGCAGGATGGGACCGTCGCGCAGCTCGGGATTGAGGAATGTTCGCACTTGGTCGATGGTCGCTTGGAGCTGCGAAAGCCCCTCCAGCGAGTAGTACTCGCACTGCATCGGCACGAGGACCTCATCCGCTGCGACGAGGGCGTTGACCGTGAGGAGGTCCAGCCCGGGTGGGCAATCGATGAGCACGTAGTTGTAGCCGCTCTCATCGGCCGCTATGGCCTCGCGGAGGCGATACTCCCGGCCCTCGCAGCTGACGAGCTCGACCTGAGCGCCTGCCAGGTCCGGGTTCGAGGGCAGCAGGTCGACCCGCTCCAGGTTCGCAGCCGCTAGCACAGCACCAGCCACGGGCTCGCTATCCACCACGACTTCGTAGGTTCCCGCCACCTCGTCACGCGCGAAGCAGCCGAGCGCCGTTGAGGCGTTGCCCTGCGGATCCATGTCGACGACCAGCACCCGGGCGCCGTGCTCGGCAAGCGCCGCCGCCAGGTTGACCACGGAGCTGGTCTTGCCCACGCCGCCCTTCTGGTTGGCGACTGCCACAACGCGCCGCTGCTCGGGCGATGGCCAATGATCCGGGAGTTCATTCGGCGCGAGACTGAGCACGAGTTCAGACCGGTGCTCGCCATCCGCGATGACGTTGGCTTCCGCGGCCGCTACCGTCCCTTGTGTCGCGGCGGCAACGACGACTGCGGCGCCCATCATCTCGTGGGCGGGTTCAGCACCAGGATCGGCGACGCCTCCGCCCTCGGGGAACAGCGCGAATGCTCCTTCGCTGGCGTGTTTCACGTGAAACATCATCCCCTCTGGTGTCGGCGGCGCGGGACAACAATGACACGTGTCGCAACCGGATCCTCCGGAGGTCCACAGGAGACGATGCGCGGCTCTCCAGCCGCAAGCCGCTCGAGGGTCCGCCGTGCGCTGTCGATTTCACGTTGCGCAGACTGCCCCTTGAGCGCCACTAGCGCACCGGTATCGCTGACCAGCGGCAGAGTCCATCCCAGCAGCCGGTCGAGCGGTGCTACCGCCCGCGCTGTGACGACGTCGTACGACCCTCGACCGACGAGGTGCTCGGCCCGTTCCCGCACCACCGTCACTCGATCAGTGAGCCCGAGATCAGTGACGGCCTGCTCTAGGAACGTGGACCGTCGCAGGAGGGGTTCGATCAGCGTGACGTGGAGATCGCTCCTGACCATGGCCCAGACGAGACCAGGCAGACCCGCGCCCGATCCAACGTCCGCCACAGCTGCGCCTGACGGGACCAGGTCTGCATGGGACAGCACCACCCAGGCGCTGTTCCCGATGTGGCGATCCCAGAGCCGCGGTACTTCGCGCGGACCGATCAGGCCCTGTTCCACGCCGGTCGTCGCAAGGAGGTCATGGTAGGCGCGCAGTTGTTGAGCGCTTGCCGCATCGGGCAACTGCGACTCGACTGTTTCACGTGAAACATCCACAGGCGGGAAGCTGCTACGGGTTCACGACGACGTAGCGCTGCGGCTCCTTGCCCTCGGACTCGCTCGTCAGCCCCGCCTCAGCAACCGTGTCGTGGATGACCTTCCGCTCAAACGCAGTCATGGCGGGCATGAGTACCTGCTTGCCGGTCCGACGGGCCTCTTCCACGGCGGCGAGCCCAACCGTTCGCAGGGCGTCCCGCTTCCGGGCACGGTGCCCCGCTACGTCCAGGCTCACCTGGGCCCGCGCACCTGTCTGGGTCGTCACAGCCAGTCGCGTCAGGTCCTGCAGTGCGGACAGCACTGCGCCGTCCTGGCCCACGAGATGCTCGAGGTCCCCTGTCTCGCTCTCCACGACGCTCACCACGGCGCGGCCGGGCTGGACCTCGATCTCGATGTCGCCATCCAGATCGAGGATGTCGAGGAACCCCTCGAGGTAGTCGGCAGCGACATCGCCCTGCCGATCGGCCAGGGCGCGGGTGTCGGTGTCGGTGTCGGTGTCGGTGTCGGTGTCGGTGTCGGTGTCGGTGTCGGTGTCGGCCGGCCCGGTTTCGGCGGCCTCGGGTGTCTCAGACATGCGTTCTCTCAGTTCGGCTTGCGTTTGGAGCGTGACTGCTTCTTGGGCTGACTACGTTTCCGCTGCTCGATCTCCGGGGGTGCAAGGGCTTCTTCTACCGAAGGCGCTTCACCGCGCTTGACGGCCTTCTTCGCCGCCTTCGCCTCCTGGCGGGCCTCCCATGCAGCGTAAGCGGGGGTGTTCGGCACAGGGTTGTTTCGGATGACATAGAACTGCTGGCCCATGGACCAGAGGTTCGTGGTGAACCAGTAGATCAGCACACCGATCGGGAAGTTGATGCCGAAGACGGCGAACATGATCGGAAAGACGTACATCATGATCTTCTGCTGCTTGACCATGGGGTTGTCGGCGGCAACGTTCTTCACCACGAGCTGGCGCTGCGTCAGGAACGTCGTCGCAGTCATCAGCAGAATCAGGATGATCGAGACAACTCGGGTGGCACCCGGGTCCGGGGTCTCGGCCGCGTTGACGAACGTGCCATACAGCGGGGCACCGAAGATCGAGGCTTGGCGGGCCTGCTCGAGCAGATCGGCGTATTGCTCCCACTTGAACACCCCTTGCGGGTTCTCCGTGGCGATGCCCTGGAGCACCTGGAACAGTGCGAAGAAGATCGGCATCTGGAGCAGGACCGGCAGACACGAGGCGAGCGGATTGGTACCGGTCTCCCGGTACAGCTTCATCATCTCCTCGGACTGCTTCTCGCGGTCCCCGGCGTACTTCTTCTGGATCTCCTTCATCTGCGGCTGGATCAACTGCAGATTCCGCTGCGCCTTGATCTGCTTGACGAACAGCGGGATGAGCAGGATCCGGATGACCACAACGAGGCCGACGATCGACAACGCCCACGCCAGACCACTGGTGTCGCCGAAGAGGCTCCCGAAGACCGCGTGGAACTGCACGAGGATCCACGAGACCCCAACCCGCAACCACTCCAAGATGAACACGACTAGGCCTCCTTTGAAGCGGATGAGTGCGCGGGCAGCTGCCCGTCGATTCGAGCACGCCGCGGGCGGCCGTCTGGGAGCACATCAGGCAGCCAATTGCCCGGCCCCGGAATCGGATCGTAGCCGCCCTTGCTGAACGGGTTGCACCGCAGGAGCCGCCAGGAAGCCAGCAACGACCCCTTGCCCGCCCCATGGGCCTCGACGGCGTGCAGGGCGTACGCGGAGCAGGTGGGGTAGTACTTGCAGCGCGGACCGAGCAGGGGGGAGATCCCCCAGCGGTAGAACCGGATCAGCCCCAGCAGCGCCATGCGGAAAGGCCATCCCGCCACCCGCGCCGCGCCGGCGACGGCGTCACGCATTGCTCGCTCGCAACTTGGCTATCGCGCGTCTCAGATCCGAGACCAAGACACTGGAGGGAGCCTCGGCAGCGGCTGGCGTTGCCCGCACGACGAGTAGCGCGCCTGCCGGCAGGTCGTCAATGTGCGGGCGCGCCGCATGCCGGAGTCGGCGGGCGACACGGTGCCTGACCACAGAGTTGCCGACGGCTTTGCTCACCGCGAATCCGACCCGCGGCGGGATATCGCCCGGATCACAGCACCAGTAGTGCGCCACCAACGTTCTGGTGCCGCAACGACCGCCGCTGCCAATCGCCCGACGGAAGTCCGCGGGCTGGGTCATGCGATGGCGTCGGTCAAGCACAGCGGGAGTGATCAGACCGTGACGCGCGCGCGTCCCTTGGAGCGGCGTGAGTTCACGATGCTCCGCCCGGCTCGGGTCCGCATGCGCAGCCGGAAGCCGTGGGTCTTGGCCCGCCGACGGTTGTTCGGCTGGTAGGTCCGCTTCGACATGACAACTCCAGGTCCCTCGTGCTTCGCAGCGTCTTCGTCACGGCCGCACTCGACCGTTGCAGGCCGTCGCACCGGCAGGCCCGACATACCGTGGGCCATTCCCTGAACACTACGCGACGATATCCGACCTAGAGTATCGGTCAGACGCCTCCCCAGGGTCAAACGACGCTCTTCCGCGGGCAACCGACCCACTAGCATCTCGCAGTGCGGACCGGCCCCGGTAGCGACGCGCCGAGCGACACGCCGACTCCGAGAAGATCTTGGGCGAACGGCTTGACTCGTTCCCGATGCAAGCGGATAGCCTCACACACCGAAGGGGAATGGTGGGGTTCGGCGCGATGCTTGCCGCCGATGACCAGGGAGTAGCGATACGCGCTGCTGTCCACAGGATGTCCACATGAGTGTGGACATCTGTGCTGCACACTTATGGCGATACACCTAAGGGGAGGCGCGGATGGCGGAGAACGCGGTATTGGACGGGATCTGGCCGGACCTCGTCTCAGCGGTCTGCGCCGCCACCACCAGCGAACGCGCCAGAGGGATGCTCTCGCTCGTCGCCCCGCAGGGCCTCCTGGGCAGCACCCTCGTGCTCAACACGCGTTCTTCGAGTGTGAAGAAGTACGTCGATGCCGAGCTCGCCCAACTCCTCGCCCAGCACGCCGCCCAGCGGCTCGGCAGGCAGGTCTCCATCGCCGTCTCGGTGGATCCGACGCTGGACATCCGCACCGATGAACATCTGCAGCTCGACCTCAGCGATGCAGCTGCAGAGCCGGTCGCCGCACCGGATGCGCCCGCAGTCGCCGGGCCGCCAGTCCAGCGCACCGAGTCCGGCTCGTCTGTGGCACAGGGTCGCCGCAGCGGTCTCAATCCCAAGTACACCTTCGACACCTTCGTGCGCGGCAGCAGCAACGTCCTGGCCCATGCGGCGGCCACCGCCGTTGCTGAGCAGCCGGCGGTCAGCTACAACCCGCTCGTCATCCACGGCGCCTCGGGCCTGGGCAAGACGCACCTGCTGCACGCGATCGGCTGGTACACCCATCAGCTGTATCCCGACCACGTGATTCGCTACGTGACCAGCGAGGAATTCACCAACGAGTTCATCAACTCGATCCAGCACGACAAGGGCACGGTGTTCAAGAGCCGCTACCGCAAGATCGACCTCCTGCTCGTCGATGACATCCAGTTCCTCTCCGGCAAGATCCAGACCCAGGAGGAGTTCTTCCACACCTTCAACACGCTGCACCAGAGTGAGAAGCAGATCGTGGTGACATCGGACGTGGCTCCCGGGAAGATCCCGGGCTTCGAGGAGCGACTGCGTTCGCGTTTCGAGTGGGGCCTGCTCGCCGACGTTCAGATCCCCGATCTCGAGACCCGCATCGCCATCGTGCGCAAGAAGGCGGCCCTGGAGCGGGTGGCGATCCCGGACAACGTCGTGGAGTTCATCGCCAGCCGCATCTCCACGAACATCCGCGAGTTGGAGGGTGCGCTGACGCGAGTCACGGCTTTCGCCAACCTCAATCAGCAGTACATCGACCTACCGATGGCGCAAGATGTGCTGCGTGACCTGGTCTCCAACAGCGCCCGCTCTGAGGTCAGCGTTGCCCTCATCATGAGCGAGACGGCCAGCTACTTCAGTCTCACAGTGGAGGACCTCCGCAGCCCGTCGCGAACCCGGCACCTGACCAACGCGCGCCAGATCGCGATCTACATCACCCGGGAACTCACCGATCTCTCCCTGCCGAAGATCGGTGAGGCCTACGGCGGGCGCGACCACACCACAGTCATGCATGCCGAGCGCAAGATCCGCAGGCTCATGACCGATGAGCGCTCGGTCTACAACCAGGTCAATGACCTGACGATGCGTATCAAAGCGGCCGCCCGCTGCTGATCGCCGACTCGCGAAGCGCTCAGCGCATCGTCGGCCGACTGGCCTGATGCTGCCGCACCTCACACGGCGCCCAGGTGCCCCAATCGCCTGGGCGCCGTGTTGGTGCGCTGCCGCACCTCAGGTCGCCCCCATGGCCCCTGAGGGCCATCGCGCCGGCCGCTGGTCGGCCGCACCCGAACCGGCGCTCTCCTGTCTCCGAGGCTGGCGTCGGTGCCGCCGCGGGGGCACCGACGTCCCGCTAGCCGGTGGATGAGCATGGGGATCATCTCGGGACATCCTGTGGACCCGCGGTCCCGAGATGTGGACCGCGGGCCGGTCCCGTGCCCGGGCGACCTGCTGATCCTGGACACCTGGCTGTGGGAACCACCGCGCTGCCCTGCGTGGAAGCTGGGGACTGGCGACAGCCGAACGCGCGGCCGCGTGTGGATTGGCTGACGATCTCCCCTCATCAGTGCCCGCCGTGCACATCGCATCCACAGGAAACAGCCTCGACGGTGGAAACCAACCCGCCGTGCCACCCGCGGTGAACGGCAGTTCTTCATGGTTTCCACAGGCCCTACTACTCCTTCTCGGAATTCCTAGACGAGGTATCCAACTCATGGTCGACACGCCGGCCGGTTGGGGATTGCCCGGGCGCACGACGACCCCGTGTATCCACAGCCTCGATCTCCACAGCCCGGATCGCAGCAGGGCGCGCCGGGAGGCCCCTGTCGGCAAGGGCCGCGGACGGCGTAGGCTGCATCGACTACTGCACTGCCGGAGGAGCGCTATGAAACTGCGGATCGAGCGGGATGCCCTGGCCGACGCCGTGGCATGGGCTGCCCGCACCTTGCAGGCACGCCCCACGAATCCGGTCCTCGCCGGCGTGCTCCTGGTCGCTACCGAGGAACGGGTGACCCTGTCGAGCTCAGACCTCGCAGTGTCATCCCAAGTAGCGATCGAGGCCGACATCGACGAGCCGGGAGAGGCGGTGGTCTCCGGAAAACTGCTGGCCGAGATCGCCAAGGCGCTGCCCGCCCGCCCCGCGACGTTGGCACTGGAAGGCACCCGGCTGGTCCTGCAGTGCGGTCGCGCGTCCTTCACCCTGCCGACCCTGCCGGTCGCCGAATACCCAGCGCTGCCGGCACTGCCCCCCGTGCTGGGCAGCTGCGCCGGCGGCAAGTTCGCCGACGCCGTCTCCCAGGTCGCGATCGCGGCGAGCCGGGATGACACGCTCCCGGTACTCACCGGGATTCGGATGGAGTTCGACAACGACGTCGTCACCCTGGCCGCCACCGATCGCTACCGACTAGCGATGCGCGAACTGCCGTGGCAGCCCGCCAGCGGGGAGGTTTCGGCCCAGATCCTGGTCCGAGCCAAGACGCTGCTGGAGCTGGCCCGGCCGTACTCGGCGGTGGATGCCGTGGACCTCGCCCTCGATGCCAGCCACTCGCTCATCGGTTTCACGGGGGCAGGGCGCCGTTCGACGACCCCGGTCCTCGACGGCGATTTCCCCGACTACCGGCGCCTGCTGCCCAGCGAGTCATCGGCGGTGGCCCTGGTGAGCAAGCAGGAGCTCGCGGAGTCGGTGAAGCGCGTGAAGCTGGTGGTCGACCGGCCGAACACGCCTATCCAGTTGGAGTTCACCGACGGCGAAGTGCTGCTGCGCGCAGGGGCGGGTGAGGACGCCCACGCCACGGAGTCGCTGGAGTGCGACCTCACCGGGGATCCGATCAGGATCGCCTTCAACCCCGAGTTCCTCCTGGAGGGGCTGAGCGCGCTGCAGGGCACCTCGGCGCGGTTGGCGATGACGCGTCCGGATCGGCCCGCCGTGCTCACCGCGGGCGGCGATGACGTGGACTACCGCTACCTGCTCATGCCGGTCCGGCTGGCCGGCTGAGTTCGACCCCGATGCCGTGCACGTCGTGTCGCTGGAGGTCGAGGACTTCCGCAACTACGACCGCGCCCACATCGACTTCGGGCGCGGTTGCTGCCTGATCATCGGCGCCAACGGACAGGGCAAGACCAACCTGGTCGAGGCCATCGGCTACGCAGCCACGCTGGGGAGCCACCGGGTCGCCACGGATGCCCCGCTCATCCGCATCGGCGCGGAGCGCGCCACCATCCGGATCGTGGCCCGAAGGGGCGAGCGGACGGCGGCGCTGGACCTGCAGTTGGCGCCGGGCAAGGGGACCCGCGCCCGCATCAACGGCTCCCCGCTGCCGAGGCTGCGCGACTGCCTGGGTCTGGTGCGCGCAGTGGTCTTCGCCCCGGAGGACCTCGCGCTGGTGAAGGGCGATCCTGCCGAGCGTCGGCGCTACCTCGACGAGTTGCTGGTCCAGCGACAACCCCGGATGGCAGGCGTGATCGGCGACTACGACAAAGTGCTGCGGCAGCGGGGGGCGCTGCTGCGCAGCGTTGCCAAGAAGGGGGGTCGGCCGGATGCCTCCGACGCGGCGACGCTCGACGTCTGGGACGCCCAGCTGGTCCGGCTCGGAGGGCAGCTGTGGGCGGCGCGGCTGGATCTCCTCAGTGGCCTCGCCGATCCGTTCCGGACTGCCTACCGGACGATATCGGGCGGGCCGGCCGCGGAAGGGCTGGACTACCGCAGCAGCACCGGCCGCAGCGTCGACGGCGACGCGCCGACGGCGGAGGCTCTCGCGCAGCTGCTCGCCGACACCCTGCCCGAGCAGCGCTCGGCGGAGTTCCGGCGCGGGGTGAACCTGATAGGCCCGCAGCGAGACGACCTCGCCATCCTGATCCACGGCCACCCGGCCAAGGGGTTCGCGAGTCACGGCGAATCCTGGTCGCTGGCCCTGTCGCTGCGGCTGGCCTCGTACTGGATGCTCTCGGGGGAGTCCGTGGACGACGGCGATCCGGTCCTCATCCTCGACGATGTCTTCGCCGAGCTGGACGATGCGCGCCGACTCCGCCTGGCCGAAGCGGTGGTCGCAGCCGAACAAGTCATCATCACTGCCGCGTCCGAGCGCGACCTGCCCGAGGTGCTGGTCGGGCCCCGGTACACCGTCGTCGGGGGAACGGTGGAGGTGGGGCCGTGAGCGGGGATCCGCCCGACGGCGCGGAGTCCGAAGCGCTGGCGCGCTACCGGGCCGCGAGCCGGCGCCGGGCCGCGGCCGCGCCGCGCGACCGGCGGCGGGCGAAGCTGCGCACCATCGGCCAGACCACCAGCGGCCCCGCCGCCGACGCTCGCGATCCGCAGCGTGTGGGGGATGTGTGGCGCTCGCTCGCCGACGGCAAGGGCTGGACCAGCGAGATGGCCGTATGGTCGCTCACGAACCGGTGGGCGGACATCGTCGGGCCACAGGTCGCCGAGCACGTTGCCGTGGTGGCCTTCGACCCTCAGGGCACGGGTGGACCGGAGGCCGGACGACCGGGAGGCCGGGCGGCGGATCCGGTCGAACTCCGGCCGTCGAGCGCCGAGCAGACGGCGCTGCCGGGCACGACCGGCCCGCAGGCCGAGGACGCCGGCGACGCCGGGCGCGGCGGCGGGCGGCTGACGCTGCGGGCGGACAGCCCCGCTTGGCAGCAGCAGATGATCTGGAACCTCGCGCTCCTGCAGCGCCGACTCGATGCCGAGCTCGGCGTGGCAGTCGTGGGGCGCATCGTGGTGCTCGGACCGCAGATGCACCGTCCGTCGTTCGGGCCGCGCCGCGCTCGAAGTTGATTTCGCGCCCTCTCAGCCGTTGGGCGGCGATCGCGTACGTGTGTACGTACCCGTGGACAGATCGCGGATTTCGGCGCTTCATGCCTCTGAGAATCAAAGACGGGCCCCGCGCGCGGTACCATGGAACCAGTGCCGGGCATCCCTGCACGTCGCTGCTTTCACTGCCAGCCGGGAGGCTACGTTGTCCTACGACGCGAGCGCGATCACCGTCCTGGAGGGACTCGACGCGGTGCGCAAGCGGCCCGGCATGTACATCGGGTCCACCGGGGAGCGGGGTTTGCACCACCTGGTCCACGAAGTCGTCGACAACGCGGTGGATGAGGCCATGGCCGGCTACTGCGACACCATCACCGTGGCGCTGCTGGCCGACGGCGGGGTACGGGTGAGCGACAACGGCCGAGGCATCCCGGTGGACGAGCATCCGATCGAGAAGAAGCCGGCGGTCGAGGTGGTGCTGACGGTGCTGCACGCCGGCGGGAAGTTCGGCGGCGGAGGGTACTCGGTCTCCGGCGGCCTGCACGGCGTGGGCGTGTCGGTGGTCAACGCGCTGTCGACTCGGCTGCAGGTCGAGGTCCGGCGCGACGGCACCGTGTACCGGCAGTCCTACAGCCACGGCGTGCCCGACGCGCCGCTTGCGGCCGAGGGCACCAGCACTCGCACCGGGACGACCGTGACGTTCTGGGCCGACAACGAGATCTTCGAGACCACGCACTACGACTTCGAAACCCTCGCGCGCCGCTTCCAGGAGATGGCGTTCCTCAACCGCGGTCTGACGATCGAGCTGACCGATGAGCGGGATCCGGTGGCCGCAGCGGAGGACGAGGCCGACGACGAATCCGTCCGGCGCCACGTGGCGTACCACTACTCGGGCGGGATCGCGGACTTCGTGACCCACCTCAACGCGCCCAAGGGCCCCGCCCATCCCAGCGTGATCCACTTCGAGAGCAGCTCCCCCAACGCGAGCATCGCCGCGGATGTCGCGCTGCAGTGGAACAGCGGTTTCGCCGAGTCGGTGTACACCTTCGCCAACACCATCAACACGACCGGCGGCGGTACGCACGAGGAGGGGTTCCGGTCGGCGATGACGGGCCTGATGAACCGGTTCGCCCGCGAGTGGGGGGTGCTGAAGGAGAAGGACCCCAACCTCTCGGGGGAGGACATCCGCGAGGGCCTGACGGCGATCGTCTCGGTGAAGCTCGCCGAGCCGCAGTTCGAGGGCCAGACCAAGGCGAAGCTCGGCAACACCGAGGCCAAGACCTTCGTGCAGAAGGTCGTGAACGACCAGTTCGGCGCCTGGTTGGAGCAGAACCCGGCGGAGGGCAAGGAGATCGCGCGCAAGGCGGCGCAGGCGGCCTCGGCGCGCATGGCCGCCCGGAAGGCCCGCGACCTCGCCCGCAGCCGCAAGGGCCTGCTCGGCGGCGGCGGCCTGCCCGGCAAGCTCATCGACTGCTCCTCCAACGAGCCGGAATCGTGCGAGCTGTTCATCGTCGAGGGCGACTCGGCAGGTGGCAGCGCCCGCAGCGGCCGCGACCCGCGCACCCAGGCGATCCTGCCGATCCGCGGAAAGATCCTCAACGTCGAGAAGGCCCGAGTGGACAAGGTGCTCGGCAACAACGAGGTGCAGGCACTGGTGAGCGCCCTGGGCACCGGCGTGCAGGAGGAGTTCGACGCCGACCGGCTGCGGTACTACAAGGTCGTGCTCATGGCCGACGCCGACGTGGACGGCCAACACATCCGCACCCTGCTGCTGACGCTGCTCTTCCGGTTCATGCGCCCGTTGGTGGAGGACGGCCGGGTCTATCTGGCACAGCCGCCCCTCTACAAGCTGAAGTGGCAGCGCGAGGAGGCGGAGTACGCCTACAGCGACCGGGAGCGCGACGCTCTCACCAGCGCGGGTCAGTCGGCGGGCAAGAAGCTGCCCAAGGACGACGCCGTGCAGCGGTACAAGGGCCTCGGCGAGATGAACGCCGACGAGTTGTGGGAGACCACGATGGACCCCGACCGGCGCGTCCTGCTGCAGGTGACGATCGATGACGCCGCGCAGGCCGACCAGTTGTTCAGCGAACTCATGGGCGAGGACGTCGAGCGGCGTCGCAGTTTCATCCAGCGCAACGCGCGCGACGTGCGATTCCTCGACATCTGACCCGCGCTCGAAAGGACTGACCAGTGACGGACGAGAACGGTTCGGACCTCCTCGGCGACCCGCTGCCCAACCACGGGCGGATCGAGGCTGTGGACCTGCAATCGGAGATGGCGCGGTCCTACCTCGACTACGCGATGAGCGTGATCGTCTCGCGGGCGCTGCCGGATGTGCGCGACGGGTTGAAGCCGGTGCACCGGCGGGTCATCTACGCGATGTACGACGGCGGGTACCGGCCCGATCGCGGCTTCTTCAAGTGCGCCCGCGTGGTCGGCGACGTGATGGGCAACTACCACCCGCACGGCGACAGCGCGATCTACGACACCCTGGTCCGGCTGGCGCAGCCGTGGAGCCTGCGATACCCGCTGGTGGACGGGCAGGGCAACTTCGGCTCGCCGGGCAACGATCCCGCGGCGGCGATGCGCTACACCGAGGCGCGGATGGCGCCGCTGGCGATGGAGATGGTGCGCGATATCGACGAGGAGACCGTCGACTTCGTGCCGAACTACGACGGCAAGACCGCCGAGCCGGTCATCCTGCCGTCCCGCTTCCCGAACCTGCTGGTCAACGGCAGCGCCGGCATCGCGGTGGGCATGGCGACGAACATCCCGCCGCACAACCTCCGCGAGGTGGCCGCCGGCGCTCAGTGGGCGCTGGAGCATCCGGAAGCCACGCGGGAGGAGCTGCTCGAGGCGCTCATCGAGCGGATCAAGGGCCCGGACTTCCCGACGTCGGCGCTCATCGTGGGCCGACGGGGGATCGACGAGGCCTACCGCACGGGTCGGGGATCGATCATCATGCGCGCCGTCGTGGAGGTCGACGAGGACCGCCGGGGCCGTCAGCTGCTGATCGTCAAGGAGCTGCCCTACCAGGTCAACCCGGACAACTTGCTGCTGAAGATCGCCGAACTGGTCGGCGATGGGAAGCTGAGCGGGATCGCCGACGTCCGCGACGACTCCTCCAGCCGCACCGGGATGCGGTTGGTCATCGAGCTGAAGCGCGACGCGGTGGCCCAGGTCGTGCTGAACAACCTCTACAAGCACACCCAGATGCAGGACACGTTCGGCGCCAACATGCTGGCGCTGGTGGACGGTGTGCCGCGGACGCTGACGCTGGATGCCTTCATCACCCACTGGATCAGCCACCAGGTCGAGGTCATCCAGCGGCGCACCCGCTACCGGCTGCGCAAGGCCGAGGAGCGGGCACACATCCTGCTGGGCTACCTCAAGGCGCTGGACGCGATCGAGGAGGTCATCGCGCTGATCCGCCGGTCCCCGACGGTGGACGAGGCCCGGGTCGGCCTGATGGGGCTGCTGGAGATCGACGAGGTGCAGGCCACCGCGATCCTGGACATGCAGCTGCGCCGGCTGGCCGCGCTGGAGCGGCAGAAGATCGTCGACGAGTACAACGACCTGCAGGCCAAGATCGCCGACTACCACGACATCCTGGCCCGGCCGGAACGGCAGCGCTCGATCATCGCCGAGGAGCTCGCGGTGATCGTGGAGAAGTACGGCGACGAACGGCGCACCAGGTTCGCGCCGTTCGAGGGCGACATGTCCGAGGAGGACTTCATCGCCAAGGAGGACGTGGTCGTCACGATCACGGCCGGCGGCTACGCCAAGCGCACGATGGCGGAACTGTACCGGGCGCAGCGGCGCGGCGGGAAGGGCGTCAAGGGCGCCCAACTGCGCAGCGACGACGTCGTCGAGCACTTCTTCGTCACCACGACGCATCACTGGTTGCTGTTCTTCACCAGTAGGGGGCGGGTGTACCGCGCGAAGGCCTACCAACTGCCCGAGGCGGCCCGCGATGCGCGCGGCCAGCATGTGGCGAACCTGCTGGCGTTTCAGCCAGATGAGGAGATCGCCTCGGTGATGGCCCTGCACGACTACGACGCGGCGCCGTTCCTGATGCTCGCCACCAAGCAGGGCAAGGTGAAGAAGACGCCGCTGCCGGACTACGACTCCCGGTTGACCGGCGGGATCAAGGCGATCAACCTCAACGACGAGGACGAAGTCATCTCGGCCTCGCTGATCAGCGCCACCGACGACGTGATGCTGGTCTCCCGCAAGGGGCTGTCGGTGAGGTTCACCGCCGATGAGGCCACGATGCGCCCCATGGGCCGCGTCACCGCTGGAGTCCAAGGCATCAAACTGCGCGCCGGCGACGAACTGCTCGCCGCCGAGGTCGTGCGGCCCGACACCTACCTGGTGACCGTCACCGACGGCGGCTTCGCCAAGCGCACCCCTGTCACCGACTGGCTGGTCAAGGGCCGCAACACCTTCGGCGTGCGGGCCATGCGCCTGGTCAGCGACCGGGGCGGCCTCGCCGCCGCGCTCATCTGCGCCGAGCACGACCAGCTCTTCGCGATCGCGACCAATGGTGTCGTGATCCGGACGTCGGTGGAGCAGATCCGAGCGACGGGGCGCGACACGATGGGGGTCTCGCTCATGGGCCTGGCCACCGGCGTGGAGGTCGTTGCGGTCGCGCGGGCCGCCGAGAGCGCGGCAGTCCTCGGCGAGGGGGATGTCGCGGACGGCGACCCAGCCGTGACCGACGGGGCGGTCGAGGCGGCGGAGGACTCAGCGGCTGGCGCCGCGGCAGCTGATCCGGGCTCGCCGGTGGACGGCTGAGATGCAGGTGCATCGTGCAATTGCCTGCGACGACGTACACTCGGCTCCAGGGCGTAAGCCCGTCCGAGGCTCGATGGGGCGGATCCGGGTGCTCCCGGCTCGCTGATGAAAGGGAGGGCGAGGGATGTCCCAGACCACATCCGATGTTGCGAACGCCGGCGCCCCGCGCGTGGTGCTCGATACCGCGTCGTACGGGGATGACCTGCACGTGGGCGGCGAGACCTCGCAGCGACCGGCAGCGGGCGCGCGCACGATTCGCCATGCCCACCTCTACCTGACTCGGCTCGATCCCTGGTCGGTCATGAAGAACGCCTTCATGCTCTCCATCGCCATTGCGATCGTCATCGTCGTCGCCACGATGATCCTGTGGTTCATGCTCACGGTGAGCGGCACGGTCGCGGCGCTCACCAGGACGGTCGAGGACATCGCCGGCAGCGGTTCCAGCGCGGTGGATCTGACGGGGCTGCTGTCGTTCGGCCGCGTCCTCACCACGGTCGCTGTTGTCGCAGTCATGGAGGTGGTCCTGGTGTCGGCGCTGGCGACGCTGTTCGCCTACCTCTACAACCTCGCGGTGGCGATCACCGGGGGCCTGCAAGTCACGTTGACCGAGGACAACTGACGCCGCACGCCTTCGCGCAAGGTTCTTCGGCTACCGGGTTTGGGTGTGCAGGATCGCCTACAGTACGCTGAGGGACGTTGCCAATGGGCCTATAGCTCAGACGGTTAGAGCGCTTCCCTGATAAGGAAGAGGTCGCTGGTTCAAGTCCAGCTAGGCCCACCCATGACGTCACGGGTGGAGATGGTCCATCACGGACCGAAGAGAGGAAGACAGAAGATGAAGAAGTTGCTCGTTCTTGCTGGTCTCGCCGCCATCGGCTTCGTCGTGTACCGCCAGGTCGTCGCCAACCGGGCCGAAGAGGATCTGTGGCAGGAGGCGACCGCGCCGGCCGATCTGACCTGAACGGCCTGATCCGGGGGGCGTAGCTCAACTGGCAGAGCACCGCCTTTGCAAGGCGGGGGTTGAGGGTTCAAGTCCCTTCGCCTCCACCTCGGTGCTGCCTGTTTCCCGTGGCGGCAGTGGGTCTGGCGCGACGGGGGTTCCGCTCAGGAGCCCCCGTCGTTCATGACAGACTCCTCACTATGGCTGACAAGGTGTTCGCGACCCTCCACACGACCTCTGGGGACATTGAGATCGAGTTGTTCCCCAACCAGGCGCCCAAGACCGTCCGCAACTTCCTGGGATTGGCCGAGGGCACGCAGGAATGGACGAATCCGGCCACCCGCCAGAAGTCCTCGGCTCCGCTGTACGACGGGACGATCTTCCATCGCGTGATCGACGGCTTCATGATCCAGGGCGGCGACCCGCTCGGCCAGGGCACTGGCGGTCCCGGCTACCGGTTCGGTGACGAGTTCCACCCCGAACTCGTCTTCGATCGCCCCTACCTGCTGGCGATGGCCAACTCCGGCCCGAACACCAACGGTTCGCAGTTCTTCATCACCGTCACTCGGACGCCGCACCTGAACCGCAAGCACACCATCTTCGGCGAGGTCAGCAACCAGGCCGGCCGCGATGTGGTCGACGTGATCGCGAGCACGCCGACGGACCGCCACGACCGGCCGCTGACGGATGTGAAGATCACCAGCGTCACCATCGATCGGCGGGAGTCCTGACCACCGGCTCCGGACAGCAGCGACCGATGCCCCCGGCACCGGTCTGCTACCGGCATCAGGACCGCGTCACGTACATCCGCTGTTCCCGGTGCGATCGGCCGATCTGCCCGGACTGCATGACCAGTGCCTCCGTGGGCTTCCACTGCCCCGACTGCGTGGCGGCGGGGCAGGCGGCCACCCGGGCGCCCACGAACCTCGTCGGCGGCACGCTGACCGAGCGCCCGCGCGTGACGTACACGCTGATCGGGCTCAACCTCGGCATCTTCGTGTTGGGGTCGCTCCTCACGCTGAGCGGCGGCGCGGACCTGCTGCGGGAGTTCGGCATGTGGCCTGTCGGGATCGCGGTCCTCGGCGAGTGGTGGCGCCTGCTGACCGCGGCGTTCCTGCACTCCGGTCTGCTGCACATCGGTTTCAACATGTACGTGCTGTACCTGCTCGGTCCAATGCTGGAGCGGGCCCTGGGATCGGCGCGCTTCCTCGTGCTCTACCTCGTCGCTGCGATGGGCGGGTCCGTGGCCTCCTACGCCTTCAGCGCGCCGAACACCCTGTCGGTGGGAGCCTCCGGGGCGATCTTCGGTCTCATGGCAGCGATCCTGGTCGTCGGACGGCGATTCCGCCGCGATGTCAGCCAGGTGGCGATCCTGCTCGCGATCAACCTCGTCATCGGATTCCTCATCCCCAACATCGATTGGCGGGCCCACCTCGGCGGCGCGATCGCCGGTGCCGCCGTCGCCGCAGTGATGGCCTACTCGCCCAAGCAGAGCCGAGTCCTCTGGCAGACCTTCGGCACGCTGGCAGTGATCGCCGTGCTGGTCCTGGTGACCACGGTGCGCACCGCCGACCTGCAGAGCGCGGTGGCCGCGCTGGGGGCCGTGCTGGGCACCTGAGCCCGCGTGGCCAGCAGCGGGACGAATCGCGGAGGTTACCCTGGAATCACGCAAGCCGAAGGAGTTCGCCATGCGCGATGCCGTGATCGTCTCCGCCCTGCGCACGCCCGTCGGACTGGGCAAGCCGGGCAAGGGCCACTTGTCGCAGGTCCACCCCGTGGACCTGTCCGCGACCGTGCTCGCGGCGACGATCGAGCGCACCGGCGTGCCGGCGGAGCTCATCGAGGACGTCATCTGGGGGTGCGTCTCCCAGATCGGCGAGCAGAGCACGAACATCGGGCGCAACGCGGCGCTGGCGGCCGGACTGCCGGAGACCGTTGCCGGTGTCACGGTCGATCGGCAGTGCGGGTCGAGTCAGCAGGCCGCCCACTTCGCCGCGGCAGCGGTGATGGCCGGCCAGTACGACCTCGTCGTCGCCGGCGGTGTCGAAGTGATGTCGAGAGTCCCCATGTTCTCCAACCAGAACGGCGATGATCCGTTCGGCCCCGCGATGCGTGCCCGATACGGCGACGGTCTGGTGAACCAGGGCATTTCGGCGGAGATGATCGCTGCGCGGTGGAACCTGGACCGCGCAACCCTCGACGGGCTGGCGGTGGCATCCCACGAGCGCGCCGCCAGGGCGGCCAAGGACGGCCTGTTCGCCGAGGAGATCGTCCCGGTGACGACGGCCGACGGCGAGGTAGGCCAGGACCAGGGGATCCGCCCCGGGACGACCCTGGACTCCTTGGCCGGGCTGAGGACGCCGTTCGATCCGCAGGGTGTGATCACCGCCGGGAACGCCTCCCAGATCTCCGACGGCGCTGCCGCGCTGCTGATCACGACCTCGGAGAAGGCCGCCGAGCTCGGATTGACCCCGCTGGCTCGGTTCCACTCGTTCGCGATGGCTGGCGTCGACCCGATCATCATGCTGACCGGCCCCATCCCGGCGACCCAGAAGGTGCTGGCCAGGTCGGGCCTCGGACTCCACGACATCGGGACCTTCGAAGTCAACGAGGCCTTCTCCTCGGTGCTGGGCGCATGGCTGGCCGAGACCGGGGCCGACCACGACCGTGTCAATCCCAACGGCGGTGCCATCGCCCTGGGACACCCGCTCGGCGCCTCTGGTGCGCGCCTCATGACGACGATGGTGCACACGATGCGCCGCGACTCCATCCGCTACGGTCTGCAGACGATGTGCGAAGGCGGCGGCATGGCCAACGCCACCATCCTGGAACTGCTCTAGATCGGGGTTCGGAATGCCGGAATCATCCAAGCGCAAGAAGGCCGCCTACACGCCGCCCCCGCCGAAGGGCGGGAACAAGGAGGCCGTGAACTTCGACAGCCCCCGCTGGCTGCCGATCACCATGGTCACCCTGTGGATCATCGGCCTGGTGTGGATCGTCCTGTGGTACATGGTGCCGATACCGCTGCTGGAATCGCTGGGCTCGTGGAACATCATCATCGGCTTCGTCTTCATCTCCGGCGGCTTCTTCCTGGCGACTCGTTGGCGCTAGCCGGGCTGGACCGCGTCTGCCGCGGCATCTGTGCGAAGAGCACCGCTGTACTTACACCGCTGTAAGTTTCTCCACACGCTGTGGAGAACTGTGTGGATACTGCCTGTCCAGCACCAGGAATCCCTCGTCGTTCGCAGCGGGCTCCGCTACCGTGGATCAGGGGCGCTGCGTCGTAGTCCCCCTGATCCCCTGGGAAGGACGCACTGGTGAGCACTGCGACCGCCGGCACTTCGCCGCCCCCGGCGCAGGACCCTGAGCATTCGCGCCCAGGCGTCGGGTGGCGCATCGTCAGCGTGCTCGGCGAGATCTTCATCACCCTCGGCGTCGTGCTCCTGTTGTTCGTGGTCTACGAGTTGTTCTGGACCAATGTCGTGGCGGAGCAGCAGGCCGAGGAGCAGCGCGAGGAACTGATCAGCACCTGGAACCAGGCGGATCAGCCCGTCGCCGTCGAGACCCCGCCGATCCCGGCCGAGGCCTTCGGCTTGATGTACATCCCGCGGCTGCAGGGCGATGTCTGGGGCACCCCCCTCATCGAGGGCGTCGAAGACGACGACCTCACCAAGGGCATCGGCCATTTCCCGGATTCCGCGCTGCCGGGCCAGGTCGGCAACTCCTCCTATGCCGGGCACCGAGCAACCCACGGTGAGCCGCTGGCCCATGTCGATCAGCTCCAGGCCGGCGACATGGTCTACATCGAGACCGGCGCGGGCTGGTTCAGCTACCGGTTGCGCGAGGACCAGATCGTGCAACCCACCGATGTCTGGGTCGTGGACCCGGTGCCGGGCGCCGCGCCCCAGACCGTGCCGTCGGAGTCCATGCTGACGCTGATCACCTGCCATCCGCGCTGGGGGTCGACCCAGCGGTGGGTCTGGTGGGGCGATTTGACCCAGATTCGCACGAGG
This sequence comes from uncultured Actinomycetota bacterium, assembly GCA_963766005.1. Lineage (GTDB taxonomy): Bacteria > Actinomycetota > Actinomycetes > S36-B12 > CAVXYG01. The sequence goes on along the minus strand of CAVXYG010000009.1, from coordinate 14,311 downwards.
GACGACGGGCCGCCGGACGAGGTAGTCGCGATCTTGGAGGCCTCCTGATGTACAGCGCGGTGTGGCGCCATCTGCCGGGACCGGCGCCGATCAAGTTCGTCCAGGCACTGCTGCTCCTCGCGGCTGTCGTGGCGCTGCTGTTCCTGTGGGTCTTCCCGTGGCTGGCTCCCCGGCTGCCCTTCAACGACGTGACCGTGTCCGCCGTCGTGACCCTGCCCACCACGTCGGCTGTCGGGAACCTCTGACGACATCGGTCATGATGGTGGGGTGAGCGCCTCCATCCTGGTCGTGGACAACTACGACTCCTTTGTCTACAACCTGGTGCAGTACCTGCAGCAGTTGCGTGCCGAGGTGACGGTGCTGCGCAACGACGAGGTCGTCGCCGACCAGATCAGCGACTACGACGGCGTGCTGCTGTCGCCGGGGCCTGGCGCACCTGAGGACGCCGGGGTCTGCATGGCGATGGTGACCGCGGCGGCGGACACCCGGACCCCGCTGCTCGGCGTCTGCCTCGGTCACCAGGCCATCGCCGCGCAGTTCGGCGGTGTCGTGGCCCGGGCCCCCGAACTGCTCCACGGCAAGACCTCGATGGTCAGCCACGACGGGCTCGGGGTGTTCCTCGATGTCCCCGACCCGTTCCGGGCCACCCGGTACCACTCGCTGGCCCTGCAGCCCCGCACGGTGCCGGATGACCTCGTCATCACCGCCACGGCGGAGTCCGGGGTCATCATGGGCGTGCGACACCGCACCCTGCCCATCGAGGGCGTGCAGTTCCACCCGGAGAGCGTCTTGACCGAGTACGGCCACCGGATGCTGGCCAACTGGCTGACTGCCTGCGGCGACGATGCTGCGGTGGCCGTCAGCGCGGGCCTCGACCCGGTGACGGCCACCTGAGCGACCTCGCTACTGCACCGCGGTAGGTGCCGGTGCCACGGCGTTCGGATCCGGGACCTGCGGGTCGGCAGCCCCGGTGTCGGTCGGCGTCGGCGTCGGCGTCGGCGTCGGCTCCGGAGCGGCCTCCGCGATCGTGATGGTCACCGTGTCGCCCTTCTTGGCCCGAGACTCCCCCCTGGGCGCCTGTGCGATGACCGTGCCAGCGGTGGCGCTGCTGCTCTGCTGCGTCACGACATCGACCTCGAGGCCAGCATTGGACAGGTTCGAGCGAGCGGCGTTCTCCGTCTGCCCGATCACGTCGGGGACTGAGACGAAGCCGCTGGAGACCACGATATCGACGCGCGCACCGGCTTCCACCGAGCTGCCCTGGATCGGGTTCTGATCCAGCACGAAGTTCTCCGGCTGGTCGCTGTCCCGCGGGGTGACAGTACCCAGTGTCAGATCGACCTCCTGCAGAGCGCGCGACGCGTCCTCCGGCGAGGACAGCCCGACCAGGTTGGGCACCAGGATCTCATCGACGCCCGCAGACACGGTGACGTCGACGCCCTGGCCCTGCTGGATCTCCTCACCGGGCGACGGGTCCTGGCCGATGATCGTCCCGGACGGCTCGTCGGAGGCCTCCGCCTCGGTGCTGCCGAGTCGCAGCCCGACCGTGGACAGCGAGGTTCGCGCCTCCGTGACTGTCTGGCCGCGCAGATCCGGCACGCTGACGTTGTCGGTGTTGCCGCCGAACAAGGACGACCCGAGCGCCACGGCCAGACCGCCCACGATCAGGACGGCGGCAGCCACGCCGGCCCACACCCACGGTGAGGGCTGCTTCTTCGCCGGCGGAGCAGCGGCCTTCGTCGCGCCGGTCGGGCTCATCACCTGCGTCGCACCCGCGGCCGCGCCGACCGCGCTCGGCACGATCGCAGTGACCGGTGCTCCGGAGATGGCGCGCTCCACGTCCTGGCGGAACTCGATGGCCGACTGGTAGCGATCGTCGGGGTCCTTCGCCAACGCGCGCATCACCACGGCGTCAACCGACTCCGGGACGGCGGGGTCCAGCTGCGACGGCGGGACCGGCTGCTCGCTGACGTGCTGGTAGGCGATGCTCACCGGCGACTCGCCGACGAAGGGCGGTCGGCCGGTGAGGAGTTCGTAGAGCAGGCACCCGGTGGAGTAGAGGTCGGATCGGGCATCGACGACTTCCCCGCGGGCCTGCTCCGGCGACAAGTACTGCGCCGTGCCCATGACCGCCGACGTCGCCGTCATGGTCTGGCCCTCGGCGGCCATTGCCCGGGCGATCCCGAAGTCCATGACCTTGACGTCTCCGGAAGGCGTGATCATCACATTGCCGGGCTTGATGTCCCGGTGCACGATGCCGTGCCGGTGCGAGTAGTCCAGTGCCGCAAGCACGCCGGCGGTGATTTCCAGCGCTCGTTCCGGAAGCAGTCGGCGCCCGGTGGACATCAACTGGCGCAGCGACATCCCGTCGACGTACTCCATGACGATGAAGGGCACCTGGGTCGGCCCCGCCGGGGTGTCCAGCATGTCCTCGCCAGTGTCGTACACCGCGACGATGTTGGGGTGGTTCAGCGAGGCCGCGGCGTGCGCCTCGCGCCGGAATCGCTGGTGGAAGGTCGAGTCCTGGGCCAGGTCGGGCCGCAGGATCTTGACCGCGACCTTGCGGTCGAGGCGCTCGTCGTGGCCTTCGAAGACCTCGGCCATTCCTCCGCGACCGATCATCCGGCCAAGGTCGTAGCGCTGCCCCAACTTCAGTCGGGGGCCTTCACCGGTGGGCTGATCGCTCATCGCTCCTCCTTCTGCCCCCTGCGGCTGGGCGTTGTCTGCTCATGTTCTCTTCCGATCCCGGGCGGCCGGTACTACTGCGCCAACACCGCTTGCATCACGGATCGGGCGATCGGTGCGGCCAGCTGGTTGCCGCTGACCTCGGTCGTTCCGGCATTCTCCACCACCACGGCGACGGCCACTTCGGGGTTGTCCGCCGGTGCCAAGGCGATGAACCAGGCGATATTCGGCTTGTCGTTGCCGGTTTCGGCCGTCCCCGTCTTGCCGCCGACCGCGACGCCCGGGATCCGGGCGTTGGAACCGGTGCCCCGGTTCACCACAGCCGTCATCATGTCCCGCAACTGCTGGGCGTGGAGCGGCGTGAGGGCCTGCGCGAAGGTGCGCGGTTGCAGGCTGGCCAGGACCGACAGGTCCGGCGCGCTGATGCTCGACACCAGGTTCGGGTACAGCGTGACGCCGTCGTTGGCGATCGCTGCGGTCACCTGCGCCATGGTCAGTGCCGTGGCACGCACCTCGAACTGCCCGATGGACGACAGCGCCAACTGGGCGTCATCGGGGTCGCTCGGGAAGCGGGCCGCTGCGGCATTCAGGGGGACGTCGAAGCTGGTATCGAAGCCGAACTTCGCGGACTGCTCCCGCAGCGCGTCCTCGCCGAGCTGGTTGCCCAGCCACGCGAAGGCGGTGTTGCAGGAGATGACGAGGGCCTCTTCCAAGGTCACCTGATCGTTCGGGCCGCACGGACCGTTGAACCAGTTGCGCATCTGCGTTCTGGTGCCGGGCAGGGTGTAGAGGGCCGGGCCCGGCAGGATCGAGGACGGCGTGAACCTGCCCGAGTCCAGGGCGGCCGCGGCGACCACCACCTTGAAGGTGGAGCCGGGCGCCACCAGGGACACCAGCGGGCGGTTCAGCAGCGGCTCGGCGGGATCGCTGTTCAGGCTCTGGTAGTACTGCTGCGCCTCGGAGGTGCTCTTCGAGGCGATGATGTTCGGATCGAAGGACGGCGACTGCACCAGCGCGAGGATGGCACCGGTCCTCGGGTCGATCGCCGCGACGGCGCCCTGCTTGCCCTGCAGGCCCTGGGCGGCGGCCTCCTGGGCGGCGGCGATCAGCGTGGTGGTGACGGTGCCGCCCTGCTGGTCGCGTCCGGCGATGAGCTGCTGGAGGCGGGAGACGAAGAACCGGTCGTCGGTACCGGACAAGACGTCGTTCTCCGCCTTCTCCAGACCGGTCGAGCCGTACAGCCGCGAGTAGAAGCCGGTTGCCGGGACGTACAACGGGCCGTTGGCGTACTCACGCTGGTACTTGAGGTCGCCGGACGTCGGGTTGGACTGCGCCACCGCTGCGGTGCCCACCAAGATCGGTCCCCGCTCGATGGAGTACTCCTCGAGCACCGCTCGCTGGTTGCCAGGCATGGCGCGCAGTTCCTCGGCCTGGAAGACCTGGATGTAGGTGAGGTTGGCGAGCAGCGCAAGGAGCAGGACGGTGAGCGCGCCCCCGAGGAGCCGGATCTCTTTGCTCATCGGACGACTCCGATGCCGGAGGTGTCGCCGGAGGGCACGTACCGCTCAGGACGGCGGGTGATATCCGAGATCCGCATGAGCAGCCCGATCATGATCCAGTTCGCGACCAGTGCGGATCCGCCGGCGGACAAGAACGGCGTGGTCAGCCCGGTCATGGGGATGAGTTTGGTCACGCCGCCCACGACCACGAACACCTGCAGCGCGAACACCGAGGACAGGGCGACGGCCAGGATGCGGCCGAAGGTATCCCGGCAGGCGATCGCGGTGCGCAGACCGCGCTGCACCAGGATGGCGAAGATGACGAGCATCGCGAACAGGCCGGTCAGCCCGAGCTCCTCGCCGAAGGAGGCGATGATGAAGTCGCTGTTGGCGAACGGCACCAGTTGCGGATAGCCCTGGCCCAATCCGGTCCCCAGCATGCCGCCGTTGGCCAGCCCGTAGAGGGCCTGAACGATCTGGAACCCCTCGTCGTTGGCGTACTCGAAGGGGTCGATCCAGATCTTCACACGGATGCGGACATGGTTGAAGAAGGTGTAGGCGAAGGCTGCTCCGACGACCACCAAGCCAATGGCAATCACCAACCACGACCGCCGCCCCGTCGCCACGAAGAGCGTGATGACGAACATGCCGAAGAAGATGATCGCGGTGCCGAAGTCGCGCTCGAAGACCAGGACGACCATCGCGATCGCCCAGGCGATCAGCAGCGGACCCATGTCCCTGCCGCGCGGAATGGCAACGCCGAGCCATCGTCTGCGAGCCAGGGCCAAGGTGTCGCGCGCTGTCACCAGATAGCCGGCGATGAAGATGGCGAACAGGATCTTGGCGATCTCCGACGGCTGCAGCGAGAACGGGCCGATCCGGATCCACAGCGTCGCCCCGTTGATCGTTGCGCCGATGCCGGGGACGAGCGGCAGCAGCAGCAGGATCGTCGCGCCGAGCAACGAGATGTAGGTGAAGCGCTGCAGGTATCGGTGGTCTCGCACGAAGTAGAGCACAGCCACGAGGAGCACCATCCCGGCAGCCAGCCAGGTGATCTGGCTGATCACCACCGGGGAGGGCGTGGGGGAACTGTTGGCCGCCGCCCGCTCGGCCTCGGCGACATCGAGTCGGTAGATCATGGCCAGGCCCAGCAGGTTCATCAGGTAGGCCAAGGGCAGCAGCAGCGGTTCGGCGTGGCTGGCCCAGATGCGGGCAGCCGCATGCATCAGGACGCCGACGCCCGCCGTGACACCGGCCAGGATCCAGAAGGTGACGCTGATGGGCCGGTCGGTGGCCCATTGGACCTGGGCGAAGGCGAACATTCCGATGACCCACGCCAGGACCATCAGGCCCAGTTCAGCGGTGCGCCGATCGGCCCCGAGATCGGCTGAGGTATCGGTGCGTTCGGGCGCGGCCAGGCTCACGACGCCCCCTCGGGCTCTGCTGCCGCCGGCGCCGGAACCGACGGCTGCAGCGGACACCCCTCAGGCGGCGCGTCGCTGCGGCACTGCTCGGCACGGGCGTCGAGTTCGGCCACGGTGCTGATGGCCTGGTCCTGGGAATCGACCAGGATCGATTGCTCGACCCGCTGCTGGTCGTAGACCGGCAGCCAGGACACGGCGATACCGGTTTCCTGGTCCAGCCGCTGCAGCGGGATCGGCCCGAGCTCGCCAGGCACGCCCTGATAGATCGCCACGTTGCCGTCGCGCTCACCGACGTACCACTGGCCGCTGACCCACAGCAGCAGGGCCCCGCCGACGAAGGCGAGCAGGATCAGCGAGGCACCGGCAATGAGGATGGCGGTGTTCTTCCAGACGGGGCGTGCCGGGGAACCGACCGGCCGCGGCTCGAATTCGGGTTCCGGCTCGACCTCGTCGATGCCGCCCGCCGGGTCCGGTTGCGCATCGTCGGGCCACGGCACCTCGGGCAGCCGGCGGCGGTTGCGGGCCTCGCCGGCGGCCCCCACCACCACCGGCGTGGCCAGGGAAGCTCCGATGCCGTCGGGCCGCTCGACGACATCGGCCACCACGACGGTGACGTTGTCCGGCGCCCCGGCCTCCAGCGCGAGGTCGACGAGCCTGGTCACGACGCCGGTCGGATCGCCGTTGGACAACTCCCGGGAGATGACGTCCTCGTCCACCACGCCGCTGAGCCCGTCGCTGCAGAGCAGATAGCGGTCGCCGAGTTGCAGGTCGCGGATCGACAGGTCCGGCTCCACGGCATGCACGCCGTCGATGGCACGCATGATCAGGTTGCGCCGCGGATGGATCGCCGCCTCCTCCTTGGTGATCTGTCCGGAGTCCACGAGGGTCTGCACGTAGGTGTGGTCCCTGGTGAGCTGGACCAGCTCGCCGTCCCGGAGCAGGTAGGCGCGGGAGTCGCCCACGTGGACCAGCCCGAGCCGGTCACGCAGCCAGGCCAGGCCGGTGAACGTCGTGCCCATCCCCTGGTACTGGGGCTCCTCGGCGATCACGTCGGCGATGCGCTCGTTGCTGAGGTCGACCGCGTCGCCGAGGACGCTCAGCGCCTCGTCCTCGCGCAACTGGGCGTCCGCAACCTCGGCGAAGGTCGCCACGGCGATGGCACTGGCCAGTTCGCCGGCGGCGTGGCCGCCCATGCCGTCGGCGACGGCGAGCAGCCACGAACCGGCGTACCCGGAGTCCTCGTTGCCCTTGCGCACCATGCCCACATCGGAGCGTGCTGCGTAGCGCAGTCCCAGCGCCATAGCCGCTACTTCCCGATCCGCATCGTGGTGCGGCCGATGCGGAGGTCCTGACCGGGTTCCAGCACGGTCGGGGTCACCACTCGGGTCTTGTTGACCCAGGTGCCGTTGGTGGATCCGAGGTCCTCCACGACCCAGTCGGCGCCTGAGGGGTAGACCCTGGCGTGCCGCGTGGAGACGTAGTCGTCGCGCAGCACGATGGTGGAGTCCGGGGCTCGGCCGATGGTGATGACCGAGGTGCTCAGCGGAACGGCGGTGCCCTTCAACTCGCCCTCGACGACGGTGAGCTTCCGGCCGCTGGAGCGCCGACCCCGGCGGCTGGACTTCCCGCCGGCGACCGGGGCGCTGGATGCCACCGCCACGGCACGCGCCTCCCGGGGGGCGGCAAGATCGCGGCGCAGGACGGCGATGGCGGAGAAGACGGCGATCCACAGCAGCAGGAGGAACCCCAGCCGGATCATCGTGAGGGCAAATTCGGACATCAGCCGCTCCGGAAGGTCATCGTGGTACCCCCGATGGTGATCTGTGCGCCGTCGTGCAGCGGCGACTCGGCCACCTTGCGACCGTCCACAGCTGTGCCGTTGGTGGACCCCAGGTCGCGCACGATTGGCGGGATGCCCAGCACGATCTCGGCGTGGGCGCGGCTCACGCCGGCATCATCGACGGGGATATCCACTCCGGTGCCCCGACCCAGCCGCGTGCGGGACTTCGTCAGGGGATAGGTCGTGCCGCCGAGCAGGAGGTGCGGGTGACCGGCGTACTCAGGCGTCGCGGCGACCGACGGCTGCTGCGGCGGGTGCGCGTCCGGCAGCGTCTCGCTGCGCACCCGGAACACTCCGGTGTCCAGCGTCGGGTCCTCTTCCAGATCCACCTTGATGTTGCCGAGGAACGTGTAGCGCTGGTCCATGGCGTGCTGCCGGACCACGCCCATGAGTTCGAACCGGATTGCCTCCACGAGTTCGCTGAGGCGCTCGAAGTCGTGGGAGGACAGTTCCACGGTGAAGGCGTTGGGGACGACGGTGCGGCCGCGGCTGATGATGGCGGACCGCTTGTCCATCTCCTTGGTGATCCGGGAGGCGATCTCCACAGGTTCCACAACGTCTTTGAAGGCGCGCTGGAAAGGGCCATTCACCAACTGGTCGAGCCGTTGCTCGAAGTTGTCCAGCAGGCCCACGATGCGCCTCCCGCGTGGTCGGACGGAGTGCCAATGGCCTTGATCGTAGTCGCACGGACACGATGAATGGCGATCTTCGTCCCAGTGGCGGCAGGGCGGAGGCCGCCGGGGACGTCATCCGGGCGACGCCGACCCGTGCTCGGCGGTGATATCCTGGCACCCGTGCCCCTCGGGGCAGGTGCAGGCGCGAGTGGCGGAATAGGCAGACGCGCACGGTTCAGGTCCGTGTGTCCGCAAGGACGTGGGGGTTCAACTCCCCCCTCGCGCACCACCAGCCACAGCCCCTCTGTGGGGCTGGTGGTGGTGATGGCGAGGTGCGGCCCGCCCGGTCGGGTGCCTCTGAGCCATCGACAGCAGTGCGAGTCCCGTCGAGAACCGGTCCGGCCTCCTCACCGGCCACTTCGGCGCCATCACACCGGCTGCGTGACGCCGCCCATCGCTTCCTTCGAGCGCACGGCCGGTAGTGCGTCGACCGCCCTCAGCGATCGGCGGGACTCCCCTGCTCAGCAGGTGACGTCGGCCGGCGGCAGGGCACCGGAGGCCAGGTAGTCCGCCACGACCGCCTGCGTGCAGCTGTTGCCGGAGTCGACGTAGACGCCGTGCCCGGTCGTGTCCTGGGTGATCAGGGGCGCCTCAAGTGCCCGCGCGACAGTGCTGGACCACGCATACGGAGTCGCTGTGTCGCCGCTGACTCCGAGCACCAGCACCGGCACCTGTCCGGGATTGGCCACCGGCTCGGGCTCGGGCAGCGGGTCGGGGACGCCGGCGTCGGCGAACGCAACTTGTGCGTACGAGCACGGCTCGAAGGCTCGATCGTCGTCGAGGTAGGCCTCGCTGAACGCGACCGCGTGCAGCAAGGGGGCCCGCTTCTGGATCGAAGCCAGTTCCGCCTGGTCCCGGCGCCGCTCCTCGGCGATGTCGGTGTTCTCCGGCCGCTTCGACTCGTCGAGGCAGAGGACGACCTCCTGGATGTCGTCGGTGGTGAAGAACTGGCGCGACGTCGGGTCGTAGCCCTGGTAGAGGTACCCCCACCGCTCGAAGCTCGAGGCATCGCCGTTGTTGATCAGGGCGTGGACCGCGTCCAGATACAGCTTGGTGTACTCCTGGCTCCATTCGAAGTACAGCGGCAGGATCATGCCGTAGTAGACCAGTGACTCGCTGGGGCCCCCGCGTGAGATCGAGCGGTACTCGGGGTTCTCGATGTCGCGCAGCGCGGCGATGAACTCCTCGCGCACCTGCTCGGCGCTGCGTCCCGCGCCGCAGTAGAGGTAGTCCGGTGTCGCGCACAACCGGAGCAATTCCTCGATCTTGGTGTTGAAGGCGGCCAACTGCTCCGCCAGCACCTCCGCCACGGCCGGATCCACCGGGGACTCGATGATCAGCCTGTCCACAGCATCGGGATAGGTGCGCAGCAGCTCGTAGCCGATGACACTGCCGTAGGAGACCCCGTAGAAGTTGATGCCGTCGTCTCCGAGCGCCCGGGAGAGGACGTACGCATCGCGGGCAACGCTGCTCGTGCCGAGGAAGCCCCAGATCGGATTGGCGTCGCGGCACGCCTCGTCGTAGGCGGCGGTCGTGGCGAAGGTGGCGTCGAACTCGTCGGCGTCCTCCGGTGTGAAATCCAACTCGATGAGGGCGCGCCGGGTCTGTGTGCCCTGCTTGCAGTCGAAGCCCGCACTGCGCCCCACGCCCCGGGGGTCGAAGCCGACGATGTCGTACCCGGGCAGCGCGCTGCGCAGGGCCTGCGCGTTGGCGGCAACATGGTCCACACCCGACGCACCCGGTCCGCCAGGGTTCACCAGCAGGGAGCCGGCAGACGGGCGTCTCGGCCGGGATGCGCACGACCGCGATGTCGATCGAACCGCGGCGGGAGCCACTGTCGAAGTAGTCCACCGGCACCTCCACGGTGCCGCACTGGGCCACCGCGGGAAAGGCGTCGAGGAAGTCGTCGCTGTCGGGGCAGTCGTCCCACCGCACGTCCTGGGTAAGGAACGGCTCCAGGTCGGTCGGGCCTGCGGGTGCCGATCTAGTCGACACCGAGCACCCCGCCAGCGCAACGGCACCGGCGAGCGCCAAGGCAGCTAGTGGCCGCGATCCTGCTCGCATGACCCACCTCCGTCGTCTTCAGCGTAAGTCGCCAGACTCGCCGCCGTTCGGTCTCGTTGTCCCCAACCAGGGCGGTCGGGCTGTGGATAACATGGGGCTCCACGCGCGGCGGTGTGTGGATGGGCCTGTGGAAACAAATCGGGCAATTCCGGCATAGCGGAGATATCCGTCCACAGATCCTTGTGGATACCAGGGTCTTCCTGTGGATTGCGGCGAGCGATTGCGCAGGTGCACAGCCTCGGTGTCGCCTGACCTAGGGTGGTCGTTATGGGGATCCGCTGGGGGACAGCCGTTGTGGCCGTCGCGTTGGGCTTCGGCGGGCTGGTGGGTTGCACCACCGGCACCGGCGGAGTGGGCGCAGAACCTCGGCAGTCAACGAGTGCGGACAGCCGATCCGCGACGCCGTCGACCAGCGCGACACCGAGCGCGTTGCCCTCCGGGATGCCGAGCACCGATCCGACGCGGTCGACTGGCCCGGCCGCCCCGTCGACCGCGATCACCACGCCCGGCGCTGCGGCAGCCACTCCGCAAGCCCCGGGGCCGACGGCGCCGCCGCAACCGCAGACCCCGCGCAGCCTGCCCGACCAGCAGGCCGATCCCAGCGCATTCCAGGCCTGCTCGGATGAGTACCTCGACCGGGCGGCACGCGTCACGGTCGGGGCGGGGATCACGCCGGTGATCATCGAGCAGTGGGCGACCGACTATCAGCGCGCCGGCGAACTCGCGGCCGAGGGGGAGTACGCCGCCGCTGCGAAGGCATGCGGGGCCGTCCTGGACTCCATGCGGACCGCGATGCGCTGAATCCAGGCCGCGCGGCCTGAGGCCGCTACTGCTCGGCGGGGAGCCCGAGGCGCCGCCGGAGCACCCGAGCCTGCACCTGCAGGATCCACCCGACGAGCTCCTTGTCGAGCGTGTTCTCGACCGTGCCCGCCACGGGCCACCGGAGGCTGGTCTTGGTCTTCGTGACGATCGTGTAGACCGTGTCCTCGCCTTGCGCGGCGAGTTCGGCATTCGCGTTCACGGTGGCGGAGGGCGTGCCGTGCAGGGAGACCTTCATCGTTCCGGGAATCGGCGGGTCCGCGAGCGGTCCCCACTGCTGGAACCAATCGAGCTGGACCTCGTCGGGCAGCAACTTGCGCGCCAGCGACGGGATGCCCGGGCGATTGGTGGGGAAGCTCCACGGCATGGCGGCGACCTCAGTCCCGGCCGACGTGCGGATGTCCAGTTCCCCGCTGACCACCCCCACTTCCTCGGCAAACGCCAGCAGGAAGTCGGTGGTGGTGAGCTCGGCGTAGACCGCGTCGGGTGCGATGCCGCGGAAGGTCGACATGTGCTTCATCGCACCAGTGTGCTGCGCCCGGGTGCGGTTCGCAGGGGGAGTTTGCCCTGGATCGCCCACGGCATAGTATTTCGGCAGTTCTCCGGAGGGATCAGCATGGTCAAGGGGTTTCGGGACTTCATCCTGCGCGGCAACGTCATCGACCTCGCAGTGGCGGTCGTGGTCGGCGCCGCGTTCACGGCGCTGGTCAACGCGTTCGCCCAGGGATTGATCGAGCCGATCGTCCGGGTGATCCTGGGCGGATCGGCCGACGAGTTGGGGGGCACGGTCACGATCAATGGCCAGGTCATCGATTTCGCGCTGATGATCAACGCGATCATCACGTTCCTGATCACCGCTGCCGTGGTCTACTTCATCTTCGTCATGCCGATGAACAAGTACCGGGAGAAGTTCCTGCAGACCCATGACACCCCCGCAGAGCTGGAGGCCAAAGAGGTGGCGCTCCTGCGGGAGATCCGCGATCTGTTGGCCGATCGCGGACCCTCCGCCGACAGGTCCGTGTCCGACCCAGGGGCGTAGCCGCGCCGAGGGCCCGCTCAGCGGCGCAGCGCCGTTGAGCGAAGCTGTTGCGTCTGCGGGTGGAGAGGCGCCAGGGGACTCCTCGCCCACCGCTGCGCAGACCATCCGGCCACGCACCCTTCTGACTTGACGTCGGATCCGCACTCCGCACTCCTCAGGCTCACAGTGCCCGCTACGCGGCGATGTGACGCGGTGCCGGGAAGCCGAAGACTGCTGTGCGGGCGCGACTCGGGCAGTGCACCGAGTCCCTTGGTCAGCGTGGTCGGTAGGCGTCGCGCCGGTGGTCGATGCGGACAACGACGACCTCGCGGGTGGTGTCGTTGATCCGGTACAGCACGCGGTAGGTGCCGCGCCGTGCTGAATGGAGGCCGGCGAGGTCGCCGCGCAGGGGTTTGCCCACGCGTCGGGGATCGCGGATCAGGGCCCCGGTGAGGAACTCGATCACCGCTGCGGCGACGGGCTCAGGCAGCCCCGCCTGGATCGCGCGGGCTGCGGGCGGTGTGACGACCAGCTCGTGGAGGTCCTCGCTGGTCACGGGCGCAGGGCGCGCACAGCGTCCACACCGCGGACGACGTCACCGCTGCGGTAGGCGGCATCAGCCTCGCGGATATCGGCCAGCGCATCGGGGTCGGACAGCACATCGAGGGTCTCCTCGAGCTGGGCCAGGTCCTCCGGGCTCAGGATCACGGCCGCCGCGCGCCCATTGCGCGTCACCGTGACCCGCTCATGCTCCTGCTCGACCCGGTCCACGACCTCGCTGAAGTGGTCACGAACTTCCCGCAACGACTGGATGCTCATGGCCACAATTGTGGCGCACTCAGGAGTTGCTGGCAAGAAGGCGCCGACCGTCACCACACCGCGAAACGGCGGTGGCGGAGTGGGCATGCCCGCGACGCTCGCTCACCTCAACGGTGCGTCCGCTCGCGGAGCCGGTATGCCGCGGGTGGCGCCATGCGTGTCCTTGAGGCTGGGCTGGCGTTCTGCAGGATGGCCCGGTAGTCCGCATCGGGCATGCGCCGGATGTGTCAGCGGCGCCGTTCGGCCCGGGTCAGGAGGACTGGTCCTGGCCAAGATCGCGGGCGATCTCCGGGGCGTAGTCACCGGGTGTTGGCCCACGGGTCGATCAGCTTGAGTCCCATGCCCTGGAAGTCGGCGACGTTCCGAGTGGCGACCTTGGCCTTGTGTACCTTCGCGATCGCGGCGATCTGGGTGTCGAGAGCACTCGTCGGCCGGCCGGCACGTTCACGCGCGGCCATCAGGGAACCGTAGTTGCGAGCCGCGGCGACGTCGAACGGCAGGATCGTTGTGGCGAAGGACTCCCACAGTCCGGCCGCGGCGGTCCGCAGCGCATCGGCCCGCGATCCGTCGGGCAGTCTTGCCAGTCCGTATTCGATCTCGGCGACCGTGATCGCCGTGGTCGCGAGGTCCCCATCGCTGGTCTCGCGCATCCAGTTGAGCACCCGTGGGTCACCGGCCGGACGCATCAGCTCGGAAACGACGTTGGTGTCCAGGATGATCACGCGCTGAACTCCACCGGCGGGCGGGCCGCGGTCCGCGGCGGGAGCTCAAGCTCCGCCCCACCGAGGTCAGCGAACGTCCGGTGCAGGGCGGTGAACAGCCCTTCACCGGGAGGTAGGACAGCTTCCGCAAGGATCGCCCGAGCCTCAGCCTCCATGGACCGGCCGTGTTCTGCCGCTCGTCGCTGCAGGCCAGCCTTCACCCGTGGATCCAGGTCGCGAATGGTCACCACGCTCATGGCGCTCACCTCCCTCATGTGCTGTCAATGCTAGCACGGCGTGGGTCTCGGCTGGCCCGGATGGCGGACGCCATGGTGCATTCCATGCGTGGAACGGCCGCAACGCGAGCCCTATCAGGACTTTGTGTGCCGCAGTCCGTACCGCATCACGCGTTGTCCCATGCCACGGAAGGCGACCGCTCACGACGCTCGGCCGCAACCTGGCCCGAGGTGTTCGCGTACTTCGTGCCCGAGATTGTCACTGGGGCGGCGAGCCTGGTCCTTACTCTCGTACAGCGCAGTGGTTGACGCAGAGCCAGGAGGTGCCGACAGTCCTGGGGTCTGCCACGTCGTGGGCGGTGATCTCCACATCGATCTTGCTTGGCCTCCAGCTCCTTCCCGCGGACCGCGTTCATCGGAGGGCCTCCGGGGCTGTGACCACCCTTGCTCGTGTGCGGTTTGCCGTGCGGCATGCCTTCGCTGGTCTGATCACGTACTTGGTGGGAACGCCCTAACCCTGCCCGCAGCAACT
>CAVXYG010000008.1:0-637202 GCA_963766005.1 uncultured Actinomycetota bacterium | reverse complement strand
AGCTTGCGGCATGATCGGCGATCGTCGGCTGCTCGATTGCGCAAGCTGGTGGGTCGAGCGAGCTGCGTTCTGAGTTCCGATCAAGCACCGCATGGCAATCGGCCAACGGTGGAGGTGGAAGATCGGTCGGCGCGTCCGGTGCGCCGAGGCCGGACGACGAACAACCAGTAGTGCCTGTGCCTGCCATCGAGCGTGGCGTCGGAGGACTTCCGCGGGAACCGAGGATCCTGGCCGTGAGCACGTGACTCAGACTCCTCTGCTGGAACCCGACTCACCTCGGCGCAGGTCGCTCTGACCGAACGGAACGGAGTGATCAGCCCGCGATGTCATCCACCCGCTGCGCCGGCATGGACGTGTCCAAGAAGGACGCCAAGGTGTGCGTCCGCTTCCAGGCGGCGCGGGCCGCCTCACCGGCCAGAAGACCCGGTCATGGCGTGTCCACAGGATTCGACCACTCGACTCGACCTCCGCGAGCACCTTCGCCAGGTTTGCCCTCAGCGGGGAGACGGGGATCGAAGTGACAGCCACCACAGTGGCGTCCATCGATGTGCGCCGCCGTAGGACTACCCTGCCCGCACAATCCTCCCGGCCTGCGCCGCGGCGCTCGTCATCAGGCACACCGACGCGGCGGCGGCCAGGTTGAGGCTCTCGGCTCCTCCGGCGTGCGGGATCGACACCGTCAGGTCGCAGGCCGATGCGATCGCGCGATCCAGCCCCCGGGCCTCGTTGCCGAACACCCACGCCACCGGCCCGGCCAGCACCCCAGCACCGCCGGGCACGGCAGGGAGCAGGTCGTACAGCAGCGACTCGCCACCGCCGTCGGCGGCCAGCACGGTGGCCCCGGCCGACCGAAGCGCCCCGATCGCCGCCAACGGGTCCACGTCCCGCACCACGGGCACGTGGAACAGCGAGCCGGCGGTCGAGCGCACGCACTTGCCGTTGTAGACGTCGACCGAGCCGGTACTGAACAGCACCGCGTCGGCACCGGCGGCGTCAGCGGTCCGCAGCACGGTGCCGGCGTTGCCCGGGTCGTTGATCTGCCACAGCAGCGCGGACAGGTTCGGCGCGGCGATGGTGTCGAGGGCCACGTCCACGAAGCGGCACACGGCGAGCACGCCCTGAGGGTTGCGGGTCTCGGCCATTGCCTGCAGGACCTCGTCAGGGACGACGACCGCGCCGGGCCACTGCGGGGCCGCCTCGGCGGTGGCGTACACCTCCCGCACCGCGCTTGCGGCCTCGGCGACCGCCTGCGGCCCTTCAGCGATGAACAGCTGGCGCGCCTCCCGCTCGCTGCGCTGCCGCAACTTGCGGACAGCAGAAACCCGGGGGGACCGGACCGATGTGGGTCCGGAGCCCCCCGGGCTGCCGTACGTCATTGCGTCAGGCCGAGGCGTTCGCCGAGCGTGCGGATTCCACCAGCGCTGCGAAGGCAGCGGGATCGTTCACCGCCAGTTCGGCCATCATCCGCCGGTCGACCTCGATGCCGGCGTTCTTCAGGCCCTGGATGAACCGGTTGTAGGTCATCCCGTTGGCCCGAGCACCGGCGTTGATCCGCTGGATCCACAGCCGGCGGAAGTCGCCCTTCCGGTCGCGGCGGTGGTCGAAGGCGTACACACCGGAGTGCGCAACCTGCTCCTTCGCCTTGCGGTACAGGCGGGACCGCTGACCGCGGTAGCCGGAGGCCTGCTCGAGGACCTCGCGCCGCTTCTTGTGCGCGTTGACTGCCCGCTTCACGCGTGCCATGTGTTGCTCCTTCGTTCTCGAGCGCGGATCAGCGCTTGCCGAGCAGGCGCTTGACCTGCTTCGCGTCGGCCGGGCTCACGTCCACGTCTGGGGTCAGGCGGCGGGTGCGGCGACTGGACTTGCCCTCCAACAGATGCCGCTTGTTGGCCTGCTCTCGCCGCAGCCTTCCGGAACCGGTCACCTTGACCCGCTTCTTCGTGCCGCTGTGGGTCTTCATCTTCGGCATCGTTGCTCCTGGTTCGTCGGTCAGAGCGACTCGCCGGACGGGACGTCCGCCGGATCCTCGCCCTGCTGGGTCTTGGCCGCCCGCGCCTCTGCCCGGGCCTCGGCCTTCTTCTTGTGCGGCGCGACCACCATGATCATGTTGCGCCCGTCCTGCTTGGGCGCGAACTCCACGTATCCGAGCTCGTCGATATCCTCGGCCAACCGCTGCAGCAGCCGGTAGCCGAGCTCCGGGCGCGACTGCTCGCGCCCCCGGAACATGATGGTGACCTTGACCTTGTCCCCCGCCTTGAGGAAGCGGACGATGTGGCCCTTCTTCGTCTCGTAGTCGTGGGGATCGATCTTCGGCCGCAGCTTCATCTCCTTGATGAGGGCATGCGCCTGGTTCTTGCGCGCCTCACGGGCCTTCTGCGCAGCTTCGTACTTGAACTTGCCGTAGTCCATGAGCTTGCACACCGGTGGCCGCGCGTCGGGGGCGACCTCCACCAGATCCAGATCGCTCTCCACGGCCAGTCGCATGGCGTCCTCGATGCGGACGATGCCGACCTGCTCGCCGTTCGGGCCCACGAGTCGTACCTCGGGGACACGGATCCGCTCATTGATGCGAGTCTCGTCGCTGATAGCGCCTCCTTCGTCGTCAGGAACGCAGACTCCATCCCCGGACGACGCGGCAGTGACTGCCGTTCGGCGCGGACCCGACGACCTGAGGTCGGAGGGTGGGAGTGGACTCCGCTTTCGTGCGGTGCTTGAGCACCGGACCGGCCGTGTCGACCGATCCACCGTGTGCAAGTGTAGCGGGGTGAGCCCCGATGCGCCGAATCACCCGCACCCCGACGACGCGGCGACTGCGTCCGAGGACACCCTGGCAGCACAGTCCGTGCGCGACCTCGCCGCCCTGTCCGCGGTGGAGATCCTCGGAGCCCAT
This sequence comes from uncultured Actinomycetota bacterium, assembly GCA_963766005.1. GTDB lineage: Bacteria > Actinomycetota > Actinomycetes > S36-B12 > CAVXYG01. The sequence goes on along the minus strand of CAVXYG010000008.1, from coordinate 634,312 downwards.
ATCGTGGATCTCATGACGGCGGCCGCCGTCAAGACCGGCCTGTACCAGGACGGCGACAAGGACCGCGATCTGGCCGACGCGCGCATCCTCATCGAGGCGCTCGCCGGGCTGATCGACGGCGCGGCGCCCCACATCGGCAGTCAGCACGCCGCTCCGCTCCGCGATGGGCTGCAGTCGCTGCAGGCCGCGTTCGCCGACTTCTCCCCCGTCGCCGATCCGCCCGGCCAAGGGCCAGGCGACCGCTACAGCCGAGCATCCCGGCGGTCGCCGGGCGCTGCCGGACGCGGCGGCCGGAGCAGGCCGGCTGCAGGCTGACGCCGAGTGTTCTCAGCGCAGCGCACCGGCGCGCTGGGAGGGGGCCGGCGGCGCGGCTATCCGCCGATCGTCCGCCACCGGGCGCGGCGGCTGCGCAGGCGTTCCACCGTCGGTTGCGCCCCGAGGTCGTCCAGGGCCGCGGCTACCGCGTGACCGGTCTCGCGCAGCCACTCCCCCCGCTCCGGGACGACGGCGTCCACGGCCCCGGCAGCAGCGAGCGCGCCGGCGGTGATCTGCTGGGCCGCTGCCATCTCGGGCGCCCGACCCGCATCGCGATGCACGATCGCGGCCGCCCCTTCGGGAGGCAGCGGCGTCACCCATCCGTTCTCGGCAGCGATCACGCGGTCGCACGGGAGCAGCGCGATGGCACCCCCACCGGTCCCCTGACCGAGCAGCAATGACACGGTCGGCACCGGAAGGAGCGCGAGATCGGCCAGGCACCGGGCGATCTCGCCGGCCATGGCTCCTTCCTCCGCCGACGGCGACAACTCGGCTCCGGGTGTATCGACGATCGTCACCAGGGGCAGGCCCAGGTCCTGCGCCAGTCGCATTGCGCGCCGAGCGCCGCGCAGGCTCCATGGGCCGATGAGCTCTCCCGCCGCCTGGGCCCGACGGTCCTGAGCGACGACGACGACGCCCCGTCCGCCGAGATCGGCCAGGCCGATGAGCAGTCCGCTTGCCCGATCGCCGGCCCCCGAGCCGGAAAGCCGCCACACCGAGCCCGCGCACTGGTCGAGCCACTGCACGGCTCCCGGCCTGCCTGCCGACCGCGTGGCTTCGACACGCCCCCAGGCGGCGGGATCCGGATGCGGCGCAGCAGGCGGGACGACGACCTGAGGTGCTGGTGCCTTCGGCGCTGCCGCGGGGGGCGACCAGGCCGGGCGAGCGTCCGGCCTGCCGGCCGTGGTCCGCAGGAGGTCCGCAGCCGCACCGGACCACTGGTCGATGGGCAGGACGCGATCGATGATCCCGACATCGGCGAGGTGCTCCGCCTGCTGGATGCCGGGAGGGAAGGGACGCCCCATCAGCTCCTGGAAGACCCGCGGCCCCAGGAACCCGATCAGCGCGCCGGGCTCCGCGACCGATACCTGCCCCAAGGAGGCCCAGGTGGCCAGCACGCCCCCGGTGGTCGGGCCGCGGAGGAGCACCAGCGAGGGCAGGCCGCGACGGCGATGCTCGGCTGCTGCCGCCGCGATGCCCGCCATGCGCAGGAACGCCGGAGTCCCCTCCTGCATCCTGGTGCCGCCGGAGATCGGCAGTGCGATGATCGGCAGTTCCTCGTCGGCGGCGCGCTCGTAGGCTCCGATGATGCGGTTGGCGGCGTCCAGGCCAATCGACCCGGCGAGGTAGCCGAACTCGCTGGCCACGATGGCGACGCGGAAGCCGTCGATGCTCGCCGAGCCGGTCACGACGGACTCGTCCGCACCGGATCGGTCTGCTGCCCGTCTCCGCTGTTCGCCGTACGCCGTATCGTCGCCCGAGCGGTCCAGGTCGGGAGCCTCGTCCCAGGATCGGTAACTGCCGGCATCGGTCAGGACGGCGATGAGGTCGGCGGCGGAGATCGCGGGCATGCGGCCAGCCTAGTTGGCGCTGTGAGCGGCCGATCGGCGGTTGTGCTCCCAGTGCCGTGTGCGTTGGCGATACCGGGGCAGGGGCTGCGTCTGTCCTGGTGCCCCCGAGCCCCGGTCAATCCCGGCTCGGGCTCACCAGCCTCACCCGCGTCGGACGAACCGGGTCGTCTGGCGCAGTGCGCCGCCGGCCAGTGACGTCGGAGTGGATCGGATGAGGTCGGCGAGGTCCATGCCCTCCAACTGGGTGCGCAGCACCGCGGTCACGTCGACCTCGCGCACGGCAGCATCGATGACGCGGCGCATGTCGATGTACTCCAGGGCGATCTCGGTGAGATCCACCCGCTGCATGGTCGCCGTCAGCACCTCCTCGATGTCGATGAGATCGAGCACCTCACCGATGTCGATCTGCTGCAGGGCAACTTCGAGCACCTCGGACAGGTCGATGCGATTGAGCACCTCGGCGATGACGACCCTGTCGAGCACGAGGTCCATCGCGAGCGGGAGCAGCGTCTCGGCGACCTCGGTGGCCTCCTCCTCGGCGAGACTGCGACGCGCCCGTCCACGCTCCTGGATAGGCTGGACCGCCGGCGCGATGAACTCCCCCACCAAGTCCCAAGCATCCTGCGCGGGCCTGGCCAGGAGGGTCGCGACGGGGGCGACTTTGGCGATGAGTCGGTTGAGCGCGCCCTGCACCGCGGTCACGACGGCATCGCTGAGGCCGACCCCGAAGTCGATCAACGGCTCGGCCGGCAGCGCATCGCCAGGACCGTGCAGCCCCGTCGCACCGGCCAGCATCCGACCGCCACTGCCCCCTGCGAGCACGGCGGATCCCACGACCAGACCGAAGACCCGCGACAGCACGTCCACCTGTGGTGCGGTCTGATGCTCGGGCGGCTGCGAGATGGGCTGGCGTCCCCGGGGCGGCTTCGCCGGGCGCGGTGCTGCCGATGCTGAGCGCGCTGCGCCCGCCTGCGCCGCCTCGAGCGCCTCCGCCAGGCGCGCCACTTCGCGCTGACCGGCCTTGGCCTGGAGAACGGACTGCAGCCGACGACCGAGCGCGGCGCGGGCAGCGGCACCCACTTCCGCGCGCATGGGGATGCGGGGCGCCGATCCGCCGGCGTCCACCGACTTCGTCGTGCTCCGCTCGACCGTCGCGGCAGCAGCTGGCGCGTCCGGCGCCCCGGTGGCCCCGGTCGACGCGGGGCGGGTCGGCGTTGGCGGCTCCGCGGCGGGCTCTCCGGCAGTCATGGGCGTAGCCGAGGTCGGGGCAGGCGCGGTCCCCCGCGCCGTGGCCCGCTTCGCCGGTGCAGTCTTCGCCGGAGCAGTCCTGTTCTCGCTGGGACTGGTCTTCGACGTGGGCCTTGCAGCGGTCGGCTTCTTCGCCGTTGCCGTCCGCCCGGCCGTCGACTTCGCCGGCTTCTCCTGGGCCGCGTTCTGGGCAGCCGTGCTCTGCGTCGGGTGCTGAGCGGCCGACCGTCTCGCCGCCGTGGTCTTCTTCGCCGTGGTCTTCGTCGCCGTGGTCTTCTTCGCCGTGGCCTTCGTCGCCGTGGTCTTCGTCGCCGTGGTCTTCGTCGCCGTGGCCTTCGTCGCCGTGGTCTTCGTCGCCGTGGTCTTCGTCGCCGTGGTCTTCGTCGCCGTGGTCTTCTTGGCCGTGGTCTTCTTGGCCGTGGTCTTCTTCGCCGTGGTCTTCTTCGCCGAAGTCTTCTTCGCCGCCGCGTTCGTCGCGGCGCTCTTCTGTGCGGCGGTCCGCTGCGCACCGGCCTTCCGGGCCTCGGGTCGCTGCGAGGCCGTCCTCACGCCGCTCGGCTCGCTTCCGGCCGCGTCATGCGCCACCTGCTCCTCGCTCATAGCCGGCACGCCGTGATCGCCGTCACCAGGATGCCGCGACCACCGATGTCGGCCAGGTCGTCCATGATGCGGTGGACATCCGTCTTCGGAACGACTGCGCGCACGGCAGACCACCCCGTCTCATGCAGTGCAGCAACCGTCGGAGACTCCAACCCCGGAGTGAGTTCGCAGGCCCGTTGCACCAGGGCGTCGGGGATGTCGTAGTCGACCAGGACGTAGGAGCGGGCCGTCATGACACCCTGGAGCCTGCGGATGAAGACGTCGACTGCGGCTGAGGACGGGGCCGAGCGCGGCCGGACCACGATCGCCTCGCTGGTGAGGATGGGATCGGCGATCAGTTGCAGGCCGGCCTGGCGGAGCGTCGTGCCGGTGTCCACGACGTCGGCGACAGCATCGGCGACACCGAGCCGGACGGCGTTCTCCACTGCACCGTCGAGCTTCACCACCGACGCGGTGAGCCCGGCGCTGTTCAGGTAGCCCTCCAGAAGCCGCGGGTACGACGTCGCGATGCGGCGGCCCGACAACTCGTCGACGTCGCTGAAGCGGCCCGCCGGCCCGGCCAGGCGGAAGGTGGACCGGGCGAACCCGAGCGGCAGGACTTCCTGGGCCGTCGCGCCGGAATCGTGCAGCATGTCCCGGCCGGTGATCCCCAGATCCAGGGTTCCCGAGCCGACGTAGAGGGCCACGTCCTTGGGGCGCAGGAAGAAGAACTCCACATCGTTGTCAGGGTCGCTGACCACGAGGTCGCGCGGGCTGTGGCTGCGCAAGTACCCGGCCTCCCGCAGCATCTGTTTGGCCGGTTCGGCCAGCTGGCCCTTATTGGGCAGCGCAACGCGCAGCATCGATGTCCTCCTCAGCCCCGATCACAGGTGCCGGTAGATGTCGTCAAGCGTGAGACCGGTCGCCACCATGAGGACGGCCGCGTGGTACAGCAACTGCGACAGCTCCTCAGCCGTCCGCTCCTGCCCTTCGTACTCGGCCGCCATCCACGTCTCGCCGGCTTCTTCCAGCAGCTTCTTGCCGATGCCGTGGACACCGGCATCGAGCAGCGCCACCGTGTTCGAACCCTCGGGGCGCTCTGCCTGGCGCCGACCCAACTCGGCCAGCAACTCCTCCAGAGTCTTCATCGCTCCCCCGCTTTCGCGATCTCAGCCACCACACCGATCATGGCGAGCGCCGCCGCAGCCGCCTCGGCGCCCTTGTCCTCCGACGACCCCGGCAGGCCGGACCGGTCGATGGCCTGTCCCTCGGTGTCGCAGGTCAACACACCGAAGCCGACCGGGACCCCGGTGTCCAGCGCAACACGGTTGAGGCCCGTTGTCGCCGCGTCGCACACGTACTCGAAGTGTGGTGTGCCGCCCCTGATGACGACACCGAGCGCGACGACGGCGTCATAGCCCGACCGCGCCGCGGTTCGTGCCGCCAGTGCGAGCTCGAACGTGCCGGGAACCGGGTAGACATGCGCCGCAGCACCAGCCGACTCGATCGTACGCACCGCCGATGCGGTCAGTGCCGCCATGATCCCGCCATGCCAGGAGGATGCCACGACCGCCACCCGTGCGCCCTCGGCGCGCACTGCAGTTGATGGACTGCCGACCCCGCTCACTGCATCACCCCAGCCCGTCGGACGGTGCGTGCCCGCCCTGCAGATCCGGCCCCGCGTCGTCGGGCTGGCGGCCGCCGAGTGCGGGATCTACCAGCTCATGGCCCATCCGGTCAGCCTTCGTGCGCAGGTAGGCGATGTTGTGATCGTTGACGCCGGCTTCGATGGGGACGCGCTCCACGATGCGCAGCCCGTATCCCTCCAGGCCGGCGCGCTTGGCCGGGTTGTTCGTCAGCAGCCGCATGTCGGTGATCCCGAGATCGGCCAGGATCTGCGCCCCTGTCCCGTACTCGCGAGCGTCGGAGGGCAGGCCCAGCTCGAGGTTGGCATCAACAGTGTCCCGGCCTGCGTCCTGCAGGCTGTAGGCGCGCAGCTTGTGCAGCAGCCCGATTCCGCGGCCCTCGTGCCCCCGCAGGTAGAGCACGACACCGGCGCCCTCCTCGGCGACCATCCGCAGGGCGGCGTTCAACTGCGGCCCGCAGTCGCAGCGCAGCGAGCCGAACACGTCACCGGTGAGGCATTCGCTGTGGACCCTGACCAGTACCGGTCGGCCGTCGGCTACCTCGCCGCGGACCAGGGCCAGATGCTCGGCGCCGTCGATGAGCGAGCGGTACCCCACCGCCCGGAACGGCCCTTGCTCGGTGGGCAGCATGGTCTCGGCGACCCGCTCGATCTGGCTCTCGGTCCGCCTGATGTAGGCGATCAAGTCGGCGATGGAGATCATCAGCAAGCCGTGCTCGTCGGCGAACTCGCGACAGCCCGGCGCGCGCATCATGCTGCCGTCGTCGTTGACGAGCTCGGCGATGGCCCCCGCCGGGGACAACCCCGCAAGGCGCGCCAGATCGACCGCCGCCTCGGTATGCCCGGCCCGGCTCAGGACGCCGCCTTGGACGGCGCGCAGCGGGAAGACGTGGCCCGGGCGGGCGAGGTCGAACGGCTCGGTCGCCGAATCGGCGAGGACGCGGATCGTGTGCGCGCGGTCGGCGGCGGAGATGCCCGTGGAGACGCCCTTCCGGGCGTCCACCGAGACGGTGTAGGCGGTGCCCTTGCGGTCCTCGTTCACCCTCGTCATCGGGGGCAGTTGGAGCCTGTCGAGTTCCGGACCCGGCAGCGGTACGCACAGCACGCCGGAGGTGTAGCGGATCGTGAACGCGACCAGGGACGGAGTGGCGCGCGCCGCGGCGAACACGAGGTCGCCCTCGTTCTCTCGGTCCTCGTCGTCGACCACCACGACGCACTCGCCGCGACCGATCGCCTCGACAGCAGCGGCCACCGGATCCAGCCGGACGCCGCCCGGGGCTCGCGTGGGCTCCACAACCGGTGGCCGGCGCTTGGCGCGACGGCGCGACGGATCGCCGTCCTTCAGCACCTCATCGGCCGGGATCACCGCTACCTCCAGACCAGCAGGGACTCGACGTACTTCGCTGTCACATCCACTTCCAGGTTCACGCGGTCGCCGACGGCCCGGTCGCCCAGGGTGGTGTCGCGCAGCGTCGTCGGGATCAACGACACCGTGAACCAATGACCGTGGTCATCCTCTCCCAGCTCCACCACGGTCAGCGACACTCCGTCGACCGTGATCGAGCCCTTCGGGACCAAGTATCGCCGCAACGCGGTCGGGAGTCGAAATCGCACGACCTCCCAGCGGGAGCCGGACGTGCGCTGCAGCACCTCGCCGACGCCGTCGACGTGCCCCTGGACGATGTGGCCACCCAATCGCGTGGCCGGGGTGACCGCCCGTTCCAGGTTGACCCGGTCCCCCGGGGCGAGGTCCGCCAGCGCCGAGGCGCGCAGGGTCTCGGCCATGACGTCGGCGATGAACGCGCCGCGGCCGGCCTCGACCACAGTGAGGCACACACCGTTGACGGCCAGGGAGTCGCCGGTGACAGCGTCGGCGGTCACGATCGGACCCCGCACCTCCAAACGTGCCGCGTCCTGCGCCGGCCAGCTCAGGGCCACAACCTCGCCGAGCTCTTCCACGATGCCGGTGAACATCTCAGCCGCGCTCCCGTTCCAGATCGATCCGGACGTCCTCGCCCACGACGCGGACACCGCGCAGGGCGAAGCGTCGTGCACCTGCCAGCGAGTCGACTCCGATGTCGTCGACGGCGGACCTGCCCGCGCCGAGCAGAAGCGGTGCGGTGAACCACACGACCATGTCGATACGATCGGCAGCCAGGAAGGCCGACGCCAGGGTCGGCCCGCCTTCGAGCAGGACCGAGCGGACACCCCCGTCCCAGAGCTGCCGGAGCACAACGTCGGGATCCCCGGCGTCCAGGAACAAGGTGCGGGCGGCGCCGTTGCGCAGTTTCGCCGTGCTCGGCAGCCTCCGAGATCCCACGACGACGCGCAGCGGCTGCTCCACGGGTGCCTCGGTGCGGACCGTGAGCAGGGGGTCGTCGGCCAACGCCGTCCCGGTCCCCACCACGACCGCGTCGACGGCGGCTCGCAGTGCGTGGACCTCCTGCCGCGCCGCGGGACCCGTGATCCAGCGGCTTGTGCCGTCGGCCGCAGCGACTTTGGCGTCGAGCGTCGTGGCGGTCTTCCAGATCACGGTCGGTCGGCCGCGCTGGACGGCCAGTTCCCAGTAGCGGTTGATGTCCGCCAGCTCGGGGTCGGAGTCGGCGAGCTCGACCACGATCCCGGCGGCCCGCAGCGCCTCCATGCCGCCGGCGGCCAGCCGGTTCGGATCCCGGCGCCCGACCACAACCCTGGCGACTCCCGCTGCAACCAGTGCCCGAGTGCAGGGGCCGGTCCGGCCGGTGTGGTTGCAGGGTTCCAGGGTCACGACGGCCGTCGCCCCGCGCGCGGCCTGGCCGGCGGCCCGCAGCGCCTCGACCTCGGCATGGGGCAGCCCGGCCCCCCGGTGGAACCCCTCCCCGACAACCACGCCGTCGGGGTTGAGGATGACGCATCCGACCTTCGGGTTCGGGGCGGTGCGCGGCGAGTGGGCGGCAAGCACTGCGGCGCGCCGCAGTGCTGCTCGTTCATCCACATGATCAGTGTCCCACGGCGAGTCGACCGGAGAACTCTCCGAAGGGTCAGGCTGCGGGGCTGAGTGTGGAGGTTCGGAAGATCGGCGGGACAGCACCATTGCCGTGCGATCGCTGGCGGCACGCCGCCGCAGGTGTCCCGCGCCATGCCGCCCCGCCGCAGCTATTGCGGGCTCTTCACAACCGAGAGTGCATTTGGTGTAGGCAGCCGCCGGCTTCGGGAAGACACCGTGCTACGAAGTGGGCCAGGTTCCGGAAGCCCTGTTCTGCTCCGCGTAGTCGCTCCCGCCGACGGAGCAGCCCGTCCACAGATACAACCCCTCAACCCCTCCAGCGCGTGACATCGGCTTCTCCCCACGATCGCATGCCGCGACCTCCGGGTTGGGATCCGAATGCCATTGCGGCGGGTGAGGGATTGGCGCCTCGAGACATCTATTCGCCGGCGAAGTACTTCGCTGCCGTCCGCAGGTAGCCCGGCGAATGATCGACTCCGGAGATCTCGTCCGGATTCGGTGCGAGGCCGAAATACACACCGCAGAAGTCTCGGGCGGGATCGACATAGATGCCCTGTCCCATGTTGCCGTGCTTGAACATCGCGCCGTCGCCGAAGGAGTGGTCCCATTGCGCGGTGTTCGTGAGCGGGGTCTCGCCGAACCAGCCGAGGCCATAGCCCTCCTCGGTGGAGCCGCGGTAGGCCGCCGGTTCGCCCATCGACTGGATGATCTCGAGAAGCCGTTCAGACACGATCGGTTCCGTGGACACCACATGCCAACTTGGCGTGTACGACAGGGCGAACCGCAGCAGGTCCTCCGGTGTGGAGACGACGATCCCGGCGGCAGCAGGCGAACCGTCGTTCACGAGGCCGGCGAGGAAAGGGTTCTTCGCGCCGATCTTCGACCAGACCCGTTCGTTGAAGTAGTCCTGCCAGCGCATCCCGGTCACGTGCTGAGTCGCCAGTACCAGCGTCTGTGTGTTCGCGCCGGAATAGCGAAAATGCGTGCCGGCGGGCTCGCCTTCGAGCGGTTGGGCATCCCTGGACAGCTCGCGCCAATCGCCTGTGTCCTCGAAGACAGCGGTGAACCAGTGGGCAATCCAGGAGTCCGGGTTGAGCAGGTTCTCGATGCTCTCTTCGATGTCGAGCCCCGACGCCATGTTCATCACGTTCTTGACGGTGGCCTGTTCCCAGTGCGTGCCGCGCAGTTCTGGCACGTAGGTCGGCACCGGCTTGTCCGGATCGATCTTGCCTTCATCGATCAGCATCGCGACGAGCAGGCCGACTGTCGTCTTCGCGGTCGACATCCAGATGTGTGAATCCGTCGGGTTCATGCCGGGGAAGACCTCGAACACGACTCTGCCCTGATGGGCCATCATCATCGCCTGCACCTGCCGCTTGCCGACCAGGTATTCCCTGAGAGGTGGCGTTGTGTTTCCGTCTGCGGCGGTGAACGTCAGATCGAGCACCGCGGGATCGATCGACCGTTCGAGCCGCGAGAAGTCGTCAGACGGGGGCACGTACGAGCAATTGAAGAACTCGGGGATGTTCAGGTTGTAGTAGATCGACTGCTCGCTGCCCGACTGCCAGTTCGGGAAGCTGAAGTCCCTCCTCGCCTGCTCGATGAACTCGATCGATTGCGGCTGCTTCCATTTCGCCATGGGGCTGTTCACTGCGAGCGGCTCGAAGCCTGATGCACCGACCCGCTCCGGGCTGGGCCCCGGCTTGATCTCATTGCTGGACATGCTCTGGGTTCTCCTGACCTGTGTATCGAAAGAGTGGCTGCTGACTAGTGACGGTAATGGAAACCTCAGAAGGTCTCCCGGCTCATCGCAAACGAGAGTTCACCTGAGGTCTGAAGCCGCCGGCTTCGAGTAGGCAGCGGGCGATGTAGTGGGCGAGGTTCCGGAAGCCCAGGGCTGTCCGCGCTGGTGCTCCAGCCGACCGTTGATGGCCTCCGCGGGGGCCGTAAGGATGTGCCGGGCCGGTCGAGGTAGGCCAGCACGTCGGCGGCCCTCCTGCGTAGGGTGCGGCCCAGGGTGATGACTTCCGGCAGGGCTGACGGGACGTCATGGCCGGTGCCGTCGATGAGCTGCTGCATCAGTTGTCGTCCCAGCTTGTTGTCGGGTTCGCGGTAGGCGGTGATCATCTGCTGGTAGACGCCAAGGTCACCCGCACGGCGACGTGCGCGTCGTCGGCGAGCAGTGCGTCGAGCCGGTTCTGCTGCCCGTCGGCGAGCAGCCCCGCCCCGGTCAGCAGGGTCCGGCGGCAGCTGGAGAGGGGGTCGCCGGAGCGGCCCCGGTGACCACGGGTCTCCTGCTGCACCCGGCGGCGGCACCGGTCCAGCGCATCCCCGCCGAGGCGGACCACGTGACATGGATCCATCACCGTGATGGCGTCGGGGACCTCCTCCGCGGCGGCGGACCTGAACCCAGCGAATCCATTCATCACCACCACCTCGACCTGGTCGCGCCAAGACTGGGGCCGGTCGGCCGGCCAGGCCTGGAACGCCTGCTTGGAGCGGCCGGGAACCATGTCCAGCAAGCGCGCCGGGCCGGTCTGGTCGCGGATCGGGGTGAGGTCGATGACCACGGTCACGAACCGGTCCCCGCGCCGCACCCGGCAGGCCAGCACGGCCCGATCCGGTTCGATCCGCTGCCCGGTCGCCTCCAGGCCGAGGTCGTCCAGGCGGGCGAAGGTGGTCAGGTCAGGTCAGGGCAGGCGAAGAGCGTGATCCACGTCGAGGTCTTCCAGATGGGCGGTGTAGGAACTCCCATCATCGGAAGGCCTCGACGCCTATCCGGTCACCGACCCACCCCACCAAGTGCGCTCGTTTGTGAAGAGCCCTACTGCCCGGCGTTTGGCGGGCGCCGCCGGCGAGAAGGTCTGGGCGCGGCCAGGCCGAGGCGCCGTCCGCCGCCAGGCCGAGGCTCGGGCCGGCTCGGGCTCGGGCTCGGGCTCGGGCTGATGCTTCGGTCCGTCGGCGGGCAGACGCCACTGGCGCGCTCAGCTGTGCCGCGATTGGCGCGGACCTCCGCGATGGCGGTACCGGCGCGGTGTCCGGGCACGGCGCTCAGCCGCGGGCGGCCGAGGTCGCCCCCGGCCCGGACCGATCGGACGCTGCGCCGGAAGCGGACTGCGCCAGCGAGCGCAACCGCTCGATCATGGCTGCCGGGTCGTCGGCGCCGTAGACCGCGCTGCCCGCGACGAACGTGTCTGCTCCAGCCTCAGCGCACCGCTCAATCGTGTTCGCCGAGACCCCGCCGTCCACCTGGAGCCAGACCTCGGCACCGGCGCTGCGCAGGAGTGCACGGGCGCGAGCGATCTTCGGCAGCACCACGTCGAGGAACGGCTGCCCTCCGAACCCCGGCTCCACGGTCATGAGCAGCAGCATGTCGATCTCGCCGAAGAGATCTGCGTAAGGCTCCACGGGGGTGGCTGGATTCAGGGCCAGCCCGGCACGGGCACCGAGCGCCCGCAGGGATCGCGCGAGCCTGATCGGGGCATTGGCAGCCTCGGCGTGGAACGTCACCGAGCCGGCCCCGGCCTCCGCGAACGCCGGTGCCCAGCGGTCGGGGTCCTCGATCATCAGGTGGCAGTCCAGGGGCGTGCTGACCGCGCCGACCAGCGATTCCACGACCGGCAGGCCGATCGTCAGGTTCGGGACGAAGTGGTTGTCCATGACATCGACGTGGAGCCAGTCCGCTGCCCCGGCGACACGCTCGCACTCGGCGGCGAGTTGGCCGAAATCCGCGGACAGGATGCTCGGGGCGATCTGCACATGCACACGGGCAGCGTACGGGAATCTGCTCGGCGGGCACCGTGCCGCCTTGCAGCGCCGTCAGGTGCGGCGCAAGATCGCCAGGAACATGCCGTCGGTGTCGTGGATGTGCGGCCACAACCGCACGTAGTCCCCCTGCGCAGCGTCAGCGACCTTCGGCAGGAGCGGCGCTGCAGGCTCCACGACAGCGCCCGGCGTGCTCCGCAGAACGTCCGAGACCACCAACTCGGTCTCCGCGATGTGCGGCGAGCAGGTGACGTAGGCGACGACCCCGCCGGGCCGCACAGCCGCCAGCGCGGCCCGCAGGAGCGCCCGCTGCAGCGGGGCCAGTGCCGCGATGTCGCTGGGCGTGCGGCGCCACCGCGCCTCCGGACGGCGACGCAGGACGCCCAGCCCGGTGCACGGCACATCGACCAGGACCCGGTCAGCGCTGCCGGGGAGCCATCCTTCGCGCGTCGCGTCCGCCTGCTCGACCACCGCCCGCCCGGGAACGGCACGCAGTGCCGAGCGGACGAGGCGCGCCCGGTGCTCGTGGAGCTCCAGCGCCGTGACCTCGGCATCCCGCTGCGCCGCCAGCGATGCCAACAGCGCCGTCTTGCCGCCCGGACCCGCGCACAGATCGAGCCACTGCTCATCGCGACCGTCGAGCTGTGCGGCCACCAACGCCTGCACCATGAGCTGGCTGCCCTCGTCCTGGACCCCGGCACGGCCCTCGCGCACGACCGGCAGCGCACCGGGATCCCCGCCGGGCAGCCGCACCGCGTAGGGCGACCATCGACCCGCGGTTCCGCCGACGTCCTCCTGCACAGCTGCCCGCTCCGCAAGGCCCGGACGCACAGCCAGGGTGACCGGCGCCGGGGTGTTGTTCACGGACAACAGCGCCGGCAGAGCGTCCGGCCCACCCGGCGCCCCGCGCAGCGCCTCGGCCAGGGCGGCGATGATCCACCGCGGATGGGACTGCGCAACGCTCAGGTAGCCGATGCGGTCGTGCTCCGGATTGGGGGCCACAGCAGCGATCCAGACGTCGACGTCGCGCTCGCTCACCCGCCTCAGGACCGCGTTGATGAACCCGGCGGCTCTGGGCGCCACGTCGTGGGCCAGTGCGACGCTGGTCGCCACGGCCGCATGGACCGGGACGCGCATGAAGAGCGACTGGTAGGCACCCAGCCGCAGGACGTCGCGCGCCGGCGGGTCGATCCGCTCGAGCGCACGCTGTGCGGCCTGGGCGATGACGGCGTCCAGCAGTCCGCGCATCCGCAGCGATCCGAACGCCAGCTCGGTGGTGAACGCCGCATCGCGGCCGTGCAGCCGGGACTCCCGCAGTTCCATCGGCAGGGCGAGATTGGCGTAGGCGTCGCGCACGCCGACGGCTTCCAGCACGCGGTAGGCGGCCAGCCGGGACGGATCTGCCCCCTTCGCCGGCAGACGTGCGCGACGGTCGGGCCGGCGGCGGTCGGGGCGTCGTTGGTCGGGACCGGATCGGCGAGGCTCGGGGCTTGCGCTCATGCCAGCCGCTCGTGCTCCATCGGCCGCACGCCGCGCGCCCAGTCCGACGCCGGCATGGCCTTCTTGCCCTGGGGCTGGACCGCGCCGAGTCGCAGCGGCGCCGTCGCGGTGCCTACCCACACCGAGCGCTTCGACACCCGCAGGGCCCCGGCACCCAGCGGCTCCGCGTCGGGATCAGGCGTGGCGGTGAGCACCTTGAGACGTGCCTGGCGGAAGGTCGTCCAGGCACCGGGCGCCGGGGTGCAGGCGCGGATCTGCCGATCAACGCGCGCCGCCGGCTGGGCAAAGTCGAGGTGGGCGTCGGCGACCTCGATCTTGGGGGCGAAGGTGATGCCGTCGGTCGGTTGCGGCACGGCCGAGAGGCGTCCCGCCGCGATGCCGTCGATGGTCTGGGCCAACAACTCCGCACCGGCCTCGGCGAGCCGCAGCAGCAGGTCCCCTGCGGTGTCGGTGGGGCCGATCGGTTCCACCATGGTCCCGTACACCGGCCCGGTATCCAGACCCTGCTCCAGCTGGAACGTGCACGCCCCCGTGATGTCGTCGCCGTGCCAGATGGCGTGCTGGACCGGAGCGGCGCCGCGCCAGGCCGGCAGCAGCGAGAAGTGGAGGTTGATCCAACCGTGCAACGGCACGGCGAGCGCTGCCGGCGGGATGAGGCCGCCGTAGGCGACGATCGGGCACAGGTCGGGGGCGAGCGCCTCCAACGCCGACTGGAACTGCGGATCGCGCGGCCGGGCGAACTTGAGCACCTCGACCCCGGCCTCTGCGGCCTCGGCGGCGACCGGACTGGGGCGCGGAGCACGGCCGCGTCCCGCCTGGGCATCGGGTCTGGTGAGCACAGCGACGACCTCGTGCGGACCTGCCAGTAGTCGCCGCAGCGAGGGGACGGCCGCTTCCGGCGTTCCTGCGAAGAGCAGTCTCATGTCACATCCCTGGGTGAGTCTCGAAGGTGGGCGCCGCCAAGCCTCCGACGCGGTGGGCGGGTTCGGTCAGTCCCAGCGGCAGCCACCAGCCGGAGGCGGGAGCAGCGCATCGCCAGGCCACTGCCGCGCTCGGGGGATCCGGGTCAGGAAGGCTGTTCACCGGGGTGCCCATGACGCGTCGCCTCCCGAGTGTGTCTTCGCCGGAGACCCAGCCTAGCCCGCAGGCGCTCCAACAGCGCGGATCCGTACCACCGGCTCCGCCTGCGCGCCGGGACGCTAGAGCAGATCCGGCGGATCGACCTGCACCGTGATCGGCCGCGCACCTTCCGCCGATCGACGCACGACGAAGGCGCGCAGCGCGGCAATCACCGCCGGTGCCGCACGGTGCGGGCACGTGAGCAGGATGCGCTCCCGCTCGCCGTCTTGGACCGGGCCCAGGACCTCCACGTCCGTCGGCAACGCCGACTGCAGCGCCTGCAGCTCCGCCCGCTCCCCGAGCACGGACACCGCCTTCGCGGCCGGCGGCATGCGGGTCTCGCGCCGCTGGGTGAGCTCGCGCTGCGCGAGCCAGCCGGGGCTCCAGCGCATCAGCGCCTGCACGGTCGGCCACGCCGGATCCGCCACCATCACCAGCGGCGCGTTCGGACGTGCCAGGGCACCGGCGGAGAACCAGCGCCGCGCGGCTTGTTCCTGACTGCGCAGCCCCGGCTGGGCGAGGGCGGAGGCGATGTCGAGCAGGACCACCGCGGCGTAGCCGCCTTCGGCCGGCGGCTCGGCGCCCGGTGTCGCGATCACCAGCGCAGACTCCGGTCCCGCACGGTCGAGGATCCGCTCCCCCGACGACACCCGGACCGGCACGTTGGGGAAAGCGCGGCCGAGCTCCTCGCCGGTCCGTTCGCTGCCCACGGCGGAGGAACGCATCAGGGCGCCGCCGCACTCCTCGCAGCGCCAATCGATGGCGGTCCGGCCGCACCTGCCGCACGCAGCCGCCGAACCCTGGGCGGGGAATCCCAGCGGGCCGCCGCAGTAGGGGCACTGGGCGGGTGTGCCACAGGTCCGGCAGCGCACGCGCGGGACGTACCCGACCCGCCCCACGCCGATCAGGACCGGTCCCTGCGCGAGCCCCGCTCGGATCGCCGCGCCGGCCTGCGGCGGCAGTCGGGCGGAGCGTTCGCCCGGACTTGACCGGCTGCGGTCATCCATCGTGGCCGTGACACGAGGTGCCGAGCGGCGCAGGTCGGCCCCACTGGGGCCCAGTTGGCGCGCCCACCCGATATCGAGCCAGCGCTGGGCGTTGGTGCTGCGGCCGTAGCTGCCGACGACGAACGCGTTGTCCGCCGTGCTGCGCATCGCCAGCACTTCGCGAGCGTGTGGGTAGGGCGCCCGCCGCTCCTGATGGCTGTCGTCGCCGTCGTCCCACAGCAGCAGCAGATCCGGTTCCGCCAGCGGGGCGAACGCAGCCGATCGCGTCCCGACGACGACGCGCGCCGACCCGTCAAAAGCGGCTCGGAACGCGGCGTAGCGGTCCGCGGCGCTCCCGTGGGCCGTCAGCACCGCCAGAACATCATCGGGCAGGATCCGGCGCAGCAGTCCGACCAGCCGCTGCACATCCCGGCGGTCCGGCACGACCGCGAGGCCGCAGCCGCCCTCCGACGCGGTGCGCGCCAGCGTCGCCGCGAACCAGGCCGCCCAATCCTGCCCGGGCGGGCAGGTCCACACCCATCGGCCTTGGCCCGGGTTCAGGGCAGTGTCGGAGGCGGGCCCCGCGGGCCGCAGCGGCAGCGCCGGGCCACGTGCCTGGGCAGCCGCGGCGGCGGCCGCGTGGCGCTTCGGGATGGCCAGCCGCAGCACATCCGACAACGTCCCCACGTAGTGATCGGCCACCGAGCGCGCCAAGGCGAGCGTCTCGTCGGTGAAGTGCGGCTCGGCACCCACCACCGCATCCAGCCACTGCAGCGCGGTGCTGTGGTCCGCCCGCGGTCCACGGCCGAGCACCCATCCCTCGGTGCGCTGCCGGCCGAACCTCACCCGAACCCTCACGCCGAGGCGGACCTGCCCGTCGAGATCCTCGGGGACGAGGTAGTCGAACGGCCGGTCGAGCCTGGGCACGGGCGAGTCCAGCAGCACGCGGGCCACCGGGTCCTGTCCCGCCTGGGCCCTCGCGTGCCGGGCGGCCGAAGGCCGAGGCAGCAGGCCGCCCCGGGGTCCGATGAGCGCCAGCTGGTCCGACAGGCCCGCATCGGACGGCAACGGCCCAGCATCGGGCTCTTGGGGTCCCAAGGCCACCCGCACACTCTGCCCGGAGGGCTCTGAGGATCCCAGGCTCGGGGCAGTCGGCTCGGTCGGCGCTCCTGGCACTGCGGCCTGCCGATCAGCCCTTCACGGCGGCGACGAGGGCGTCCGCGCGATCCGTGCGCTCCCAGGTGAAATCGGGCAGCTCACGGCCGAAGTGGCCGTAGTTGGAGGTCTCGGCGAAGATCGGCCGCAGCAGGTCGAGGTCACGGATGATCGCCGCCGGCCGCAGGTCGAACACGTCGCGGATGGCGTCGGCGATCTGCAGGTCGGCAACGACACCGGTGCCGTAGGTCTCCACGAACAGCCCCACGGGGTGGGACTTGCCGATGGCGTAGGCGGTCTGCACCTCGCAGCGCTGCGCCAGTCCGGCGGCGACCACGTTCTTGGCCACCCACCGCATGGCGTAGGCGGCGCTGCGATCCACCTTGGAGGGATCCTTGCCGGAGAACGCCCCGCCACCATGGCGAGCCATGCCGCCATAGGTGTCCACGATGATCTTGCGGCCCGTCAGCCCGGCGTCACCCATCGGACCGCCAACGACGAACTTTCCGGTTGGGTTGACCAGCAGGCGGTAGCCGTCGTACGGCAGGTCGATGGCCTCCAGGACCGGGTCGACCACGTGCTTCTTGATGTCCGGCGCCAGCGTCCCGGACAGCGACACCCCGTCGGCATGCTGGGTGGAGAGCACAACGGTGTCGAGCCGGACCGGTCGGTCGCCGTGGTATTCGATCGTGACCTGCGTCTTGCCGTCCGGGCGCAGGTACTCCAGGACATTCTCGTGGCGCACGCGTGCCAGGCGATGCGACAGCTGGTGCGCCAGATGGATCGGCAGCGGCATCAGCTCGTCGGTATCGGTGCAGGCGTAGCCGAACATCAGCCCCTGGTCCCCGGCGCCCTGCTGGTCGAGCGGGTCGCCTGCCTCCCCCTCGCGCTGCTCGATCGCGTCGTCGACGCCCTGGGCGATATCGGGGGACTGCTTGCCGATGGACACCGAGACACCGCAGGACTCGCCGTCGAAGCCCTTGGTCGAGGAGTCGTAGCCGATGCCGAGCACGACCTTGCGCACGATCTCGGCGACATCGGCGTAGCCCGCGGTGGTCACCTCGCCGGCGACGTGCACCTGGCCGGTCGTGAGCAGCGTCTCCACCGCGACGCGGCTGCCCGGATCCTGCCGCAGCAGATCATCGAGGATCGAGTCGCTGATCTTGTCGGCCATCTTGTCCGGATGGCCCTCGGTCACCGATTCGGATGTGAACAGACGCTTGGACATGGCTCATCCCTCGTGGCAGTCGGTCGGCGGTCGGTGGTCTTCCTGAGCATCCGCCCGGGGGGTCGGCTCTCTCGGCGACAGTACACCGCGGCTCCGACAAGACCGCGCAACCCCATCGGGGCGTCCCGAAGGGCGGGACGGTGGGGCCACCGGTCAATCGAGGCGGGCCAGGACCTCGTCCCAGACTGCGTGGGCGAGGACCTCCTTGGGGCCGCGGGGCACGGTGACCGATCGGCCGTCGGCGCCGGCGATCGTCGCCTCGTTGTCGGCGGAGCCGAAGCCCAATCGCTGCCCGACCGGATTGATGACGAGCAGGTCGCACCCCTTGCGCCGCAGCTTCGCCAGACCGTGCTCGAGCACCGAGCCGCGCTCGTCGCCGGTCTCCGCCGCGAACCCCACCACCACCTGACCAGGCTGGCGCCGGGCGACGAGTCCGGCCAGGATGTCCGGGTTCTCGATCATGGCGATCGTGGGCGGCCCGATGCGGGCATCCTTCTTGATCTTCACCGCGGCAGTATCGGCGGGACGGTAGTCGGCGACGGCTGCGGCCATCACCACGGCGTCGGCAGCCGGTGCTGCGGCATCGACGGCCGTGTGCATCTCGCGCGCGCTGACGACCGGCACCACCGTGACACCGTGCGGATCCGGCAAGCCGACGTTCGCGGCGACGAGCACGACTTCGGCACCCCGCAACGCTGCGGCCTTGGCCAGGGCGTACCCCTGCCGGCCCGAGGAGCGATTACCCACGAACCGCACCGGATCGACGGCCTCGCGCGTCCCGCCGGCGCTGACGACGACGCGACGACCGGCGAGGTCCTGGACGGCCGTCCCTCGATGGAGCACAGCGGCCGCGACATCGAACAGGTCCTGCGGCTCCGGCAGCCGGCCCGGCCCGCTATCCGCCCCGGTCAACCTGCCCGAGGCCGGGTCGACGACCAGCACACCGCGGGAGCGGAGCGTCGCCACATTGGCCTGGGTAGCCGGATGCTGCCACATCTCCGTGTGCATCGCCGGCGCCACGACGACCGGGCAGCGCGCTGTCAACAGCGTGTTGGTGAGCAAGTCGTCGGCCAGGCCGTGGGCCGCCTTTGCCAGCAGATCCGCCGTTGCCGGGGCGAGGATGACCAGGTCCGCTGCTTGTCCGAGGCGCACGTGGGGCACATCGGCGACATGGTCCCAGACCCCGGTTGCGGCATCGCGGCCCGAGAGCGCCGCCCACGTCGCCTCGCCGACGAAGCGCAGCGCAGCCTGCGTGGGGACAACGGTCACCTCGTGGCCGGCCTCGAGCAGCAGCCGCAGCAGGCTGCAGGACTTGTACGCGGCGATGCCGCCGCCGACTCCGAGGACGACGGACCGCGGCGCGATCCGATCCGGGGGGTCCGAGCTCGCCATCACACCGCGGTGTCGCCGCTCGCCTGATCCCAGCCCAGCGGGTCGCCCTCGGTGGCCGGGGCCTGCTGCGCGGCCTCCTCGGCTGCGAGGCGGGCGGCCTCGGCCTGCTCGCTGGCCGAGACGGCCCGGACGGCTCCCTGGTGGATCTCGCGCAAGGCGATCGACATCGGCTTCTCCTGCTGGTGGAACTCCACCAGCGGTCCGACGAACTGCAGCATCCCCTCGGTCGGAGTGAAATAGGAGTTGATCTGGCGGGCGCGCCGCGCCGCGTAGATCACCAGCGAGTACTTCGACTCGGTGGTCTCCAGCAGTTCATCAATCGAGGGATGGGTGATTCCTTCGGGGCGAGATGTGGTCACGAGTCGAGACTGCCTTCCCTGGTACGCGTTGTCGAACCGGATTCGGCGTCAGCATTCGCAGCGCGATTCCCGCGCAACGCCCGATGATCGACGGCGGACGTTGAGAGCGGCGGTTCAGGTATCAAGTCTAGCAACGCGGACACGACCCGATCGACCTCGTCGTTGACTAGGACGAGGTCGAAGTCCCCCCTCAGCGCCATCTCCTGCTCGGCGCGGGCCATCCGCCGTTGCTGGGCTGCCGGATCCTCGGTACCGCGGCCCACCAGGCGGGCTCGCAGTTCGGCCATGGACGGTGGGGCGAGGAACACGAACGTGGCATCGGGCAGAGCCCGGCGAACCTGGCGCGCTCCCTGCACCTCGATCTCCAGAATCACCGACTCCCCCGCTGCGATCCGCCGGCGGACCGGTTCGGCAGGCGTGCCGTAGGACGCCCCGGCGAACTGCGCCCACTCCAGCATCTGGCCGCCTTCGACCATCTCGGCGAACCGTTCCGGCGAGACGAAGTAGTAGTGCTCGCCATCGGCCTCGCCGGCTCGCGGGGCTCGAGTGGTGGCCGAGACGGACAGCCAGAGGTCGGGCCGCCGACGCAGCAGCGCAGAGACCACCGTGCCCTTGCCGACGCCGGAGGGGCCGGTAATCACCAGCGCGACCCCGCGCGGGTGGGCGGGGTTCGCCGCCGTCACGGCGCTGCCGGTGTCCGGCGCGCGAGGCGGCGGGCGGCCCGGGCGTCGATCAGTGCCGCCAGTCGTTCCACCTGCGCCGGACCGAGTCCCGCCAGGCGTCGGCCAGGGGCGATCCCAGCCTCGGCTGCGAGGTCCTCGGCCCGACGGGGACCCACACCGGGCATGGCGGCCAGCAGCTCGACCACGGGCATCCGGCGTACCTGGCGGCCATCGCTGCCCCGGCAGATGTCCACAGTGCGTCGCAGCGACTCCCCCGAAAACGACAGCTGGCGTTTTGCCTCGGCACGGGCCCGCCGAGCAGCTGTTGCCGCGGCGCTGCCAGCCAGCCGGGCGTCCGCAGCGTCCGGCAGTCCCGGTGCCGGACCGCGTGCCGCAGTCGGTGCGTCGGACCGACCCGGCTGCTCGCGCCCCGCGAATGCGCTCCCGGGCGAAGGCTCCGGGCGCGTGGTGGCACGCTGCCTGCCGCGCGGCACAACGGGGCGCTCCGGTTGCGCAACACCAAGCGTTGCGGCCGCCGCGGGGGACACGGCCGGCATCACCGTGCAGCCTCACGAACCTCTGCGGCGATCGCTGCCGCTGCCGCGGCGGGATCGTCGGCACCGGTGATGGGC
The DNA here is from genome assembly GCA_963766005.1 of uncultured Actinomycetota bacterium. GTDB lineage: Bacteria > Actinomycetota > Actinomycetes > S36-B12 > CAVXYG01. The sequence continues at coordinate 613,170 of CAVXYG010000008.1, read as the reverse complement.
CGGCCCACCACGAGCAGGTCGGCACCGTCGGCCACTGCATCGGCGGGCGTTGCCGTCCGCCGTTGATCTCCGACCGCCGATCCGGCCGGCCGGATGCCCGGCGTGATCAGATGCACCCAATCCGGCACCGCGGCACGGATGGCAGCGACCTCCTGGGGGCTGCAGACGATGGCGCCGGCGCCGGCGTCGACGGCGAGCGCCGCGAGCCGGACTGCGGCCTCCCGCGGTGGTCCGGACAGGCCTATCGCAGCGAGGTCGTCGGAGGTCAACGAGGTCAGGACGGTCACCGCCGTGATGCGCGTGCGGGGCGCCTGACGCGCGGCCGCTTCGATCATGGCAGCGCCTCCGGTCGCATGGACCGTCAGGTATGCGGGGCGCAGGTCTGCCAGGGATCGCACCGCGCCCGCGACCGTGTTGGGGATGTCGTGCAGCTTCAGGTCCAAGAACAGCTGCAATCCCTCGCCGGATTGCGCGTCGGCCAAGGCTGCCACGGCGGAGCGACCGTGGGCGAGGAACAGCTCCAACCCCACTTTGGCCGTCGTCACGTACGGTGCGACCGCCTCCGCCCACCCGGCGACACGGTCGAGGTCCGGGGAGTCCAGTGCCACCGCGATCGGCGCCCGATCCGTCATCGACCCCTCCCCTGCCTGCCGAATTTGGATCGACTCTACCCCGCGGCCGTGATCCGGCCCAGGTCAGATGCCAATGGTCGAGCGATCGTTCGTCCGCGGCGCAACCGCGCTGCCAAGCCTCTACCGTCGGAGAGTGGTGTGTCGCGGATCCTGCGCGACCGGACTGACTGAGGAGCACTGATGCGCATCAAGGCAACCCTCGCCGCAGCCTTGGGACTGGGGATGCTGCTGGCTTCCTGCAGTTCCTCTCCAGACACTCCGGAGCGGATGACCGTCGCGGCGTACGCCTTCGAGGAGAACGAGTTGATCGCCGAGATCTACGCCGTCGTGCTCGAGAACGCGGGCATCGAAGTGGAGCGAACCTTCGACTACACCACCCGCGAAGTGCTCTCCGAGGACTTCACCAACGGGACCGTCGACCTGGTGCCCGACTACCTCGGGTCGGTGACCGAGACCGCGAACACCGCCATCAACGGCCCCGAGGCCGAGGATGTGGCCACCGGGGACACGGAGGCCACGGCCCAGGCGCTGCGCGATCTGCTGGAGCCCTACGGCGTCGTCGTGACCGATCCGGCGCCGGCGCAGAACCAACTGCAGTTCGCCGTGAGGGCCGCCGATGCTCAGGAGCAAGACCTCGCCACGCTGAGCGACCTCGCGGCCGTCAGCGGCGAGCTGGTCTTCGGCGGTCCGGCTGCGTGCCAAGGTGCGGAGTTCTGCCTGGGCGGCCTGAAGGAGGTCTACGACATCACGTTCCAGGAGGTGGTCGAGCTCGACACCGCCGGGCCGAACACACTGAACGCGCTCGAGGTGGGCGACATCGACGTCGGCATGGTCTTCGCCACCGATCCCGCAGTGGATCAGCGAGGCTTCGTGGTCCTGGAGGACGACCGAGACCTCGAGGTGGCCAACAACGTCGTGGCGCTGGTGGGCTCGGAGTCGGCCTCCGAGGAGGTGCTGGAACTCATCGGCAGCGTCGAGGAACTGCTCACGACCGCGGAACTGCGTGCGGCGCACGGCCGCGTCAGCATCGAGGGGTATCCGCCACAGTGGGTCGCCGCGAGTTGGGCCGCCGAGCAGGGCCTCATCCCGGCGGAGGCGGTGCCTGCGAGCCCCACTCCCACGCCCCCGCCGAGCCCGACACCCTCACCCGAGCCCGAGCCCGAACCGGAACCCGCAGCGGCACCGGCACCCGCACCCGCACCGGCACCCAATCCGTCCGGCGGCGGTGGCGGCAGCTGGTCGCGCAACATGGGCGAGCCGTCCGGGGCCGCACAGGCACGCAACTGGCCGGGCCTGGCGCAATGCGAATCCGGGGGCAACCCGTCGATCGTGAGCTCCAACGGCCTGTATCACGGGCTGTACCAGTTCAGCGTGCCCACGTGGCAGTCCATGGGCGGCTCAGGGGCAGCATCCAGCGCCAGCTCCGGTGAGCAGACCTATCGCGCCCAGATCCTGTACGACCGGGCCGGGCCCGGGCAGTGGCCCCACTGCCAGCGGTTCCTGTAAGCGCATCGTCGGAGGCTGCACCTGGCCGGACGTCGCGGACCGGCCTGGACGCCTGGCGCCGACGCCGGCCGCGCTTGGCCGGCACCGCGGCCGCGGCTTGGCCGGGCGTTGACCGCGGCCTCGGCTTGGCCGGGCGTTGATCGCGGCCGCGGCTTGGCCGGCGCCGGGCCGCGGCTTGGCCGGGCGTTGATCGCGACGAATTCCCGCTCCAGTACGGGAATTCGCGACGATCAATGCCAGCGACCGGCCAGCGACCGGCGGGCGGTGCCCGATGCTTCGTCAGTCCCGGTGGGCGTAGGACACTGCTTGGGCCACGGAGCCGAACCCGCGCGCCGCGAGCAGGTCTGCCAACTCCACGCCGACCCGCGCGACGGCAGCCGGATCGTGGAACACCGCCGTGCCGACACTGACGGCGTTGGCGCCGGCGAGGATGAACTCCAGCGCATCGTTGCCGGTGGCGATACCGCCCATCCCGAGAATCGGCAGCTCCGGAAAGGCCGCGCGGATCTGGTAGACAGCGCGCACCGCCACCGGGCGAATGGCCGGTCCGGACAGCCCGCCGGTGACACCGGCGAGCGCCGGTCGCAGCGACTCGGTGTCGATGACCATACCGAGCAGCGTGTTGATCACCGACACGCCATCGGCACCGGCGTTCACGACCGCCGCCGCGATCTCGGTGATGTCGGTGACGTCCGGCGACAGCTTCGCGAAGACGGGCACCGACGGGTTGCTGTGGCGGCGCACGGTGTGCACCACCGACGAAGCCGACATCGGGTTGCACGCGAACACCAGGCCGCGTTCGGCGACATTCGGGCAGGAGATGTTCACCTCGATCGCGGTGATGCCGGACACCGACCGCAGCCGCTGCGCCAGGGCCGTGTACTCGGCCACCGTCTCGCCCGCGATGGAGACCACCGGGCGCGCCCCTCGCTCGATCAGCCAGGGCAGATCCTGCTCCAGGAAGGCATCGATGCCCGGCCCCTGCAGCCCGATGCTGTTGAGCATGCCGCTGGGGGTCTCCGCCATTCGAGGCGTCGGGCGACCGGATCGCGCGTGCAGCATGATGCTCTTGGTCACGACACCGCCGATCGCGGCGATATCGGTGTACTGGTCGAGTTCCCGTCCGGCCGCGGCGCAACCGGACGCGGTCAGCACCGGATGCGGCAGTTGCGCCCAGGCCAGCGACGTCGACAGGTCGACACCCGCGGGGGGCACTGCTCCCGCGTCCGTCGCGCTCACCGCGCACCGCCCCGGCGGCGCCCGGTGCCGGGCAGCGGCTTGGGCTGCCGGTCCAGCACCGGCTCGACGGGCTGCGGAGCCCCCAGGCAGTCGGGCGGCACAGTGCCCACGTCCGACCACCGCACGGCGTGACCGTCGAACACCGGGCCAGCGACGCACGAGCGCACCATCCGCGTCACCGAATCGCTGCCGACCACCGGCAGCACGCACGTCATGCACACCCCGATCCCGCAGGCCATCGCCTCCTCCACGGCCGTCTGCGAATGGGCACCGCGGGCCGCCGCCACCTCGGTCACAGCCTTGAGCATCGGCATCGGTCCGCAGGAGTAGGCGACGTCGGTGTCGTGGGCGTCCATGAGGGCCCCGAGGACATCGGTGACCCGGCCCGCGACACCGGCGCTACCGTCGTCGGTGGTCACGGTCATGCTCGACGCCAGCCGGCGGCCCTCCAGGACACCGAACAGCTTCGCCTCGGTGGCGGCTCCGAGCACCAGATCGACACGGCATCCGCGCTCCTGCAGCCTCTCTGCCAGCCAGAACAGCGGCGCCGCTCCGTAGCCGCCGCCCACGAGCACGGCCGCCACGGGTGCTTTCGGCAGCGAGAACGGCTGGCCGAGCGGGGCGATCACGTCGACGACATCGCCCCGGCGGCGCTCGGTGAGCCAGACGGTTCCGGGCCCGTGCGCGGACACCACCAGCTCCATGACGCCGCCGGCGGCTCCCTTGCGCTCCACGCGATAGATCGAGAACGCTCGGCGCAGCAGCATGCCGGACCGCTCGTCGCCGATCGCCACGGCGGCGAAGTGGCCCGGCCGCGCCCGCCCAGGGATTCCCGGCGCGGTCAGTGTGAGCACCCGGTACCGGCCGGCCTTCCTGGTCGCGATCACCTCGGCGCGATACTGCAAGGGACCGGTGGGGCGCACGACCCCGCCGACCACCGGCGTCGGGGTAGCGCTCACCGCTCCGCCTTGCGCAGCTCACCGAGGTCGGCGGCGTACTCCTGCAGCGAGCGCACGCCGATCTCGCCGCTGCGCTGCGCCTCGATACCCTGCACCGCCGCCGCCAGGCCCTGCACCGTCGTGATGCACGGCACGCCGCGGGCCACCGCTGCGGTGCGGATCTCGTAGCCGTCCAACCTGGGTCCGACGCCGAAGGGCGTGTTGACGATGAGGTCGACATCCCCTGCGAGGATCGCGTCCACGGTGGTGGGCTCGCCGTTGGGGCCGCGGCCCTCGTGCTGCTTGCGCAGGACGCGTGCCGGCAGGCCGTTGCGCCGCAGGATGTCGGCCGTGCCCGGCGTCGCCAGGATCTCGAAGCCGAGGTCGGCCAGGCGCTTCACCGGAAAGATCATCGAACGCTTGTCCCGGTTGGCCACCGAGACGAAGGCGCGCCCCGACTTGGGCAGACCGCCGGCGTAGGCGGCCGACTGGGACTTGGCGTAGGCGGTGCCGAAGACCACGTCGATCCCCATGACCTCCCCGGTGGACTTCATCTCCGGGCCGAGGATGGTATCGACGCCGTGGAATCGGCCGAAGGGGAGCACAGCCTCCTTCACCGCGATAGGTGCCCCGATCGGCAGGTGGCCGCCGTCGCCGGATTCCGGCAGCAGCCCCTCGTCGCGCAACCCCTTGATGGAGGCGCCGAGCATGATCCGGGCGCACGCCTTGGCCAGGGGGGTCGCCGTGGCCTTGGACACGAACGGCACGGTCCGCGAGGCCCGCGGATTGGCCTCGAGCACGTACAGGACGTCGCCCGCCATCGCGAACTGCACGTTCAGCAGTCCACGGACCCCGACCCCGGCAGCGATGGCCTCGGTGCTGCGGCGGATGCGTTCGATGTCGGCGGGGCCCATCGTGATCGGCGGCAGCGCGCAGGCGCTGTCCCCGGAGTGGATTCCTGCCTCCTCGATGTGCTCCATGACCCCGCCGAGGAACAGTTCCGCCCCGTCGTAGAGCGCATCGACATCGATCTCGATGGCGTCGTCGAGGAACCGGTCCACGAGCACCGGATGGTCGGGGTTGATGTCGGTGGCGCGCTCCAGGTAGCCGCGCAGCATCTCGTCGTCGTAGACGATCTCCATGCCGCGACCGCCGAGCACGTAGGAGGGCCGCACGAGGACCGGATAGCCCACCCGCTCGGCGATCTCCCGCGCCTCGACGAAGGAGAACGCGGTGCCGTGCGCGGGGGCGGGCAGGTCCGCGGCCGCCAGGACGCGTCCGAACGCGCCGCGCTCCTCGGCCAGATGGATCGCTTCCGGCGGGGTCCCCACGACCGGGACCCCCTCGTCCTTCAGCGCCTGGGCCAGCCCCAGCGGCGTCTGCCCGCCCAGCTGCACGATGACACCGGCCACCTCGCCGGTCGCGGCTTCGGCATGGTAGATCTCGAGCACGTCCTCCAGAGTCAACGGCTCGAAGTACAGTCGGCTGCTGGTGTCGTAGTCCGTCGACACCGTCTCCGGGTTGCAGTTCACCATGACCGTCTCGTAGCCGGCCTCCCGCAGCGTGAGCGAGGCGTGGACGCAGGAGTAGTCGAACTCGATGCCCTGACCGATCCGGTTGGGCCCGGAACCGAGAATGATGACCTTCGCAGCCGTGCCGGGCTCGACCTCGGTCTCGGTGTCGTAGGAGGAGTAGTGGTACGGCGTCCGGGCGGCGAACTCCGCGGCGCAGGTATCGACCGTCTTGTAGACCGGGCGCACACCGAGCGCCTGGCGCACCCCGCGGACGACGGCCTCGGGCATGGAGCGGATCGCTCCGATCTGCGCGTCGGAGAAGCCGAGCCGCTTGGCCGCGAAGAGCAGTTCCGCATCGGCCTGCTCGGCCGCTGCCAGGGTGTCGGCCATCTCGTTGATCTGGCAGAGCTGGTCGAGGAACCACGGGTCGATCTTGGTGGCCTCGTGGACCTGCTCGATCGACGCCCCGGCCCACAGCGCGCGCTGGACCTCGTTGAGCCGGCCGTCGCGCGGCACCGCCATCCGCTCCAGCAGGGCCGGGATGTCCACGGCCGCCTTGTCGCCGGTGAAGTCGAACGGGGCGTCGCGCTTCTCGATGGAGCGCAGCGCCTTCTGCAGCGCCTCGGGGAAGTTGCGCCCGATGGCCATGGCCTCCCCGACGCTCTTCATCGTCGTGGTCAGGGTCGCGTCGGCATTGGGGAACTTCTCGAACGCGAAGCGGGGCACCTTGACCACGATGTAGTCCAGCGTGGGCTCGAACGACGCCGGCGTCTCGGCCGTGATGTCGTTGGGGATCTCATCCAGGCTGTACCCGATGGCCAACCGCGCGGCGATCTTGGCGATCGGGAAACCGGTCGCCTTCGACGCCAGGGCCGAGGAGCGCGACACGCGCGGGTTCATCTCGATGACGATGATCCGGCCGTCGTCGGGGTTCACCGCGAACTGGATGTTGCAGCCCCCGGTGTCGACGCCGACCGCCCGGATGATCGCGATCCCCAGGTCGCGCAGCCGCTGGTACTCGCGGTCGGTCAGGGTGAGCGAGGGTGCCACGGTGATGGAGTCGCCCGTATGGACCCCCATCGGGTCCAGGTTCTCGATGGAGCACACGACGACCACGTTGTCCTTGTGGTCGCGCATCAGCTCGAGCTCGTACTCCTTCCAACCGAGGATCGACTCCTCGAGCAGGACCTCTGTGGTCGGACTGGCCAGCAGACCGGCACCGGCGATCCGCCTCAGGCCGACCTCGTCGTAGGCGAAGCCGGATCCGGCGCCGCCCATGGTGAAGGAAGGCCGCACCACGAGGGGGTAGCCGAGGTCCTCGGCGGCCGCCAGGCACTCGGACATCGAGTGGCAGATGTGGCTGCGGGCGCTCTCCCCGCCGATCGAGTCGACGATCTCCTTGAACCGCTCCCGGTTCTCCCCGCGCTGGATCGCCTCGACGTTGGCACCGATGAGCTCGACGTCGTAGGCGCGCAGGACCCCTGCCTCGTGCAGGGCGATCGCGGTGTTGAGGGCCGTCTGGCCCCCGAGCGTGGGCAGCAGCGCGTCCGGGCGCTCCTTGGCGATGATCATCTCCACGATCTCGGGCGTGATCGGCTCCACGTAGGTCGCGTCGGCGAACTCGGGGTCGGTCATGATCGTGGCGGGGTTGGAGTTGATGAGGATGACCCGCAGCCCCTCGGCCCTCAGCACGCGGCAGGCCTGGGTGCCGGAGTAGTCGAACTCCGCGGCCTGCCCGATGACGATCGGGCCGGAGCCGATGACCAGGACGCTGTGGATGTCGTCGCGACGCGGCATCAGGACTGCCCCTCCGTGGTGTTGTGGCCCCCGCCTGCCATGAGGTCGCAGAAGCGGTCGAACAAGGACGCCGAATCGTGCGGTCCCGCTGCGGCCTCGGGGTGGTACTGCACGCTGAACGCCGGGGCGTCGAGCAGGCGCAGCCCCTCGACCACATCGTCGTTGAGGCAGACGTGGCTGACCTCCGCCCGGCCGAACGGCGTGTCGAAGGGGCCCCCGCGCGGAGCATCAACCGCGAACCCGTGGTTGTGCGCGGTGACCTCGACCTTCGTCGTCGCCAGGTCCATCACCGGCTGGTTGATGCCGCGGTGCCCGTACTTCAACTTGTAGGTGCCCATCCCCAGAGCACGGCCGAGGATCTGGTTGCCGAAGCAGATGCCGAAGACCGGTGTGCCGGATCTCAGCGCTGCCTGCATCAGGGCGACCGCGTGGTCCGCCGTCGACGGGTCACCCGGACCGTTGGAGAAGAAGATGCCGTCGGCCCCCTGGCTCAGCAGCTCATCGGCTGTCGTGTGGGCCGGCAGCACGGTCACCTCGATCCCCCGCTGCGCCATGAGGTGCGGCGTCATCGCCTTGATCCCCAGGTCGATCGCCGCCACGCCGAAGCGGCGCTGCCCAAGGGCGGGGACGACGTAGGGCCGGGCCGTGGAGACATCGGCGGTGAGGTCCGCTCCTGCCATCCCCGGGCTGGCCAGGACCTGGTCGAGGTGGTCCGGCGCGGCCGCAGCGTCTCCGCTGAAGATGCCGACCCGCATGGCGCCGCGCTCGCGCAGGTGCCGGGTCAGGGCCCTGGTGTCGATGCCGCTGATGCCCACGACGCCGGCCTCGATCAAGTCCTCGTCCAGCGATCGGGTTGCGCGCCAGTTGCTCACCCGGCGAGCAGGGTCGCGGACCACGTAGCCGGACACCCAGATCCGCGAGGACTCCGGGTCCTCGTCGTTCACGCCGGTGTTGCCGATGTGCGGCGCCGTCTGCACGACGACCTGCCGATGGTAGGAGGGATCGGTCAGCGTCTCCTGGTACCCGGTCATCCCGGTTGCGAACACCGCCTCGCCGAAGGTCGTGCCGACCGCCCCGTAGGCGCGGCCGCGGAACTGCACGCCGTCCTCCAGCACCAGTACGGCCGGTTCCGCCGTGGTCGTCATACTTCCGCCTTCCCGATCAGCTCAGACACCGCATCCAGCAGTGCGACATGCTCGGCCGCGCGCGGGAGCCGCAGGCCGGTCGTGATGCTGCGCAGACCGCTGCGCCACGTGATCGCGACGATGCCGTCGCGCTCGTAGACCTCCTGGGCGATGCCTTTCGCCGAGGTGGCCTCCACAATCTGCCCGGCCGGCAGGAACACGTCCAGCGCGCCGTCACGCCTGATCAGCACGCCGTCGGCTCCCACCAGGATGTCCGCACGCCCCGGCATCCCCAGACCGTTCGCCGCGATGCGCTCCAGCCAGTCCTCGGTGGGAACGCAGGCCACGTACCGTCCCGACAGCTCCAGGCGGGGCACGAACTCGCGGCCCGGCAGCGGGTAGGTCTGCACCCAGTCCTGACGCGCGATGCGCTTGCGCCAGTTGCGCCACATGGCCCACACCGCGACGACCGTGGCGAGCAGGACCGCGGCGGTCAGGCCCAACCGCTCCGGCCAGGCCGTGACCGGCGCCTGCTCGGTGAGGTCCTGTGCCAGCAGCACGGTCGGCATCGGGAATGCCATGATCAGCGGGCGGACGCCGCGACGGCCTCGGTCAGGGAACGTGGGTCGGGTCGGCACAGCGCGCCGTCCAGCACGGTCGGCTCCCCGAACAGGACGGTCGCCCGCACCATGGCCGGCAGCGTCATCCCGGCGAACGGCGTGTTGCGGCCCTTGCCCGCCAGGTCCTCCGGCTTCACCGTCCAGGTCGCCTCGGGGTCGATGAGCACGATATTCGCCGGCGACCCGACGGCCAGGGGTCGGCCTTGCGTCTCGACGCGGCCAATCCGCGCCGGTGCGCTCGACATCCGGTCGGCGACATCGGCCCAGGTCATCCGGCCAGGCCGGACCATGGTCTCCACGACCACGGACAGCGCGGTCTGCAGACCCACCATGCCGAACGCCGCGTAGTCCCACTCGCACTCCTTGTCCTCCACGGAGTGCGGCGCGTGGTCGGTGGCCACGATGTCGATGGTGCCGTCCGCCAACCCCTCGCGCAGCGCCTCGACATCGGCGACGGTCCGCAGCGGCGGATTCACCTTGAAGATCGGGTCGTAGCCGCGCGCCGATTCGTCGGTGAGCAACAAGTGGTGGGGCGTCACCTCGGCGGTGACCGCGATGCCCTGCTGCTTGGCGCGCCGCACGATGTCGACGCTGCCCGCCGTGGAGACGTGGCACACGTGCAGCCGGGAGCCGACGTGATGGGCCAGCAGCGTGTCCCGGGCGATGATCGCCTCCTCCGCCACCGCAGGCCAGCCGCGCAGACCCAGGACTGCGGACACCTCGCCCTCGTTCATCTGGGCGGACTCGGTGAGGCGCGGCTCCTGCGCGTGCTGGGCCACGACCCCGTCGAAGGCCTTCACGTACTCCAGCGCCCGCCGCATGATGACCGCATCGGCCACGCAGGAGCCGTCGTCGGAGAACACCCGCACCCCGGCGGCGGAGTCCGCCATGGCTCCCAGTTCCGCCAGCTGCGCACCGCCAAGACCCACCGTGACGGCGCCCACCGGGCGAACCTCGCAGTACCCGGCAGCCTGGCCGAGCCGCCACACCTGCTCGACGACGCCGGCGGTGTCGGCCACCGGGTAGGTGTTCGCCATGGCGTGGACCGCGGTGAACCCGCCCAGCGCTGCCGCTTGGGTGCCGGACTCGATGGTCTCGGCGTCCTCCCGGCCGGGCTCGCGCAGGTGCGTATGCAGATCGACCAGTCCGGGCAGCGCGATCAGTCCGGTTGCGTCGACGACCCGCGCGTCGGGGTTGTCGTGCTCGCCCTGACCCGGGGCGACGATCCCCGTGATGGTGGATGCGGTGACCACGATGTCCGCGGGCTCCCCACCCAGGATCGCGGCGTTGCGGATGATGAGATCGGCCACGTCAGTTCACTCCTTCGACCGGCGCGGCGGAACCGCCGCCAAGCAGCAGGTACAGCACAGCCATACGCACGCTGACCCCGTTGGACACCTGCTCCACGATGACCGAGCGCTCGGCGTCGGCGACCTCGGCGGCGATCTCCATCCCGCGGTTCATCGGGCCCGGATGCATGACGATCGCGTGCTCGGGCAGCATCGCCATGCGGCGCTGGTCGAGGCCGTAGCGCCGGGAGTACTCGTGGGCGCTCGGGAAGAAGGCGGCGTTCATCCGCTCCCGCTGGACCCGCAGCATCATGACGGCATCCGAGTCCGGCAGCGGAGCGTCGAGGTCGTAGGTGACATCGCAGGGCCAGCGGTCGACGCCCACCGGCAGCAGCGTCGGCGGTGCAACGAGCGTGACGTGCGCACCCAGCGTCTGCAGCAGCAGCACGTTGGACCGGGCGACCCGGCTGTGCAGGACATCACCGACGACCGTGATGCGCAGGCCGGCCAGGTCGCCTGTCCCACCGGCGAGATGGCGGCGCATGGTGTAGGCGTCCAGCAGGGCCTGGGTGGGATGCTCGTGGGTCCCGTCGCCGGCGTTGATGACGGCGGCGTCGATCCAGCCCGAGTGCGCCAGTTGGTAGGGCGCACCGGAGGCACCGTGCCGGATGACCACGGCGTCGGCGCCCATCGCGGCCAGCGTCAGCGCGGTGTCCTTGAAGCTCTCCCCCTTGGAGACGCTGGAGCCCTTGGCGGAGAAGTTGATGACATCGGCCGACAACCGCTTCGCCGCTGCCTCGAAGGAGATCCGGGTGCGTGTGGAGTCCTCGAAGAACAGGTTCACCACGGTGCGGCCGCGCAGCGCCGGCGACTTGCGGACCGATGCCGTGCTGAGATTCTCCATCTCGGCGGCGGTGTCCAGAATGCGCAGCGCATCGTCGCGGCTGAGGTCCGCGCTGCTCAACAGGTGTGGCTTCATGACGACTTCCCCTCGGCGCCGTGAATGACTTCGACGGCGTCGGTGCCGTCCATCTCGCTCAGCAGCACGCGCACCGTGTCCTCGCGCGAGGTCGTGACGTTCTTGCCCACGTGGTCGGCCCGGATGGGCAGCTCGCGGTGACCGCGGTCCACCAGGACGGCCAGTCGGACGACACGCGGCCTGCCGAACTCGTTGAGAGCGTCCAGCGCGGCCCGAACCGTTCGCCCGGAGAACAGGACGTCGTCGACGAGGACGACGACCTTGTCGTCGATGCCGCCGGCTGGGATCTCCGTGGGCTGCAGCGCCCGCGCCGGGCTGCGGCGCAGGTCGTCGCGGTACATCGTGGGATCAACGGAGCCGACCGGGATCGCAACGCCCTCGATGGACTCCAAGGTGGCGGCGATACGTCGTGCCAGGTAGATGCCCCGGGTCGGGATCCCCAGCACGACTAGGTCGCGGCTGCCCTTCGCGTGCTCCAGCAGTTCGTGGGAGATCCGCGTGAGACTGCGGCGGATATCGCGGGAATCTGCAACGACGCGGACCCGTCGGGATCCGCTCTCGGCAAGCGCCATAGCGCTGACCTCCTACCCCCGCCTCGCTGGGCGGTCGTCAGGCCGCCTCGCGGGACGGCGATCAGGAAGTGTGCCCTTTGACGGTATCACCGTGCTGACTCGCTCCCGGGACAGGTACGGCGATCTCGGGAGTGGTCGCCGTACCCGTCGCCCCGGGCTGCGCTCCGCGCGTGAGTGGGTGCCGGGGTCGCGGGGCTGCCGCCCGTGTCAGACTTGCCATGCTTGTCGATGGACCGGTGTTTGGGGACCGCCTTGCGGGCTGTACCGTCGCTGGTGTAATACTCTGCGTAGTTGCCACGCGGAGTTGGTTCGCGTTCTGGCCACGCAGAGCAACGGTCATGGGGACTCCGAGGGGGCAGGGAATGGGAACCGACTACGCAAAGGCGCTCGGCGCACGCCTTCGCGCAATCCGGCAGCAGCAGAACCTGTCCCTGCAGGGCGTGGAGGAGAAATCTGAAGGCCAGTGGAAGGCCGTCGTGGTGGGTTCCTATGAGCGTGGCGACCGCGCCATCACCGTGGCGAAGCTGGCCGCACTCTCCGGCTTCTACGGCGTCCCGGTCAACGAACTGCTGCCCGACGGCGCCGTCGGCACATCCGTCGAGCCGCCCCCGCGCGTCGTGATCGACCTGGCAAGGCTGGCCGAGATCCCAACGAGCGCCAGCCAGCCGCTCCTGCGCTACATTGCCGCCATCCAGGCCCAGCGCGGCGACTACAACGGCCGTGTTCTGTCCATCCGGCAGGACGATCTGCGCACGCTGGCAGTCATGTACGACCGCCACCCCAACCAGTTGGCCGAGGATCTCGTGGCGTGGGGGGTACTCAATCCCGAGGTGCGCTCGGTCGTTGTCAGCACCACCCCGAGCGCACCTGCCCAGCGCACGCCGTCGCCGTCGCCGTCGCAAGCAGCCGCCGTAGTCAGCCAGCCGTCAGGGGCGTAGCGCTCGCGCCCCATGGACGGGGGCCTGCTTGCCGGGAAGCCCTCTCCAGATCGAGTCGCGGCCCCAATCCCCTCGGGGAAGGCCGGCAACTCGATCTCAGATGAGGCTTCCCGGCAAACCCGGGAAGCGCCTGTCGGTTCGCTGCATGTCCCGCTCCTGCGGCGCACGCGGGCGCCGCCCCTCGGACCGCTGGCGCACCCACTCCCGAACGATCGCGAACGCGGCGGGATTGGTGCGAGCGAGCAGATCCTCGTAGTAGTGCGTCATGGAGGGCGAGCCCGCCGCCCCGGGCCAGGATCCCGGTGCACCGCCACCGACGCGCACGCTCGCGTCAGGTCGACAGCGAACGCCAAATCCGAGGGCCGCCGGCACGCTTTCCCGGTCCGGGGGCGGCTATACGCCGCCGCTGACTCCCACCATGTGCACACGCATGCCGTTGGTGGTGCCCGGGACGCCGGGTGGCACACCGGCAATGATGATCACCTTGTCGCCCGGCTGCACGCGACCCAGTGCTAGCAGCGCGGTGTCCACCTGCTGCACCATGTCGTCGGTGTGCTTGACGCCGGGCACGAGGAAGGTCTCCATCCCCCACACCACGGACAGCAGGCTGCGCACCGATGGATTCTGGGTGAAGGCCAGTAGCGGCACCTGTGGCCGGTGCCGAGCCATCATGCGAGCGCTGGCACCAGTCTCGGTGAAGGCAATGAGGTACTTCGCCCCGACGCCCGCGGCGACTTCGACCGCCGCCCGCGTCAAGGCGCGAGCCGTCGAGCCCTTCGGCTCGTAGTCCAACGGCGGCAACTTGTCCAGCGCCTCGTCCTCGACGTGCTCCACGATCCGCGACATCGTTCTCACGACGTTCGGCGGGTCAATACCGATACTGGTCTCGCCCGAGAGCATGACCGCGTCGGTGCCGTCGAGCACTGCGTTAGCGACGTCGCTGGCCTCCGCACGGGTCGGGCGACTGGCGCTGATCATGGACTCCAGCATCTGGGTCGCGACGATGACGGGCCGCCCATAGCGGCGGCAGAGATGGATCGCGCGCTTCTGCACCAGCGGCACCTGCTCTAGCGGCAGTTCCACGCCCAGGTCACCACGGGCCACCATGATGCCGTCGAAGGCCTGGACGATCTCCTCGAGGTTGTGGACCGCCTGCGGCTTCTCGATCTTGGCGAACACCGGCAGGCGCCGACCCTCCTCGTCCATGATCCGGCGAACGTCGTCGGCGTCGGCCGCGTTGCGCACGAACGACAGCGCGATGATGTCGCACCCGGTGCGGAGGGCCCACCGCAGGTCCTCGACGTCCTTCTCCGAGAGCGCCGGGACGTTGACCGCGACGCCGGGCAGATTGATGCCCTTGGAGTTGGACACCTCGCCACCCTCCATGGTTTCGAGGTGGACTCGGTCGCCCTCGACGGATTTCACGCGCATCGCGATCTTGCCGTCGTCGATGAGCACGAGGTCGCCGGGGTGCACGTCGCTGGGCAGCGCCTTGTGCGTCGTGGAGCAGATCTTCTGAGTGCCCGGAACATCCTCGGTGGTGATGGTGAACGGGTCGCCCGGCTCCAGGATGATCGGTCCATCGGCGAACGTGCCGAGCCGGATCTTCGGGCCCTGCAGGTCGGCCAGGACACCCACGCCCCGACCAGCCTGATCAGCTGCCCTCCGAACGTTGAAGTACCGCTGAGCGTGCTCCTGATAGGTCCCGTGGGACATGTTCATCCGGGCGACATCCATCCCGGCCTCGACCAGCGCGCGAACCTGCTGCACTGATTCCGAAGCAGGGCCGAGGGTGCACACGATCTTTGCGCGACGCATGTGGCGAGACTAGTGCCAGTGCCGCGTCGTTCGCATGGCGAATTGCCGCGGCGAGGCGGAGATCTGGGTGCGGTACCGGCAGCCGACGGCGGGCCCTCGGAGGGACCGTGCATGCCGCGAGTCGCTGGCACCCCCGCCGCCCGCACGAGCGACGGCGGCCGGGCGAGGTCGAAGCTCCGTCGAAGCACCTGCGCTGGAGACGTCCGCCCTGCTCCCTGCGCCGGTCGGTCGAGCACCCGACCCTGCGGTCCTAGACGGCCAGCGACCGCGCTGTCGGCGCGATGGGAGCCGGCAGGTTCGTGCTGCCTGTCAGGTAGGCATCGGCGGCTGCCGCTGCCGATCGCCCCTCAGCGATGGCCCACACGATCAGCGACTGGCCGCGGCCGGCATCGCCGGCCACGAAGACACCGTCGAGATTCGTCGCGTACGAAGCGTCGCGGGCGATGCTGCCCCGATCGTCGAGTTCCACGCCCATCTGCTCCACCCAGGAGGTCTGCTCGATCCCGGTGAAGCCCATGGCCAGGAAGACGAGGTCCGCCGGGATCTCGCGCTCGGACCCCGGCACCGGGACGAAGCGGCCGTCGCGCATCTCCACATCGACGATGCGCAGCGCCCGAACTCGGCCCTCGCCGTCGGACAGGAACTCCTCGGTGCTGACGGCGAACTCGCGCTCACCAGCTTCCTCGTGGGCGCTGGAGGTCCGGTAGACCATCGGGTACGTCGGCCAGGGCTGCGAGGCAGAGCGCTCCTGCGGCGGGCGCGGCATGATCTCCAGCTGCGTGATGGAGGCGGCGCCCTGCCGGGTCGCGGTCCCGAGGCAGTCGGCGCCAGTGTCGCCGCCGCCGATGATGACGACGTGCTTGCCCTCGGCGTGAATCGGCGCGACGGCGAGGTCGCCCTCGCAGACGCGATTGCCGTACGGCAGGTACTCCATGGCCTGATGGACGCCGTCCAGTTCCCGGCCCGGCACGGGTAGGTCGCGCGGCTGGGTGGCACCGACGGCCAGGATCACCGCGTCGTAGCGCCTGCGCAGCTCGTCGGCGCGCAGATGGTAGCCAATCTCGGTGTTCGGGCGGAATCGCACACCCTCGGCCTCCATCTGGGCGAGGCGCCGATCAAGGTGACGCTTCTCCATCTTGAACTCAGGGATGCCGTAGCGCAGCAGCCCGCCGATGCGGTCATCTCGCTCGAAGACAGCCACGGTGTGACCGGCCCGCGCCAGCTGCTGGGCCGCGGCCAAGCCGGCGGGGCCGGAACCGACGACCGCGACGGTGGACCCGGACAGGCGCGCCGGGACCTGCGGCGCCACCCAGCCCTCCTCCCAGGCTCGGTCGATGATCTCCACCTCGACCTGCTTGATGGTGACCGGATCCTGATTGATACCCAGGACGCAGGATGTCTCGCACGGCGCGGGGCACAGCCGACCGGTGAACTCCGGGAAGTTGTTGGTCGCATGCAGCCGCTCGATGGCGGCGCGCCAGTCGTCGCGCCACACCAGGTCGTTCCACTCCGGGATCAGGTTGCCCAGCGGACAGCCCTGGTGGCAGAACGGGATCCCGCAGTCCATGCAGCGGCCGGCCTGCGTCTGCAGCCGCTCTGCCGGGAAGTCGTTGTACACCTCTTTCCAGTCCTGGATCCGGACGTCGACCGGACGGCGCGAGGGCGTCTCGCGGCCGGCCTTGAGGAATCCGCGCGGATCAGCCATGACTGGTCTCCTTGCTGTGAACGGCGATGAACAGGAAGGGGGTCGGGGTACCGCTCCCACGGAGGGCGGCACCCTCCTGCGAGGACCCGGTCTCCAACTCAGGCACGAGCGGCCTCCATGACTGCCTCGATAGGATCGCGGCCCTCGAGCTCGGCCTGCGCCTGTGCCTGCAGGACCCGCTTGTAGTCCAGCGGCATGATCTTGCTGAACCGAGCGAGGGTCGACTCGGGGTCCGCGAGGAGCCGCAGCGCAACCGCCGAGTCGGTCTCCTCGGCGTGGCGCTGGATCCGATCGAGCAGGAACTCGCGGTCGGCGTCCTCGAGCTCCTCGATCTGCACCATCTCGGTGTTGACCCGGCCGGGTTTGAGGTCGAGCACGTAGGCGATGCCGCCCGACATTCCGGCGGCCAGATTGCGGCCGGTCTCGCCGAGCACGACGACCCGGCCGCCGGTCATGTACTCGCAGGCGTGGTCACCCACTCCCTCCACGACTGCCAGCACACCGGAGTTGCGCACGCAGAAGCGCTCGCCCACCTTGCCCCGCAGAAACACCTCGCCGCTGGTCGCGCCGTAGCAGATCACGTTGCCGGCGATGATGTTGTCCTCGGCCACGAGTGTCGCGACCCGGTCCGGGCGCACGACGATCCGACCGCCGGACAAGCCCTTGCCGAGGTAGTCGTTGGCATCGCCCTCCAGCCGCAGCGTGATCCCCGCCGGCACGAACGCACCGAAGGACTGGCCCGCGGACCCGACGAGCGTGAGGTCGATCGTGCCGTCCGGCAGACCCTCGGGATAGTGCCGCGTGACCTCCGAGCCCAGCATCGTGCCCACGGTCCTATTGACGTTGCGAATCCCCAGTTGCGCCCGCACCGGCTCGCCGGACTGCAGCGCGGGCTGGCAGATGCGGATCAGTTCGTTGTCCAGCGCCTTGTCCAGACCGTGGTCCTGCGCCACCACGTGGCGGCGCGGATGGTCGATCTGCGGGACATGCAGGATCGGCGTCAGGTCAAGCCCGCTGGCCTTCCAATGGTCGACGGCCTTGCGGGTGTCGAGCATCTCCGCATGCCCGATGGCCTCGTCGAGACTGCGGAATCCGAGCGCGGCGAGGTACTCGCGCACCTCTTGGGCGACGAACTCGAAGAAGGTCTGCACGTACTCCGCCTGGCCGGCGAAACGCTCGCGCAGGACCGGGTTCTGGGTGGCGATGCCCACCGGGCAGGTGTCGAGGTGGCACACCCGCATCATGATGCAGCCCATGACCACCAGCGGCGCCGTCGCGAAGCCGTACTCCTCGGCCCCGAGCAGGGCGGCGATGATGACGTCTCGGCCGGTCTTCATCTGGCCGTCGGTCTGGACCACGACTCGATCGCGCAACCGGTTCAGCAGCAGCGTCTGCTGGGTCTCGGCCAAGCCGAGCTCCCATGGGGCGCCGGCGTGCTTCAAGGATGTCAGCGGACTGGCACCGGTACCGCCGTCGTGGCCCGAGATGAGGATGACGTCGGCGTGCGCCTTCGACACCCCCGCTGCCACGGTTCCGACGCCCACCTCGGCCACGAGCTTGACGTGGATCCGCGCGTACTTGTTGGCGTTCTTGAGGTCGTGGATCAGCTGGGCGAGATCCTCGATGGAGTAGATGTCGTGGTGCGGAGGCGGGCTGATGAGGCCCACCCCGGGCGTGGAGTGCCGCGTCTTGGCCACCCACGGATAGACCTTGTGGGCGGGCAGTTGGCCGCCCTCGCCCGGCTTGGCGCCCTGCGCCATCTTGATCTGGATGTCGTCGGAGTTCACGAGGTAGCGGCTGGTGACACCGAACCGGCCGGAGGCGACCTGCTTGATCGCCGAGCGCTTGGAATCGCCGTTGGGCAGTGGCGTGAATCGCTCTGGGTCCTCGCCGCCCTCACCGGTGTTCGACTTGCCCCCGAGCCGGTTCATCGCGATGGCCAGGGTTTCGTGCGCCTCGGCGGAGATCGATCCGTAGGACATGGCACCGGTGCTGAAGCGCCTCACGATCTCCGCGATCGACTCCACCTCGTCGATCGGCACGGGCGGGCGGACCCCCTCGCGCAGCTCGAACAGGCCGCGCAGCGTCATCAGCCGCCGACTCTGGTCGTCCACCGTGTTCGTGTAGTCGCGGTAGGTGTCGTACTTCTTGGCCCGCGTGGAGTGCTGCAGCTTGAAGACCGTCTCCGGGTCGAAGAGGTGCGGCTCGCCCTCCCGGCGCCACTGGTACTCGCCCCCGACGACCAGGCGCCGGTGCGCCGGCGAGATGCCCGAGGGCGGGTAGGCCACGGCGTGGCGCTGGGCGACCTCCTCGGCCAGGACATCCAGACCGACACCGCCCAGCTTGCTGGTCGTGCCGATGAAGTACTGGTCGACGACCTCCTGCGACAGCCCGATCGCCTCGAAGATCTGCGCGCCGCAGTAGGACGAGACCGTCGAGACGCCCATCTTGGACATCACCTTGAGCACGCCCTTGCCCAGCGCCTTCACCAGGTTGCGCACGGCCCGTTCCGGGGCGACCTCGCCCAGTCGTCCGATGCGCGCGAGGTTCTCCACCGTCTCCATGGCCAGGTAGGGGTTGACGGCAGCCGCTCCATAGCCGATGAGCAGCGCGACGTGGTGCACCTCGCGCACATCGCCGGCCTCCACGATGATCCCCACCATGGTCCGGGTCTTCTCGCGCACCAGGTGGTGGTGAACGGCGGCGGTGAGCAGCAGCGACGGGATCGGGGCATGCTCGGCGTCGCTGTCGCGCTGCGACAGGACGATGAAGCGCTTGCCCTGCCGGATCAGCGCATCCACCTCGTTGCAGACGGACTCGATACGGCGCCTCAGCGCCTCGCCCCCGCCGTGCACGGGATAGAGGCCCTGCACGCGCGCGGCAGCCAGGCCGGGCAACTCTCCGCCGGCGTTGATGTGCAGGATCTTGGCCAACTCGTCGTTGTCGATCACCGGGAACGGCAGCCGGACCTGCCGGCACTGCGCCGACTCGGTATCGAGCAGGTTGCCCTCCGGGCCGATATAGGTGGCCAACGAGGTGACGATCTCCTCGCGGATGGCGTCCAGCGGCGGATTGGTCACCTGCGCGAACAACTGGCTGAAGTAGTCGAAGATGTTGCGCGGCCGGTCCGACAGCGCCGCGATCGGGGTATCGGTGCCCATCGAGCCGATGGGCTCCATCCCGTTCATCGCCATCGGCGTGAGCAGGATCCGCAGCTCCTCCTCGGTGTACCCGAAGGATTGCTGCCGGCGCAGCACCGACTCCCTGGAGTAGACGATGTGCTCGCGCTCGGGCAGGTCGTCGAGGTGGACCACGCCGTTGGCGAGCCATTCCCCGTACGGGTGCTCGGCGGCCAAGGAGGACTTGATCTCGTCGTCCTCCAGAATCCTGCCCTGCGAGGTGTCCACGAGGAACATCCGGCCCGGCTGCAGCCGTCCCTTGCGCACGACGCTGGCCGGGTCGATGTCGAGCACCCCGGCCTCAGAACCGAGGACCACCAGACCGTCGTCAGTGACCCAGAACCGCCCCGGACGCAGGCCGTTGCGGTCCAACACCGAGCCGATCACGGTGCCGTCGGTGAAAGACACGTTCGCCGGACCGTCCCACGGCTCCATGACGGTGGCGTGGAACTCGTAGAACGAGCGGCGGTCGGGATCCATCTCGGTGTGGTTCTCCCACGCCTCCGGGATCATCATGAGCACCGCCTGCGGCAAGCTGCGCCCGCCGAGATGCAGCAGTTCGAGGACCTCGTCGAAGGACGCGGAGTCCGACGCGCCGGGAGTGCAGATGGGGTACAGCCGCGACAGGTCCCCGGGGATCAGATCGGAGGTCAGCATCGCCTCTCGGGCGCGCATCCAGTTGCGGTTTCCCATGACGGTGTTGATCTCGCCGTTGTGCGCAATCATCCGGTACGGGTGCGCCAGCGGCCACGACGGGAACGTGTTCGTCGAGAACCGGGAATGGACCAGCCCGATTGCGGACACCATGCGCTCATCGCCGAGGTCCGGGAAGAACGGCTGCAGCTGCCCGGTCGTCAGCATCCCCTTGTAGACCAGGGTCCGGCTGCTCAGCGAAGGGAAGTAGACGTCCGCCTCGCGCTCGGCCCGCTTGCGCAGCGCGAACGTGATCCGGTCCAGATCGAGTCCGGCGACACCGGGGCCGGCCGCGACGAAGAGATGCTTGAAGTCCGGCATCACGCCTGCCGCGGTACGTCCCACGAGGTCTGCCTGGTGCGGGACATCGCGCCAACCGAGCACCGTGAGTCCCTCATCGACCGCGATGGACTCGATGGTCTGGATGACCGAGGCCTGGGCACGGGCGTCGCGTGGCAGGAACGCCATCCCGACCGCGTACTCCTGCGCGGCGGGCAGCTCGAACTCCACGACGGCGCGGAGGAAGGCGTCGGGCACCTGGATCAGGATGCCGGCGCCGTCGCCGCTGTCCGGCTCGGCGCCGGACGCGCCGCGGTGCTCGAGATTGGTCAGCGCCGTGATCGCCAGCTCGACGAGGCGGTGGCTGCGCTCCCCCGACATCTGGGCGACGAACGCCACGCCGCAGGCATCGTGCTCCTGGGCGGAGTCGTACAGGCCCTGGGGGGCGGGTGCTGCTGCGAACATGGCGGTCCTCCGGCGAGGGGGCGCGGAGACCGAGAGAAACATGGTCGACCGCGCACACGAAAAACTGGCGTGGCGGGACGACGCTGGCCCGTCCGCCTCATCATAGGCGATCGTCTTCGAGCGCACGAAACCCGAGCCCTGTCCCGGGGGCGCTGCGGCCACGGTGGACGCGGCCGGCGACGATCGGCTGGCAGGCAGGCGCGTCGCAGGCGCAGAGAGCGGGCCCGGAAGGCTGGCGCAAGGGTCCTTCCGCGCCTCCGCGTACTCGCCCAGGCCCTCACTGCTTCGAGGTGACGGCCAACGGCCCAGCCTCCGGGCCAGAGGGCTCACCACTTCGTCTGGTTGCCGGGAAGGCTCAAGCAGATCGGGTTGGGTCGGGAATCGCCGCTGGCTCTTGGAGCCGTCACGATCTGGATGAGCCTTCCCGGCGAGCAACGTGCCACACCGCCGACGTTTGCAGCCGAAGCCGGGGCTTGCGCCGACACATCGCCGCCCCTCCTTCCCGACCCGGGCAGCGTTGGGCGCAGTGTCGTGGAATCGGGGCCGGGCGGGTACCGGTCGGTGTGGCAACGGACAGGCTGGGCGGCGCCGAGTTGCTGGGACGGCATCGCCAGGGCCGCGGTGCGCTGCCCGGAGCGATACCAGGGTCACGCTCCGCGCGTCACCGACGACGAAGCGAATCTGCGGGTGCGCGGCCCGGGCGGCCTCGACCATGTCCTGGGAGGCATCGAAGAGCACGACCCGGTCCGCCCCGGCCGCCAGCGGCGACGCCGTCAGATGGGCCGTGCCGCTCCCGACGTCTCCCACGACGACACCGTCCAACCGGGCCGAGCAGGTCCGGTTGGCTCTCCGCCCTCGCCGGTGGAGAGGCCGAAGTGGCCGTCGCGCTGCCGGGGTCCCAGGCGTTCTGGGCGACGACGGTGTCGGCGCGTGAGGTGTCGGCCGAGGTCGGTCGGATCACCGATCCTCGGATGGCCGACCGCCGGCGCGAGGGTCGGTCGTCGCCTCTGCGCCGGGCGGGCCTTGGCCTCCGGAGAGGGATGGATCGGAGCCAGCGGCCGCCGGAGCTTGATGATCGGCCCGCTGCTCGGACGCTCCGGATTCCGCCGGCGCTGTTGCGGCTGCCTCCGCATCCGCGGCTGCCCGCGCCGTGTCGGGATCGGCCTCGGCGAAGTCGATTCGGCCGGGATGCCGCCGAGCGCTGATGATGATGTAGGCCACCGCGGCGAGCCCGACCAGCACCGAGGTCCAGATGTTCAGCCGTAGGCCGAGGATCGTGTTCACCGTGTCGATGCGCAGCGCCTCGATCCACACCCGGCCAGCGCAGTACAGGGCGACGTAGAGGGCGAACAGTCGGCCATGGCCGATGCGCCACCGTCGATCGGCCCACAACAGCACCACGAAGACACCGAGGTTCCACAGCGACTCGTAGAGAAAGGTGGCATGGAAGGTCTCGTACTGCTCGTATCCCGGGGGACGGTTCACCGGATCGATCTCGACCGCCCAGGGCAACTGCGACGGGCGGCCGAACAACTCCTGATTCAGATAGTTGCCCCAGCGGCCGATCGCCTGCGCCAGGACGAGGGACGGGGCGACGGCATCGGCGAAGTGCGACAGCGGGATGCCTCGGCGGCGACAGGCGATCGCTCCGCCCAGGAAGCCGCCGGCGATGCCGCCCCAGATGCCCAACCCGCCGTTCCACAACTGCAGCGCCCCCACGACACCGGAGCCGCCGGCGGAGAAGTAGATCTGCCAGTCGGTGACGACGTGGTAGAGCCGGGCTCCGACGATGCCGAAGGGGATCGCCCACATCGCCACGTCGTAGACGGTCCCGGGGCGGCCGCCGCGCTGCTGCCAGCGTCGGTTGGCCACGATGAGGCCCACGACCATGCCGAGCAGGATCATCAGGGCATAGCCGCGCAGCGGGATCGGTCCGATGAGCCACTCCCCCTGCTCGGGGGACGGGATGCTGCGGGGCAGCCCGATCACTGCGGGGCCGCCGCCTCGTCGAGCAGCTGCTGCAGCTTCGCCGGGTCGAGCACGTCGGCGGTGTCGACGACCTCGCCGCCGATCAGCACCGTGGGTGTCCCGGAGATGCCGTTGGCGTAGAACTGCTCGGTGGAGTTCGTCGCCCACGGGAGGTAGTCGCGATCCACGAAGCACTGCTCAAACGTCGGCTGATCCTGCTCCGCGATCCCAGCGGTGCTCCCGAACTCGACGAGTTGGGCATCGGTCCAACCGTCACCCTCGCTGGAGGGCTGGTTGCTGAAGAGGGCGGACTTGTACTCCATGCCCTTGCCCGCGTCGACCGCACAGCCGTAGGCCGCTGCGGCGCGGCGGGAATGATCGGTGGCGAGGTTGCGGTCCAGGAAGGTGCTGACCCGCGTCACGTACTGCAGCTGCCCCTCGTCGGCGAGCGCCTTGAGGTTGGCGCCGGCGGCGGTCTCGAACGCGGCGCAGGCGGGGCACTGGAAGTCCTCCCACACCTCCAGCGTCACTGCGTCGGGGTCGGAGCCGTACGGGATGCCGTAGGCCAGCGGGTCGCCGCTCGGGAACGCGCCGGCAGGGGCGGCCGCGTCGGGGTTCGCCACTGCGCCGGACTCCTCCTTGGTGCGGTTGGCGAAGAACAGGGCACCGCCGACGATCCCGGCCACCACTATCGCGATGACGGCGCCGATGATGATGTTGATCGTCCGCTGCCTGCGCTTCTCCGCGGCCAGCGACGCCGCTCGCGCCGCCGCTGCTGCCTCGCGGGCGCTGCGGGAGGACTTCGACGACTGTTTGCTCTGCTTGCCCACTGAGGTCCTGCTCCCTTCCCCGGTCCACCGGGGGTCGAATCCTGCGGTCCATCATGCTGTGTGGTGCCGTGCGTCACCAAGCCCGCCCTGCCTGGCGCGTCGCCTAGTGGGATCGAGCGCGCACTCCCGCCGCGAGCTCGGCTGCCAGGGCGCCCACCCCGCGGGCGGCCTGCATGGGGGTCGCCGCGTCGAGGACTTCCCGAACGAAGGCCGAGCCGACGATGACGCCGTCGGCGTAGCGGGCGACCTCGGCGGCCTGTGCCCCGTTGGAGACTCCGAGGCCGACCGCGATCGGCAGCGAGGTGCGCGGCCGCAGCCGGGCGACCAGACCGTCCGCGCTGGAGGAGACCGCATTCCGGGCGCCGGTCACGCCCATCACCGAGGCCGCGTAGACGAAGCCGGTGCAGGCGCGGCACACCGCGTCCAACCGCTCATCGGGGCTGATCGGTGCCGCGAGGAACACCCGATCCAGGCCGTGCGCGTCCGTTGCGCGCTCCCACTCACCGGCCTCTTCCACTGTGAGATCCGGCGTGATGACGCCGCACCCGCCGTGGCCGGCCAGTCCCGCGGCGAAGCGGTCGATCCCGTACTGCTCGATCGGGTTCCAGTAGGACATGACTAGTGTCGGCGCTCCGGTGGCGGCGGCGCCCCGCACCACGTCGAGCACCACATCGGTTGTGGTTCCGGCCTCAAGCGCCTGCTGCGCCGCTCGCTGGATGGTGGGTCCGTCCATCAGGGGATCGGAATAGGGCAGACCGACCTCAACGATGTCGACGCCGTTCTCCACCATCGCCGCGATCAGCGCTACCGAGGCCTCCGGCGAGGGGAACCCGGCTGGCAGATAGCCGATCAGAGCAGCCCGGCCCTCTGCCTTCGCGGCGGCGAAGGTCTCACGCACGGCACTCATTCAGCGGCCCTCCCGGGTTTGTGCAGTCTCGGCGTCATCGAGCAGATCGAAGTACCGGGCCGCAGTGGCCACGTCCTTATCACCGCGGCCGGACAGGTTGATGACGATGACGGCGTCCGGCCCCAGCTCGCGGCCGAGCCGCATGGCGCCGGCCAGCGCATGGGCCGACTCGATCGCCGGGATGATGCCCTCGGTCCTGCACAGCAACCGGAACGCCGCCATCGCGTCGTCGTCGCTGACCGGTTCGTACCGGGCGCGCCCCGTCTCGTGGAGGTAGGCATGCTCCGGGCCCACTCCCGGGTAGTCCAGGCCCGCGCTGATCGAGTGCGTGGGTCGGGTCTGGCCGTACTCGTCCTGCAGCACGTAGGTGCGGGCGCCGTGCAGCACGCCGGGGCTACCGCCGGCGAACCGTGCCGCATGCCGGCCGGGTTCCAGCGAATCCCCGCCGGCCTCGTAGCCGACGAGCGCCACGTCGTCGTCGATGAACCCGGCGAACAGCCCCATCGCGTTGCTGCCGCCGCCGACGCAGGCCACAGCGGCGTCCGGGAGGCGGCCGACGAGCTCGATGACCTGGCGGCGGGCCTCGGCTCCGATCACCGATTGGAAGTGGGCCACCATCCGCGGGAACGGGTCGGGTCCCGTCACGGTGCCCAGCAGGTAGTGGGTGTGGTCCACGTTGGTCACCCAGTCGCGCATCGCCTCGTTGATCGCGTCCTTCAGAGTGGCCGATCCGATGTGCACGGGAACCACCTCTGCCCCGAGCAACTCCATGCGCACCACGTTGAGGGCTTGGCGCCGGGTGTCCTCGGCGCCCATGTAGACCACGCAGTCCAGGCCGAACATGGCCGCGGCAGTGGCTGTTGCCACCCCGTGCTGCCCGGCCCCGGTCTCCGCGATCACCCGCTGCTTGCCCATCCGCCTGGTGAGCAGAGCTTGGCCCAGCACGTTGTTGATCTTGTGGGATCCGGTGTGGTTCAGATCCTCGCGCTTCAGCAGGATCCGCGCCCCGCCGCAGTGCTCGGCGAACCGGGTGGCATCGGTGAGGGGACTCGGGCGGCCGGTCACGGTGCGCTGCAGGTGCGTCAACTCTGCGGCGAATGCGGGGTCGGCCGTTGCCTGGCGGAAGGCCGCGTCGAGCTGGTCGAGCGCCGGGACGAGGGCTTCGGGGACGAATCGACCGCCGAAGGCGCCGAAATGGGCCGCGGCCGTTGGGCTGGAACTCATGCCCCCAGTGTGACGTACGGCCGAAGCGGGCCGGTCACTCCGACTGCGGCATGACGGAGGGATGGCTGCCGGCCGTCACCAGGTCGTGCACCGCTTCGCGCGGGTTGGCCGCGGTGGCGACCGACTGCCCGACCAGGACGGCGTTGGCTCCGTGGTGGGCATAGGCGAGCAGGTCGTGAGGGCCACGGACCCCGGACTCGGCGATCTTGACGGCGGTCTCCGGGATGGCCGGCGCGACTCGGGCGAAGGTGTCCCGGTCCACCTCGAGGGTGCGCAGGTCGCGGGCGTTGACCCCGTACAGCGTGGCACCTGCGGCCGCGGCCCGCTCCACCTCGGCCTCGTCGTGCACCTCCACCAGCGGATGCAGGCCGATGCTGCGGGCCCGTTCGACGAGGCTGACCAGCGCCTCCTGGTCCAGCGCCGCAACGATGAGCAGCACCAGGTCCGCGCCGTGGGCCCGGGCCTCCCACAACTGGTAGGAGCTCACCACGAAGTCCTTGCGCAGGACCGGCACGTCGACGGCGGATCGGACGGCCACCAGGTCGGCGAGGCTGCCGTGGAAGTACCGCTGCTCGGTGAGCACCGAGATGCAGTGAGCGCCGCCGGCCTCGTACTGGGCCGCCAGCTCCCCGGGATCCGGGATCGGGGCCAGGTCGCCGGCGCTCGGGCTGGCGCGCTTGACCTCGGCGATCACACGGACCCCGCCGCCTCGCAGCACGGCTTCGGCGTCCAGGGCATCGGGCATCCGAGCCGCACGCTCCTTGAGCTCGGCCAGGCTCACGCGGGCCATCCGATCGGCGAGGTCGTCGCGGACACCGGCGACGATCGTGTCCAGCACGGTCATGCACGCTTCCCCTCTGCCGGCGGTGTAGGCAGAGTATCCGGCGCCGACACCTGCGGCGGGCCGGGGGTGATGCGCCCTACGGCGCCGCAGGATCGGTCGGGAAGGACACGCTGAAGGCCGCTCCCCCCTCCGCTGAGGTCCCGGCCTCGGCGACACCCCCGAGTCGCGCTGCCAGCCGCCCCACTACAGCCAGCCCGACGCCGGAGCTCACGGGCCGCACGCCGCGGTACCTCGAATACAGGGCTCCTGGCTCGAAGGCGTCGACGACGTCCTGGGGCGTGAGGCCAGGCCCGGAATCCCGCACCTGCAGCACCGCGCGATCCGCGTCCCGGCGCAGGGCGAACACGATGACGCCATCCGCCGGCGTCACCCGGAGCGCGTTCTCCGCGAGGTTGTCCAGGACCTGTCTGAGTCGGCCCGGATCGGTCGTCACGACCACGGGCTCCTCCGGGACGTGCAGCTGCAATCGCACGCCCTCCCGCTCGCACCTGTCTCGCCAGACGGCTGCCGCTGCTTGGAGGGGCTCGCGCAGGTCGGTGGGCTTCCGGTCGATCCGCAGGTTCGCGGCTCCCAGTCGCGACAGGTCCAGCAGGTCGGCGACCAACCGTTCCAGGCGGCGCGACTCCGCGAGCATCAGGTCGCCGGTGCGCGCGACGTCTTCGGTGGGCACCACGCCGTCAGCGAGTGCTTCGGCGTAGCCGGTGACGGCCGTCAGCGGCGTGCGCAGCTCGTGGGAGACGGTGAGCAGGAACTCGCGCTGCCGGCCCTCGCTCATCTGCAGGGCTCGGGACAGCCGGTTGATGGCGTCGGCCATCTCGGCGATCTCCACCGGACCGTCAGTGGGCAACTGGACGTCGCGACGACCGGCGACCAGCTGTTCGGCGCCCTCGGCTGCGCGGCGCAGCGGCTTGCTCAGGCGCTGGGATGCGAGGAAGGCGACGACGACCGCCGAGGCGAGGCCGACCAGCAGCGCCAGGACCAGTCGCCGGTAGGTGTCCTGCACAACCTCGCGGGCGAACTCGGCGGAGGCTGCCACGACGATCCCGCCGGACCCGACCGGGCGGCCTTCGATGTAGAAGTCCTCGTCGCCGAGAGAGATCGTCGTGGACACCGGCTCGCCCGCCACCAGCGCGGCGACGGACTCCGCCGGCACACCCTCCGGCAGCGGACCGCCCTCCACGACCAGGAACGCCTCCGCATCCTGCGCCGCCAGCAGGGCGCGCAATCGACCGATACTGCCCGGGCGGGGGTCTTCCAGCGTCGCGGCCGCCACATCGGCGAAGTTCGCCAACGTGATGCGGGCCTGGTCGGAGATGGATGTCCGGATCATGACCAGGGAGACCGCGAACGTGACAAACGCGGTGATGAGCGCGGCTGCCGAGGCGATCAGGATGGTGCGTCCGACCACCGTGTCCCATGGGCGGCGCTGCTGCCTCGTGGGGCGATCCGCCAGGGCATCCGCATCGGACGGCGTCAACTGCGGTCCTCAGCCGCGTAGCCGACACCGCGGACCGTTCGAATCGGGCTGGCATCGCCGAGCTTGGCCCGCAACTGGGCCACATGGACGTCGACGGTGCGCGTGTGCACCATCGAGGCGTAGCCCCAGACCTGGGTCAGCAGTTCCTCGCGGGAATACACCCGGCCCGGGCTGGCCACCAGGTGGTCGAGCAGATCGAATTCCGTGGCCGTCAAGGCGACCGGGCTGCCGTCCGCGGTGACCGTCCGGCTGCGGCGGTCCAGCCTCACCCGGCCGACCGTGACGGCGTCGCCGGCGGGTGCTGAGCTTCCCGCGCCATGCCGGACGGCGACCTTCACCCGGGCCACGACCTCGCGGGGCGAGAACGGCTTGGTGATGTAGTCGTCGCCGCCGAGCTCCAGCCCGAGGACGCGGTCGATCTCGTCGTCGCGGGCCGTGCAGAACAGCACCGGGGTCCAATCGCCTTCGGCGCGCAGTCGCCGGCAGACCTCGGTGCCGTCGATGCCCGGCAGCCCGACGTCCATGATGACTGCCGCCGGCCGAAGCCGCCGGATGTCGGCCAGCGCCTCGTTGCCGTCCCCGACTGAGTGAACGCTGAAGCCTTCGCGGGTCAGGTACATCCGGTGGAGATCGGCGATGGCGCGCTCGTCCTCCACGACCACCACAAGCCCGCGAGGGCCCTCTGCTTCAGGGCTCATGGCGCCATTGTGCCCATGACGACCGGCACAGTGGCGGTGTTCGAGGGGACTCAGGAGACAGGTCGCCCGTACCCGGGCGGCGGCGCCGTGATCAGCCCTTCGGCTTTGCGCCCATGCCCGCCATCGACATGACCTTGCCGACGACGGCTCCGACAACGGTCAGGGCGACCCCGCCGATCCAGAACAGCGGCCAGTTGCCGATCACGACCGCGATCGTGCCGAAAATGGCAGCGACGATCATGATGATGACGGCCGTCCACGCGGCGGGCGTCTGGCCGTGGTTGTCGTGCTCGCTCACGTCAGTCCTCCTCAGGGATCGGCCCTATTGTGGCAGCGCCGGCTCCGAGCCCGGTCAGCGGCTCGGCGTGGCGTCCGCAGCCGCCGCGGGCAACGGCTGCAAGGTGTTCGCCACCGCCACCGCCCGCAGCACCGCCGCCGCCTTGTTGCGGCACTCCTCGTCCTCCCGCGTCGGATCGGAGTCGGCCACCAGCCCCGCCCCCGCCTGCACATACGCTGTGCGGTCGCGCAGCACCGCGGTCCGGATCGCGATGGCGGTGTCGACGTCCCCGGCAAAGTCGAGATACCCGACAACCCCGCCGTAGAGCCCCCGTCGCACCGGCTCGAGCTCGTCGATGATCTCCATCGCGCGGACCTTGGGGGCGCCCGACAGCGTCCCCGCCGGGAACGTGGCAGCCAACGCGTCGAACCCGGACCGGCCCTCGGCCAGATCGCCGACGACCGTGGAGACGATGTGCATCACGTGGGAGTAGCGCTCGATCTTCATGAACTCGACGACCTCGACCGAGCCCGGCGCGCAGATGCGGCCCAGATCGTTGCGGCCCAGGTCGACCAGCATCAGGTGCTCGGCCCGCTCCTTCTCGTCGGCCAGCAGTTCCTCGGCGAGTTCGGCATCCTCCTGCGGCGTGGCTCCTCGAGGCCGCGTGCCGGCGATCGGGTGCATCATGCAGCGCCCCTCGGTCACCTTGACCAGCGCCTCGGGAGAGGACCCGACGATGTCGAACCACACCGCGTCAGGATCTTGCGGCGACGGGATGCGGACCAGGTACAGGTACGGGCTCGGGTTGCTGCCCCGCAGCACCCGGTAGACATCCAGCGCGTCGGCATCGCACGGGGCGCTGAAGCGCTGAGACAGCACGATCTGGAAGGCGTCGCCGGCCCGGATGTGCTCCACGCAGCGCAGCACGCCGGACTCGTAGTCGGCCTGCTCGGTCCGCCGCAGCGGTTCGGCAGCCGCAGTCACGTCCAACGTCGCCACGGGTACCGTGCCGCCCCGGGCGAGTCGCCGCGCCATCTCGTCGAGGCGACCTACGGCGTCGGCGTGCGCCTCATCGACCCGTGCCGGGCTGGCGTCGAAGTTCACGGCGTTGGCGATCAGCCAGACGGTATTGTCCGAATGGTCGAAGACCGCGAGGTCGGTCACGAGCAGCATCGCGAGATCCGGCAGGCCCAGCTCGTCGGGATTGCTGTCCGCGATGTGCTCCCAGCGGCGCACCGCGTCGTAGCCCAGCATCCCGACCAGGCCCGACGTCAGCGGCGGCAGACCGGGCAACGGCGGCGTGTGCAGGGCGGCCAGGGTGTCGCGCAGCGCGTCGAGCGGGTCGCCGGTCATGGGCAGCCCGACAGGCACCGTACCGACCCAGCACGCCTGCCCGTTCCGCTCGGTGAGCATCGCTGCGGAGCCCACACCGATGAACGAGTAGCGCCCCCAGGTGCCATCGTGCTCCGCCGACTCCAGCAGGAAGGTCCCGGGACGATCCTGCGCCAGCGCCCGATACAGCCCCACAGGAGTCTGCCCGTCGGCCATCGCACGGCGCACCACGGGGATGACGCGCCGGTCCGCGGCGAGGGCGCGGAAGGACGCCAGGTCCGGCGCGGTCGCGCCGTCGGGCGCCACCGCGCTCATCGGCTCCGCCCCTCTGCGGCCGGGTCGTACAAGACACGGTCGGTGAAGCAGCTGTGTGTACCGGTGTGGCACGCGGGGCCCGACTGGTCGACCGAGTACAGCAAGGTGTCGCCGTCGCAGTCCACCCGGATGCCCCGGATGCGTTGCACGTGGCCGGAGGTCTCTCCCTTGGTCCACAGTTGCTGGCGCGAGCGGGAGTAGTAGGTGGCCAGACCGGTCCGTACCGTGCGCTCCAGGGCCGCGGCGTCGACCCAGGCCACCATGAGCACCTCTCCGGTGTCCCACTGCTGGGCAACAGCGGGCACGAGACCGTCGGCGAGAGCCGGGACGGCAGCGATCAGGTCGGCCTCGTCAAGGGTCGGCATGGCTCCATTGTGCCGTGCGTCCCTCCCCCGCCGAGATCGTGCTGCGCTGGGCGATCCCGTTCGAACCGCGCGAGGGTGGCCGGCAGCCCCGAGCGGCGGCCCCGGGCGGCGTCCCCGGGCGGCGGCCCCGGGCGGCGGCAAGGAACCCCGTGCCCGCGGACTCGGTCCAGGTCAGCTGCCCACCGGGCTGGCTGCGGCTGGGCTTCCACTCGTTGCTCGACCGGAAGGGGCTCCGCAGACCAGCCTGGGGCGAGCCGAGAGCGCTCACGACGCATCCAGCGGCGGCGGCCGGTGGCCAGTCCGGGCTCGATGGAGCACTCGGATCTCCTGGAGTATTCCGCAACCCACGGCACCCTGTCTGGACCTCCGTGCGCCGTGCGTTGGTCGGCAGTGCCACAGGGTTCCCGCCTGGCTGGCGCGCCGCCGGCCCGCGTCCGGGGCCGGCGGCGCGCGGTCGGTCCGGCCGCTCGGCCCCGGGCAGCGGTCGGTCTCACGGGCGCTCGGCCGGCCGCTCGGCCCCGGGCAGCGGTCGGTCTCACGGGCGCTCGGCCGGCCGCTCGGCCCGTGTCGCCGGGGATCGTCCGCAGGGCTGGAACCGGGATGCCCGCCGGTCGAACCGTGATTGGCGCCAGCGGCGCCCCCCGCACTCGCGCCGACCCCGCCGCCCTGACCGCAGCGCCGCTGTCTAGCATGGGCGCTGTGTCGACGACCGATCTCGCGCGCGCCGAGCGCCAGCTGCTGTGCGACCTGTTGGAGCAATATGGCCCTGACGCTCCAACGCTGTGCGAGGGCTGGACCACGCGCGACCTCGCCGCCCACCTCGTGGTGCGGGAGGGCAGGCCGGACGCTGCGCTGGGTATCCTGGGCGGACCGTTGGCGGCGTGGACCGAACGGGTCCAGAACGGCGCCGCGTCGGAGCCGTACGAGAAGCTCGTCCGGCTGATCCGCAACGGCCCACCCATCTGGTCCACGTTCCGGCTGCCGCTGGTCGACGGCCAGGCCAACACGGTGGAGTTCTTCGTGCACACCGAGGACATCCGCCGTGCCCAGCCGGATTGGCAGCCCAGGGAGTTGGATCCGGATCTGACGGAGTTCCTCTGGGACCGGCTGCGCTCAACGGGGAAGATGCTGCTCGGCAAGGTGAAGGTCGGTGTGCAGATGCGCCGCACCGATGTACCCGACGCTGCGCCACTGAAGCTCAAGGGCGGCAAGCCGGTCGCCACGATCGTCGGTGACCCCGCCGAACTGACGATGCTCGCCTTCGGCCGCAAGGAGCAGCACGTCGAGTTCGAAGGCGATCCCGACGCGGTCGATGCTCTTCGGGCCGCTCGGCTGGGCATCTGATCGCCGCCCGGCGACCGTCGATCAGACCTGTCCGTCGTCCTCGGGGACGGGCGGCACGTCGATCACCAGCACCACCCGATCCTGCTTGCGCAGGCGGGCCAACCACGTGGTGAACCAGCCAATCAGGCCGTAGCGCCGGACGATCAGATCGCTCGCCCGGGCGAGGAGCTGCGGATCATCGATCACGGTGGCGCTCGCCGGCACCGGATCCCCCTGCAGTTCTCCTCGGACATCGCACGGTGCGATCAGCAACTGCGATTCGCCGCGCAGCCGCTCCACCTGGCCGGAATCGCGATTGGTCACGACCTGCAAGTACCCGCCTTCGGAAACGAGCCGGACTGGGGTCGCGACGCCGGTCCCGTCCCGCTTGTATGTCGTCAGGCTCACGTAGCGCGCCCGGGCCAGCCGGTCCAACTCGGGGTTGATCACAGCTCACACGATACGCAGTCCTACCCTGGCGTGCATGAGCCTTGCCATACGCGTGATCCCGTGCCTCGATGTCGATGACGGCCGCGTGGTCAAGGGCGTCAACTTCGTGAACCTGCGCGATGCCGGCGATCCGGTGGAACTGGCCAAGGCCTACGGCGCGGCCGGGGCCGACGAACTCGTGTTCCTGGACATCACCGCGTCGTCGTCGGACCGCTCGACGATGTACGACGTGGTCAGCCGCACCGCCGAGCAGGTGTTCATCCCCCTGACCGTGGGCGGCGGCGTCCGATCGGCCGACGATTTCGACCGCCTGTTGCGGGCCGGAGCGGACAAGGTGGGCGTGAATACCGCCGCGATCGCGCGGCCGGAGCTGCTGACCGAGGCCGCCGAGCGGTTCGGCGCACAATGCGTCGTGCTCTCCGTCGATGCCCGGCGCTGCCCGGCCGGGACCCAAACCGAGTCGGGTTTCGAAGTGACGACCCACGGCGGTCGCCGGGGTACTGGGATGGACGCGCTGGCTTGGGCCGTGCGTGCCGCAGAACTGGGGGCGGGTGAGATCCTGCTGAACTCGATGGACCGCGACGGCACGACCGACGGGTTCGATGTCGAGATGATCTCGCGGGTCCGGCGGGAGGTCTGCGTACCAGTGATCGCCAGCGGCGGCGCGGGTGCGCTCGAGCACTTCGCGCCGGCCGTCGCCGCCGGCGCCGACGCCGTCTTGGCAGCGTCGGTGTTCCACTTCGGGACCCTGTCGATCGGCGAGGTCAAGGCGGCGCTGGGCGACGCGGGGTTCCCGGTCCGCAGGTAGCGGCGGGATTCCCGGTCCGCGCGGCGGGCTCCCCGACCGGTCGGCGCTCCGGTAGCGGCGGGATCCCCGGTCCGCTCCGGTAGCGGCGGGACTCCCGGTCCGCTCCGGTAGCGGCGGGACTGCCCCGGTCCGCTCCGGTAGCGGCGGAAGTCCGGCTTCTCCCGGGGGCCGCAGCACTGGACCCAGCGTTGCAGGAGGGCCGGCGACCCGCAGACTGAGGACGCTCTTACCGCGGTACCTGCATCAAGCCACGCTCGCCAGCGCCTCCTGCATCGTGAAGCGACCTGCGTAGAGCGCCTTGCCCACGATGGCCCCCTCGACGCCGATCGGTACGAGCTCGGCCAACGCGCGGAGGTCGGCCAGGGTCGATACGCCTCCCGACGCCACCACCGGTCGGTCGGTGGCGGCGCACACCTGCCGCAGCAGTTCGACGTTCGGGCCGCGCAGGGTGCCGTCCTTGGTCACGTCCGTCACGACGTACCGGGAGCACCCGTCGGCATCGAGTCTGGCCAGCGTGGCGAAGAGCTCGCCGCCCTCCTGTGTCCAGCCGCGGGCGGCTAGCGTCGTGCCCCGCACGTCGAGACCCACCGCGATCCGATCGCCGTGCCGGGCGATCGCCGCGGCGCACCATTGCGGATCCTCCAAGGCCGCAGTGCCGACGTTGACGCGGCGACAGCCCGTGGCCAGGGCACGCTCCAGGGACTCGTCGTCGCGGATGCCGCCGGACATTTCCACCTGCACGTCCAGAGCGCCGACTACGCGAGCGAGCAGGTCGGCGTTGCTGCCGCGGCCGAACGCGGCGTCAAGGTCCACGAGGTGGATCCACTCGGCGCCGGCTTCCTGCCACGCCATCGCGGCAGCCAACGGATCGCCGTAGTCGGTCTCGGTTCCGGCCTCGCCCTGCACCAGTCGCACGGCCTTGCCATCTGCGACATCGACAGCCGGGAGCAGTTCCAGTCGTTGGGTCACGGATCAACGGTACGGGAGGGGCCGCGCGGCTCCGACCCCACGTGCCCGGGGCTGCAGCAGGGGGCGCTTCCACTCCAGTGCGTTACCGTGGCTGCGGTGTCCGACGGTTCTGGCTCGTCGGTGTCCCAGAACCTTCATTTCTGGACCCAGTTGATCTTGGTTCGCGTCGTTTTCGGGACATGCAGCACACTGGCTCCAAGATCACCGCGGGGGATCGTTACCCTCTGCAACCGGTCGCCGGTCTACAGTGTGCCGACCCAGTTCCGCAGCAGCGCCAGACCGGCGTCTCCGGACTTCTCCGGGTGGAACTGCGTCGCGCACAGCGGTCCGTTCTCCACCGCGGCCACGAATCGGCCTCCGTGCTCCGCCCAGGTGACCATGGGCGGCCTCAGCGGGCCCGACCCGTCGAGCAGCCATTCCTGGGCACCGTAGGAGTGCACGAAGTAGAAGCGCTGGTCCTCGATGCCGGCGAAGAGCCGCGACCCTACTGGGACGGTGACGGAATTCCACCCCATATGCGGCAGGATCTCCGCCTTCAGACGATCGACCACGCCCGGCCACTGGCCCAGCCCGGGCGTGTCTACGCCGTGCTCCACGCCGTGCTCGAACAGCACCTGCATCCCGACGCAGATCCCCAGGACGGGGCGACCCCCGGCCAGGCGCTGCTCGACCAAGCGCTCACCGCCCACGGCGCCGATCCCAGCCATGCACGCGGCAAACGCCCCGACACCGGGGACGACGAGGCCGTCGGCCTCCAGCGCAGCGCGTGGATCCGCCGTCACCGCCACGTCAGCCCCCGTGGAGGCCAAGGCACGCTCTGCCGAGCGGAGGTTGCCCGACCCGTAATCCAGGATGACGACAGAGGCACTCACCCCAGCGTTCCCTTCGTGGAGGGCACGCCGACGACACGCGGGTCGCGCTCCACTGCGGCGCGCAGTGCCCGTGCGACGGACTTGAATTGCGCCTCGACGATGTGGTGGGCGTTGCGGCCCGACAGAACCCGGACGTGCAACGTGATCTGGGCCGTCGCCACGATCGACTCGAAGACGTGCCTGGTCAGCGTCGTGTCGTACGTGCCGATGAGCCCGACCGGGATATCCGGCTCCTCGTGGACGAGGTAGGGCCGTCCCGACAGGTCCACAGCCGTCTGCACGAGCGCCTCGTCCAACGGGACGAGGGCATCGCCGTAACGCCGGATCCCCGCCTTGTCCCCCAGCGCCTGCCGCAGTGCTGCGCCAAGGGCAAGCGCCGTGTCTTCCACAGTGTGGTGGGAGTCGATGTGCAGGTCGCCGGTGGTCTTCACCGTCAGATCCAGCAGTCCGTGCTTGCCCAGCTGGGCGAGCATGTGGTCGTAGAAGCCGACCCCCGTGTCGATCTCGACGACCCCGGTGCCGTCGAGATCCAGGTCGACTAGGACGTCGCTCTC
The DNA here is from genome assembly GCA_963766005.1 of uncultured Actinomycetota bacterium. GTDB lineage: Bacteria > Actinomycetota > Actinomycetes > S36-B12 > CAVXYG01. The sequence goes on along the minus strand of CAVXYG010000008.1, from coordinate 576,670 downwards.
CTTCGTCGCTCTCTCCACGTGTCCACGGCGACTCATCGCGACCCCTTCACTACCTCCGACAGCGCTGCGCGCACTGCCGTGTTCTCGGTCGGTGTCCCGACGCTGATGCGCAAGTATCCCGCAGGTCCGATCACACGGACCAGAACTCCGTGATCGACGAGCTGCTGCCAGACGGTGTCGCGGTCGGCGAACGGTCCGGTGAGCAGGAAGTTGGCGTCCGAGGGAAAGACGTGCAGGCCCTGATCGCCCAACCACGTGGCCAGCGCGTCGCGCTCGGTCCGCAACGTATCGACGTTGGCCAGCAGCGACGCCCGGTGCGCCAAAGCCGTGCGGGCCGCAACCTGGGTCAGCGCGGAGAGGTGATACGGAAGCCGGACGATGCGCAGGGCGTCGACGATGGCCGGGTGCGCAGCGAGGTAGCCCAGGCGCCCTCCGGCGAACGCGAAGGCCTTGCTCATCGTCCTGGTGACCACGAGGTTCGGGTACTGCCCCAGCAGTGCCAGGGCGGTGCCGGTCCCGTCCCTGCGGAACTCCGCATATGCCTCATCCACAACGACGATCCCGTCGCCTGCAGTGCAGGCAGCACGGACTACCTCGTCGTCCACCGCGATGCCGGTCGGGTTGTTCGGCGAGGCGATCAGCGTGAGCGAAGGCCGGTGCTCGGCGATGGCGGCGGAGACGAGCTCCGGAGTCGCGACGTAGTCCTCCGGCAGCGGCAAGGGGACGAAGTCGGTGAACCCGTTGCGCGCATACTCCGGATACATCGAGTAGGTCGGCGTGAACGTCAGGGCGGTCCGGCCGGGGCCGCCGAAGGCTCGGAACAGGTGCGCCATCACCTCGTTGGAGCCGTTGCCTGCCCAGGTGTTGGCGGCGCTGAGGCCGTGCCCCAGGTAGTCGGCGAGATCGGACCGCAGCCCGATCGCCTCTCGGTCGGGGTACCGGTTGAGATGCGGAGCGGCGTCCGCGACCGCTCGGGCGATCGCGGCGACCAGGTCGGCGTCGGGGCCGATCGGGTTCTCGTTGACGTTCAGCCGCACCGGCACGTCCAGCACCGGGGCCCCGTACGGCTGCTCGCCGAGGAGCTCCTCGCGTACGGGGGGCCGGTAGTTCATCCGCCGAACCGGGCCGCGACGGCCGCGCCGTGGGCGGGGAGATCCTCCGCAGCGGCCAGGGTCTGCACGACATCGGCGACGTCCGCCAGTGCCGCCTCGTCGTACTCGATGACCTGGACGCCCTTGAGGAAGGACTGCACCGATAGCCCGGAGGAATGGCGCGCACTCCCTCCGGTCGGCAGCACGTGGTTGGACCCGGCCGCATAGTCGCCGAGGGAGACCGGCGAGTAGGGGCCGACGAAGATCGCGCCGGCGTTCCGCACAGCCATGGCGACCTCGCGCGCCTGCGCCGTGTGGATCTCGAGGTGCTCGGCGCCGTAGGCGTTCACGACGTCCAGTCCCTCGGCCAGATCATCGACCAGCACGATGCCGCTCTGCTCCCCGGCGAGGGCTTCGAGGATGCGCTCCTGGTGCTTCGTCCGGGCTACTCGGCGCTCCAACTCCAGCGCCACGGCATCGGCGAGCTGCTCCGAGGCGGTAACCAGGACGGCCGCCGCGATGGTGTCGTGCTCGGCCTGGCTGATCAGGTCGGCCGCGACGTGCCCGGGATCTGCCGTGTCGTCGGCCAGGATCATGACCTCGGTCGGACCGGCCTCGGAGTCAATGCCGATACGGCCCTTGAGCATCCGCTTCGCCGCCGTCACCCAGATGTTCCCCGGACCGGTCACCAGATCCGCTGCCGGAACGACGGTACCGTCATCGAGGCGGGCGCCATAGGCGAAGAAGGCGATGGCCTGCGCCCCGCCGGTGGCGTACACCTCGTCGACCCCGAGCAGGTGGCAGGCGGCGAGGACGGTCGGATGCGGCCAGCCGTTGTGGTCGGCCTGGGGCGGGCTTGCCACCGCCAAGGACTGCACACCTGCCAACTGCGCCGGGACGACATTCATCACCACGCTGCTGGGGTAGACGGCCTTGCCGCCGGGGACGTACAAGCCGACGCGGTCCACCGGCAGCCACCTCTGCACGACAGTCCCCCCGGGCACAACGACCGTCTGGGTGTCGGGCCGGTGCTGGTCTGCGTGGACCGCGCGGACCCGCACGATCGCCTCCTGCAAGGCCGCGCGGACCTGCGGGTCCAGAGCCTCGACGGCCGCAGCCAGCACTTCCTCCGGCACACGCAGCGCGGGCGGGCGCACTCCGTCGAAGCGCTCCCCCCAGTCCAGAACCGCATCGACGCCGCGCTCGGCGACATCGGCGACGATGGGGCGGACCTGCTCTTGAGCGTGCTCGACGTCGAGGCCGGCTCTGGGCAGCATGGATGCCACGACATCGGTTGGTGCACCGCGAAGATCCAGACGCCTGATCACGGTGCCAGTTTACGGCGCCACTGCGGCATGGCCGAACCCTTCCGGGCCCTGCCACCCGGGGCTGGACTCGGTAGCGTAGGCGCGTGGCCAAGAAGAAGGCACGCGGCAGCGGCAGCACGCCGGCGACCAAGACCCTCGCGGAGCAGGGAGTCCCCTTCGCCCTGCACCCCTACCTCCACGACCCGGAGACCGCCTCCTACGGCTTGGAGGCGGCCGAGGCCCTCGGGTTCGATCCTCGCCGGGTCTTCAAGACGCTCCTCACCGACGTCGACGGCGACCTCGTCGTCGCCGTCGTGCCGGTGTCCGGCCAATTGGACCTCAAGGCCCTTGCCGCCGCCGTGGGCGGCAAGAAGGCCGCGATCGCCGACCCGGACCGCGCCGAGCGCAGTACCGGCTACGTGGTCGGCGGCATCTCGCCGATCGGCCAGAAACGGGCCCTGCCGACCGTGATCGACGTGACCGCCATGGAATACTCCTCGGTCCTGGTCTCCGGCGGCCGGCGCGGACTGGACATCGAGATCATGCCCGAGCACCTGGTACGCGTCACCAACGCACGATCCGCCCCGATCGGCCGGCCGGACTAGCTTCCTCTCGAGCGACCGAGCTGCACATCGCCTACAGCCCGCTGGCCCGGGCCGGTCCCCGAGTGCTCGCCTTCGACACCCTCCACGTGACCCTGCCATGCAAGGTCGCCGGAGTCCCACACCACCCGCGGCCGAACCGGGGGGCGGCCGCCGCTGGCCGTCCCCCCGGCTGACATCACAGCGGCTTCGTCCGCCGGCGCTGGGCCGCCACGAACACCAGGAGCAGCCCCACCATCAGCAGCCCGGAGGCGAGAGCCGTGGGACCGACGATTGCGGCACCGGTCTCCGGCGTCGTCGGACGCGTTGGCTCCGGGAACTCCACGACGTGTTCGATCGGCGGCGGCTCCAGCACGACGGGCGGCCGGTCACCGGTCTTGCCCTGGGCCACCACTCCGTTGATCAGTTGGCCGTCACCGGTCTTCGTGTCGTTGACCGTCACCACGTACTGGATCTCCAGCCGGTCACCCGGGGCGAGTTTGCCGTCCCACACCACCGCACCTGTGACGGCATCGAAGCCGGGCCCGGTGACCGGTGCGCCGTTGACCGAAGCAGACAGCGATGTCAGGTCAAGCTCGGCGTCGTCGAGCACCTGCCGAAGGTCGTCGGTGATCACTCCCTCGAGCTCGACCGCACCGATGTTCTCCGCGGCGATCGTGTACGTGACCCGTTGGCCGGGCTCGAGCGGTGTCCCCTGCGGTGGCTCGCTGGATTTGGTCACGGTGAACCCCGCCACCGGATGCTCCAGCGGCGGCGGCGTCGACCCGATCGGCGGCCGGCCCGGCGGCGTGCCCGACCCGGTCGCCGCGTTGCGCAGCACACCGTCGCCGGACAGCGGACCGTTCACCGCCACCGTGTACGTCACCGTCACCGACCCGCCCGCGGCCAGCGAGCCGTTCCACGTCAGCACCGAACCGGCCAACGACGCCGTCCCGCTCGTCGCCGTGATCGACCCCTCGTCCAACGTCGCATCATCCAGCACATCGGACAGCTCGTCGGTGATCGAGACCGGATCCAGCGCCACCGCGCCGGTGTTCGTCCCCACCAGCGTGTAGGTCACCGCGTCGCCCGCGACCAGCGCCGACCCCGACGGCGGCTCGCTGGACTTCACCAGATCGAACCCCGCCACCGGATGCTCCAGCGGCGGCGGCGTCGACCCGATCGGCGGCCGGCCCGGCGGCGTGCCCGACCCGGTCGCCGCGTTGCGCAGCACACCGTCGCCGGACAGCGGACCGTTCACCGCCACCGTGTACGTCACCGTCACCGACCCGCCCGCGGCCAGCGAGCCGTTCCACGTCAGCACCGAACCGGCCAACGACGCCGTCCCGCTCGTCGCCGTGATCGACCCCTCGTCCAACGTCGCATCATCCAGCACATCGGACAGCTCGTCGGTGATCGAGACCGGATCCAGCGCCACCGCGCCGGTGTTCGTCCCCACCAGCGTGTAGGTCACCGTGTCGCCCGCGACCAGCGCCGACCCCGACGGCGGCTCGCTGGACTTCACCAGATCGAACCCCGCCACCGGATGCTCCAGCGGCGGCGGCGTCGACCCGATCGGCGGCCGGCCCGGCGGCGTGCCCGACCCGGTCGCCGCGTTGCGCAGCACACCGTCGCCGGACAGCGGATCGTTCACCGCCACCGTGTACGTCACCGTCACCGACCCGCCCGCGGCCAGCGAGCCGTTCCACGTCAGCACCGAACCGGCCAACGACGCCGTCCCGCTCGTCGCCGTGATCGACCCCTCGTCCAACGTCGCATCATCCAGCACATCGGACAGCTCGTCGGTGATCGAGACCGGATCCAGCGCCACCGCGCCGGTGTTCGTCCCCACCAGCGTGTAGGTCACCGTGTCGCCCGCGACCAGCGCCGACCCCGACGGCGGCTCGCTGGACTTCACCAGATCGAACCCCGCCACCGGATGCTCCAACGGCGGCGGCGTCGACCCGATCGGCGGCCGGCCCGGCGGCGTGCCCGACCCGGTCGCCGCGTTGCGCAGCACACCGTCGCCGGACAGCGGATCGTTCACCGCCACCGTGTACGTCACCGTCACCGACCCGCCCGCGGCCAGCGAGCCGTTCCACGTCAGCACCGAACCGGCCAACGACGCCGTCCCGCTCGTCGCCGTGATCGACCCCTCGTCCAACGTCGCATCATCCAGCACATCGGACAGCTCGTCGGTGATCGAGACCGGATCCAGCGCCACCGCGCCGGTGTTCGTGGCGATCAGCGTGTAGGTCACCGTGTCGCCCGCGACCAGCGCCGACCCCGACGGCGGCTCGCTGGACTTCACCAGATCGAACCCCGCCACCGGATGCTCCAGCGGCGGCGGCGTCGACCCGATCGGCGGCCGGCCCGGCGGCGTGCCCGACCCGGTCGCCGCGTTGCGCAGCACACCGTCGCCGGACAGCGGACCGTTCACCGCCACCGTGTACGTCACCGTCACCGACCCGCCCGCGGCCAGCGAGCCGTTCCACGTCAGCACCGAACCGGCCAACGACGCCGTCCCGCTCGTCGCCGTGATCGACCCCTCGTCCAACGTCGCATCATCCAGCACATCGGACAGCTCGTCGGTGATCGAGACCGGATCCAGCGCCACCGCGCCGGTGTTCGTGGCGATCAGCGTGTAGGTCACCGTGTCGCCCGCGACCAGCGCCGACCCCGACGGCGGCTCGCTGGACTTCACCAGATCGAACCCCGCCACCGGATGCTCCAGCGGCGGCGGCGTCGACCCGATCGGCGGCCGGCCCGGCGGCGTGCCCGACCCGGTCGCCGCGTTGCGCAGCACACCGTCGCCGGACAGCGGATCGTTCACCGCCACCGTGTACGTCACCGTCACCGACCCGCCCGCGGCCAGCGAGCCGTTCCACGTCAGCACCGAACCGGCCAACGACGCCGTCCCGCTCGTCGCCGTGATCGACCCCTCGTCCAACGTCGCATCATCCAGCACATCGGACAGCTCGTCGGTGATCGAGACCGGATCCAGCGCCACCGCGCCGGTGTTCGTGGCGATCAGCGTGTAGGTCACCGCGTCGCCCGCGACCAGCGCCGACCCCGACGGCGGATCGCTGGACTTCGTGACCTGCAGGCCGGCCGACTGGTCGTCGTTGACGATCGTGCACGTGGCGCTCTGCCCCGGCGCCAGCGCCACCGTCCCCTGCCCCGGCGTCCCCCCGACACAGCTCCACTCGCCGGCGCCGTAGCCGTCCGGGCCCGACTCCGACAGCGTGTACGTCCCCGCGCCCACCGGCACCGCCGTCACGTCCTGCGACCCGGTCGCGCCCGAGATCGGCGTCGGACCGTCCGCCGACAGCGTCCAATCGGTCGGCTCGGCAGTCCCGCCGTCGTCGTTGACCACCTGCTTCACCAGCGTCAGCAACGGCGCGATGTCGTCGTTGACGATCGTGCACGTGGCGCTCTGCCCCGGCGCCAGCGCCACCGTCCCCTGCCCCGGCGTCCCCCCGACACAGCTCCACTCGCCGGCGCCGTAGCCGTCCGGGCCCGACTCCGACAGCGTGTACGTCCCCGCGCCCACCGGCACCGCCGTCACGTCCTGCGACCCGGTCGCGCCCGAGATCGGCGTCGGACCGTCCGCCGACAGCGTCCAATCGGTCGGCGCGGCAGTCCCGCCGTCGTCGTTGACCACCTGCTTCACCAGCGTCAGCAACGGCGCGATGTCGTCGTTGGTGATGGCACAGATCGCCACCTCGCCGAGCTGCACCGAGATCAGATCGTCTGCAGACTCGCCCCCCAGGCATTCCCAGTCCGAGGCCGAGTACCCGGGCGGACCCGACTCGCTCAGCCGATACTGCTGACCCGGGCGGAGCAGCACCGTTTCGCCCACCGGGGAGCCGGTGACCGTCTCAGGGCCCAGCCCTGGCGGCACCGTGCCAGTCGGTGTGGCGGTCAAATCCCAGTCGCCGGGCAACGCAGTCCCGCCGTCGTCGTTGACGACGTTCTTGATCAAGGTCAGCTCGACCGTGGCGTTGCTCGCGGTGCAGTTGACGAACGCACCCAGCGGGACGCGCACGCCACCGTTGAGCCCATCGGCGAAGCCCGGAATGACCGTACCGTCGGCGTCCACCTCCGTGCAGGTCCAACTGATCGTCGAGCCGGGGATGGGCTCGGCGTTGGGCGCGGTCAGTTGGACGTAGCGCGGGTCACCGGCCGACTCGGACAGCGTGTAGAGGGCCTCGGGCGTCACATCGGCGGTCACCCCGCTGGTGCCGGACGGCCCGGGCAGGGCGCCATCCGGTGTGGCAGCATCGAGCGTCCAGTCGGACGGCGATGCGTCGCCGTTGAGCACGGCCTTGGACAGCGTGAGCCTGGTCTCGCACGTGACCACGTTCGTGATCACGTAGGCGTTCGCGTCGGCGTTGAGGGTGGACGAGAGCGGCAATGCCGTCCCGGGCAGCGGCACGGTCTGGCCGCGGTCGTCCGTGACCCCGCTGCTGGTGAGCACGCACTGCCGTCGCAGGGCGGACACGACCTCGCTGATGGTCACGGTGTCGCCGGACGACAGCCCGGTGCGCGGGGTCCCCCACGGCTGCGGCACCGGTGCGGCATCACCCGGTGCCTGGATGCTCAGGCTGGCGATGAACCCGTTGGGCTGCTGGCCGTCCGGGTAGTCGATGCCATCGATGATCCAGCGCTTGTCCACCACGATCGAGGCTGGCGGCACACCCGCGCGGTTGTAGACGGCACAGCTGATCGGATCGGTGCTGGATGCATCGACGGTGAAGCCCGCGGCGCCGACGTTGCTCACCGGTACCGCCTGCGTGCTGGTCAAGTTCGTGCATTGGGCGTTGTCGCCCCCCGGCAGCGGCTCCAAGGTGAACCCAGCCTGCGGGGTCTCCGTGACAGCGATCGGAGCGGAGGTCACACCGCCGGGGAAGGTGATCCCGAAGTTCAGGGCACCCGTTCCCGCTGCGGTGGTGCCCGAGGCCGGCGCGATGCCCACGCCCGGTGCGGCGGTGCTGGCGGCGAATTCCCAGCCACCGGCGGGTGTCGCCCCTTGCAGGCCGGTACCGCCGGCGGGCAGGACCTGCTTCACGACCGTGACCGTCCCTGCGCAACTGCCCAGGGCGAGGGCGCGCAGCGCCTGGCCGGCCTGCTCGTAATTCGTGGTCTGGAAGTAGTCGGGATTCGCGACACCCGGGCCGCCCTTCACCAGGCCGGAGACCGCCTCGAGGTTGTTGGCCGCGTTCGCCACGCCGGCCCCTACCCCGATCGCGAGGACACGTGTCCCCCTGGCCTTGAGTGCGTTGGCTGAGAACACGCCGTTCTCGACCTCGCGGAACCTGGTGAAACTCCCCGGACCCTCTGCCGGGGAGCCGTATGCCGTGGGGTTGCCGTCGGTGATGATGATGGCGGCGTCGTAGGCGTTCGGACTCGCAGCGACCTGGAGGAACGCCTGGTCCCAGTTCGTAGCCCCGCCGGTGGTGAAGCCGTCGATCCATCCGTTCACCAGATCGGCCCCGGCCTGGGTCGACACCGGGGTCAACGGACGGTTGCGGTTGTTGCTGGTGTTGGCGGGCGCATTCTGGGAGAACGTGAACAGTGCGAGCTGCGAGGGGGTCCCCACCAGCGAATTGCTCAACGTCTTGGCCGCCGTCTGCAGGTTCGGCAGGTCCCCGCCCACGGAACCCGACAGGTCGATGATCAGGGCGACATTGAGTCCGCACTTGGGCGGAAGGGCCGGGTTGGCCAACGACTGCTGCCAGATCCCGCCCGACGCGACGCGGTTCGTGTTGCCTGTACCCGTCATGAAGCTGGCCGAAGCCCCGCTGGAGAAGTAGGTCGTGCCGGCGCGCAGCACGGACGGCGTCCGGAACTCGTAGTCATCCAACCGCTGGGAGCTCGGCGGGGAGACTGGCCCGGTCACCAGAGCGGGTCGCCCGAACCAGCCCGTCGGGGAGCCGGTCTGCTTCACCCAGAAGCGCCGATCACGGTTGGCGCCACCGGGCTGGGTGTCGGGCACGACGAAGCTGCAGTCTCCATCGGCATCCGAGACACAGGTCGCCCACGCGTCCGCGACAGGTGTCGTGGAGCCGGCGTCACCGCCGGCGAACAGTTGCAGGGTCACCCCGGCCAGACCGGCCACCCCGGACGTTCCGCTGTTGCGGACGCCGCCGACCTTCACCGAGATCACCGCGTTGCTGCCGGTGGCGGGGGGAACGGCGAGCACGCCGATGCCCGGGCCGACGTCGTCGAGCGCTGCTAGCGCCGGTGGCGCTGCCGCCGCTGCTTCGGATTCCGCGCCGTCGGCCTGCCCGGCCTTGTCGGTGCCGGCCGCCGCGCCGTCGGCCTGCCCGGCTTCGTCGGTGCCGGCCGCTCCGCCGTCGGCCTGCCCGGCTTCGTCGGTGCCGGCCGCTCCACCTTCCGCCGGGTCTGCGGCGCCAGCCTCGTCCTGCGCGAACTCGCCCGCCTCGCCCGCGTCGCCTCCGTCCGGCGCCCGCTGCTCCCCCACGTCCTGCGTCTGTGCCGAGGTCGGGGCGGCGAGGTCATCGTCGGCAGCCGCAGCGACTGGTCCGATCGCTACCAGCCCGAGGACAAGACCCGCCGCGAGTGTTCTGCGGAGTGCGGTGCGTTGCCTCAACCGGCCCCGGCTCAGTCCCGTCGTCATGATGCCCCTTCCGAGATGCAGCGCGCGCAGATGCTCGCCGCGTCTGTCTCCGAACATAGTGATGTCGGGGTGCTCAGCGGGGCGATTTGCGCCAGAGGGCCCGGCTACGGGTCGGGCAGTCGGTTCCCTGGCGGCTCCTCGGCCGGCGGCTCCAGTTCCCTTCGCAGCCCCGCCCGATCCCGCCATGCATGGGTGAACGCGTCCACGAAGGCCCGGGCAACGGCATCGGTGGAGAGGAAGTGCTGCGCCTCCTCCTCCGTCATCCGGACGAGGCGCTCGTTGACGCTCATCCAGCCGTACCCCATCGCCAACGTGATGCTGCTGGCCACCGATGCCTTGATGACATAGCCGGTCAGACTGCCGACACCGGGGATCACCTTGAGCAGCGACCCGGCGACGTATCGGCCGACCGTGGCCGCCCCGGACGCCGCGATGATCGATCCGAACGCGCCGGCGAGCCGGCCGGCGGGCGTCGGTACGCCGTAGGCGGCCGAGATGCCGGCGAGCATGCTCATCTGGACCGGGAACAGCGCCGCGGAGTCGGCGACCGGGAGCGGGATGGCACAGGTCGACGCAGCGGCTGCGGATGCACCGCGGATGATGGTGCGGGCCCGCCTCCGCTTTCGGTCGAAGTCGATGCGCTGGGCTGCTTCGAGCGCCGCCCGCACCGACTCCGGGATAGCCCCCGAGGTCGCGTCGAGCAGCTCGTCCAGGCCGTGCACCTCCGGCGTGGTCCAGTCGTCGGCCCGCGCATTGGTCAGCACGACGTGGCCCGCGGGCCGTACCGGCAGGTCGTAGCTGCGGATCGCGGTCGCGAACTCCAAGGCGTCGGCATGGATCTCGCCGTCGCGCATCGGCACCTGCGTCATCACCGCAATCACCGGCGGGCCGGCTGCGGCCAGGCCTCGGACGAAGTCCGCCTGGCCGCGCTCGAACCTGCGGTCCCCGGCCCGGATCGCGTACCAGACCACGTGGACCTGCTCGGTGATGGGACCGGTCCGGCGCTGCTCGATCTCGTCGATGAGGCGCCGCAGGATCTCATCCCCGGACTGCCCGGTCTCGAAGCCCTGGGAGTCGAACACCCCGAGCGGGAGCCGGTCGTGGGCGAAGTACTCGGTCGCCGTCGTGACCGGGTATCCGTTGCCGGTCAGCGCCACGTCCTCGCCGAAGACGGCGTTGATGAGCGTCGACTTCCCCACCCCGGTCTTGCCGCAGACGAGCACGTTGAAGCGACCCAGCTTGGCGCGCTCCTCATCGAGACGCCGCTGGAAGTCAGCGCCCCACGAGGGATCGGTCTCGGCCACGCACCGACCCTAGTACGCAGGGCCTGCGACGGCCTCCGGCCCGCGGCTAGGCCAGGCACCCAGCGCCGAGCAGCGCCTTGAGGTCTGCGTACAGCGACGGACCGGGTCGCACGCGAAAACGGTCCTCCAGCCGCAGCACCGTCGTGTGCGCGCCCTTCGTCAGGTGCAAGTGCACATCGACGGTGCCCGGGTGGTTGTGCAGGATCTCCTTGATGGCAGCCACCACCGGCGGCACGCAGCGCCCCACGTCGAGGGTGATCCGGACCGGACCGCTCTCCTCAGTGCTGAGGTCGGGGAAGGTGATCTCCTGTGCCGTGATGCGAGGCGCCTCGTCCTCCCGACGGTCGAACTTGCCGCGCACGACGACGATCGCGTCCTCGACCAGCCGCGCGCTCACGGGTGCGTAGGACTTCGGGAAGACCATGACATCGATGCTGGCGTCGAGGTCCTCCACCGAGAGGATCGCCCACGGCTCACCCGTCGCCTTCGTCGCCTTGCGCTGCACCGAGGTGACCAGCCCGGCCATGGTGACGGTCTGACCGGCGCGGTCGCTTTCCAGCAGTTCGGCGACTCCGAGGTCGCTGTTGGCGCGCAGCACGTGCTCCAGGCCGTTGAGCGGATGGTCGCTGACGTACAGCCCGAGCATCTCCCGCTCTGCCGCCAGCAGTGTCGTCTTGTCCCATTCGCCAACCGGGATCGAGACCTGCAGCGAGGCGCCGGCCTCCTGATCGCCGAAGCCGCCGAACAAGTCGTACTGACCGGCGGCCTTGGCGCGCTTGTCCTCCAGTGCCACGTCGATGACCTGCTCGTGCACCTGCAGCAGCCCCTTGCGGGTGTGGCCGAGCGAGTCGAAGGCGCCGGCCTTGATCAGCGACTCCACGGTTCGCTTGTTGCAGACCGAAACCTCGACGGCGTCGACGAAGTCGACGAAGTCGGCGAAGCGGCCGTGGCTGCGCCGAGTTGCCAGCAGCGACTCCACGACGTTGCCGCCGACGTTGCGAATGGCCGAGAGCCCGAAACGGATGTCGGTTCCGCGCGGCCCGAAGTCGGACTCCGACTCGTTCACGTCCGGCGGCAGCACCTTGATCCCCATCCGCCGGCACTCGTTGAGGTAGATCGCCGACTTGTCCTTGTCGTCCCTCACCGAGGTCAGCAGCGCCGCCATGTACTCGGCCGGGTAGTTGGCCTTCAGGTAGGCCGTCCAGTAGGAGACCAGCCCGTACCCGGCGGTGTGAGCCTTGTTGAAGGCGTAGTCGGAGAACGGGACCAGGACTTCCCACAGCTTCGTAATGGCGTCCTCGGAGTATCCGTTGGCGCGCATGCCGTCGCGGAAGGGGACGAACTCCGCGTCGATGATCTCCTTCTTCTTCTTGCCCATCGCCCGGCGGAGCAGATCCGCCTTGCCGAGGCTGTACCCGGCGAGCTTCTGCGCGATCGCCATCACCTGCTCCTGGTACACGATGAGCTGGTGGGTGTCGCCGAGGATCTCCTCCAGCGGCTCGGCGAGCTCCGGATGCAGCGGCTGGGTCTTCTTGCGGCCGTTCTTGCGGTCGGCGTAGTCGTTGTGCGCGTTGGCACCCATCGGCCCGGGCCGGTAGAGGGCCAGCACGGCCGAGATGTCCTCGAAGTTGTCCGGGACCATCGATCTCAGCAGCTGGCGCATCGGCCCGCCGTCGAGCTGGAAGACGCCCAAGGTGTCGCCGCGGGCCAGGAGCGCGTAGGTGGCCGCGTCGTCCAGCGGGAGCTCCTCCAGGACTAGCGCGGTTCCCGTGTTCGCCTCGACATGGCGCAGGCAGTCGTCCAGCACCGTGAGGTTGCGCAGACCGAGGAAGTCCATCTTGAGCAGTCCGAGCCGCTCGCAGGCGCCCATGTCGAACTGCGTGATGACGGACCCGTCGTCGCGCCGCCACAGCGGTAGCACGTCGATCAGGGGCTCGGCGGACAGGATCACGCCCGCGGCGTGCACGCCGACCTGGCGCTTCAACCCTTCCAGCCCGCGCGCGAGGTCGACGATCTTTCGGACGCTCTCGTCGGCGTCGTACAACTCGCGGAACTCACCGGCCTCCGCGTAGCGCTTGTGCGTCTTGTCGAAGATGCCCGACAGCGGGATGTCCTTGCCCATGACCGCCGGCGGCATGGCCTTGGTGATGCGGTCGGAAACGCTGAAGGGCTGGCCCAGCACCCGCGCGCCGTCCTTGATGGCAGCCTTGGCCTTGATGGTTCCGTAGGTCACGATCTGCGCCACCCGGTCGGCACCGTACTTCTCGGTCGCGTAGCGGATCATCTCGCCGCGCCGGCGCTCGTCGAAGTCGATGTCGATGTCCGGCATGGAGACCCGCTCGGGGTTCAGGAAGCGCTCGAACAGCAGGCCGTGCCGCAGCGGGTCCAACTCGGTGATCCCCAGCGCCCAGGCGATGATCGCGCCGGCCGCCGATCCGCGTCCCGGTCCGACGCGGATCCCGTTGGCCTTGGCGTGGCGAACCAGGTCGGCCACGACGAGGAAGTACCCCGGGAAGCCCATGCGCACGATCATCGCGACTTCGTACTCTGCCTGGCGGCGGTGCTCCTCGGGGACCGGGTGGGGCGCGAACCGCGCGACGAGGCCCCGCTCGACCTCCTGGACCAACCAGGACTCCTCGGTCTCGCCTTCGGGAACCTCGAAGCGCGGCATCAGCTGCTGGTTCTCGGTGAAGCCGACGTCGCAGCGCTCGGCGATGAGCAGCGTGTTGTCCAGGGCTTCGGGCATGTGGCCCCAGACCTGCTCCATCTCGACGGCGGACTTCACGTAGAAGTCCTGGGCGTCGAAGCGGAAGCGCTTGGGATCATCCAGCGTGGTCTTCGTCCCCACGCAGAGGAAGGCATCGTGGACCGCAGCATCCTCCGGGCGCACGTAGTGCAGGTCGTTGGTCGCCACCAACGGCAGGTTGAGGTGCTTGGCGATCCGCAGCAGGTCGTCGCGGAACTTGCGCTCGATGGCGATGCCGTGGTCCATCAACTCGCAGAAGTAGTTCTCGCGTCCCAGGATGTCCTGCATGTCCGCGGCCGTCGCCAGTGCCTTGTCGTAGTTGCCCGCCTGCAGCCAGCGGTTGACCTCCCCGGAGGGGCAGCCCGTGGTGCCGATGATGCCGCGGCCGTAGGTCTGCATGAGCTCTCGGTCGAAGCGCGGATGGCGGTAGTAGCCCTCGAGACTGGCCAGGCTCGATAGGCGGAACAGATTGTGCAGGCCCGCGTTGTCCGTGGCCCACAGCGTCATGTGGGTGTAGGCGAACTTGCCCTTGCCTTCGCTGACCTCGCCGGCCCCCTCGTCGTACCCGCCGCCGAAATCGAAGGCGCGCTTCTCTCGCCGGCCCTGGGGCGCGAAGTAGCCCTCCATCCCGACGATCGGCTTCAGCCCGGCAGCCCGCGCTCCGTTGACGAATTCGAAGGCGCCATACAGATTGCCGTGGTCGGTCATCGCGATGGCACTCTGGCCGAGGTCCCTCGCCGCGCTGAAGAGGTCGCCGAGCCGGGCAGCCCCGTCAAGCATCGAGTACTCGGTATGCACGTGGAGATGCACGAAATCGCGACTCACGCCTCTTCCCTCCACCATGACAACTCCGGTCTTCGGCGCCCGTGCCAACGACCCGGGATGCAGGCGTCGCCTGCACCGGCGATCGACGGGGGAAGTGCGCGACGGACGCGGTGCGACAACCCTAACCCGCTCCCCCGACCGGACCGCGACACCCGCCGGCGTCGCCCGTTGTGTCGCCGGTGCCCACGGCGTATCGGGTCGCTAGGGCGGCGTCGGTCAGCCCGAGGTCCGGGTGGTATGGCCTCCTGCGGCGATCCCGACGGCCTCGGCGGCCGGGATCGGCGCACTCCTTCGCTAGGGCCGGGCGGCCCCTTCGGCTGCCAGGGACTCCGTCCGGTCCCCAGCAGGACGGGGCGCCTCACTCTCCGGCCGCGGCGCAAGCCCCGGGCCCGTGGGCATTGCCGCTGCCGGGAGGTCGGGCGCCGAGTCCGCCCCGGCGCCTACTCCGCTTGTGCCACCCGCTCCAACGCCGCCGCGAGGTCCTGCGGGTACTCGCTGCGGAAGGTGACGGGGCGGCGGGTCCCCGGATGCTCGATCGTCAACTCGACCGCGTGCAGCCACTGCCGCTGCAGGCCGAGCCGCTGCGCCAGCACCGGATCCGCGCCGTAGGTCAGGTCGCCCGCGCAGGGGTGCCGGATCGCAGCCATGTGCACCCGGATCTGGTGGGTGCGACCCGTCTCGAGGTGGACCTCCAGCAACGAGGCGAAGCGGTGCGCCTCCAGCGTTGCGTAGTGGGTGATGCTGGGCTTGCCGTCGGCGGTCACCGCCCACTTGTAGTCGTGCGTCGGATGTCGGCCGATGGGGGCGTCGATGGTGCCCGTGCTCGGATCCGGATGCCCCTGCACCAGCGCGTGGTAGACCTTGTCCACGGTCCGCTCGCGGAACTGCTGCTTCAGGCTGGCGTACCCGGTCTCGCTCTTGGCGACAACCATCACTCCCGATGTCCCGACATCGAGCCGGTGCACGACACCCTGCCGTTCCGCAGCGCCCGACGTCGCGATCTGAAACCCGGCAGCGGCCAGACCGCCCACGACGGTCGGCCCGTTCCAGCCGGGGCTCGGGTGCGCGGCGACCCCCACCGGCTTGTCGACGACCACGATGTCGTGGTCGTCGTGCAGAATCGCCATCCCCGGCACGGCGATCGGTGCCGGTGCGGATCCGGACGCCTGCTGGGTCGCCATGGTGATCTCCAGCATGGCGTCGGCCGGCAACCGGGAGGACCGTCCGACAGGTGCACCGTCGAGGAGAATGCCGCCGGCATCGATGAGTGCAGCGGCCTTGGTGCGCGAGAGCCCGGTCAGGCGGGCGACGGCGGCGTCGGCGCGCTCACCCACCAGGCCGTCGGGGACGGGAAGGAGTCGGACATCGCTCATGGCGAACTCGACGCACCTGGTCGCTCGTCGGCAGGGGCCGGATCGACAGGTCGATCGCGCCAGTCGATCCCGCGCAGCGAGAGGAACACGACCAGCAGCGCACCGCACACCACGGCCATGTCAGCAACGTTGAACACCGGCCAGTTCGGGATTGCGATGAAGTCGATGACGTGCCCCTGCCCCAAGGACGGCTCCCGAACCATCCGGTCGACGAGGTTGCCGAGGCCGCCGCCGAGGATGAGCCCTAGAGCAACGGCCCAGGCGCGGTGTGTCACCTTGGGAGCCGCGACCAGGATGACGGCGCAGACAGCGCCGGCGAAGATCGTGAACACCCAGGCGTTGCCGCGACCGAAGGAGAACGCCGCGCCCGAGTTGGTGGCGAAGGACCATTGCAGCAGTTCCCCGATGACCTCCACTGGCGGCTTGCCCTGCAGGCTGGACACCGCCCAGGCCTTGGTGAGCTGATCGACAAGGACGACGACCGCCGCGATCGAGAGGACGGTCAGCACCGCCGAACGACGTGTCACCCCTTCAGCCTAGGCGCCGGGGCGACTGGCCCCAACTCGCGTGCGCTGCCTACCGACGCTCCTGCCGCTCCTTGCACGCCAGGCACAGGGTGGCCCGGGGGAAGGCCATGAGCCGGAACTTCCCGATGGGCTGACCGCAACTCTCGCAGACGCCGTAGGTTCCGCGGTCCATCCTGCGCCGCGCCCGGTCGACCTGCTCCAGCATGTCCACGGCGTTCGCGGCGAGCGAGATCTCCTGCTCGCGCTCGAAGGTGCGGCTGCCCGCATCTGCCTGGTCGTCGCCGGAGCCCTCACCGGCGTCCCGCAGAAGCTCGGCCAGCTGTGCGTCGGCGTCGGCGATCTCCCCGAACAGGATCTCCCGCTCGCGCTCCAACTCGGTACGGACCTCGGCGAGCTCGGCGTCGGTCCACGGCTCCTCGCCGGGACGCACGGGCGGGCCCGAGGGGGGTGACTCGGGCGAGGCGGGCGCGGTGGCGGAAGGAACTGCCGCGGCCTTCTTCGCGGCGGCCGACGGCCGCGAAGCCTCCTTCGGGGATGCCTTGCTCGCGGCCGCCTTCTTGGCTGTTGCCTTCGTCGGCGCAGCCTTCGTCGCGGGCGCCTGCTTCGCGGGAGCCGGTGTCGCGGGGGACTCCTTGGCCGGGGCCTTCTTGGCCGGGGCCTTCTTGGCCGGGGCCTTCTTGGCCGGGGCCTTCTTCGCGCCTTCGGCGGGCCTTCTTCGCGGGCCTTCGCGGGGCCTTCTTGGCCGGGGCCTTCTTGGCCGGGGCCTTCTTGGCCGGGGCCTTCGTCGGCGCGGCCTTCGTCGCGGGCGCCTGCTTCGCGGGAGCCGGTGTCGCGGGGGACTCCTTGGCCGGCGCCTTCTTGGCCGGGGCCTTCTTGGCCGGCGCCTTCTTGGCCGGCGCCTTCTTCGCGGGAGCCGGTGTCGCGAGGGACTCCTTGGCCGGGGCCTTCTTGGCCGCTTCCGCAGGCGTCGGCTTTGCCCCTCCCCCCACTGCGGCGGCTGGCGCCTCGATCTGGGCGCCAGTCAGGGACGGAGCGTCCGCCATGGACTCCGCCAACTCCGTGCCAGCCGCAGCGAGCTCGGCATCCGCAGGGCCCGGCGCCAACCACTCATCGGGACCTGCCTGCTGCCCGCCAAGGCCGGGGACCCGCTCCGACAATGCCCGTGTCGCCGCACCGAACGCGCTCCGCAGTTTGCGCTTCGCCATGAGTCTCCAACCCGCGATCGTAACGGCGACGAACCTCGCAGCCGTGAAACGCGCGTCGAGCTCCGAGGTGGCACAGGCTCGACCCCCAGCGCGCGGTCGCACTGCGGGCGAGGCTAGCGGAACCGCGCCACCTGACCGACGATTCGAACCGGCGAGTCGGTATTTCGCGCGACCACGCTCTGCGCCGGTGGCGCTCGATCGGCGTGTCGGGGGACAATCGGATCACGACGACGAAGCGGGGGCCATGGGGACGCTGCAGCACTCGAGACCGATCGCCGGCTGGTACCGCGATCCCGCAGACCCGCGCCGCCTGCGGTGGTGGGACGGAGCGCGCTGGACCGGTACGACCGCACCGGCTGCCCGTCCCCCGCGCCGCTCGAGCCGGCGCTTCACGCGCGGGGAGCTCACGGCGTTGGCCTTCGGCACCGTGGTCGCCGCACTGCTGGCGTGGTTCGCCTGGACCGGTGCACCGATACCGATCCAGGGACTCGGCATCGGTGACAGCGGCACGGCCGTCGGCGGGAACGGATCCGCCGACGGGCAGGCGACGCCGGAAGGCGACCGAGGCGCCGCTCCTGCGGTCGCCACCGATCTGCAGTCGGCAATCGGCGCAGCGGTCACCGTGGAAGCCAGCTGCGGGCGCGGCTGCCTGGGTGTGGGCGGCGGCGTTGCCGTCAGTCCCGACGAAGTCCTCACGGCTGCGCACGTCGTCCGCGGCGACGACGTCGTCGGGATCGTTGCGGCCGACGGCTCGACGTTCGCCGCCACGGTCGTCGCCCGGGACCCAACTCGCGACCTCGCTCTGCTGCGGACCCCGGCCCCTCTCGGACTACCGGTCGTGGCAATCCGGGATGCCGCGGCCGTGATCGGCGAGGAAGCGCACGCAGTCGGGGCGCCCGGTGGGGAGCGCCGCGTGAGCAGCGGCCAGGTCACTGACGTCTTGGATCTGGAAGGGGACGGCGTCATCGAGGTACAGACCAGCGCCGACGTGGATCAGGGCAACAGCGGCGGGCCGCTTCTGGACGGGCAGGGCCGACTCCTCGGCGTCGTGGTGTCCGAGCACGAGCTCGACGACACGATCGGCTGGGCCACGTCCGCAGGCGACGTCTCCGCGTTCCTCACCACCGCGGGCCGGTCCGCGATCCCCCTCGTGGGCGGTGCGGGGACGCCGCCTGGCTCCCAGTCGGGCGACCCCCGTTACGAGCGGTTGCTCGAAGACCTGTTGGACGCGCTGCGCGGGTAGGCCCGGCCCCAGCCTGGGCAGCCCTGCTCGCTGCCACCGGAGGAGCCATCCACACTCCCTGTGCCGCCTCAGCAGCCTGCCTCCGGCCGGCGGAGCACATCGGCCGAAGGGCACGGGTAGCGTGCAGGTATGTGCAGCGAGCAGCCGCGTCCGCGGGCAGCCTCCTCGGCAGCCCATCACCGGGATCGAGGCTCCCCTGCGCTGGCACGAACCCGACGGGCGCTGCACGTGGTGGCCGAACTCGTGCTCGCCGGTCCCCAGTTCGCGGCCAGCGGCACCATCCAGCTACGAGCCGTGCCCGGCGGCTTCCGCACCGTTGCCGAGCCGGACCTTCGGGTGGCGGGGGCAGAGGTTGTCAGGCCCGGCCAGCGGGTCTCCCTCGACGGCAGCACGCCGCGGTTGCTGGCGGCGGCGCTCGGCGTGAGGGCCGCGGCCCCAACGAACTACACCGACGGCACCGGAGCCTCGCCCGACGAGCGGTTGTCCGTCGACGCCGAGCTCGCGGTGTCGCTGGCCGACTGGTACGCGGTCGGCCAGGAGGCGCTGCGGGCGCTGGAGCCGGCGGCCGAGCCGGTCCTCTGGCCCGAGCATTTCGACAACGCCATCGACGTGGACGAGATCAACTTCGGGGTATCGCCGGGCGACGGCTACAGCGATGAGCCCTACGCCTACGTGGGCCCGTGGTCGCCGCAGCGAGGTCCGTTCTGGAACGCCCCCTTCGGCGCGGCGCGGCCCTGGACCAGTTGCCGCGGGAGCGAGGATCTGCTGGCCTTCTTCCGGGAGGGCCGAGCGCTGGTGTCCGCCTAACCCGGGACGGCGTGCAGCGCACCGTCCGAGGGCGGGCCCCGGCTGGAGATCGTGCGGTCGGCGGCGAGCGCGACTCCCGGGACACGCACCATGCGGCGCCGGCAGCTGGGCGTCTGCTGCCGGCCGGTCCCGCTGGTCCCCGGGCGCCTGGTGGTCGCCGTCGCGCGCGAGGGCACCCGCGGCGGCCGACCGGCCCCGTGGGCTCCTCCCTGCCGATGGCGGCCGGGGTGGTGACGGGGCCGGCCGACCCTGCCTTGGGGCCCGAGACCGGCACGGACCGGTTGGGTGGTTCGCCCGCGGCGGCGAATGCGAGACCAAGGACCCTTGCCTCCGGCCTGGCGACCGCCACGCTGGAGATATGCAGGACCGCCCCGCCACCCCGCCCGGCCCGCAGGGCACCCGCATCGACCTCGACGACGTGTGCCGCTTCTATGAGGTGGGCGACACGGTCGTCAGGGCGCTCGACAACGCGAGCCTCCATGTGGACGAGACCTCCTTCGTCGTCGTGCTCGGCGCATCAGGCTCGGGCAAGACCACGCTGCTCAACGTCATCGGGGCGCTCGACACCCCCACCGCGGGCAGTGTGCGCATCAACGGCACAGACATCACCACGGCCACCCGCGGGCAACGGCGCCGAGTCCGGATGAGCACCGTCAGCTTCATCTTCCAGAGCTTCAACATCTTCCCGGCGCTGACGGCGCTGGAGAACGTGCAGTTCGGAGCCGATGCCGCCGAGCGGCCGGCCGCAGCCGAGGTCGCGCGGCAGACGCTGGAACAGGTCGGCCTGGCCGACCGCGCCGACCACTTCCCGCACCAGTTGTCCGGAGGCGAGCAGCAGCGCGTGGCCATCGCCCGCGCGCTGGCCACCGGCAACCCGATCCTGCTCGCCGACGAACCGACCGGGGAGCTCGACTTCCGCACCGGGGTCCAAATCCTGGAACTGTTGCGGACCCAGGCCGAAGCCGGCAAGACCGTACTCGTCGTCACGCACAACCGCGAGATCTCCCGCATCGCCGACCGCGTCATCGAGCTGTCCAGCGGCCGGATCATCTCCGACGGTCCGCCGCAGGGCGGGCGCGCCGCAATCGCCGAACTGCGCTGGTAAGGGGGCGCGATGCGATCGTTGTGGGTCCGGTGGATCGCCCGAGATCTGCGCCAGCGCTGGCTCCTCATCGCGTCCATCGCCCTGGTGCTGGCATTGGGTACCGGGACCTACGCCGCCCTGCTCGGGACGAGCACCTGGCGGACGGTCTCCAACGACGCCTCCTTCGCGCAGCAGCGCATGCACGACCTGGAGGTGAGCCTGGCCCCCGGCACGACTGCGCCGGCCGGGGTGCTGGAAGGCCTGGTCCGATCGGCGGCCGGCGACGAGCTGGCTGCCCTTCGGGAGCGCCTCGTCGTTCCCACCCAGGTCGTCGTGGGCGATCTGATCGTCCCGGGGAAGATCGTCGGCGCCGGCGGGCCAAGCCTGGATTCCGTCGCACCGGACGGGGCCGTCGATCTGGTCTGGGTCTCCGACGGCCGGGCGCCGGGACCGGACGACCCGCAGCCGGCCGGCATCCTGGAGATGAAATTCGCCGCTGCGAACGATCTGCCGGTCGTGGGCGAGGTCCAGATCAGCGGCGGCACCGCGATCGCCTACACGGGCCTTGGCTCCGGGCCGGAGGACTTCGTCGTGAACAGCGGGGGGATCGGCTTCTTCCTCGCCGACGCCGGCTACGCCACGGTGTACCTGCCCCTGGCCGGCGCGCAGGCGGCGCTGGGCGGGGCGGTGGCCAACAACATCGTGCTGCGGCTGGAGCCGGGATCAGATCGGGATGCCGTGCAGTCCCGGCTCGCCGCGGCCGTCGCCGCCATCGATCCGCCGCTGGGCGCCACCGTGACCACCCGGGATGACGAGTTCGCCTACCGCGTGCTGTACGAGGACATCGAGGGCGACGAGCAGTTCTGGATCATCATCTCGGTGCTGATGCTCCTGGGGGCGACGTTCGCCGCGGTGAACCTCACCGTCCGGGTCGTCGAGGGCCAGCGCCGCGAGATCGGCATCGGCATGGCGCTGGGCAAGCGATCGCCCGCCCTGGCCGTGCGCCCGCTCGCTTTCGGGGTCGCCATCGCCGTGCTCGGTGCGGTGCTCGGCCTGATCGTGGGTTGGCTGCTGGTGTTCCCCCTCGGGGCGGTCTATGCCAGCCTGCTGCCCCTGCCGGTCTGGCAGACCCCGTTCGTGCCGGAGCCCTTCCTCACCGCCTCTGCCATCGGGGTGGCGGTCCCGGTCCTCGCCGTCGCCTTCCCGGTGGCGCGGGCCATCCGGGTGGAGCCGGTCGAGGCGATCCGAGTCGGCCACCTCGCAGCGGCCGGCAAGGGCGCCGGCTGGGCCGGACCGCTCCGGCACATCCCCGCCCCCGGGCGCTCGTACTGGCAGATGCCGGTGCGCAACGTGGTGCGCACGCCCCGGCGGACGATCCTCACCGCGGTGGGCATCGGGGCCGCGATCACGGTCCTCGTCACGCTGGGCGGGCTGCTGGACAGTTTCGACCGCACCGTGGCCGCGGCGTCGCAGGAGAGCGCGCGCGCCGCACCGGATCGCCTCACCGCGGCGCTGGTGGACTTTCGGCCCGTCTCCGATCCGATCCTGCGGGATGTGGCGGCGCTGGACGCAGTGGCCGCGGTGTCTCCCGAGCTCGTGGTGCCAGGATCGGCGACCGGCGGCGGCGAGCAGATCGACATCCTGGTGCACGTCCTGGCCCCGGGCGCTCCTTGGACGCCGAGCATCACCTCCGGGCAGGGCTCCGGAGGCCTGGTGCTGTCGCAGAGCGCCGCCTCCGACCTCGACGTCGGGCCGGGGGATGCCGTAGGGCTCCGCCATCCCACGCTCGTGGCCACCACCGACGCCGAGCCCTCCATCCGGTACACGCAGACCGAGGTCGCCGTGGTCGGGATCCACCCGTTCCCTATCCGGTCCTTCGCCTACCTCGACGCGCCGTCAGCGGACTTCCTCGGCTTCACCGGCGTGACGAACAGCCTGACGGTGGTCCCTGATGCCGGGGCCGACAGCGACGAGGTGCGCCGCGGCCTGTTCGCGATCCCGGCGATCGGCGCGGTGACCTCGCAGGCCGAGACGATCGAGGAGTTCTCCTCCGCGCTGGACCAGATTCTGGCGATCCTCGGGGTCGTCGCGGTGGTGACCCTCGTCCTCGCGCTGCTCATCGCGTTCAACTCGGCGAGCATCGCGGCCGAGGAGCGACGGCGGGAGCACGCCACCATGCTCGCCTACGGGCTGCCGGTCGGACGCGTGCTCGCCATGCAGGTGATGGAGGGAGTCCTGATCGGGCTCCTCGGCACGCTGGTGGGCCTGGTGCTCGGCTTCTTCGTCGTGCGCTACATCGTCTTCGTGCAGCTCCCGCAGACGCTGCCGGAGATCGGCATCATCGCCGACATCGCCGGTCAGACGATCGCGCTGGCGCTGGCCATGGGCATCCTGGCCGTCTCGATCGCTCCGCTGCTGGCCGCTCGGCGACTGCGGCGCATGGACGTGCCTGGCACGCTCCGGGTCGTGGAGTAGCGGACCTGGGACGCTGCGGTGGTCTCCTGGCGGCGGTGGCGGCCCCGCCCGCCCCGGTTGCCGGCATGACGCACGTTCCGGCGAACGCGAGGTTCGGGATTCGGCGGCGACCGGACCGCCCTCAGGCGACGACCATCGCGATGGCCGCGTACTGCACCGTGAAGGCGGCGATCGTGCAGGCGTGGAAGACCTCGTGATAGCCGAACCACTCCGGTGCCGGGTCCGGCCGGCGGCGTGCGTACACCAGCGCGCCCAGCGTGTAGAGCAGTCCGCCGAACAGCAGGAGCAGCGCGACCGCCGGACCGCCCTCGCGCCAGATCGGACCGAGGTAGAACAGCGCGACCCAGCCCAGCCCCACGTAGGTGATCACCGACAGCCAACGGGGCGCGTGCAGCCAGATCACCTGGAAGGCCGCCCCCAGCAGGGCGAAGGCCCACACCAGGCTCAGCAGTTGCGTCCGCTGATTGCCGTCGAGGAGCGCCACGGCCAACGGCGTATAGGAGCCGGCGATGAACAGGAAGATGTTGGCGTGGTCGATGCGCCGCAGTACCGCTCTCTTGCCAGGACTCCAGGTGATGACGTGGTAGACGGCGCTCATGCCGAACAGCAGCACCGAGGTCACCGTGTACACGGCCAGCGCCCAGCGCACCGGCTCCTCGTCGCTGATGGCCATGAGGATGAGCCCGAGGATCAGGGCCACGGGCGCCGAGGCCAGGTGCAGCCATCCGCGCAGCCTGGGACGAACCGCGGGCGGGACGCGGCCGAGGCCGGCCGCCAACTCTCGATCCGCCTCGTCAAGGGCGCGATTCAACGGCGATTGCGGATTGCTCACAGCACCTCCGGTTCCGGCTTCAGCCTACGTGCCACGACGACGGGCCGCCTCGCTGGCACGGCGCGCTGAGGGCAAGCACCGGTCGCGACCTGTGCCGCCGGCCGGGTCAGGGTTCGAGCAGCCGCGCCAGCCGCTGCCCCACCTGGACCGGGTCGCCATCGACGGCGACCAGCTTGGAGCGGCCCCGGGCGCCGCGGACGAGGCGCACCGCCGTTCGGGGCACGCCGAACGCGGCAGCAACCCCGGCCAGCGCGGCACGGTTCGCCGCTCCGTCCACGGCGCGCTGCGCAACGGCCACGACCAGTTCCGGCGGATCGCCCCAGCTGCCGCCGACGCGCGGCGAGCGGCTGCCCGGCTTCACCCGCACCGCCACGGTTGTCTCGGCCGGAGGTTCCTCTGATCCGCGCATCAGCCTCTACCCTAGGGAAGGTCCGCACAGCGATGACGGGGGCGCCGCCCCGAGACCGCAGGGAAAGCGAGCCGGGGACGGTGGGAGCCCGGCGCCTGCGCGGGACGGCTATCACCCCACCAGCCGCCGGAAGAACGCGTCCCCCGGGACGCCGGTAGACCCGGCCGCGGACGGCGAACGAAGCGGTCGCTCCACGCCGGGGCGGCAACGAGGGTGGTACCGCGGGCTCCGGCTCGTCCCTCGCCTGCAGCGCCCGACGACTCGGAGGCCAGATGTACCGCCCGGTTCCCCCGCGCATCGACCTGCCCGCGATGGAGCGCGACATCATCGCGTGGTGGCAGGAGCACGACATCTTCCACCGCAGCCTCGCGGCCACGGACGGCAAGCCGCAGTGGGTGTTCTACGAGGGTCCCCCGACCGCGAACGGGACGCCGGGGACCCACCACGTGGAGGCCCGCGTCTTCAAGGACGTCTTCCCGCGGTTCAAGACCATGCAGGGCTACCACGTGCCGCGCAAGGCCGGCTGGGACTGCCACGGCCTGCCGGTGGAGCTCGCGGTGGAGAAGCAGCTCGGCTTCTCCGGCAAGCGGGACATCGAGGCCTTCGGCATCGAGGCGTTCAATGCCAAGTGCCGCGAGTCGGTGCACGCGCACGTCGACGAGTTCGCGGTGATGACGCAGCGCATGGGCTACTGGGTGGACATGGATTCGGCGTACTGGACGATGAATCCGTCCTACGTGGAGAGCGTGTGGTGGTCGCTGCAGCAGATCTTCAACGCCGGCCTCTTGGCCCGCGACCACCGTGTCACCCCGTACTGCCCGCGCTGCGGCACCGGCCTGTCGGACCATGAGATCGCGCAGGGCTACGAGACCGTCGTCGACCCCTCGGTCTTCGTCCGGTTCCCGGTGACCGGCGGGGATCTGCTGGACAGCTACCCGGGCCTGACCCTGCTGGTCTGGACCACCACCCCGTGGACGCTGGTCTCCAACACCGCGGTGGCGGTCAACCCCAAGGCCGAGTACGTGGTGGCCCGCAGCGGGGATGACACCTACGTGGTGGCGGCCGATCTGCTCGAGGCCACCCTCGGCGCCCAAGCGGAGGTGCTGCACACCGTGCCGGGCGCCGCCTTGGAGCGACTGCCGTACGCCCGACCCTTCGACCTCGTCGAGATCCCGGACGCGCATTACGTGATCCTGGGCGACTACGTGACCACCGACGACGGCACCGGCCTGGTGCACCAGGCCCCGGCCTTCGGCGCCGACGACCTCGCGGTGTGCAAGAAGTACGGCATGCCCGTGGTCAACCCGGTGGGAGCGGACGGCCACTTCGAGGGCGACGTCGGCCTGGTCGGCGGCCTGTTCTTCAAGAAGGCGGACGAGACGCTGGTCGCCGATCTGCAGGAGCGCGGCCTGCTGTTCGCCCATGTTCCCTACGAGCACGCCTACCCGCACTGCTGGCGATGCCACACCCCGTTGATCTATTACGCCCAGCCGTCCTGGTACATCCGCACCACCGAGATCAAGGACCGTCTGCTCGCGCAGAACGAGGCCACGAACTGGTACCCGGAGACCATCAAGTGGGGCCGATACGGCGACTGGCTGAACAACAACGTCGACTGGGCGCTGTCCCGGGACCGGTACTGGGGCACCCCCCTGCCGATCTGGCGCTGCGCCGATGACCATCTGACCGTAGTGGGATCGTTGGCCGAGCTGGGTCAGCTCGCCGGCCGCGACCTGACCGGATTCGATCCGCACCGGCCGTTCGTCGACGACATCTCCTTCGACTGCCCGACCTGCGGGGCGCTGGCGAACCGGGTGCCCGAGGTCATCGATTGCTGGTACGACTCCGGGGCCATGCCGTTCGCCCAGTTCGGCTATCCGCATGTGGGCCGAGAGGACTTCGACGAGCAGTACCCGGCCGACTTCATCTGCGAGGCCATCGACCAGACCCGAGGGTGGTTCTACACCCTGATGGCGATCGGGACCCTGGTCTTCGACCAGAACTCCTACCGCAACGTCGTCACGCTGGGGCACATCCTCGACGAGGACGGTCGCAAGATGAGCAAGCATCTGGGCAACGTCCTGCAGCCGGTGCCCCTCATGGACGCCCACGGCGCAGACGCGGTGCGCTGGTTCATGCTGGCCGCCGGCTCCCCGTGGCAGGCGCGCCGAGTCGGCCACCAGGCGATCGAGGAGGTGGCCCGCAAGACCCTGCTGACGTACTGGAACACGGTGTCCTTCCAATCCCTGTACGCCCGTGCCTCGGCATGGACGCCGGACGCCCAGGCTCCGTCCGACCGGACGGCACTGGACCGCTGGGCGCTCTCCCAGGCCCACGCGATGGTTGCGGCAGTGACCGAGGCGTTGGAGTCCTTCGACACCCAGCGCGCCGGCAAGGTGCTCGCGGCCTTCGTCGAGGAGTTGTCGAACTGGTACGTCCGCCGCTCCCGACGTCGGTTCTGGGCAGGGGAACCCCAGGCCTTGGCCACCCTGCACGAATGCCTGCGGCTGGTCACGCTGGCGATGGCTCCGTTCACCCCGTTCATCACCGAGCGGGTCTGGCAGGACCTCTTCGCGGTGGTTCCGGGCGAGCCGGATTCCGTCCACCTGGCGTCGTGGCCGGAGGTCGACCAGAACCTGATCGACCCCGCGCTGACTGCCGACATGGCGATGGTGCGCCGGGTCGTGGAACTCGGCCGGGCGGCGCGGGCGTCCTCAGGTGTGCGCAACCGGCAGCCACTGGCCGCTGCCCTGGTCGCCGGCGGGCGCTGGCCCAGGCTGTCGCCGGAGCTCCGCGACGAGATCGCCGACGAACTCAATGTCCAGCAGGTGATCGGCCTGGCGGACCATGCCGGCGATCTGGTCGACGTCTCGGTGAAGGCCAACTTCCGCGCCTTGGGCAGGCGGTTCGCCAAGAGCACCCCGGTGGTCGCACGAGCAGTGGCGCAGGCGGATGCCAGCGCGCTGACCTTGGCAGTTGCGCTCGGCCGGGGCGGTCGAGATCGACGTCCCTGGCGTTGGACTCCTCACGTTGAGCGAGGACGACGTGATCATCACCGAGACGCCCCGGGAGGGCTGGACGGTCGCATCTGAGGCTGGCGAGACCATCGCCCTGGACCTGCACCTCACTGACGAGCTGATCA
Organism: uncultured Actinomycetota bacterium; assembly: GCA_963766005.1. GTDB lineage: Bacteria > Actinomycetota > Actinomycetes > S36-B12 > CAVXYG01. The sequence goes on along the minus strand of CAVXYG010000008.1, from coordinate 549,076 downwards.
GGGCCGGACTGGCCCGCGAGGTGGTCCGGTTCCTGCAGGAGTCGCGCAAGAACGCCGGCTTCGACATCAGCGACCGGATCGAGGTCCGCTGGGCGAGCGCGGATCCCGCCGTCGCCGCGGCGGTCGGAGAACATGCGCAGATGATCGCCGACGAGGTGCTGGCGATCTCCTTCGAGCAGGGCACGGGCGATGGTTACGCCGCGAGCTCTGGAGATCTGCAGCTGGAGGCGTCCCTGCGCCGGCTCACCTGATCCGAGACGCTGACCGACGAGGCACTAACCGTCCAAGTGCGCGCGCTCGACGTCGACCACCACCTCGACGTGCCGCAAGGGCGGTGGGACGTAGGGGGCGCTGAACTGCGCGAGCCGGACCTTGCCGACCGGTCTCCAGTCGGTGCCCGCGAGTGCCGCCAGCAGTTGCTGGCCGCGGACCTCCAGGGCGCGTGCGTTTCCCCGACCGGAGAAGCGCAGGGCAGCGCAGCAGCGCTCCGGAACCAGGCGCAGGTGTACCCGCGGGTCGTTCGGGGTCGGGAGGTCGCCAGCATCCCGGCCCGCCGGCATCACGAACGCAACGGTCTGCCTCTGCTCCCCTGGGGTCTGCACCACCGGCGCTGTCATCGCGACCTGACCGTGGATGTAGTCGAACAGGTGCCGGAAGGCAATGCTCCCTGCTTCGTCGAAGGCTGCCTCGATCTCCACCTCGGCCACGGTGTGCGCCGGGTAGCGCCGGATTTCCAGCCGACCCGCGCGCGCAACGGGCTGATACGCCTGCTGCTGCGTCATGAGACCAGTGTCACCGGCACAGCACCCGTCCGCACGACGCTTCGGCATCGCCGGCAACGACCGCGATGCCGGCGGGGCTACCGCTGAGGCGCGAGATGAGTGATGGAGCACGTCGGACCGTCTCCGAGCAGAGCGTCAGAACTTGGGAACTCAGCGGTCACCGAGGAATTCGCTTCTCCAAAGCCACTCGCCGGCCGCTCGAGCGCATAGGTGGTCTGCTCGGCACCAAACCTCATCGTCACGTTGAAGATGTAGGGGGCGGGTTCGCTGGTGCTCTTGGTGACGACCACCGTGGCAACCCCCTCGTCGGTCGCCGGGTCCTTGACGCAGCTGGTGATCGAGACGTCGCTCGAGGGATCGGTTGCATCCGAAGCGCCCGCCGAAGACTGTCCCGCATCGGCGGGTCTGCGTGCGGTCCGGTCGCGCGCTGACCGCAGCGCCGCTACTTCGCGGGACCCGGGGCCGCTTCCGCAGCCGCGCGCAAGCGATGCAGCGTCACGCGCATCGTGCGGCGGTTGTGCGCGGCGCGGTCGCCCGGGATGAGCAGCGAGCCTAGCGCCCTGATGGGCGGGCCGAGCAGGCCATCGCGCCGGTCCTGCCACGACTCGGTGACCCGCGTGCCGCCCTCCGGCTGAGGCACGAAGTCGTACCGCCACCGGGAGATGCCGACCGGACCGAAATCCACATCGAACTCCAGCACGGCGCCGCGATCGGCCTGGAGGACTGTGCACTGGGTGTACCAGCGAACCGGGCCACGCCGGTTGCTGCCGATGAAGCGATCACCGGCGCTGAGCCGGAGCGGGGCCCGGCGGGCACCGGTCGCCTCCGGGGACCACTCCCCCATGCGCTCCACGTCGGCGACGAGGTCGTAGACCGCGACCGGATCGGCGGCGATCAGGATCGACTCCTGCGCATCGGCCGCCACGGGCTACACCGAGGCCAACAGGGAGGTCGCGAAGCCGATGAGCAGCACGAGGACGAGGAAGGACAGATCCAGGCTCACCTGGCCCAACCGCAGCGGCGGGATGAAGCGGCGCAGGAACCGCAGCGGCGGATCGGTCACCGTGTAGATGGCTTCAGCGAAGATCAGCACGGGGCCCTTGGGCTCCCAGGACCGCGCGAACAACTGCACGTAGTCCAGGACGAGGCGGGCGAGGAGAATGAGGAAATAGACCCACAGAACCGTGCTGAGGATCCCGGCGACTGCGCTCACAGGTCAGCTCTGGTTGAAGAACCCGTCCCGCGCCTGGCGGACGGCGGGCGCATCGCGCACGTCGACGTTCTGCGGGGACAGCAGGAAGACTTTGTTGGTCACGCGCTCGATGGTGCCGTGCAGCCCGAACACCAGGCCGGCGGCGAAATCCACGATGCGCTTGGCGTCGGAGTCGTCCATCTCGGTCAAGTTCAAGATCACCGGGTGGCCGGAGCGGTACTCCTCGCCCACTCGGCGGGCGTCGTTGTAGGACCGCGGATGGATGGTGTGGATCGCGTTCATCTCGGCCGTACCGACTGCGAGCGACGACCCGGCGGAGGTCTGCGCCGCCGCTGCCGCGTAGGCCGCCTCCGGCGCCTGGCGGCCCGGGGCGTGCTGCCGAGTCGGGACCGGATCCGGCACCGCCGCGAGCCGGGACTCCGACTCGCGGTAACCGTAGTCGTCGTACTGGGCCAGCATGGGGTCGTCCTCGACGAGACCGAGATAGACCCCGATCTTACGCATTGCGTTTGCCATTTCTGCTCCTCGCGTGGGGGAAGGGCTCGCCACGAGGTGACCCGTGGCTTCGACATTACCTGACGGGCGGGCGTTCCCCGAACAGCGCGCTGCCAATGCGCACATGTGTCGCGCCCGCCCGAATCGCCGCCGGGAAGTCGTGGCTCATGCCCGCCGACACCCACGAGGCTTCGGGGTGCTCGCGCTGCAACCGGGCGCCGATCTCGACGATCTGCGCGAAGGCGACGGCGGGATCTGCGGTGCGCGGCGGCAGCGCCATGACACCGGCGAGGCGCAGTCCGGGCTCGGCGACGATGGCCTCGGCGAGCGGAGCAACATCCTGCGGCGTCGCCCCGCCGCGCCCCGACGCCTCCCTGGTCGGGGCGAGATCGGCCAGCGAGACCTGGATGAGGACATCGAGCCCGACACCCGCCTCGCGGGCGCCCCGCGCCAGGCCTGCCACCAGGCGTTCCCGATCCACGGAATGAACGACGGCGGCCGTGCGACCGACCGCAGCCGCCTTCTTCGACTGGATCTGCCCGAGGAAGTGCCATCGGATACCCGTACCGGAGAGCTGATCGGCCTTCTGCTGGTACTCCGCGAGTCGGTTCTCCCCAAAATCCGTGACACCGAGCTCGTGCAGCACCGCGACGTCTGCCACCGGCCAGGTCTTGCTGACGGCGATGAGCACAACGTCGGCCGGATCGCGTCCGGCTTCGGCGCAGGCAGCGCGGATCCGGGTACGGACCGTGTCCAGCCGCTGCGCCAGCTCCTGCTGCCGCTGGCTCATCGCCGCTCCTCCAGGACCGCAAGCACCCCTTGCCGGCCGGTACGCCCGTCGCGGCGGTGGGAGAACAGATCCGGCGACTGGGCCGTGCAGCGCCCGTCCGCAGTCGTCCGGCTCACGCCGCACTCGGCCAACTGCCAGCGCACGCCTGCGATGAGGTCAACCGCCGGAGCACCGTCGGCGGTCCGTGCGGCAGCCGCTGGCGCGGCCGCCGCCACTTCGTCGCGGACGTCGACCGAAACCTCGTAGCACGCCGGGCAGATCGCCGGGCCCAGGTGCACGAGCAGCCGCCCCGGGTCGGCGCCGAGTGCCGCCAAGCGCCCGATGACTGCCGGCACGATCCCTGCCGCCAGGCCGCGCCAACCGCAGTGCACGGCCGCCACGGCGACAATGTCGGGCGCCACGACGACTCCGGCGACGCAGTCGGCCCCCAGCGCCAGGAGCCCGAGGCCGGGCCGCGACGTGATCAGCGCATCGCCCTTGCCGGGCGTCCCCCCGCTGTCCACGACGTGGACGCCGCGGCCGTGGTTGGCGTCGATCACCGCGACTTCCGCAACACCGAGGTGGGCATACACGCGGCGTCGGTTCTCCGCGACGCACGCCTGGTCGTCTCCGACGTGATCGGCGAGATTCAGGCTGTCCCAGGGGGGACGGCTGACCCCGTTGCGGCGGTCGGTGACGACCAGCCGCGCCGGGCCCAGCCGGTCCGCCCCCGGCAGGCTCACTGCAGCCAGACAGGCAGGTCGATGCCGTCGTCGGGCTCGTTGTCGAACTCGATCTTGCGCGGCACGACCGGGGTCCCCTGATCGGCGGCGACCGGTGCCGGAGCAGGACTCGGAGCAGTCCTCGCCCGGCCGTCCCGCGTGCGCACGTCCACCACGGGCTCCCGGTTCCGCGACGTCGAGATGACCCGCTCCTCCTGGGCGCGCAGCTTCGGCAGGCCGCCGTCGAATCCGGCGGCGATCACGGTGACCCGCACCTCGTCGCCGAGCGTGTCGTCGATGACGGCGCCGAAGATGATGTTCGCCTCCGGGTGCGCTGCTTCAGTGACCAGTCGCGCGGCTTCGTTGATCTCGAAGAGTCCGAGGTCGGATCCGCCCGCAATCGACATCAGCACGCCGTGCGCACCGTCAATCGTGGCCTCGAGCAGGGGCGAGTTGATCGCGCCCTCGGCCGCTGTGACCGACCGCTCTTCGCCACGGGCCGAGCCGATACCCATGAGCGCGGATCCGGCGCCCTCCATGACCGACTTCACGTCGGCGAAGTCGAGGTTGATCAGGCCCGGTGTCGTGATGAGGTCGGTGATGCCCGAGACGCCCTGCAGGAGCACGTGGTCGGCCTGGCGGAAGGCGTCGATCATGCTGATCTTGCGATCCGTCAGCGACAGCAGTCGATCGTTCGGGATGACGATGAGGGTGTCGACCTCGGAACGCAGGGACTCGATGCCCTCCTCCGCCTGAGCGCCGCGACGCCGTCCCTCGAAGTTGAAGGGGCGGGTGACGACACCGATGGTCAGGGCGCCGAGACCGCGTGCGATCCGAGCGACCACCGGCGCTCCGCCGGTCCCGGTACCGCCGCCCTCACCGGCGGTCACGAAGACCATGTCGGCCCCCTTGATGACCTCCTCGATCTCCTCGGCGTGGTCCTCGGCAGCCTTGCGGCCAACCTCGGGATCCGCGCCCGCGCCGAGACCGCGGGTGAGATCGCGGCCGATGTCGAGCTTGACATCGGCATCGCTCATGAGCAGCGCCTGGGCGTCGGTGTTGATGGCGATGAACTCGACGCCCTTGAGACCGACCTCGATCATCCGGTTGACAGCGTTGACACCGCCCCCGCCGATGCCGACGACCTTGATGACTGCCAGGTAATTCTGCGGAGCGGCCACGGCCACCATCCCTTCTTGCCACCCTCAGGTGGATCCCCGAACACTGCCTCGGCAGGACTCAACATTCAATGTGTTGTTGAGGGTGAAACCCCTCCCCCTACCGCCGCAGTGACACTAAGAGCCGGGCAGGTGCTGTGCAAGGGCATGTGCCGAGATGGTCGGCGTGTTGCTCTCGATCTTGAAGCGCGGCTTCAGGGTTCTCGGCAGCGGCGCCGCACGATGCCCGGTCAGGGTGCCTGTGGAGCGGGAATTCCTTGCACCGCCGGTCGTTTCGGCACAGCGACGTTGTACTCCTCGGCCCCCAAGGGGAGCAGTTGCTCCAGCACGGCGAACTTCTCTGCCAGACCTTCAGGGCTGCCGAGTTTGGCGGTTGCGCCCGGCCGGAGGCGCAACTGCGCCGAGTCCCCGGTGACGATGACGGCCTCGACCACGGGGGCGAGGGACTCCGGCAGCGCCGCTGCGACATCGACCGCGATGCGCCGGGATGGCTCTGCGCGCGCCTCGATCAGCGGCAACGATTCCGGACGGTCCGGTGCACGACGGATCGTCGCGCCCTCAGAGTCGAGCACGAGGAATGCTCCGTTCGCGGCAACCGCACCAACAGGGGTTGGTACGTCGACGACCACGGACAAGCGGTTCCACCACGACCAGCCCACGGAGGCACCGTCGATCCCCTCGATCGCCGCCACCCGGGCTGCGATCTGTTCGGCGTCCCGGGACCGGAAGCTCTGCCCGACCGCATTCCCCACCGCCGCGGCGACCGCGGGGGCGAGGTCGGGGCCGACACCGGCGACGTCGATCGAGCGCACCGGCAGGGGCGATTGCATGGTGAGCAGCAGGCTAGCGCCGGCGAGCGCGCCGAGACCGGCCACAGCGGCGACCGCGCGACGCCACGTCAGTCGGAGCCGACGCCCTGAGGCGTCCACGGAGCCATGCTGCCCGGCATCGCCGCTGCCTGGCCCCTCCCCGGGCGGTGCATCGGGCGGCGCGGCCATGGTTGCCATCCCGGCACCGGCATCGTTGTCAGCCATCAGCCTGTCCGCGCTCGGCCAGCAGGCCGAGCACCTCCCCCGCCAGCAACGCAATGTCGCCGGCGCCCAGCGTCATGATGATGTCGCCCGGCTCGGCGAAGGCCACCAGCCGTTCGGGCACAGCAGCCCAGGAGGGCTCGAAGACCACCGAGCCGGCTGGCAACGGCACCGCGGCTGCCATCGCCTGGCCGCTGGCCCCGGGAATCGGCGTTTCGCCGGGGGCGAAGATCTCGAGCACGACCGCGCGGTCGGCAATCCCGAGCGCGTCGCCGAACTCCTGCAGGAACAGTGCGGTCCGGTAGTAGTGATGGGCCTGGAACGCCACGACCACTTTGCCGTCACCGACGAACTCGCGCGCCGCGCGCAGAGTCGCGGCGATCTCCGTGGGGTGGTGAGCGTAGTCGTCATACACGCGCACCCCGGCCGCCTCGCCCTTGTAGTCGAACCGGCGCCGGGTGCCGCGGAAAGCGGCCAGCCCGGCCAGCGCGTCGGACGCCGGATAGCCCAGCCCCTGGGCCACCGTGAACGCCGCGGTCGCGTTCAGCGCGTTGTGCAGGCCCAGCGCCTGCAGTCGTACCGTGCCGCCCTCGCCGAAGGTCGACGTGATCTCGACGGTGTAGCCATCCCGGCCCGGCTGCACCACCCGCAGCTTGACGTCGGCGTCCTCGCCGGTGCCGTAGGTGCGAACCGCGATCCCGCGATCCCGGGCCCGCAGCGCCACAGCCGCAGCGCCCGGATCGTCGACGCAGATCACCGCGAAGCCGTCCCGGTGCGCCACCGATGCCACGAAATCGTCGAATCCCGCCTCCAGTGCTGCCAGATCGCCCCAGAAGTTCAGGTGGTCGGCCTCAACATTGGTGACCACGGCAACGTACGGCTCCATCCGCAGGAAGCAGCCGTCGGACTCGTCCGCCTCGACCACCATCCAGCGCGAGCCGGTGAACTGCCCATTGGTTCCGGTGTGGCTCATCTCCGATCCGACGATGTACGAGGGGTCGGCGCCGCATTGCTGCAGTGCCACGGTCACCATGGATGTCGTCGTGGTCTTGCCATGGGTGCCGCCGACCGCGATCGGCAACGCGCCCCGCATAGCGGAGGCGAGTGCCGCTGAGCGCTCCATGACGCGCAAGCCGCGCGCGCGGGCGGCTGCGAGCTCGGGGTTGCTCTCGGGGACCGCTGTGGAGTACATGACCGTGTCGGCGGAGCCGAGGTTCGTCGCGTCGTGGCCGACGTACGTCGTGGCTCCCTCCTGGCGCAACTCCGCCAGTCGCGCGCTGTCCTTGGCGTCGCTGCCCGACACCGTCACTGCGCGCTGCAGCAGCACCCGCGCGATCGCGCTCATTCCGGCACCGCCGATACCGAGGATGTGCACCGCCCCCAGGCGGTCGGGGTCCACGACCTCCAGATCGGAGGCGACCGTGGCCACGTTCGGTCCTTCACTCACGATCGGCTCCTTTGCGTGATGCGGCCGCCTGCATGACCAGACGGGCAAGTCGGGCATCACCGTCTCGGACGCCGTAGGCGGCCGCTGCCGCCGACATCGCGGACAGCCGGTCGGCCTCGCCGAGGAGTTCGCCGACCGTGGCCAGGAATCGCTGGGGCGTCATGTCGGCGTCATCGACCAGGAGCCCGCCCCCGGCCGCCACGACAGGCTCGGCGTTGAAGCGCTGCTCGCCGTTGCCGATCGGGAACGGGACGTAGACCGCGGGCAGACCCACCGCCGCGATCTCGCCACAGGTCATCGCGCCCGAGCGGCAGACCGCCAGATCTGCCGCGGCGTACGCCAGGTCCATACGGTCGATGTAGGGCACCGGCACGTACTGCAGCGGGCCCTCGGGGGCCTTCGGCACGTCCCCGGGGTCGGTCTTGGGCCCATAGGCGTGCAAGATCGCTACTGGCCGATGGGCCAGCTGCGGCAACGCACCCCAGACGGCCTCGTTGAGCCGCTTGGCGCCCTGCGATCCGCCGAAGACCAGCACACACGGCAGGTCCGGCGCGAGGCCGAAGAAGTCCCGGGCGGTCGGTCGTTGCCCTTCGCGGTCCAGACCCGAGATCGCGGTGCGCAGCGGGAGCCCCAACCGTATCGCCCCGGGCAAGCTGCCCGCGTAGTTCTCTGCCACGTACGGCGTGAACCGCGCCCCGACCCGGTTGGCGAGGCCGGGCTTGGCGTTCGCCTCGTGGACCACGATCGGCACCTTCAGCGACCGAGCCGCGAGATAGGCGGGGATCGAGACGTAGCCGCCGAAGCCGACGACGACGTCGGCACGTACACGCTGCAGGACGTCCTTCACGTCGGTCACCGAGGCACGCAGTCGGCCGGGCAGCGTCGCCAACTCCTTGCCGGGCTTGCGCGGCAGCGGCACCGGAGGAATCAGTTCCAGGGGGTAGCCCCGGGCGGGCACCAGTCGCGTCTCCAGTCCCTTCTCCGTTCCCAGTGCCGTGACCTGCGCACCCGGCTGGTGGTCGCGCAGATAGTCGGCGAGGTTCATCGCCGGTTCGATATGCCCGGCGGTTCCGCCCCCGGCGACAACGACGTGGATCGACATCAGGTCCTCCCGGTCGGCTGCGGATCCGCCCCGACGGCCCTGCCGTCGCCGGTGGCGCGTCGTCGCTGGCGCCCCCGGGCGCGGGGGCTGCGGCGCACCGGGCCGGTGCGACCATGGACCACCGACCTGGCCAGCACAAGGACCATCCCGATCGCCATGAGGATCGGGATGAGCGACGAGCCCCCGTAGGACAGGAACGGCAGCGTGACGCCGGTGATCGGCAGCAACTTCAACGTTGCCCCGATGTTGGTGACCATCTGGATCATGAGCCAGACCGCCACGCCAGCCGCGGCCAACTGCGTGAACCGGTCGGTGGACAGCTGCACGAGCCGCAGTATGGCGTAGATCAGGGTGGCGAAGAGCAGCAGCACGCTGAGGGTCCCCAGCAGTCCGATTTCCTCTCCGAGCACGGCGAAGATGAAATCGGTGTGCGCCGCGGGCAGAGTGCCCCACTTCTCGCGACTGCCGCCGAGCCCCACGCCGAACAGCCCGCCGGTGCCGAAGGCATACATCCCCTGGGTCACCTGCCACGCGCCGTCGAGCCGGTCGGCATCCGGGTTCAGGAAGGAGGTGAAGCGCTGGACTCGGTACGGCGCGATCCACGCCAGGAACGCCACGCCTCCCAAGGCGACGGCACCGGACACGGCGAACAGCCGCATCGGGGCGCCCGCCACGAAGAGCAGCCCCATCAGGATGACGGCGAGGATCATCGCATTGCCGAAGTCGCCCTCGGCGAGCACCAGGACGATCAAGAGCACACCGACCGGCAGCACCGGCATCAGCAGTTGCCGCCAGTCAGTGACCCGCCGGTAGCGCTGCGCGAGCGTGCTGGCCCCCCACAGGATGAGTGCCAACTTGGCGAATTCGCTGGGCTGGATGCGGAAGGTCCCGCCGATCCCGATCCAATTGCGCTGGCCCGCCACCTCGATGCCAATCCCGGGGACGAGCACCAGGACGAGCAGCCCGATGACGACGAGCAGAAACGGCCCCGCCACCCATCGCAGGGCGCTGAGCGGCAACCGCGAGATCAGCACCAGCGCGGCCACTCCAGCCACGGCGAACATGCCCTGCTTGCTCACGGTGGCCAAACTGCTGCCGCTGTTCTGGATGCTGAAGATCGACGACGCCGACCAGACCATGAGCAGGCCCAGCGTCAGCAGCAGGAACGTGGAGCCCACGATGAGGTACGGGATCGAGCGAGGACGACGCAAGCTTCGGCCGGCCGCATCGATCAGGGACCGCAGCCGCCCCTGATCACCGTGCTCCGCGGCTGCCCTCATCGCGACCTTCCTGCATCGCCAGCACTGCTGAAGCGAACTCGTCACCGCGGTGGCCGTAGTTGCGGTACATGTCCCAGGAGGCGCAGCCCGGTGCCAGCAGCACGGTGTCCCCCGGCTGCGCCGCCGCGGCGGCCGCCGCCACAACTTCGGTCATCGCCCCAGTGTCTGTCGCCGCGATATCGATCAGCGGCACATCGGGGGCGTGTCGGCGCAAGGCGTCGGCGATGAGGCCGCGGTCGACGCCGAGCAGGACAACTGCCCGCAGCCGCTGGGCGACGAGCGGCACCAGCTCCTCGAAGGACTGGCCCTTGGCCATCCCGCCAGCGATCCAGACCACCGGGTCGAACGCCGAGAGGGAGGTTTGGGCGGCGTGGGTATTCGTCGCCTTGGAGTCGTCGATGTACTGCACGCCGCCGACCGAGGCAACGTGGGCGATGCGGTGTGCGGCGGGTCGAAAATTGCGCAATCCCTCGCGGACTGCGGCGGGCGCCACCCCCCAGGCACGGGCAAGCGCCGCCGCCGCCAGGGCGTTGGCCACCTGGTGCGGCGCCCGAGGATGGACGTCGGCCACCGACGCCAGCTCCTGACCGGTCGTCCCGCGCTCGGCGACGAAGGCTCGGTCGACGAGCAGGTCGTCGACGACGCCGAGCTGCGACGGCATCGGCGCCCCCAGCGTGAAGCCGATCGCCCGGCAGCCCTCGACGACGTCTGCCTGCTCCACCATCCGCAGCGTGGCCGGGTCGGCGGCGTTGTAGACCGCGGCCACCCTGGTGCGCTCGTAGGCCTTGGCCTTGGTCGCCACGTAGTTCTCGAAGGTGCCGAAATGGTCGACGTGATCCTCGGCGATGTTCAGGCAGACCGTCGAATGCGGGCTGACCGTATGCCAGAACGGCAACTGCGGAGCGCCGATCTCGACCGCCACGACGTCGAGGCGCTGCTGCGTCACGGCTGCCACCAGAGAGTTGCCGATGTTGCCCGCGGCCGTCGTCGCCGCACCCGCGGCCCGCAGGATCGATTCCAGCATCAGCGTCGTGGTGGTCTTGCCGTTGGTGCCGGTCACCACCAGCCAATCGGCCGCAGACTCCGGATCGCGCAGGCGCCATGCCAGTTCCAGCTCGCCCCACACCGGAACACCGGCCGCCTCCGCGGCGGCGATGATGGGCGCGGTCGGCACGAACCCCGGCGAGACGACGAGCAGCTCGATGCCCTCGGGCAGGCGATCAGCATCCCCGAGCCGCACTTCGGCCCCGTGCTTGCGCAGTTCGGCAGCAGCAGCCTGCCGTGTCGCATCCGAGCCGCCGTCGACCGCGACGACCGAGGCGCCGCGCTCCAGCAGCGCGGTCGCACAGGCAGATCCGGCGACGCCGATCCCGGCCACACCGACCCGCAGTCCGGCGAATTCCTCGATGGTGCTCCCGGTGGCGCTCATGCGGTGACCCATTCGGCGTAGAAGATCGTCAGTCCGAGGCCGACCATGATCCCGTGGATGATCCAGAAACGGACCACGATGAGGATCTCCGGCCAGCCCAGCAACTCGAAGTGGTGGTGCAGCGGCGCCATCCGGAAGATCCGCTTGCCGGTGAGCTTGAAGGAGCCGACCTGCAGGATGACCGAGACGGTGATGACCACGAACAGTCCGCCGAGCAGGACCAGGAGCAGCTCGGTCCGGGTCATGATGGCCAGCGCGGCGATAGCTCCGCCGATGGCGAGCGATCCGGTGTCGCCCATGAAGATGCTCGCTGGCGAGGTGTTCCACCAGAGGAACCCGAAGACCGCGCCGGCGCACGCGGCAGCGAACACCCCGAGGTCCAGCGGGTCTCGGACGGTGTAGCAGGGGTCCAGTGCGTCGATGACGCACTGGTTGTTGAACTGCCACACCGACATCAGCAGGTAGGCCACGAAGGTGACCAGGGCGGCGCCGCTGGCCAGACCGTCCAGCCCGTCGGTGAGGTTGACGCCGTTCGTCGTGGCGGTCACCAGCAGCCAGATCCAGATCACGAAGGCAGCCAGCGGCAGCGCCCAGGGCAGGTCGCGGATGAAGGAGATCGCCTCTGATGCCGGGGTCTGGCCGTATTCGTCGGGGAACTGCACGGCCAGGGCGGCGAAGGAGATCGCCACGAACGCCTGGCCCAGCAGTTTCGTGCGAGCCCGAATGCCCGTCGCGCGCTGCTTGAAGATCTTCAGGTAGTCGTCGGCCATACCGACCATGCCGAGGCCGACCATGAGGTAGAGCGCGAGCAGCCCAGTCGCGGTGGGTGGTTGCCAGAAGAGCAGGTGGGTGGCGAAGTAGCCGATGATGACCCCGGCGATGATCGCGAGGCCACCCATCGACGGGGTGCCGGCCTTGCCCTCGTGCTCGGGATACTTGACATCGTCGGTCGAGTGCCGGATCGCCTGGGAGTAGCCGTGCCGCCGCAGCAACCGGATCAGCGCCGGGGTGCCCAGCATCGACACGATCCCGGCGATGCCGGCCGCGAGAACGATGAGCCTCATGGCGTGGCCTCCCCCGCGCCGTCGTCGGCGAGCAGCGCCTCGGCGACGACCTCCAGCGCCACACCGCGTGAGGCCTTCACCAGCACGATGTCGCCGGGCCGCACGGCCGGCCGGAGCAGGTCGATCGCGGCAGTCGCGTCGGGCACCCAGGCGGCCTCGCCGTTCCAGGACCCCTCGTGGCTGGCACCCATCTGGATGGGCTTGGCGCCCTCGCCCACCGCGATGGTGCGTGCGATGTTGAGGCGGACCGCGAGTCGGCCGAGCGCATCGTGCTCGGCCGCGGCATCCGCACCGAGTTCCAGCATCTCGCCGAGCACGGCCCACGTCCTGCCGGTCCCGCCGCGGCCCATGGCCGCCAGCGACTTCAGCGCCGCGCGCATGGACTCCGGATTGGCGTTGTAGGCGTCGTTGACGACCACCACGCCGGACGGTGCGACCTGCACGTCCATGCGCAGCGCAGATCGTGCCTGCGCCCGGGAGAGCGCCTGGGCGACCTGCGGCAGCGGCATGCCCAGCGCGAGCCCGACCGCTGCTGCTGCGGCGGCGTTGGCGGCCTGGTGCTCGCCGTGCACCTGGAGGGCCACGTCGCATGCCTCACTGCCGGCGGAGAGCCGAAAGCTGGCCCGGGCCAGGTCGTCGAGGTGCAGATCGGTGACCCGGACCTCGGCAGCCGGCGACTCCCCGAAGGTGAGCACGCGGGCGTCCGTGACGGCACGCAAATCGGCGACGACCGAATCGTCGGCGAACAGCACTGCGGTGCCGGAAGTCGGCAGATCGAGGATGATCTCGCTCTTGGCGCGCGCGATAGCCTCCCGGCTGCCGAACTCGCCAAGGTGGGCGCTGCCGACGTTGAGCAGGACCGCCACATCCGGGGGCGCGATACCGCACAGGTAGGCGATGTGCCCGACTCCGCGGGCGCCCATCTCCAGGACCAGCGTCCTGGTCTGCTCATCGACCTGCAGCACGGTCAGCGGTAGCCCGACCTCGGTGTTGAACGAACCGGCCGGAGCCACGGCGGGGCCGCGGTCGGCTACGACCTCTGCGATGAGGTCCTTGGTGCTGGTCTTGCCCGAGGATCCGGTCACGGCCACGACATCGAGGTCTGGCAACCGGTCGATGACAGCGCGGGCCAGCACCCCCAGCGCCTCCACCGAATCGGGCACGACGATCGTCGGGACGCCGGTGGGCTTCTCCCCCAGGATGCCGCTGGCACCGGCGGCCATCACGTCGGCCGCGAAGCGGTGGCCGTCGACGCGCTCGCCCTCAATCGCCACGTACAACTGGCCGGCCTGGACCAGCCGGGAGTCCGCCGCTGCCCCGGTGACGACGGGGTCGGAGGTTCCGGGGTCGTGCAGGACCCCGCCGACGATGCCGGCGACTTCGGACAGGGTCAGGGCAATCATGATCGGTCCAACCGTGCCACGTCGGGCAGGCGGATTGCCTCCAGAACCTCGACGCGGTCGTCGAAGGGGCTGACCGCGCCGTTGGCCTCCTGGCCCTGTTCGTGGCCCTTGCCCAGCACGAGGACCACATCGCCGGGCTCGGCGGACGACACGGCAGAACGGATGGCCGAGCGACGGTCGCCGATCTCGCGAACGCGGCCGCGGAAAGCGTCCGGGACGCCCGCGAGGACCTGGGCGCGGATGGCCGCCGGATCCTCCGATCGGGGGTTGTCGTCGGTGACCACCACCTGGTCTGCGGTTGTGGCGGCGATCTCGCCCATCCGCGGCCGCTTGTCGCGATCGCGGTCGCCGCCGCAGCCGAGAACGACGATGACCGAACCCAGCGCCAGGTCGCGCGCGGCGGCGATGACGCGCCGCACAGCATCCGGGGTATGGGCATAGTCCACGAAGATCGGGAACGCCGCGGTCTGCGACCCGACGCGTTCCATCCGGCCCGGTACCGAGCGCGCCAGCAGCAGGCCCTGGCGGGCATGCTCAGGGGAGACGCCGGCGCTCAGCAGACTCGCGTAGGCGCCCAGGGCATTGGCGGCATTGAACATCCCCGGCAGCGGCGATTCCAGACGCACCGTGCTGCCATCCGGTCCGGCCACCGACAGCACCAGGTGTCCCGTCGGAGTCGGCTCCACGCGCCACGCCCGCCAATCGGCAGCGTCGCCGGCCCCGCCGTCTCGCGCACTCATCGCGTAGGTCTGCACCGGCAGGACCGTCTCGCCTGCCAGTCGACGGCCCCAGTCGTCGTCGACGCAGATCACCGCCGAGCGGCTGCGGTCCGCGGTGAACAGGCGGGCCTTGGCCTCGTAGTACTCCTCCATCGTGCCGTGGAAGTCGAGGTGGTCCTGCGTGAGATTGGTGAACATCGCCACGTCGAACACCAAGCCGTCGACTCGACCCATCACCAGCGCATGCGAGGAGACCTCCATCACCGCCGCCGTGACACCGCGTTCGCGCATGACGGCCAGGAGCGCGTGCACGTCGGGGGCCTCCGGCGTCGTGCGCGCCGACGGCAGCATCTGGTCGTCCACCCAGATCCCCGTGGTCCCGATGACTCCGGTGCGGTGGCCGGCGGCACTGAGTCCGCCCTCGACGAGGTAGCTGGTGGTGGTCTTGCCGTTCGTCCCGGTGATGCCGATGAGGAGCATGTCGCCGGCGGGATCGCCGTACACCCATCGCGACAGCGCACCAAGGACAGCGCGCGGGTCCGCCACGGCCGCCGTGGCCAGGCCGAGTCCCGCCGCGGCGGCCTCCCCCGCAGGATCGGTGAGCACCGCCACCGCCCCGCGCCGGCGAGCCTGGTCGAGGAACTCGATGCCATGCACGTGTGCCCCGGGCAGGGCCGCATAGACATCACCGGGCTGGACGCTGCGGGAATCGTTGGTGATGCCGCTGACCGCGGTGCCGCCGGGACGCGGGTCTTGCCACGTGATCCCGGAGACGTCGCACTGCGCCAGCGGTCGCTCAGTGGTCGCGGGGCGGGGCGCGGTCATGGCGCGGTCGGGATCGTCGGGATCGCCGAGGCGGGCGTGCCGGACGGCGGCACCTCCAGCTTGGCCAACGCGGCCTTGGTGACCTCGGTGAAGACCGGGCCGCCGAGAACGCCGCCGTAGTGCACCCCGCGGGGGTTGTCGAGCCAGACACCCACGACCACGCGCGGCTGGTCTGCCGGCGCGACACCGACGAAGGATGCGGTGTAGCCGCGGTAGCAGCCGCAGGCGGGATCGACCCGCTCCGCCGTGCCGGTCTTGCCTCCGACCCGGTAGCCGGGAATCGCCGCACCGGGGGCCGTGCCGTCCTCGGACACTACGCGCTCCATCATCTCCACGACCTGCTGCGCCGTCTTCGGCGCGACCACCTCGTGCGTCTGCGACGGCGCGGTCGTCTGGATGGTGCCGTCGGGGCGAACATACGCGTCGATGAGTTTGGGGTCCACGCGAACGCCATCGTTGGCCAGCGTGGCGAACACGTTCGTGATCTGCAGGGCACTGAGCGCCATGCCCTGCCCGAAGGCGATGGACGGGAAGGTCAGCACTCCCCAGTCGGACAGCCGCGGGAGCAGCCCGCTGGTCTCCCCCGGATACTGCAGTCCCGTCGGCTGACCGACGCCGAAGGCCTGGAGGTACTCGAAGAACCGCTCCTCGCCGATCTTCTCCGCGGCCAGGATGGTGCCGATATTGCTGGACTGGGCGAGCACGCCGGCCAGTGTGAGCTGCAGCGTGCCGTGCGGCGTGTGGTCCTGAAACACGTGGGGACCGCGGGGCAGGCCTGGCGGCACCGTGAACGGCGTCGTCGGAGTCGCGGCGCCGGCGTCGATGACCGCGGCATGGGTGAGGACCTTCATCGTCGACCCCGGCTCGAAGGCATTCGTGACCGGCCGGTTGCGCCAATCGTCCTCCTCGGCCGTCCCGGGGTTGTTGGGATCGAACGTCGGTACCGTGGCCATCGCCAAGATGCGGCCGGTGCCCACCTCCAGCGCGACGACCATGCCGTAGTCCGACCCGGAGTCCGCGACCCGCTGCGCTATCGCGTTCTGCGCCACCCACTGCAGGTCTGCGTCGATCGTGAGGCGGACGCCGGTCCCGGGGACCGGGTCCACCTGCGCCACCTCGCTGCCGGGGATGATGCTGCCGTCGGGTCCACGCTCGGCGCGCACCTCGCCCGGGGTACCCGACAACTCCTCCTCGAGGCCGTACTCCAGGCCGACTGCACCGGCCCCTTCGGCGTTGGTGAAGCCGACGATGTTGGCCGCCAGCGGCCCGCTGGGGTAGGAGCGCTCGGTGAGCCGCTCGCTGAAGATCGCCTGCAACGTGACACGGTTGTTGTCCTCGTCGGCCCGCCAGTCTTGGATGGCGCGCCACTTCGCCGGCTCCACGCCCTTGGCGAGGTAGACGAACCGCCGTTCCCCGGTCAGGTCCTTGCGCAGTTGGTCGCGGTCGATGTCGAGGATTCGTGACAGCACGGCAGCTGTCTGGGCGGGGTCCTCCACCAGCGTCTGATCGGCGGTGATGTTGCGGACCTCCACAGTCTGGGCGAGCGGACGGCCCTGCGCATCGGCGATGGTGCCGCGGTCGGCCGGGATGACCGATGTCCGCAGTCGCTGATCCAGACCGGCCGAGGCCAGCTCGGAGGACCGCAAGGCCTGCAGTTCGACCAGCCGGCCCATGAAGAGGGTCACGATGAAGAGGAAGACCAGCAGGACCAGCGTCGACCTGCGCCGCGGGCTCCTCACCCGGAACCGCGTCGCGGCTCGCTGCCGAGTCGGCTGCGGCGAACGTCGGCCTTCTGCCGGGTAGCGCGCAGACCGCGGCGGTGTCCTGACGTCCGTCATCGGCCCGACCCTGCGTCGCTGAGCGTTGCACCGTCCCCGGTGGGCGCGGCGGGCTGGGGCACGGCAGGGGTGGGCGGCCCGGGAGCGGGGACCGCCGCGCCAGGCACGGTGGCACCGTCCTGACCCGGGTCGGCCGGCACCGTCGGGGTCGGGCTCGGGGTCGGGGTGGGCAGCGCCGCCGGTGGCGGCAGCGTGCCCGCGCGCGGTGTTGCCGTCGGCGTCGGCGTCGCAGTCGGCTCAGGCTGCGCCACCTGTGGGGCCTGCGTGCGGGGCTTGGCCGGCTGCGTCGCGGCGATCAATTCGCCGGTCAGGGACCCGGTGGCGGGGTCCAGGAACGCCGGGCTGGTCGCCTCGACCATGCCGAGGTCGACGGCGGCCTGCTGCAGGGCGGCCGGCGAGGCGAGCCCCTCCACCGCGGTTTCGAGTGCCTGCTGACGCTCGCTCTGGCGCGCCAGGGATGTTTCCATACCGCTCAGGGTGATGGAGCCCGCTGCCAGCGACGTGTTGACGGCGAGCAGCGCCACCAACCCTGCCGCCAGGATCGCGCCGACCATGAGCACGAAGCGTCCGGACGCCAGTGGGTGGGGCAGTCGCATCCGATGTCGACGGCCTGGACCGGCCCGCCCGGAAGTCGAGAGCGCCGAATCCGGATCGACTCCTGTGGCGTCGGAGGGGTTGCCGTGCTCGCGGCCCGGGGCGGCCGCGCCCGAGCGGTCGGTGGTCTCGTGGGTGCGGGTCCCGGGCCGCATCAGCAGACTCATGCCGCCTCCCGCACGATGGCTCGCAGGCGGACCGAGGCGGCCCTCGGGTTGGCTGCGACCTCCGCGGCGTCGGCTTGCTCGGCGCCGCGCGTGAGCAAGCGATACGGAGCGGGGGGACCCATGACGGGCAGGTCGACGGGGTGGTTGGAAGTACTGGCCGAGGCGAAGGCGCGCTTCACGAGCCGGTCCTCCAGCGAGTGGTAGGACAGCACCACCGCCCGGCCTCGCACCGCCAGTGACGCCAGCAGCGCCGGCAGGACGCGCTGCAGCGCGCCGAGCTCGTCGTTCACCTCGATGCGGACAGCCTGGAAGACGCGCTTGGCAGGGTGGCCGCCGGTCCTGCGCGCCGGGGCAGGGATGGCGGTGGCCACGATGTCGGCGAGCTGACCCGTGGTCGTGATCGGCTGCCGCGCGCGGCTGGCGACGACGGCGTGCGCAATCCGCGTCGCGAACCGCTCCTCGCCGTACTCGCGAAACACCCGAGCCAACTCCTTCGCCGAGTAGCCGTTGACCACGTCGATCGCGGACCGGGGCGCCGACTGGTCCATGCGCATGTCCAAGGCCGCGTCCTGAGCGTAGGCGAAACCACGATGGGCAGCGTCCAACTGCAGGCTTGACACGCCGAGGTCGAGCAGCACCCCGGCGATGCTGGTGATGCCACGGGCGGCCAGCACCTGCGGCAGTTCGTCGAAGACCGCCTGCACCAGCACGGCCCGATCGCCGGCGAAGGAGAGCCGGCGCTGCGCGATCTCCAACGCCTCCTCATCCCGATCGATCCCGATGAGGCGGATGTCATCGCTGGCGCGGAGCAGGGCTGCGGCGTGACCGCCCATCCCGAGCGTGCCGTCGACGACCCAACGGGGGGCAGCCCCGGCAGCGTCGGGCCCGGTCAGCGCCGGCGCGAGCAGCTCCACGACGCGGTCCCGCTTGACCGAAGTGTGCAGCTGATCATCGGCGCGCATCGGCTCAGTCACCTTCGGATCGAGGTTGGGTGATTCGTGTGTGCCGCGGCGCCGTGGAGCCCGGACACGGGGTGACGGACCCTGGTCCCCGCCCGCTCGTCGAGCCGTGCGGCCGGAGTCGTGATCGCTCTGCGGGGAAGTCAGACCGATCGAGCATCGGGTGCCGGGGAAGTGCACCCGTGCCGTCCAGCGGGTGGAGGCCAGGATCCGCCTACCTGAGGAGTCCGGGTATCACCTCCTCGTCCAGTCCGGAGAACGCCCGTTCCTGGTCTTCGAGGTAGCTGCGCCACGCCTCGGGGGCCCACAGCTCGCAAGTGGAGCCGTTGCCCGCGACGACGATCTCGCCGTTGAGGTCGGCGTAGCTGCGCAGGTCTCCCGGCACCAGGATTCGGCCCTGCTTGTCCGGCACCTGGTCGTTGGCCGAGGAGAACAGAATCCGCAGGTACGCCCGGGCCGCGGCGTTGGATCGCGACGCCTCATTGAGCTGCTCGGCGTAGCTCTGGAACTCCGTGGCGGGCCACAGGACGAGGCAGCTGTCCTGGCCCTTGGTGAGCACGATCCCGGATGCCAATTCTTCCCGGTATTTGGCGGGCAGGACGAGGCGGCCCTTGTCATCCAGCCGCGGCGTATAGGTGCCCAGCAGCATCGGACCACCTCCTTCCACCTCCGATACGTGGTCTACTCCTCCATTTCGCTCCACTGTAGTCCATAGCACTCCATCGTCAACAGCTTCACGCCAGAGCCGTCACCCGCGACGGCTGCAGCACGGAGTCGGGCCGATGCGGGCAGCTCGATATGTCCGATTGGCCTGCGCGCCGGGCGGCGAGCGCGGAAGCCTGACCGGCGGACGCGGGAAGGCAGTGACGCATGGCGAGGAATCGCAAGGGTCTGGCGGTGGCGCTCGGCGCTGCGGCAGCAGTGAGCGTGGGGGCGATGGCGGTCGGGCTCACCGTGACGGTGAACGGGGCGACGACCGTGAGGCTGTCGGGATCGCGTCCTTGCCCTGGCCGCAATGGACTTCTGCGACGCCGTCATCGACTTCACGGACCGGCTCCGCGACCCTGGTGATCGAAGACTGGGTCGCCTCCGTCAACGACAGGTGGCGATCCACCAAGACGAAAGACCGATCCCGGCACGTCCTACTTCGCGATTGCCTTGGACGCTGACGGCAACGAGATGCCCGGCGACGGCGTCGTCAACGGCAACCAAGATCTCACCGGTGGGGGCCCTTCCAACAGCGGGTCAGTGGGGCCGTCCAGGACATCATCCCGACCAAGATGAAGGTTCCGGGAACGCCGTAGGGCGCGACCGGTTCGAGCTATGGCACAGGCACCTCATCCTGCGGGGACGACCGAGCAGCCCCAGCCGCGGCGCAGCGGACGGTGTCGTGCCGTGGGGTGGGCGTTCCCGGGAGCCCTCCTGCTGGTGTGCGGCTTCCTGCTGTGGCCGACGGTGCTGGGTGGCCGGACCACCATGGTCGTCGTGTCCGGCGACCCGATGGTGCCCACCATCGAGCCAGGCGACCTCGCTATCGCGCGGAACCAGAGGCTGGGGGACCCTTCGTCCTGACGGTCAGCGGCGACAGCGCCGCCACCGGTGTACCCGCCTTCCTCCAAGTCACGGGAACGACGCCGTAGCAGACAGCGGCTGACGCGCAGCGATCCTCGCGGACGGCAGGGTCTGACTCCTCGCCTGTTGCGCTGGTCGGGCACTGGATTCCGGCTTCCGACCGACAGGTGCAGGCAGTCGCGCTGCCGGGCCCTCTCGGCGCACCATGACCGATCCCGAGCGCGACCGGCCTGCCCCGCAACCGCAGGACTGGGCTCGATCTGCAGCCGCCTGCACGGAGCCGAACGACGGAAGATCCAGTCATGCCACCACCGCGGCCGGCAATCCGGAGCCTCCGCGCACACCGCTCGTCACCTCCGGGGCACCCCAGCCCACCGATCGGCCCGCCCTGCCGTGCACGGCGGGCCGCCCGCGACCGTCAGCGGCGGTCTGGCCAACTACTTCGCCGGCATCTCCAGCGGGCCGCTCTTGGCGGCCGGGAAGTAGTCCTGCCCGATGCCGGAGGACCGCTTGGGCACCATCACCGAGCGGTCGTAGGTCATGATGACGTCGCCGTCCTGATTCAGCGCGCGGGTGAACATGCTGATGATGCCCATGGTTGGGCGCGAGGAGGACTCGCGCTTGTCGGTGCAGACGCTCTCGGCGTAGATCGTGTCGCCGACGTAGACCGGATGGGTCAGCTTGATGTTGTTCCAGCCGAGGTTGGCGACCGCGTTCTGGCTCATGTCGATCACGGTCAGGCCCAGCACCAGCGCCACGGTCAGCCCCGACACCACGATGATCTTGCCCTCGGTGACCGGGTTCTGCCGCGAGAGGTCGGCATTGAAATGCATCTGATTCGTGTTGCACGTCAGCAGCGTGAACCAGGTGTTGTCCGCCTCGGAGATCGTGCGCCCGAACGGATGCTGGTAGACGTCTCCCACCTCGAAATCGTCGAAGAACCGGCCGAGCTCAGCCTTGTGCACCGTCATCATCGCCTCCTTGTCCGGCGTCCGGTTCCGGACGCCCATCTGCCTGCCTCGATAGTGCAGCCAGGGCCTTCCCGCCCGGCACACGGGGTCGCCGTGGCGCACTTGGCGCACCGTGGCGCTCGTGCCGCGACGCTCGCGCCCGGCAGGCGCGGTCGCCGTCGCGGGTTTCCGGTTGCTGCGAGCCCGCATAAGGTTGGAGGCACCGGTCGGGAGGAGCACGTGTGAGCGTGGACGAGGCAGCAGTCGCCGCACCGGTCCTGGACGGCCCGGCGCCGACCCCGGCGGAGTTCATCGACGCCGCCAACCGCATCCACGCCCGGGTCTCCGAGGTGATCCACGGCAAGCCGCAGGTCATCGGCATGGCGCTGCTCACCCTGCTGTCCCGCGGACACCTGCTCATCGAGGATGTCCCGGGCGTGGGCAAGACCATGCTGGCGAAATCGCTGGCCGCCTGCATCGGCGGAACCATGCACCGCATCCAGTTCACGCCGGACCTGCTGCCCAGCGATGTCACCGGCAGTGCGGTGTTCAACATGGCCAGCCGCGAGTTCGAGTTCCGTCCCGGCCCGGTCTTCGCCAATGTCGTGCTCGCCGACGAGATCAACCGCTCCTCCCCCAAGACGCAGTCCGCGCTGCTGGAGTGCATGGCCGAAGCGCAGGTCAGCGTGGACGGGACGACCTACGCTCTCGCGGATCCCTTCTTCGTGATCGCGACGCAGAACCCCGTGGACATGGCCGGAACGTATCCGCTGCCGGAGCCGCAGCGCGACCGTTTCCTGGCGCGGATCAGCATCGGCTACCCCGACGCCCGATCGGAGTCGGCGATGCTCTCGGGGGCCAACGGCAGCGGCCCGAATCCCGACCTCGCGCCGGTCGTGGATCCGGCCTCGCTGCGACGACTGATGGCCTATGCCGAGCAGATCCACGCCGCCGACAGCATTCGGCACTACGCGGTGGCCCTCGTGCAGGCGACGCGCACCCATCCGTCGGTGCATCTCGGCGCCTCCCCTCGAGCGACGATCCATCTGTTCCGCGCTGCCCGGGCACGTGCAGCGCTGGCCGGACGGACGTTCGTGGTGCCGGACGACCTCGTGGCACTCGCCGAACCGGTGCTGGCGCACCGCCTCATCCTGCAACCCGATGCGATCGCCAACGGCATCACGGAGCACGCCGTCGTCCGCGATGTGCTGGACCGGGTCGCCGTTCCCGATCCGGACCGGGCATGACGCGTCAGCTCCGTCTCACCGGACGGGGCCGGGGGGCCGTCGTCGCCAGCGCCGCAGCGGTCGCAGCCGGCATGGCGCTCGCCTCGACCGCCCTGCTGGCCGCGGGCGCCTTCGGGCTGGCGCTGACTGCGACGGCGGGGACCTGGGTCCTCCTGCTGCGTGCCGGGGCGAGCGTGCGCCGTGTCGACCCGCCGAGCACCGCGCCGCTCGGCGCACCGATCACGGCAATAGCGGAGGTGGACCTCGCCCGGACCGGCGCGACCGCCGCCCTGGTCTGCGAGCTGCTCCCCCGCTGGTCGGTTCCGCAATCGGATGCCAGCGCTACGCGGGCCCTGGTCCGGCCGCAGCGTGGCCGTGGGCGCGCGATCGCGACCTTCACCGCACAGGAGCGGGGCGTCCACGTGTGGCCGCGACTGCTGCTGCAGCTGCCCGACCCGTTCGGTATCGCCTGCGGCCTCGTCAGCGATCGGGCCTCGGCCAGGACCGCGGTGTTCCCGCATGTCGAACTCCTCACCAGCCTTCCAGACCCATCCGCAGCGGCCGGTCCCGGCGACCACCTGCCCGCCCGCAGCGCCCGCCGCCGGGTGGGGCGTGCCGGCACCGCCGACTCCACGCCCCGCGCCTACGTACCCGGGGACGATCTGCGCCGAATGCACTGGCCGGCCACCGCGCGCGCCGGCGAACCGATGGTGCGCACCGAGGACGCCGAACCTGCGCGGCGGGCAGTCGTCGCGCTGGACTGCGCGACCGCCTCCTACCGGGACGGCGAGTCCTTCGAGAGGGCGGTCACCGCCGCGGCCAGCATCGCCGCGCATCTGCTCACCGAGCAGTGGGCGGTCGCGCTGCAGACACCGGGCGGTTCGGCGCTCACGGCTCCGGCATGGCAGCAAGGACCCGTGGGCCGGTCCGCGATCCTGACCGCGCTGGCGGCGGCGGAGCTCGAGCAACAGCCGGCCTCGGCCCTCGCCGAGGGACCGCCCCGCGAGTGGCGCTGCATCGTGACGGGTGGGCAGTCGATCACCGGCGCGGCACGGAACGATCTCGAGGTGCGCACCGAGCCCGTTCGCACGGCACCTGCGCGGAGCCGCACCGGTCTGGTCGCGCTGTGGGACGGGACTGCGCCGCTATCCGCCGCGCTGCACGAGGCGCAGACCCGTGCTGACGCTGGCGGCGCCGTGCCCGAGGGCCGACGAGTCCCGTGAGTGCCGATCGGGTCCGGACCGCTGTGTCCCCGACACAGATCGCCCGCGGCGGATCGCGACCCGGTGCCCTGTTGCCGCTGGCGGCGGGCACTGCGTTGGCGCTGGCCTGCGTGCCGATCTCCGTGCTCTTCACCGATCGCCTCTGGGTCGCCCCCGCACTGGTCGTGATCGTCGCCGTGGTCGGCGTCGGCGGGGTCCTGAGGGCATCACGGGTGCCGCTGCTCCTGGTGCCGGTCTCGCAATCGGCCGCCTTCGCCGCGGCGATGGCCTGGCTGCTGGGCGCAGACGCCGCGGCGGGGGCTGGACCATGGCGGGCGCTGCTCGGCTACCGGGACCTCGTCGTGGACGGCATCGCTGCTGGCCGCACCTCCACCGCCCCGGTCGACGGCACTCCGGAATTCCTGGCTCTGGTGACCGTGCTGGTCTTCCTCGCCGCCCTGTTGCTGGAGACCCTGGCAGTCGGGATGGGGCTGGCCGGCATGTCCGGCATCATCGTGCTGCTCATGGCCGCGGCACCGCTGGGCATTCGTGCGGATGGCGCAACGCTGACGCTGCTTGCGGGACCCGCCGTCGGCTGGCTGCTGCTGTTGGCAGCCGACGAAACGGTGCGGCTGCGCTCCGTGGCCATGCCGACGCCGGCTCGGCGCGGACTGCACCCCGCGGTCAGCGCGGCGGGGCTGGGCGCAGCAAGCCTTGCCTGCGCTGCGCTCGTGGTTGTCGCAGCGGCCCCGGGCGCCAGCGATTCGGCGTGGCTTCGGTCCTGGTGGAACGGGCTCGGGTCCGGATCCACCGCCGCCACGGCCATCGATCCCCTGGTCAGCGTGCGCTCCAACCTGACGAGTCGATCGAGCATGGAGATCCTGCGCTACCGCAGCTCCGACGAGGCGCCGCGCTATCTGGCGATGACGACCCTGGAGGAATTCGACGGCACGGCCTGGCGACCTCCGGACCCCTCCCCCGGCGCACCGCTCACGGCCCCCGCACCCGGTGCTCCGGCGTCGGCGGCGGCCGAGTCGGAGCTGCTGGTCGAGGTGACCTCGCTGGCCAACAGGTACCTGCCGGTGCCGGAGGGGACGGTTTCCTTGCAGGTCCTCCAGGGTTCCGAGGCGTGGGCCTGGGACCGCGCGACCGGCGACGTCGTCGGCGTCGACGGTCCCGCGACAGGAACGCTCTACCGGGTTGCTGCGGTATCGGCGGGCGCCGAGGGTGAGCTGCAGGCTCTGGGCGGCCCGACAGGCCCGGCACCGTCGGCCGCCACACGCAGGCTGCCCGCGGCATCCTCCGACGAGCTGCAAGCGATCGCGGCCGAGGTGACCGCCGGCGCCGTGAGCGACTACGACCGGGGCTTGGCGCTGCAGCGGTGGTTCACCTCTTCCGGCGGCTTCACCTACTCCCTCGACGTTCCCGATCCCGGCGATCGCGACCCGCTGCTGGCGTTTCTCTCCGACCGCACCGGCTTCTGCCAGCAGTTCGCGACCGGTATGGCTGCGCTGTCCCGGTCGCTGGACATCCCGGCCCGGGTCGTCGTCGGATTCACCGGTGGCGAGTCCCTCGGTGAGGGCACCTATCGAGTGAACGGAGCCAACGCCCACGCCTGGCCCGAGCTCTGGGTGGACGGGTCCGGGTGGGTGCGATTCGAACCCACCCCGGCCTCGGCAAGCACTGCGGTCTCGCCACCGCCGCCACCGCCCGAGCCGGCGGTACCCGACCCTCCGCCCGCCGCGGAGCCCGGCACCGACGAGGAGTCGGCCAACCTCGGGGAGGAGCAGGCGGGCAGCGATTCGGCTTCCAGCACGGCCGCGACGATTGCGGGGCGGCTGCTCGCTGCGGCCGGGCTCGGCGTCATCGTCTGCCTGCCGCTGGCCGTGCCGACATGGCGGCGCCGGTCGCGACGCCGCCACCGCCTCCGCCGCTGCCGGGAGGGCGACGCCGAGGCTGCCTGGCAGGAGATCGGCGACAGCGCTGTGGATGCCGGTCTCGTGTGGCCCCGAAGCGGGACACTGCGCCATCAGGCTGCGGCCCTGCTGGGAACGCTGCCGGATACCGCCGCTACCGGGGCCGGCCCCACCGGCCCCGGCCTTGCCGGGTCGGTACCGATCGTGCTTGCCGCCGCAGAGGTCCAGCGCTACGCGCCCTCGGCGGCGAGCGGAGCCCGGTTCCCGGGCCCGCCGTCCACCATCGTGCTCGACGAGCCAGGCGCGTCGGCGGCATCGGCACCTCAGCCACTGGCGAGCGCAGTCGAGGCGGTCCTCGCGGAGTTGGATTCACTGCCGCGCACGGTGTGGCGCCGCCTCGTTCCGCGCTCCCTGCACGGCTGACCCGCGCGGGTGCGAACCGCGCTTTCGAGCCGACCGGAACCATGAGCAGGAACGTGCGACAAGGAAGCATATGCCGGACACGGGTGCAGGCGTTTCGCCCAGGCGAATCGGGTGGCTCGCCGAGCACGACGGGCTATAGGCGCCCGTTGCCACCGCCTTCACGGCGCTTGCGCCAGCGCTCCTCCATCTTGCTCATGAAGGCTGAGGACTGGCCGACGTTGCTGTGCTTCGGCGCGGGACCTGCAGGCGGTGCAGCGGGACCCTCGGCGCCGCTGTTGCCCTCTGAGCCCGTTGCCCGCATACCGGTCCATCCCCAGAATGCCCCGGCGATCATGAGTGCGAAGCCTATGACGCCGACGATCGGCACCGACACTGCCACACCTACCACCACGGTGAGCAACCCCAGGACCACGCCGAGCACGCCGACGGCAACCCTGGTGCGGTCGATTCCACCGCTGCGTCCACTCCGCAGCGAGGAGGCGAACTTGGGGTCCTCTTGATAGAGGGCCCGCTCCATCTGCTCAAGCAGACGCTGCTCATGATCTGACAGCGGCACTTGACACCTCCTGATACGGACTTATCTCCAGGATAGGCCTTCCACCTGTGGGTGGGAAGCCGAACCTTGACGTCATGCTGTCCGCGCATCATAGCCCCGCGTCCGTTCGCGCGGAATGCCGGAATGGGATTCCCGTGACGGCGCCTCGGTGCAGCGCTGCGGGGGCCCGCGGTACCCGGCGGGCAGGGGATATCCGGGATGATCGGCAGACTCGCAGGACACCGCGCAGCGCGCCTGCGGCAGACCTGTCGGGGACTACGACTGCGGGGGGGTACGGAGCGCACGGTAGGGGTCCTTGCGGTCCAGGAGCCGCGCCGGCCGAACACTCGCCGGCCCGAATCGGTCCCGCACCCGATCGAGCGCCTGCTCCGCGTCGCGCCACCCGCGCTCTGGGGCGTCGAGCAGCAATTGCTCGGCCGCCGTCGCCCGGTCGGTGAGATGCTCCATCCGAACGCCGACGAGCCGCAGTCTGGCCCGTTGCAGCCCGAGCCCGTCGTAGAGCGCGGACGCCGTGCGGTAGATGTCCTGCCCGATATCGGTGCAGTCGGGCAATGTCTTCGACCGCGTGATCGTGGTGAAGTCCGCGAACCTGACGCGCAGCTGCACGGTTCGTCCCACGAATCCGCCGCGGCGCATCCGCACCGCGACACGATCGGACAGCCGCAGCAACTCCGCGCGGATCACCTCGGGATCGTCGGTGTCGGTGGCGAAGGTCTCATCGGCGCCGATGCTGCGCTCCCGCTCCTGCGGAGCCACCCGGCGGGGATCACGGCCCCATGCGAGGTCGTGCAGATGGCCGCCCAGCGCGGTTCCGAACGCCCGGATCAGGGTCTGCCGCGGCGTCGCGGCGACATCGGCCACCGTGCGCAGCCCGAACCGGTGCAGTCGCTCCTCGGTGCGCTCCCCCACGCCCCACAGCGCTCCGACCGGCATCGGGTGCAGGAACGCCACGATGCGGTCTGCCGGAACCAGCAGCAGGCCGTCTGGCTTGCATCGGCCGGATGCCATCTTGGCGATGAACTTGTTGGACGCGATACCGATGGAGCAGGTGATGCCCTGCTCGTCGTGCACTAGCGCGCGGATCATCTCGGCGATCTGCCGGGGCCTGCCGAGCCGGCGCAGCGCACCGGCCACGTCGAGGAACGCCTCATCCTGGCTCAGCGGTTCCACCCGGTCGGTGACCGAGCCGAAGATCTCCATCACCGCCGCGCTGGCATCGGCGTAGGCGGCGAAGTCCGGCGAGATGATCTCCGCCTGCGGGGCGATGCGCCGGGCACGGCTCATCGGCATGGCCGAGTGCACCCCGAGCTCGCGCGCCTCGTAGGTGGCCGACAGCACCACGCCACGATTGCCGGCACCGCCGACGATGACCGGACGGCCGACGAGATCAGGACGCCGCAGTAGGGACACCGAGGCGTAGAACGCATCCATGTCCACGTGCAGAATCGTGCATCCGGTGTCGTCTGAGCCCAGTGCTATCGGCCCGGACCCGCGCCGCAACTGGCTGCGACTCATCTGCTCACCACCCGCTGCTCCCCGGGCTGGCATGCCAGAGCTTGCCCGGCGGCCCGTTGCCGACATCGTCCCCCGCCGGACGCACATCGGCATAGACGTTGCTCGCGAAACCGCTGGCATGGACCAGCATCCGGCGCCGCGGGGCTTGCCCTGGCACGGGCGGCGCCGTGCGCTCTGGTGGCATCCCCAGCAACTCCTGCACGCCAGCGGCGCCGGATTCCCGCCACACTCCCATGACCTGGTGCAGATCCCACGCGCCAGTTGCCCGGATAGAGACCCCCCGGCGTCCGGTGCGCCGCACCTCGCCGCGGACCAGCAGGAGCCAGTGGTGGAACACCGTCTCGGCGTAGGGCTGCTGGGCGTCCTCGAAGAAGGTGGCATCGGCCGGTCCGGTGCCGTCGTCCACGGTGAGGAACACGACCCGGCGGCCGCTGCGGACCGGTGGGGTCTGGGTGGCCACCTTCATGCCGGCGACCAGGACGCCGGAGCGCGACCGGCGCCCCACCAGATCGACCGCGCGCACCGTGCCCAGCTCCGCCAGCATCGGGCGGTAGAACTCCATGACGTGCATGCTTACATCGAGGCCGAGTACCTCGAGCTCGGCGCGGACCCGCTCCCCGGAATCCATCTCGGGCAACCCGCTGCAGCCGGCAGCGCCCGGTTCGTCGCCGAGATCCAGCAACAGCTGGGCGGCCGGCTCGCAGGACGGGGCCGCCGGCGCCTGCGACTGCCGTGCTGCGCTGCGTGCCGGATCATCCGTGGCCGCGGGTCGGGCAACCGGCCGCCGGCGCCCGCCGGCCCGGGACAGCGACCGGGTGAAGCGCTCGAGCTCGGCCACCTGCAGCACCAGATCGCGCCGGGTGTGCTGGTGGCGACGGACCGCGTGCACATCGCTGCCGATCTGGTAGAGCCGGTCGAAGGCTCCCACCAGGATCAGGTTCTCCATCGCCGGCCGGGATGCCCCGGCACGGTTCCAGCAGTCGGCCAGATCCGCGTAGGGCCGGTTGGCGACCAAGCGCGCCACCTCGGCCTCCGAGATGCCCTTGACCTCGCCGAACGGCAGTCGAATGCCGAAGCCGTCGGGGGCCTCCTCCACCCGGTAGACCTCGTCGGAGGCATTGATGTCCATGGGCAGGATCGTCACGCCGAAGTGCCGCGCATCGTCGAGGATGAGGCGCTTGGGATACATGCCGGGATCGTGGGTGAGCACCCCGGCCAGGAATGCTGCCGGGTAGTGGGTCTTCAGCCACGCCGACTGGTAGGTGGGCAGCGCGAACGCTGCGGCATGCGCCTTGCAGAATCCGAAGGATGCGAACGATATGAGCACGTCCCACACCTGCTCGACCACGGCGAGGCCGTACCCCTTCCGCAGCGCCTGCTGGTAGAACCAGCCCCGCACCTCCTGCTGGCCCTCGGGCGAGCCGAGGCTGCGACGGGCCTCATCCGCCTGCGCCAGCGAGCATCCGGCGAGGATCGCGATGATCTGCATGACCTGCTCGTGGAACACCACCACTCCTGCGGTCGGCGCCAGCACTGGGCGCAGGTCGGGATGCAGGTAGCGCGGCTGCGCCCAGCCGTGCCGGGCCTGCAGGAACGGGGTGACCATGTCGCTCTTCACCGGCCCGGGCCGGAACAGCGAGATGTCGATAATGATGTCCTCGAAATCCTCGGGGCCAAACTTGCCGATGAGCTCGCGCTGACCGGGCGATTCGATCTGGAAGCAGCCCAGGGTGCGGGTCGATGCGATGAGGTCGTAGGTGGCCCGGTCGTCCAGGGGCACCGCGTCGATATCGACCGTCGGCGACTCCTCTCCGCTCACGGCATCGGTGCAGCCGGTCCGGGTGATCTCGGCGATGGCGTGGGCCATCGCCGACTGCATGCGAATGCCGAGCACATCGAGCTTCAGCAGCCCGAGCTCCTCCACGTCGTCCTTGTCGAACTGACTCATCGGGAAGCCCATCCAGGACGCCTCGACCGGAGTCCGGTCCAGCAGCGTCGCGTCCGACAGCAGCACCCCGCACGGGTGCAGGGCGATATGCCGCGGTAGCCCATCGAGGGACTCCACGAGGTCGAGCATGTGATCCAGCTCGCCCCGAGCCGCCTGCCTGCCGAGGGTGGAGGAGCGCAGTTCCGGCAGGTCGCGCAGAGCTGCTCGGGCATCGCGAGCGCGAATATGCGGGAAGGCCTTGGCGAAGGCGTCCACCTCGCCTGCCGGGAGCCCGAGCGCGGCGCCGACATCGCGCAGCGCATGCCGGACCCGGTAGGTCTCCATCATCGACACGCAGGCGCAGCGCTGGCCGCCGAACCGCTGCAAGATCTGCTCGTAGATCTCGGTCCGGCGGGCCGACTCCACGTCGATATCGATATCGGGCAGCGCCCGCCGCAACGGTGAGAGGAACCGCTCCATGAGCAAGCCGTGCGCCATCGGATCGACCCCGGAGATCCCGAGCGCGTGGTTCACCAGACTTCCCGCACCGGATCCGCGTGCCGCCACCCGAACCCCCATCCCCCGGATCAGATCGACCACTTCGGCAACGGTGAGGAAGTACCCGGCGAAGCCCATCGCGGCAATGGTGCCGAGCTCCTCGCCGAGGCGCTGCTGCGCGGCCCGGGAGGCGGCGTCTGTCCCGCCGTAGCCGCGATCGGCGAGGCCGGATCGGCAGCGCTGCTCCAGCACGGCGTGCGCGGCGGCATGGCCATCCCCTCGAGGCCGCCCCGGCAGCAGGACGTCGAGTTCTGGGACGTAGACCCTGCCCATCCCGAGGTCGCGCTCGGCATCGATGCAGCAGGACCTGCCCAGCGCGACGGTCCGTGCCAGCAACCGCTCCGCCTCCCGCTCGTCGTGGCCCGCCAGCCGGACGACCTCCGCCGCCACCTGCACCATCTCGGAGGCACTCTTCAACCGACCCTCCGCGTTGGCACGATCGCGATGCCTGCGGTCCAACGGCACCAGGCGACGGGCCGCATCCAGGACATCGACCACCGGCGCGCTGCGCCGATCGATGTAGCGCACCGCATTGGTGAGGACGGTCGGCAGGCCGCGTTGCGCTGCCCAGCCGAACATCCGCGCGGCGGCAACGGACGACAACGGCAGTCCGGCATCCCGGGAGCCGGAGCCATCGTGGGTCGCGCGATGCGACACCACCGAGATCACGGTGCATCCTCGATCGAGCGCTTCCTGCCACTGGCGCACCACCAGATCGGCCAGATCCGGCCGGCGCCGCTGCAGCACCCACCCGAGCTCCGAGCCCGGACCCAGCAAGGCGACCAGCCCCGCCGCATGCTCGGCGACCTGGGCCAGGGTCACCCGCGGCACGCCCCGCTCACCGCTGAGGTGGGCAGCCGACACCAGCCGGCACAGCGACGCCCATCCCTGGGCGCCGCGGGCCAGGAACACCGCCCGCGGCTGCGGAAGATCCAGCCAGGCACCGCCGCGGGCCGGCGCCCGCCGTCGTACCGGTAGCGGCTGCTCTGGCGGCGGCAGCACCGGCGCCACGGCCAGATCCACCCCCAGGATCGGCGCGATCCCGGCATCGGCGCAGGCGCGCACGAAACGGACCGCACCGTACACCCCGTCCCGATCCGTGAGAGCCAGTGCGGACTGGCCCGCCTCGGCCGCGGCAATCGCCATCGATTCCGGGGTGTTCGCGCCGTAGCGCAGCGACGAACTGGAAGCGGCGTGGAGATGGATGAACTCGGCCATGTCAGAGCCTCGTCCGGGCAATGCAGCCGCGGGCGACGGCCAGGAATACCTCTGCTTCCCGCACGAGGTCGTCCGCCTGCCGCGCGGAGACCGTCGCCCGCCCCTCCTGCAGTGCGGTGCTCCAGGACCCGCACTGCGCGAAGAACTCCGCCCACTCCGCCATTTCCGGGGCAGCGGCGGCGAGCAGTCCCCACAGGCCGCGCGGCTTGGTGCGCAGGCTCCGGGGCCGGGCCCGCACCGCCAGCACGGCGGCACCGCTGCGCAGCACTGACAGGTAGGCCAACTCGTAGCGCAGCGCCGCCGATGGAGCCCATTCCGCACGCCGCAGCGCATCGGTGGCCGACGCGATCAGTTCGCTCGCCGGATCGGCCGGCTGCACCGCCGGGTTCGTTGCTGTCTGCATGATCCGCTCCTCTCAGTCGAACGCCCGGACCAGGAACCAATGGCCGGTTTCGCGGTGGCGGCACAGGTCGAACTGCCCCACCTGGCCCTGGCGCCCCGCTGCCGCCTCGACGCGCCACAGGTCGTACTCCTCATCGGTGGCGCGGGCCCCGCGCCACCAGAGACCGACCTCGACCCAGTGCTGAACCACGGCCAGGACCCGGTACCGGCGCCCCCGCCAGAGGAACCGCTCGGGCCGCGGTTCGACCGCAGCAGCGGCACCGGAGACCGACTGCGCGCAGTGCGCGGTGATGCGATCTGCGTACTGTCGTGCCATCGACCCTCCAAGGGATCGCCTGCGGACACCGGGGCCCTCGAGATGCTGACAGGGGAACCGGAATCGAACATGTGTTCGATATAGCCATCACGATAGGCGCCGCCTGCGACACAGTCAACGGCCCTGGTGCGCGGTGTGGAGACCCCCGGGACGAACTCGGCGCAGCACGGCGGATCGCCGGACGCGGCGCGCCAGGTCCGCGGCGGCGAGGCGACACCGGCCGCCAGCCGAAGCCGTGCAGCGGCAGACTCCCCCGCGTGCCCTACATTGGCGGCATGGGCCGGCAGGACGACCAGGCACCGCTATCGGTGCGCCAGGTGGCCGCCGCCTTGACCGGCCTGGGCGCCCAAGGCCGCCCGCAACCGCTGCCTGCCGATGTCCGGACCGATGCCGAGATCGCTGCCCAGCTCGGTGCGCCGGTCGGCGCCGTCGCCAACTCCGTGATCTTCATGATCGACAGCGACCCGCTGCTGGTCCTGACCTCCGGCGGCCGCCGCCCCGATCCGCTGACTCTCGGGGCCCTCCTCGGCGTCGGCGATCTGCGGCCGGCAAGCGCGGAGGACGTGCACCGCTGGACCGGCCAGCCGATCGACGGCATCGCCCCGGTTGCCCACCGCGTCGCCATGCAGACACTGGTCGATGTGGAGCTGGCCCGGTTCCCTCAGGTGTGGTGCCCGGCCGGCCATCCTCGATGGGTCTTCCCCAGCTCCTACGCCGAGCTGCTCCGGATCACGGCCGGAGAAGCAGCAGAGGTTGGCGACCTCGCCGGACCCGGATCTCCATGACCAGGGCAGCCGAGGCCGTGACTGCGCCCCGCGGCCGCCTGCAACCGGAGATGATCGCGGTCGCCGCTGCACTGGCAACGGTGCTCAGCCAGATCCTCTGGGTCCTCGTGCCGGAGCACGCCCGCGACGCAACGACGATCGCCTCGGTGGTCCTGTTCGCGACGGCCAGCGTCTGGCACGCGGCGGTCAGCAGAGGCGCGGCGTGGGCTGCGATCTACGCCGCGATCGCGATCGGCGTGGGCTGGACCGCCGAGGCGATCGGCACGACGACCGGATGGCCGTTCGGGGACTACAGCTACGCCGACTCGCTGGGCCCGAAGCTGGGTCCGGTCCCGATCGTGATCCCGCTCGCGTGGCTCATGATGGCCTACCCGATCCTGCTGGCCGCGCGGCGCACGGCAGCCAACCGCGCGCTGCAGACGCTGTACGCGGCTGCGCTGCTGACGGCCTGGGACCTCTTCCTGGACCCGCAGATGGTGGCCGAGGGCCACTGGACCTGGCAGCAGTCCGAGCCGGCGCTGCCGGGCATCCCGGGGATCCCGGCGCAGAACTTCGTCGGCTGGTACGTCGTGGGCCTGGTGCTGTTCTCCCTGGCGGCCCTCGCCCTGCCGGAAGACCGCGTCACCCGCGACGACCGGCTGCCCGCGGCGATGCTGGCATGGGTCTTCGTGTCGAACGTCCTGGCCAGCGCCGCCTTCTGGGGCAGGCCCTCGGTGGCTGCGGTTGGCGGAATAGCCATGGGCCTGCTGCTGGTCCCCTGGTTGCGCAGCGGTGTCGCTCGGCGCTCGTTCTGGCGGTCGCGATGAGGAGTTCGTGGCGGGCGATCGTCGCGGTCGGCGCCGCGCTGGCCGGGGCCGGGGCAGTCCACGCAGCGGCGAACCTGCGCCACCTGCGTCGACCTGTCGCCCCCGGGGGGCCGGTCGCCGCAGCCGTTGCCGTCCTGATCCCGGCCCGGGACGAGGCGGGACGAATCGGCGCGACGGTGGCCTCGGCACTGGCTCAGCACAACGTGCCGGCGCTGACCGTCACCGTGCTGGACGACGCCTCCGGCGACGGCACGGCGGCCGTGGCCCGCGCAGCCGGGGCGGGAGACCCGCGGTTGACCGTGCGCAGCGAGACCGTCGATCCGCCCCCGGGGTGGTTGGGCAAGCCCTTCGCCTGCCAGCGGCTCGCGGACGCAGCCTCCGGGGAGGTGCTGGTATTCCTCGACGCCGACGTCGTCCTGGAGCCCGATGCGATTGCCGCCGCGATCGGCACTCTTCGCGCCACGCAGGCCGACTTCGTCTCCCCCTGGCCGCAGCAGGTGTCCCGCGGCGCACTGGCACGGCTGGTCCAGCCGATGCAGCAATGGTCGTGGGCGACGACCCTGCCCGTACCGCTGGTCGCAGAATCCCGGCGCGCGAGCCTGGCCGCCGCGAACGGGCAGTTCCTCGTCATCCGCAACGACGCCTATCGCGCCGTGGGCGGGCACCGCGCGGTCGCGGACTGCGTCCTGGAGGACATCGAATTGGCGCGCGCCATGAAGCGGGCCGGGCGGCGCACCGTGCTCTGCGACGGCAGCGAGCTCGCCTCGTGCCGCATGTACGACAGTGCCGCCGAGCTGCGGGCCGGCTACCGCAAGTCGCTGTGGGCCGCGTTCGGCCCGCGTTCGGCGCCGCTGTGGCTGCGCGCCGGGTCCGCGGTCGGCGCCTGGTCGCTGCTGGCCGCGGCCTACCTCGTCCCTCCCGCCGCCGTCCTGGT
Organism: uncultured Actinomycetota bacterium; assembly: GCA_963766005.1. Classification (GTDB taxonomy): domain Bacteria; phylum Actinomycetota; class Actinomycetes; order S36-B12; genus CAVXYG01. The sequence goes on along the minus strand of CAVXYG010000008.1, from coordinate 513,753 downwards.
GGGCCCGGACACGGCCACCCGGGCGCTCGGCCTGATCGGCTACACCGCCGGGGTCGCCAACCGCGCCGTAGTCGCCCGCCGCACCGGCTCGGCCGTCTGGCCCGACAGCGCGGCCCACCCGCTGTCGATCCTGCTCTTCATCGGCTTGTCGGCTGATTCCCTCGCTGCCCACGCCAGGGGAAGGACTCGGTGGAAGGGCCGCCCGGTCACCGCGCAGGCGGCCGCGGACCCGGGTGCGCCGCACACCTACGCTTGAGCCATGGCAGACGTCGTCGTCGTCGGCGCCGGTGCCGCCGGGCTGGCGGTATCGGCGCGACTGGCCGCCCGGCGCCACGACGTCACCCTCCTGGAGGCGGGCGCCCGCACCGGCGGCAAGCTGCACACGCTTCGCCACGACGGTTTCGCCTTCGACACCGGGCCGAGCATGTTCACGCTGCCGGCCGTCTACCGCGATCTGTTCCTCAAGACCGGTCGACCGCTGGAGGACGAGGTCGATCTGCAACCGGTCGACCCCGGATTCCGCTACCGCTTCGCCGACGGCACGACCGTGACGCTGCCCGGAGTCGGAGTCGCCGCCATCGCCGAAACGCTCGGCGACGCCCTCGGCGGTTCGGCAGCGACCGACTGGCGGCGCCTCATGGCCCGCGGCGCCGCGATGTGGCAGTTGACCCGGGAACCGATCCTGCAGTCCCCGCTGGAGGGCTGGCGGTCCCTGGCGAGGCTCTCGCACCGGCCGTCGGACATCCGCACGATCGCGCCCTGGCGCTCGCTGCGCGGCCTGGGCAGGCAGACCTTGCACGACCCGCGGCTGCAGCAACTGCTGGAGCGCTACGCCACCTACACCGGCTCCGACCCGCGTCGAGCGCCTGCCGTGCTGGCCACGGTGCCCTACGTGGAACAGACGTTCGGCGTGTGGCACATCGGCGGCGGGCTGGGCATGCTGGCGGAAGCCCTGACCCGGCGCGCCGAGCGGGTCGGGGTCCGGATCCAGCTCGAGACGCCCGCGTCGGAGATCCTGACCGACCAGGGCCGCGTTCGCGGTGTCCGTACCGGGGACGGCCGCGAGATCCGGGCCGATGTCGTGGTGACCGACGTGGACGCCCGGACCGTCTACGGCCGGCTCCTCGATCCCGCGCGAGTCCCCATGCTCGCCTCGACGACCCGGTCCGCCGCAGCCTCGCCCGCCTCGCTGAGCGGCTTCGTGCTGCTGCTCGCGCTGCGTGGCCGCTCCCCCGCGCCCGTGCACCACGAAGTGCTCTTCCCGGAGCACTACGACCAGGAGTTCGACGACGTCTTCGGCGCTCGGCGCCACTCGCCTCGCCCCCCCACCGATCCGGCGATCTACATCTGCAATCCCCGCGACGCCGGCATGCGGCCCGACGAGGAGCACGAAGCCTGGTTCATCCTGGTGAATGCTCCCCGCCATGGCGTCGACGGTCGGCCCGGAACGATGGACTGGGACACCCCCGGGCTGGCTCAGGCCTACGCCGAGGATGTGCTGGCCATCATGGCCCGGCGGGGCGTCGACGTGCGGGATCGCATCCAGTGGCGGCGCATCTCCACGCCGGCCGATCTGGAGCGCGAGACCGGAAGCCCGGGGGGAGCGATCTACGGCAGCGCCAGCCACGGTCCGCGGGCTGCATTCCTCCGCCCGGCGAACCGTTCCCCGCTGACCGGCTTGTTCCTGGTGGGCGGATCGGCCCATCCCGGTGGCGGGCTGCCCCTGGTGGGCATGTCGGCGGAAATCGTCTCTGCCCTCGTGGGGCGGGCGTAGCGCACATGCCGGGCGCGGTTGCGCTCAAGAGCCGTCGCCGGTGTCCGGTTCGGCGTCCCAGGACGCCAGTCGGCCGCGCAGCGAGACTGCGCGCAGCCGCCGGGTGGCGGCACGACGGCACGTCTCAGTCGCCACCACGAGCAGTTGATCGCCCACCCGCAACCGGGTGTGGAGGTCCGGGACGACCCCATCGCCGTCGCGGACCACCAGCGAGACCTCAGCGCCGCGCGGCAGGCCCAGATCGCTGACGTAGAGCCCCGCCAAGCGCGAGCCGGTCGGGATCTCGAAGCCCAGGAGCACCGCGTGCATGCCGTCCAACGGCGCCGACTCGACCTGCAGCTCCTCCGGGGACACGCCGCTGGCGACCCCGAGCCGGCGCGCCGACCACGGCAGTGCCGGCGCCTGCACGAACGTGAGGACGACGACCAGGATGAGGGTGGCGTCGAACACGGTCTCGGCGCCCGCCACACCAGCGCCGAGCGGGATCGCGGCGAAGACGATGGGGACTGCGCCGCGCAGGCCGGCCACGGCCGTGAATCCGACCCACGACCACGGCAGCCGGAACGGCACGAGGGAGACCAGCGCCGCGACCGGCCTGCCCACCAGGATCAGCGCTAGCCCCGCAACAGCGGCAACCCCGACCGAGGACAGCGCCCGCTGCGGCTCGGCGAGCAGCCCGAGCATGACGAACAGCAGAATCTGAGCCGTCCACGCCAGGCCTTCGGCGAAGCCGGTGACAGATCTGCGGTGCGGCAGCCCCTCGGTGTTGCCCACCAGCACTCCGGCGACGTACGTCGCCAGGAAGCCCGAGGTGTGCAGCACATCGGCCAGCCCGTAGGCACCGATCAGCAGCGCCATCACCGCGATCGGGTACAGCCCCGCTGTGGGCAGCGCCAACCGCGGCAGCACCCAGCGACCGGCGTACCCCACCGCCAAGCCCACCAACCCGCCGCCGATGAGTTCCCCTCCGACGATCAGGGGCAGCTCCCACAACGCGCCCTCGCCGACGGTCGCGGTGGACAGCGCCACGACCAGCACGACGACGGGCGCGTCGTTGAATCCGGCCTCTGCCTCCAGCAGCGCCCGCAGTCGCGGCCGCAGCGGTAGATGCCGCAGCACGGAGAACACGGCTGCGGCGTCGGTCGCGGCCAGGACCGCCGCCAGCAGGACCGCGGTTCGCCACTCCAAGCCCAGGATCAGCACCAGCGGGGTTGCCACCAGGGCGATGCTGGCCGCCACGCCGAGCGTGGCCAGCGCCACCGCCGGGCCGAGGACCGGACGCACCTCCGCGGTCTTCGTCGTGAGTCCGCCCTCGGCCAGGATGATCACCAGGGCGGCGTAGCCGAGGACCGTCGCTAGCGTCGGATCGTCGAAGTCGGCACCGGGCACGGTCGCGCCGACGAGCAGGCCGAGGACGAGGAAGAGCAGCAGGCCGGGGACCCCCAGCCGCGCCGTCAGCCGGACGCCGACGACCGCCGCGAGGACGATCGCGGCACCCTGCAGGAGCGCGATGCCCAGGCCGTCAAGGTCCACGCCTCATCGTTTCAGCACGCAACCCGTCTGGCACTCCCGCCGTGCCGGACGACGTGCCGTGTCCCTGACGAGCCGCCCGGGTCCGGCAGGGGCCCGGGCGGCGCGCCCGGTCAGCGATCCGGGCCGGCGGCGGGCACGAGTTCGAGGCTGCGGTAGATCTCTCGCGTGGCCGTGGACCGGTTCAGCGTGTAGAAGTGCAGTCCCGGCGCACCGCCGTCGAGGAGTTCCCGGCACAGCCCGGTCGCCAGCTCCACGCCCAGGCGCCGCACCGAATCCGGATCGTCGCCCAGCCGCTCGAACCGCTCGGCGAGGTCTGCCGGGAACTGCGCCCCGGACAACTGGGCGAAGCGTTGGATCTGACGCACGTTCGTGACCGGCATGATCCCCGGGATGATCGGCAACGTGGCGCCATGGCGCTGGGCCCGGTCTCGCAGCGCGAAGTAGTCCCCGGCGCGGAAGAAGAACTGGGTGATCGCGAAGTCCGCCCCGGCGCGCTGCTTGTCGGCCAGCACCTTGGCGTCGGCGAGGAGGTCCAGCGACTCCGGGTGGCCCTCGGGGAAGGCTGCCACGCCGATTCCCCAGTCCCCCTGGCTGCGCAGCAGCTCTACCAGCTCCACCGCGTGCGTCAACCCGCCGTCGGTGGCCTGCCAGCGGTCCCCGGGCCCGCCCGGCGGATCGCCGCGCAGCGCCAGCACCGTGCCCAGCCCGGCAGCGCGGTACCGGTCGATGACCTCGACCAGTTGGTGCCGGGTCGCCCCGACGCAGGTCAGGTGGGCCACCGGTGTCAGCGGCGTCTGCGCCGCGATTCGCGCGGTGACGTCGATGGTGCGCTCCTGGGTGCTCCCGCCGGCTCCGTAGGTGACGGAGACGAAGGTCGGGGCGAGCGGTTCCAGCTCCCCGAGAGCCCGCCACAGGACAGCCTCGCCCTGCTCGGTCTTGGGCGGGAAGAACTCGAACGAGAACGATCTTCCGCCGGCTGCGATCACCGCCGGCAGGTCCAGCCGCCGCAGCGACAGCGGAGCGTTCGACATGCGCGTCAGCCTACTGCTCCGCGCTTCCCCGCGCGGCGGCCCTATCGCTGGCACGGCGCAGGTGCGGGGACGGCCCGCGACCGGGTCCAGCGGCAGCGCCCCTGGACTCCCGAGACGTGCCACGTGCATCGAGGTGGGCGAGATCGGACTCGGGTACGGCGCCGGTCGGCCGTCGGGCCGGGCTGGGGCACTCGACGCCGACCGCTGCCCGCCGTCACCGCCGCGACCGCCCGCACGGACGCCACGCCGCGCCGCCGCACGACGACGCGCGGCACCGGCACCGATGCCCGCGGATCGGCGCCACCGTAGGCTTGGAGTCATGGTGGCGCCTTTGAATCCCGCGGACCCGCAGACCGCCGCGCCACTCGCGGAGCACCCGCGCCGGGCCGTCGACGCCGTGCTGGCCGGATTCCTCGCCGAGCAGGGAAAGCTCCTGATCGGCGTCTCGCCCGAGTTGGAGCCGGTCGTGGCCCTCAGCGGGGCCTACCTCGAAGGAGGTAAGCGGCTGCGCCCGTCGTTCTGCTACTGGGGCTGGCGAGCCACCGGGGCGGCGCCCGTCGAGGGCCTCTACCGTGCCGCCGCGGCACTGGAACTGCTGCAGGCCTGCGCGCTCGTCCACGACGACGTGATGGACGACAGCGACACCCGTCGCGGCAAGCCGGCCGCACACCGGCACCTGGAGGCGCTGCATCGCGAGGGTTCCTGGCGCGGCGATGCTGCGGCGTTCGGCGCCGGGGCCGCGATCCTGCTGGGGGATCTCTTCCTCACCTGGTCCGACCAGCTGTTCTCCGACAGCACCCTGCCGGCCGAGGCCCTGCGGCGCGGCCGTCCGCTCTTCGACAGCATGCGAGCAGAGCTCATGGCGGGCCAGTACCTCGACCTCGTGACGCAATCGCAGCCCGAACCCGACCGCGACGCCATCCGCACCGTCCTGCGCTACAAGTCCGCGAAGTACACCATCGAGCATCCGCTGCAGCTGGGCGCGCTCCTGGCCGGTGCCGATGCCGCTACCGTCGCGGGGCTCGGCGCCTTCGGTCTGCCGCTGGGCGAGGCGTTCCAGTTGCGCGACGACCTGCTGGGCGTCTTTGGCGATCCCTCGGTGACCGGCAAGCCTGCCGGCGACGATCTGCGCGAAGGCAAGCAGACGCTGCTCATCGCCGAAGCGATGGCAGCCGGGACCGCCGACCAGCGCGCCCGGCTTGCGGGCCGGCCTGGGCGACCGCAGCCTAGACGAGGGCGGGGTGGCGGAACTGCGCAGCATCATCCGGGACACCGGTGCCGACGCTGCTGTGGAGTTGGAGATCGAGCAGCGGCTCGGCGAGGCGCTGGCAGCACTGGCCGACCTGACGATCGCCGTCGAGGCGCGTGCTGCGCTGATGGCGCTGGCCGGCGCCACCGCGCACCGCGTCCGCTAGAGGGAGGGCACCATGCGCAGAGTTGTCGGGCCCACAGACCACGTCGTCGTCGTCGGAGCCGGCCTCGGCGGGCTTTCCGCGGCCATGCGGTTGGCCGGCGCGGGTCGGCAGGTGACGGTCATCGAGCGCGAACCGATCCCCGGCGGCCGCGCGGGACGCATCAGCGATGCCGGATACGAGTTCGACACCGGCCCGACCGTGCTCACCATGCCGGAGCTGATCGCCGACGCCTTCGCCTCGCTCGGCGAGGACATGGACCGCTGGCTGGAACTCGCACCGATCGACCCCCTGTACCGGGCGTTCTACCCCGATGGCTCGCAGCTTGACGTGCACGCTGAGCCGGCGGCGATGGCTGCCGAGATCGAACGCGTCATCGGCCCTGCGGAGGCAGCCGGGTACGAGCGGTACGTCGACTTCGTCTCGCAGCTGTACCGGCTGGAGATGTCCGACTTCATCGACCGCAACATCGATACGCCGTTCGACCTCCTCCGCCCGAATCTGGCCCGGCTGGTTGCGTTGGGCGGATTCCGGCGGTTGGCACCCAAGGCAGCGCAGTTCCTCAAGGACCCGCGAACCCAGCGCGTCTTCACCTTCCAGGCCATGTACGCCGGCGTCTCGCCGCAGCAGGCGCTGGCGCTGTTCGCCGTGATCGCCTACATGGACTCCGTCAACGGCGTCTTTGCCCCCAAGGGCGGGATGAACGCCGTGCCGGTCGCCATGGCAGCCGCAGCCGAGCGCCACGGCGTGGTCTTCCACTACGGCCGGACCGTGGCGAGCGTGGAGACCCAGGGCAAGCGTGCCACGGCCGTCATCACCGCCGACGGCGAGCGCATCGCCGCCGATGCAGTGGTCCTCAACCCGGACCTCCCCGTGGCCTACCGCGACCTGCTCGGCCGGCAGCCGTGGAACGTGCGGCGGCTGCACTACAGCCCGTCGTGCTACCTCATGCTGGCCGGTTCCACTGCCCAGTACTCCAAGATCGCGCACCACAACATCCACTTCGGGCGGTCCTGGTCGGGCGTGTTCGACGAGCTGATCAAGCAGCGGCGCGTGATGAGCGACCCCAGCGTGCTGGTGACCAATCCCACGCACTCCGACCCAACGCTGGCGCCCGAGGGCAAGCAGATCTACTACGTGCTGTTCCCCACCCCGAACCTGGACGCCGACATCGACTGGCGCAGCTTCGCCCCCCGCTACCGCGATCACGTCCTGACCACCCTGGAGGAACGGGGCTACCGCGGCTTCGCCGACAGCATCGAGGTAGAGCACATCACGACGCCTCAGGACTGGGCCGATCGCGGAATGGAGCGGGGCGCGCCGTTCGCCGCAGCACACACGTTCAGCCAGACCGGCCCGTTCCGGCCCGGGAACCTGTGGGGCGACAACGTCGTGTTCACCGGGTCGGGGACGCAGCCCGGCGTGGGTGTGCCCATGGTCCTGGTCTCGGGTCGGCTGGCGGCGGAGCGCATCGTGGGCGAAGTGCGCTGAGGCCGCGATGCGGCCCTGGGCAGGCTTCCGCGGGAACCGGAGTCCGGAGGGCCCCACGGGTACATTGACACCATGACCGACGCGCTGCAGCACCACCGGCGATTGCCTGCAGCCGCCTATCGCGACCCGTTGATCTTCGCGGCGCTGTCCTTCGCCCTCCCGGGGCTGCTGGCCTCGGCGCTCATCGGCCTCGGCGCGCTCGGCGTCGGATGGCTGCCGCTGGACGCCGCCCTGTACAACAGCGAGATCATCGACACGATCCGCAACACGTCCGCCGGCATCCTGCTGTCGCGGCTCATGGTGCTCGTCGGCGTCGGCCTGCTGCTGCAGACGTGGCTCGTCCTCGGATCGGATCTCAGTTCCGGGCTGCGGCTGCCCTTCTCCACGCTGGCGGGCATCCTGAGCGCCTGGACGCTGCCGCTCCTCTTCGCCCCACCGCTGTTCAGCCGCGACGTCTACGCCTACCTGGCGCAGGGCCGGCTGCTGGCGGAGGGGTACGACCCGTACTCCTACGGGGTCTCGCAGTTGCCCGGCTGGTTCATCGAGGGCGTCGACCCGATGTGGGGCGAGACGCCCTCGCCCTACGGCCCGCTCTTCCTCATGATCGCCCGGGGCGTGGCCGTCTTCGCCGGCGATCAGGTGTTCCTCGCGGCCATCATGTTCCGGCTGTTGGCCTTGCTCGGCGTGATCGGCATGCTCTATTTCGTCCCGCGGTTGGCGTCCTACCACGGCCTTGATCCGACGAAGGCTGTCTGGCTGGCCGTGCTGAACCCGCTGGTCATCATGCACTTCGTGGCCGGCGGCCACAACGACGCGGTGATGGTCGCACTGATCCTGGCCGCCTTCTATGCAGCCAGCAGGGGCTCGATCGCGATCGGCGCGTCGATGATCGCGCTGGCAACCTCCACCAAACCCATCGCTCTGCTGGCGCTACCGTTCCTCGGCATCATGCGCTCTCCCCGCAACTGGACGTGGGGACGGCGCATCTGGGACTGGGTCTACGTCTCGCTGATCTGCGGCGCGGTGTTCCTGGCCACCGCCGTCATCGCGGGAGTCGGCTTCGGCTGGATCAACGCCCTGGGCACGCCGGGCAGCGTCAAGACCTGGCTGTCGCCGATGACAGCGATCGGAATGATCGTGGGCTTCGTGGTCCAGGCCCTGGACTGGGCGCAGACCGACGAGGTGCCGGTCGCCATCTTCCGCGGGATCGGCCTCGTCGCCTCGCTCATCATCGTGACCTACCTGTCGCTGTTCCCGCAGGGCCGCAGCGCGACCCGCAGCGCCGGGCTTGCGGTGCTGGCCGTCGTCGTGCTTGGACCGGTCGTGCAGCCGTGGTATCTGCTGTGGTTCATCCCGCTCCTGGTGGTCACCGGGCTGTCGCAGCGCCAGTTGCGTGCGGTCATCCTGCTGACCGCAGCGCTGAGCGTGCACGGGATGGTCGACGGCAGCGCGACAGCCGACGCCCTGCTCGACTTCAGCAACGGCGTGTCGGTCATCCTGTCCATCGGGTTCGTCGCCTTCATCCTGCTCGCAAGCCCACGGGAGCGCCGCATGGTCCTCCAGCAGGACTCGGCCAAGGGGCTCCGGCCGGAGAGCGAAGACCAGCGCCGCGCCGCGCAACTGTCTCTGGTCGGGCCACCACGGGGAACGTGATGCACGACCGCCGGGCAGACCACTGACACCATGGATGCCATGCGCACCGACGCCCTTGCAGCTGCAGGCATCCGAGACCCGGACCTCGTCGCCTCCTACCAGCGCTGCCAGGACCTCAATGCCGAGTACGGCAAGACGTACTACCTGGCCACACTGCTGCTGCCCGCAGCGAAGCGGCCGTTCGTCCACGCGCTCTACGGGTTCGCCCGGTACGCCGACGAGATCGTCGACAACCTCGACTCCTCGCTCACCGCGGCGCAGAAGTCCGATGAGTTGCGCCGATGGGGCGAGGAGCTGTTCGGCGACCTGCGCCGCGGCACGTCCCACGATCCGATCCGGCGCGCCGTCGTCGACACCGCGCTGCGCTGGGAGATCCCGTCGGTGCACTTCGAGGCCTTCCTGCACTCCATGGCGATGGACCTGACCGTCACGCAGTACGAGACCTTCGACGACCTGTCCACCTACGTCTACGGATCGGCCTCGGTCATCGGTCTGCAGATGCTGCCGATCCTGGAACCGGCGGATCCCGCGGCCGCCCCGAGGGCTCAGGCGCTGGGTGTGGCCTTCCAACTGGCGAACTTCATCCGCGATGTCGGCGAAGACCTGGAGCGCGGCCGCATCTACCTGCCGCTGGCAGACCTGGCCCGCTTCGATGTCACGCCCGAGGACCTACGTCGGCGCCAGCTGACGCCTCAGATCCGGGCAGCGCTGCAATACCAAATCGCCCGGGTGCGGCAGCTGGAGCGGTACAGCAGGCCAGGCATCGCGATGCTGCACCCGGCGGCCAGGGACTGCATCGACACCGCGCGGATCCTCTACTGCGGCATCGCGGGCGCCGTAGAGGACATCGACTACGACGTCTTCCAGCACCGGGCGACCGTTCCGATCCGGCGCCGCCTCGCGGTGGCGGGAGCCGCCGGCGTCCGCGCCGCGATCGCTCGGCAGCGCTTCGGCTCCGGGCACGTTCCGGAGTAGCCGACAGGGAACGCGCGGTGCAGCACACCTGTCGGCGGAGGCCAGCAGCGACGTGACCGCGCAACACCCCCATGCGCGCAGACCCAGCCCGCCGATGTCCCGAAACCTACGCAGAAGCGTGTCCGAAGCTCTCCGCAGCGTAGGTTTCGGGACGGGATCACCACCAGGACCGCCGCCACCGTCCGCAGCGGACCCGGCAGCGGCTAGGAGCCGCGCCGCCAGCGCGGCGGACCGGCCATCGGGAGTCGCTGGAACCCCCTGCGACCCAGCCAGACCCAGGTTGCCAGCGTCAGGAGGATCAGCCCGAAGCCGAACAACAGGTCCTCCACGGGGGCGAAGGCGATTCGGCCCTGGCCGAGGAACGGCGGGGCGCCCCCCAGCGGAGTGTCCTCGCCCAGGATGGCGTCCCCGTCGTAGCGCACGACCTTGAAGCCGGTGAGCGCGCCGTTGGTCAGGAGCTGGAAGACCACCATGATGGCGTAGGAAACCCAGAACAGGCGCCGAGAGACCAGCCGCGTGCGCAGGACGAACAGATCCACGAGCACCACGGCCAAGACCGACACCACGGCGATCTGGGTGTACGTCATGGGCCGCCCTCCGCTTCATCGCCGGCCGGCCAACCGCGCACGGCCCGCACCGCCTCGAAGGTGAGCAGCCCGGCGGTGGGAACGACCAGGAAGAACAGCGCCTCCTCCAGCGGGATACCGCCGGGCAGGACGACGCCCGTGACGGAGCCCTCGTCGAAGCTCCAGTGCCCGGCCGCGATCGCGTAGAGGTCCCACCCGATGTAGAGCGCGGCGGCCGGCAGCAGCGCCAGCAGCCACCGCCGCCAGCGAGTCAGCACCCGCGTGCGGAGGACAACCTCCAACCAGCCGCTGCCGAGGACGATCAACCCCAGCACCGCTGCATAGGTCCACTGCTGCATGCCCGGACCTACGCGTGGGCCGCGGCCAGTTTGCGATGGTCCCAGGTCACGGTGGTGTGCGGGACGATGCGCAGCGCAACCATCTGGGCTGCCTTGTCGCGATATCCGGCTGCGGCCGCGGTGCGGTGCTCCGGCGACATGCCCTCGTACTTCACCATGAGGTCGGCGAACACCTCGCAGATCGCGTCGGGCTCGTCGATGATGTCGATCGTGCCGGTGAACTGCGCACCGCGCAGTTCGGTGTAGCGATCGCCGAGCTCGGCGAGCACGGAAGCCCGCGGGTCCCGGCGGAGGTTCACGACCTTCTGTGAGACTGCGTACGTGCGCATGACGATGCCGTCGGGGCGCTGCACGAACCACATGGGTACCGGATCGGGCACGCCATCGGGGCCGATCGTGCACAGCGTCAACGTGCGGCACTCCTCGAGGAATCCTGTCAGTTCTTGCTCGCTCATCCGGATTCGATCGCGGCGGTGGCTCATCGCCCCAGTGTGGCAGGGCTAGCAGGCACCGCACGGCACGCGGGCGACGTGTTCGGCTCCATGCCCCGACGCCTCCTCCGCCGTACACTGCGATGGATGAACACGACCGTGATGGCGGACCTGACCGGGCACACGCTCGGCGGTCGCTACCTCGTGGGGCAGCCGCTGGCCCGCGGCGGCATGGCGACGGTCTTCCTGGCCACTGACCTGCGGCTGCAGCGGACCGTGGCCATGAAGGTGCTCCGGCCGGACCTGTCCGCCGACCCTGACTTCATGGACCGGTTCCTGCGCGAGGCCCGCGCCACTGCTGCGCTCTCGGACTCCAATGTCGTCTCCGTCTTCGACTTCGACGCCGAGGACGGGTTGGCGTACCTGGTGCTGGAGTACGTGCCCGGGCGCACGCTGCGCCAACTGCTCAACGAGCACCGGTTGACCCCCTCCCAGGCCCTGACCGTGCTGGAGCCGATCCTCGACGCCCTCGTCGCGGCCCACGAGGCCGGGATCGTGCACCGCGACATCAAGCCCGAGAACGTCCTGCTCGGTCCGCGCGGCGCGATCAAGGTCGCCGATTTCGGACTGGCGCGGGCGCTGGACGACAACGAGCACAAGACGCGCACAGGTCTGGTGATCGGCACGGCCGCCTACGTCTCGCCCGAGCACGTCGCCGGCACCGGGACGGGTACGGCCTCGGATATCTACAGCGCCGGAATCCTGCTGTACGAACTGCTCACCGGCGCGCCTCCCTATGGTGGCGAGAACGCGCTGTCCGTGGCCTTCCAGCACGTCAACAGCGATGTGCCCCGGCCGTCGGAGACCTTGCCCGGCCTGCCGACCGAGCTGGACGACCTCGTGCTCGGGGCCACTGCCAAGGACCCGACGGCCCGCTTCCCCAGCGCGCAGGCATTCCTGGAGGAACTGCAGCGGGCGCGGACGCTCATGCCCGCGGCCGAACCCCTGCCGCTGATTCGGGACCACGCCGGGGACACGCTCATCCTGGCCAGCGATCACGGCACCGGGTCCGAAGGTGAAGGGCCGGACGCCACACCGACCGGCGTCGTCGTGCTGGACGACCTGGCGGGCCCGACGGTCGACGGCACGGATGCCGCTGCCGCGTTGGCCTTCGCCGGACCTGCCCTGGACCCACTCGACCAGGGGGAGGACCAGGAGGCATCACCGGCCCCGCCGCGCCGACGGACCGGTCGCATCGTCCTGCTGAGCCTGCTGCTCGTGGCGCTCACCAGCGGTACTGCCTGGGCCTTCGTCGCTGGACCGCTGCAACGGGCAACCGTGCCCGACCTCGTGGGGCTCAGCCAATCCGACGCCGAGGCCCTGCTCGCGGAGTCGGACCTCCGCCTGGATGTCGGCGAGCGCCAGTACAGCGAGACAGCGGCGCGCGACACGGTGATCAGCCAGGACCCGCAGGCGCAGGGCGGCACGTTCGTCCGCTTCCCGGTCGCGGTCGTGATGTCCATGGGGCCGGAGCGGTACGGGGTACCGGACGTGCGCGGCCAGACCGTGGAGGAAGCGACCAAGTCGCTCACCGAGACGAAGTTGGCCATCGGCGGGCAGAAGACGGCCTTCGACGAGGAAGTCGCCAAGGGCCGCGTCGCATCGACCGACCCGCCCACCGGGGGCAGTTTGAAACCGGGAACCGAGGTGTCGCTCGTCGTCTCGGACGGCCCGGCGCCGCGACCGGTTCCGGACGTCCTGGGCGAGTCGAGCGACAGCGCGCGCGCCAGCCTCGAGGGCGCGGGGTTGGTCGTGAAGTCGACCGAGGACTATTCGGAGCGCTATGCCGCCGGGACGGTCGCGGCGGTCAGCCCGGAGGTGGGCACCGAGGTTGCCAGGGGCTCCACCGTCGCCATCACGATCTCCAAGGGTCCACCGCCGGTGGAGGTGCCACGGGTGGTGGATATGAGGCGCGCCGATGCGGTGAGCAAGCTCAAGGCTGCGGGCTTCACGGTGCGGGTCCAGGAGGGCATCGTCACGCCGCTCAACCGCGTCTACTCCCAGGACCCGCCGCCGGGTGAATTCCGGCCGAAGGGCAGCACCGTCACGATCTCGATCTTTTGACAGAGGCCGTCCGCATCGAACGTTGGGCGACCCTCGCCCTGATCGGGGTGACGGTGGCGTGGGGGGCCACGTTCGTCGTCGTCCAGCTCGCGGTGTCCCAGATGCCGGTCAACGACTTCCTGTTCTGGCGGTTCGCGATCGCCGGCGTGCTGCTGGCATTGGTGAATCCCCGTGCCCTGCGCCGCTTGAGCCGCACCGACGTTCGCCGCGGACTGGTGCTGTCGGTGATTCTGGCCGCCTCCTATGTCCTGCAAACCGTCGGGCTGCGCTACACGGCGGCCAGCGTCTCGGGGTTCATCACCGGGATGTTCCTGGTCTTCGTCCCGCTCATCAGCGCCGTCCTGCTCCGGCGCCGGGTACCAGCGAGCGCGTGGCTGGCGGTGGCCTTGGCCACGATCGGCCTGGCGGCCCTCGCTCTGCGCGGCTTCGCCATGGGCTTCGGTGAGCTGCTGACCCTGCTGTGCGCCGTCGGCTTCGCGCTGCACCTGGTCCTGCTGGGCGAATGGTCGCGTTCGGCGACGGCCTACGGGCTGACGGTGCTGCAGTTGGCCGGAGCTGCTGCGGTCACCGGCGGCGGGGCGCTCACCGACGGCCGCATCGAACTGCCGGCCACCGTGGAGCTGTGGGTGATCGTTGCCTTCATGGCGGTCGTGGCCACCATGGCGGCCTTCCTCATCCAGACTTGGGCGATCCCGCTGCTGGGGTCGGTGCGCGGCGCGGTGATCCTCACCGGGGAGCCGGTCTTCGCCGGCGTGTTCGGCGTCCTGCTGGCCGGTGATGAGATCACTGCGCGCACGGCCTTCGGCGGTGCGTGCATCCTGGCCGCGATGCTGCTGGTGGAACTGGCTCCGCGGCGCGAAGCCCGTCTCAGCACCCCCGCACCCGGGCCGTAGGGTGCCGTCGCGCTGGTGCCGTCGCGCACCGGTCGCAGCGCGCCGAGCAGGAGCGCGCCGCCAGCACGGACAAGGGCGACTGCATGCCGGCTACCTTCCTTGGTCGTCCAATGCCGGGTCCGCGACGAGGAGGTCAGCGAGGACCTCACCAGCAGTCGCCACGGCCGTAGTCGTTGAGGTCTCGGTGGGTGACCAGCCGTGCGACCCGGTCTGTCAGCACCGAGAGGCGCACGCCCCGGTCGGCCGCAGCTTGCGCGAGCGCGGTTGCCTCCCAGCGGCTGTCGGCGAGATCGAGCACGACGATGTTGGTCTCGACAGCGCGCGCGTCCACGACGGCAGGGGCCGCGGCCGCGATCCGGCGGGCCAGAGCACCGGCCCGAGCGTGGTCCGTGGCGAGGTCTGCCAGGTGATGGCGCCACCCGAAACTCGCGGCCGCAGCGAGCATCCCGGCCTGGCGCATCGCCCCGCCGATCATGCGGCGGGTCACGCGCGCCGTAGCGATACGGTCGCGGTTGGAGACCAGCACCGACCCGACCGGTGCGCCCAGGCCCTTCGAGAAGCAGACGCTGACCGTGTCGAACAGCTCGCCGTACTCCCGCAGCGGGACGCCGGTTGCGACGTGGGCGTTCCACAGCCGGGCCCCGTCCAGGTGCAGGCGCAGCCCGGCCTCGTCGGCCAGGCCGCGCAGAGCCCGTAGCGAGTCGATCGGCTGGATCGTGCCGCCGCCGAAGTTGTGCGTGTTCTCCACCGCGATCACGGAGGTAGCCACCAGGTAGGGGCTGGTCCGGCCGGCGACGAGCTCCGCGATCTGCGGCAGGTCCACCAGTCCGCGCCGGTCCAGCCAGGTCCTCGTGGTCGCTCCCCACAGGGCCGCCGTGGCTCCCGCCTCCGCCCGCAGGATATGAGCTCTGGCCTCGGCCAGGATCTCATCGCCGGGACCGGCGAGTTGGCCCAACCCGATCTGGTTCGCCGCGATCCCACTGGCGCAGAACAGGCCCGCCTCGTGCCCGAGCGCGGCCGCGACCTCCGCTTCCAGCGCGGTGACCGACGGGTCCTCGCCGTAGACGTCGTCGCCCACGGCAGCCTCGGCCATCGCCGCGCGCATCGCCGGCGTCGGCGCAGTCACGGTGTCGCTGCGCAGGTCGATCATGCGAGCACTCCCTCATGACGCAGCATCGCCTGCTTGGTGGGCACGCCGTAGCCGTACTGTCCCACTGCGCCGTCGCTGCGGACCACGCGGTGGCACGGCACGAAGGGGGCCACCGGGTTGGCAGCACAGGCGCTGCCCGCGGCCCGCGCCGCCCGGGGGTTGCCCGCCGACCCGGCGAGGTCGCGGTAGCTGGCGGCGGCGCCGGCCGGAATCCCGCGCATCGCCCGCCATACGGCACCGCGGAACCCGGACTCCGGCAGGGCCACGGGGACCCGATCCAGCGCATCAGGGTCGGCTCGGCTGTCCCACCCCTGCACCGCCGCGGCCACGAAGCCCAGCAGCGGATCCTGCTCCTGGGGGCGCAGGAGCGCCGACTCCTCCCGGGTGGGTTCCCGGAAACCGCTGCTGACCACCGCGCCGGCCACGGGAGCGACGCGATCGCCGACGGCGTCGGGGTCGGCGATGACGAGCAGCGGACCGAACCGCGTCGGCAGTCGGCAAGCGATGGGGGGCATGGTCCGGGGCGCCGCTACCGCAGCGACTCGGCGACCTGGAAGGCCAGTTCCAGCGACTGGGCACGGTTCAGCCGGGGGTCGCAGGCGGTCTCGTAACGCACGTGGAGGCCGTCCTCGGGCACGCCTTCGGTCCCGCCGACGCACTCGGTGACGTCGTCGCCGGTCAGTTCCACGTGCAACCCGCCGGGGTGCGTCCCAAGCGCCCGGTGCACCTCGAAGAATCCGGCGACCTCGTCGACCACGTCGGAGAATGACCGGGTCTTGTGGCCCGAGGCCGCTGTCCTGGTATTGCCGTGCATCGGGTCGCACACCCAGATCACGGGATGCCCGGTGTCGGTGACCTTCGCGATGATGTCCGGCAGCCGATCGCGCACGTTCCCGGCGCCCATCCGGACAATGAGCGTGAGCCGTCCGGGTACCCGATCCGGATCGAGCCGCTCCACCAGTTCGGCCACGTCGTCCGGATCCGCCGTCGGCCCGATCTTCACGCCGATCGGATTGTGGATGCGCGCGGCGAAGTCGACGTGTGCCCCGTCGAGTTGCCGCGTCCGCTCGCCGATCCACAGGAAGTGCGCCGACACGTCGTAGGGCATGCCGCTGCGGGAGTCGATGCGCGTCAACGCCCGCTCGTAGTCCAGCGAGAGCGCTTCGTGGCCGGCGAAGAACTCGACCCGGTGGAACTCCTCGGGGTCGGCGCCGCAGGCATTCATGAAGCCCAGCGCCCGATCGATCTCGCTGGCCATCCGCTCGTAGCGGCGACCGGCGCTGGTCTCGCGCACGAAGTCCTGGTTCCAGGTATGCACGTGCCGCAGGTCGGCGTAGCCGCCCTGGGTGAAGGCGCGCACGAGGTTCAGCGCGGCGGAGGAGGCGTGGTAGGTCTCCACGAGGCGCTGGGCATCGGGTCGACGAGCCTCCGGGGTGAATTCCACCGCGTTGACGGCATCGCCGAAGTAGGAGGTCAGCTGCGTGCCGCCGCGGTCCTCCACCGGGGAGGATCGCGGCTTGAAGTACTGCCCGGCGACCCGTCCGATCTTGACGACCGGCATCTGGGATCCGTAGGTCAGCACGACGGACATCTGCAGCACGGTCTTCAGCCGTGCGCGGATGGAGTCGGCGGTGTTGGAGGCGAAGGTCTCGGCGCAGTCGCCGGCCATGAGGACGAACGCCTCACCCCGTTCCACTGCGGCGAGCCGGTCTCGGAGCGCATCGCACTCGCCAGCGAACACCAGCGGGGGCAGGGAGCGCAGCCGACCGATGGCCTGTTCGACCTCGGCCGGATCGGGCCAGGGGATCTGCTGCGCCACCGGCAGATCGGGCCAGGTCAACTCAGTGGTAGACACGGTTTCATCGTAGGGGGAATCCGTGATGGGCCAGTAATCGTTGCGCAACGGAGCGGATCTCCGGCGCCAGTTCGCGGTGGGTCATGAGCATGCCCTCCCCCGCGGCGGGCGCGAGAACCAGGGCGAGCCGCCGAGCATAGGGAGGCGACAGCTCCAGCAGCAGGGTCGTGGTCTCGGTATCGGACCGGACCACGGTCACCGAATCCGCCACGGTGTCGCCGCCCCACGAGGCGCGCTGCGGCAGGGAGACCTCGACCCCCAGCTGCGCCCGGTTCGCCGCCAGGATCTCCGCCATCCGGTCGGGGGCAACGAAACCCTGCGGCAGGACCTCAAGCGACGACATGTTGGCCAACAGGAATGTTCTCGGCGCCCCGGTGGCGTCCAGCGGACCGGCGTCGAGCTCCCAGCCGCGGTTGGTGCACACCAGGCGATAGGGGTCCACGTCGCGCACCGAGACGCCGGGGCGCCACTCCCGCGCGTACTCGATCCTGATACGGCGCCGCAGCCCGATGGCCTCGCGGATCGCTGCGACGTGCTCGGGAGCCCGGGTCGGCATCGGCGCCGGACGGGTCGGCCAGCCAGTCCCGGGCCAGCACCTCCAGTGCTGCAGCCAGGGTCTGGTTGTCGGGCTCGTATTCGGCGAGGATCCGACCGGCTCGCCAGACGGCGGCCATCTCGCGGGTGGACAGGCGCACCACGCCCATGTCGGCCAGCGCCTCGGGGTCGCTGAGCACCACCATCTCCGCTGTCTGCGGATCGTCCTCCTCCCCGCTGGGCGAGATCCAGGCGATCCCCGGCAGCCGGTATCCGCTGGTCACCGCCGGCTCAGCGGTGTAGTACGCCAGAATCTCCAGCCGCAACTCCGCGATGGGGATGTCGAGCTCCACGGGCCAACTGCGCCAACGGCAGGCCGTCGGGGTAGTAGGACAAGACGTCCAGCGCGGCGAGGATCCTGGTGTATCTGCTCACGTAGCCGGGGATCGCCATCACTGCACCTCCGCGAGCGCCCTGAGGACCGACCGCAACACCGCACGGATAGTGTCGCCGCCCAGCAGTTCGACACGCTCGTCGAGCCGCAGGACGCGCACGACGAAGTTCATGTGGTTGGTGACCGTGTAGTGCAGCAGTTCGGTGGGCTCGCCGGCCACGTCGCCACCCGGTTCGACCAGGAGCGGATGGTGCAGCATGCCGTCGACTTGAGCCCGAAAGCGGGTGCCGACCCGCAGCACCGCCTCGACCGGGTCGTCCACCGCGAACCGCAGCGGATCCAGCGTCGGGCGGGCCGACCGCTCCGGCGGCGACGCCGTCTCCGGCCTACCGATCGCGACCGAGGCCATCTTCTGCAGGCTGAAGAGCTTTGACTGGCCGGACCCCTCCTCCCAGCCGTCGAGGACCCAGCCGCGCGTGGCCATCTGCAGGCCGTAGGGGTGAACGGTCCGGCGCTTGCCCGAGTAGTCGAACTTCACCACTGCCCGCGTGGCCACCGCCCGTTGGACCTCCCCCAACACCTCGGGCACCCGCACGGGCTCGATCTGCGGCACGTCGCCGAGCTCGGCTGCGGACGGATCGGCGTCGGCGGCCCGCAGGCGGTCCACACCGACCAGCACCGCGGCGCGCTGCAGCTCGAAGAGCTGCTGCCGCGTGAAGGCCACACGGACGCGGTCGTCGCCGGGGCGCAGAAGGTAGCGCGCATCGGCTCCGTCGCCGGCAAGGTTCACGATGTCGAACCCCACCCGGCGCAGGTTGCGCAGGTCTCGGCTGAGCGCGTCGCGCTGGCTCTCGGGGGTCCCGGCGAAGCCGCCCGACTGCTCGATGAGATCGCTCGCCTCGACTCCTCGGCCGGGGTGCTCGGTGAGGATCTGCAGCACGTTGATGATGCGCTGCGTCGCCGCCGCGCCACGTGTGTCGCCCACCGCGCCTCCTCTCGCTAGCGCGAGCCTACGCGTTCCGCGGCCGGACGGTCCGGTTTGCGCGGCCCCCAACATCCACACCGCCCTGCGATCCGCGCCCCCGGGCGTGTGGCGCGCATCACGGTGGCGCTACTTGTGCATATGCACAAGTAGCGGTCTACTGGAAGAGCGCACCCGCGCAGAACTCGCACCACGACAAGGAGACACCATGTACTCGGCCAAGATCCTGGGCAACACCGGCAACGACGTCACCAACCAGTCCACCGTCAAGGCGACCTTCGAGACCGCGGTCAAGAACAAGAAGGCCTTCTCGCAGAAGCCCGCGAAGAAGTGACCAGCGGCCGAAGCGGCCGCGCAGCGCGCGGCGACCGACGGCGCGAAACGGCGTGATCCAGGGAGTCCCTCCCCGAGATCGCGCCGTTTCGCGTTGTCGGCCTCATCGTCCCGGTCCGCCCGATGCCGACGGGCCCCGCGGCTCAGGTCACCAGATCGCTCGGCAGGTGCACGATCCGATTGTGGAAGTGCAGCCGCCAGTCGGGCCGGTTCGGGTGCGGCAGGTACTGCAGGTGGGTCATCCCCGTGTTGCTGGTCTCCACGGCCACGACACTCCAGGGGCCCTTCTCGAAGACATACTCCAGAAACGCCTCGATGACGCCGGCGTGGCAGACCACGACGACGACCCGGCCCTCGTGGTCGGCGTCGTCCGCCGAGTGCTGCATGGTGCGGCTCACCCCGCGCGGCGGCATCGGGATGAGCGATTCGATGAAGGCGCCGACCCGGGCACGGACCTGCATCCAGGACTCCCCGCCCACCGTCACCGGCTCGTAGGGCCGCAGCGTTCCCCACATCTCGGGGAGGTACGGCCGGAGATCGGCCTGCGGGATCGGCGAGCCGTCGGGGTGCACCGTCCCCACCTCCCGCAGGCGGTCCTCGAACTCCACCCGCACCCCCAACCGTTCGCCGATCACGGTCGCGGTCTGCGCCGCCCGCTGCACCGTGCTGGCGATCAGCCGGTCGACACGCAGCGAGTCGGCGATGTGAGCGGCCACGGCGGTCGCCTGCGCGACACCGGTCCGCGTCAGCGGCTCGTCGCGGTGCTGCGCGGTCAGGTCGGTGAGGTTGACGTGGCTCTGCCCGTGCCGCACGAGGTAGATATGCACGCGGCGATGCTATCGGCCGCCTGCGGCAGCGATGCCCCGATCCAGGGCGCGGGCTACCACGGCAGCGCCGAGCGGACCTCGCCGACGAAGCGGCCCCCGTCGGACCGGTCGCTATCGAAGGTCCATCCGAGGCGCACCACGACGGCGTCGCGGGAAGGAACCATCGCCAAGATCTGGCCCCGGTGCCCCGCCATGGCGAGCGCGTCCCGCAGCAGGCCGGCCGGTCGAGTTGCGGCACTCCCCGCCCACCGGGTCGGCCGGCGGCCGGGTCTGGGCGCCGTAGTCCGCGCCCTCCCCCGAGGGCAGCGCCGGCCGGGCCGCGAGATCGAGCCAGCCGGGCGCCAGGATGCGCTCCGCCCGCCAGATGCCTCGGGCAGCATGAGTTCACCGAGGCGTGCCCGGTCCGCAGCCCTGGCCCAGGGGCGGGAGGACCCCAGCCCAGGTCCCCGACATCTCGGTCTCCGGAGTCGCCGCCGATGCCCCCGGGGGTTCGAAGTCCGCTTGGTGCGGGCAGGCCCGCTCCTCGGCATCGGTGTCGAACTGCGTCCGGACGACGGCGGCCAGGATCACGACGACGCCGACGGTCCAGCCGCCCACTCCGACCTGATGCGCCCGGCGCTGCTGCGGGTACTGCGCTGCCCTGGCGATAGCCGACCCCTTCCAAGACGATGGCGCCGCCTTGGCTCATTCGAGCTGCGCCAGCTTGGCTCACCCGAGCGGCGACGGCCGGTCGAACACGGTGCTTTCGCCACCGACCCGGCCGAGGAGGACAATGCGGGGGTGCCTGCCTTGTTGACTGCCGACGCGATCACCGTCGTGAAGGGCCCGCACCGGGTCCTGACCGAGGTGTCCCTGGGGCTGCAGGAAGGCGAGCGGATCGGCGTGGTCGGCCGCAACGGGGGCGGGAAGTCAACCCTGCTGCGCGCGCTGGCCGGGATGGACGTCCCCGACGCCGGCCGCGTCGTTCGACGCTCCGGGGTCCGGGTCGAGCTGGTCGGCCAGGCGGACGCACTGCCGGGCGGCACGGTGCGGCAGGCCATCTTCGCCGACCGGGCCGAGCACGACTGGGCCGGCGAGCCCCTGGCGCGCGATGTTGTGGGCGGGCTCTTCGGCGGGCTGGCAGCACCGGCGCTGACGGCGGGCCTCGACACCCCGACGGCGGACCTCAGCGGGGGCGAGGCGAGGCGCGTGGCGCTGGCCGCGGCACTGGTCCACAACCCCGATGTGCTGCTGCTGGACGAGCCGACGAACCACCTGGACATCAGCGCCATCGGGTGGCTCGCCGAGCATGTCCGGTCCCGGCCCGCGCGCACGGCGCTGGCCGTGGTGACCCACGACCGGTGGTTCCTCGATGCGGTCACCGATCACACGTGGGAGGTGGGCAGGGAGACGGTCGAGGCCTACGAGGGCGGATACGCGGCATACGTGCTGGCGAAGGCCGAGCGGCAGCGGCAGCGCTCCTCGACCCAGGCGCGTCGCCAGAACCTGCTGCGCAAGGAACTGGCCTGGCTGCGCCGCGGGGCTCCGGCACGCACGAGCAAGCCGAAGTTCCGTCTCGACGCGGCGAGCGCCCTGATCGCGGACGAACCCCCGCCGCGGGACGCCCTGTCCCTGCGCCGCGTGGCCTCCGCACGGCTCGGCAAGGAGGTCGTGGAGCTGACCGACGTGACCCTGCGACCCGCCGAGGGTTCCGACGCCGTGCTCACCGACATCACGTGGGGACTCGGCCCCGGCGACCGGATCGGATTGCTGGGGCGCAACGGGACGGGAAAGACGACGCTGATCCGGCTGCTGCTGGGCAGCGATCCACCACCCTTCGACGGGCGGGTCGCGCGCGGCGCCACCGTTGTCCCGGCACTGCTCGATCAGCGGTTGCCGATACCGGACCCGGAAGTGCGCGTGCTGCCCTGGCTGCAGCGGGCCGGCGAGCGGATCGTGGTCACGAGCGGGGACGACCTCACAGCCGCCCAGCTGTTGGAGCAGTTCGGGTTCCGGGGAGACGCGGTGTGGCGGCGGCTCGGCGACCTATCCGGCGGAGAACTGCGCCGGCTGCACCTGCTGCGGCTGCTTCTCGGAGGGCCCAACCTCCTCCTGCTCGACGAACCGACCAACGATCTCGATGTCGAGACGCTCACGGTCCTGGAGGATGTCCTGGACCGCTGGCCGGGGACGCTGCTGGTCGTCTCGCACGACCGCTACTTCCTGGAGCGCGTCTGCGACGACGTCTGGTCGATCCCCGGCGACGGCACGCTTCGGCACCTGCCGGGCGGCGTCGAGGAGTACCTGGCCGATGCGGCGCAGGGGGATCGGGACTCACCGGTGCCGAGGGCCGCGCCGGGGGCTAGCGCAGGGGCTCCTGCGGCGGGTTCCGGCACGGCGCGAGACCGCGAACGGCGCAAGGAACTGGCGCGCGTGGAGCGGTCCATGGACAAGGCCCACGCCCGGGTCGCCGAGCTGCACGAGGCGATGGCCGCCGCCGCGACCGATGCCGGCGCGCTGGCAGAGCTCGGTCCGCAGCTGGGCGCGGCCAACGCCGACCTGGCGGCTCTGGAGGATCAGTGGCTCATGCTGGCCGAGTAGTTCCCCCGGCAGGCCGCCACGTCCGTGGCCGGTCGGGCATACCCTGCTGGGCATGGCCCGGTACTTCGACGTCCACCCCGTCGATCCGCAGCCGCGCAGCATCGCCACGGTCGCCCAGATGCTGCGCGACGACGCGCTGATCGCGTATCCGACGGACTCCGGCTACGCCCTGGGGTGTCGGCTCGAGAGCCGTTCCGGGGTAGACCGCATCCGGCGGCTGCGGGAGTTGGACCCCGGCCATCACTTCACCCTGGTGTGCGCCGATCTTGCGCAGGTCGGCCAGTTCGTCGTCCTCGACACGGCGGTCTTCCGCGCGGTGAAGGCGCACACGCCCGGGCCGTACACCTTCATCCTGCCGGCGACCCGGGACGTGCCGCGCCGGATGGCCCACCCGAAGAAGCGCACCGTCGGCGTCCGCATCCCGCAGCATCCGGTCGTGGCGGCGCTGCTGCTCGAGCTCGATGAACCGCTGCTGTCGAGCACGCTCCTGCTGCCGGGCCAGGACCGGCCCATGACCGACGGGTGGCAGGTCAAGGAGGAACTCGACTCCGAAGTGGACGCGGTCCTCGACTCCGGCGAGTGCGGTGATGAGGCGACGACCGTCGTGGACTACACGGCCGGGTATCCGGTCATCGCGCGCGTGGGAGCGGGCGATCCGCGTCCATTCGAGGCCTGACGGTGCGGCACCGGGCCCGGTGCCGAGGAGGGCCGCGGGGCCCGTGCGCATCGGCTAGATGGCCGACAGCGTGCGCGCCACCTCGATCATCTCCTCCGGCGGGTCCTTGCGCCGACCGGCGACGTCGCTGATCGGCACCGAGACGATCCTGTCCTGCTGCAGGCCCATCATCACCCCCGAGCGGCCCGCTTGGATCGCATCGACCGCGGCCACCCCGAAGCGGCTGCCGAGGATGCGATCGGCCGCGGTCGGCGTCCCGCCCCGCTGCACGTGGCCGAGCACGGTCAGCCGAGTGTCGTACTCCGTTCGCTGCTCGAGCTCGGCACGCACCATCTCCCCCACCGCACCTGCCACGATGGAGCCGAACGCCCCTTCGGGACGCGTCCAGTCGATCGTGCCGGCCCGCGGGACTGCGCCCTCGGCGACGACGACGATCGAGGACTTGATGACCCCGCGGTGGCGGTGGCGGATTGCTCCGGCGACATCCTCGATGTCGAAGGGATCCTCCGGGATGATGATGGCCTCGGCCCCCCCGGCGATCCCGGCGGACAGCGCGATCCACCCGCTGTGGCGGCCCATCACCTCCACAACCATGATGCGGTTGTGGCTCTCGGCGGTGGTTTGGACGCGGTCAACCGCCTCGGTCGCGATCGAGACCGCGGTGTCGAACCCGACGGAGGCGTCGGTGCCGACCACATCGTTGTCGATCGTCTTCGGGACGCCGATCATGGGCAGCCCTTGCTCGCTGAGGGCTCCGGCAGCGGCCAGTGTGCCGTCGCCGCCGACGCAGATCACCGCGTCGAGCCGGCTGCGCCGGTACACCTCCATCACCCGCTCCACGCCGTCGCCGTGCTCGTCGGGGTGGTAGCGGGCCGTACCGAGGATCGTGCCGCCGCGGGTCAGCAGCCCGCGCGTGTCGTCGATGCCGAGATCCGTCGTCAGACCCAGCGACATCCCCTCCCAGCCGTTGCGCACGCCGATGACCGTATGGCCGTAGTGTCCCTCCGCTCGCCGCACCACGGCCCGGATGACCGCGTTCAGGCCCGGGCAGTCGCCGCCGCCGGTCAACACACCGATCCGCATGCAGCGAACCTAACGCGGCGGGAGCGGCATTGCTCGCGGGCGGCGGCGCTTGGCGCTGCAGGTGCCTCGGGCCGGCTGGGTGCGGCGGCCGACTGGATGCTCGGGCCGGCTGGCAGCGGCGGCCGGCTGGGTGCTCGGGCCGGCTGGGTGCGGCGGCCGGCGCTGGGTGCTCGGGCCGGCTGCAGCGGCGGCCGACTGGATGCTCGGGCCGGCTGGGTGCTCGCGGTCCGGCCACGGTGCCGGCCGCGCCCCTCCGGCGGCCGGCGGCACTCCCCCGGCGCGCGGTTCTGCCATGGCCGCCGTGCGCGCTTGCCCGGCACCTGTGGCTAGAGGACCCCGCGCCGCCGCATGTCGGCGACGACCTCGCAGGCCATCGCCGAAGCTGTGGTCCACCCCGGCGACATGGGCGACGTCCCAGCGCTGGCCGGCCACAACGAGCCGGCCCGGGCGGCCGTCCTGCACCGGCGAGGCGAGGCAGATCCTGCCGCCGGCGCGCCGCACGTCGGCGGCCAGCGCATCCGAGACCGCCCGCGGGTCGGCCACCGACGTCGTCGGCGACCACAGTGCCGTACCTGCCGTTCGCGCCAGCGGTTCGAGCTCGGCAAGGCCCTGCTCGTCGATGAGCTCCACCGGGACGCCGTTGGCCAGGCCGCGCCGATACAGCTCCTGCGGCTGGGCGACCTCGGAAGGCTCGGGTGGCGATGACCACCTTGCCGCATCGCAGGACGGGGACATCGTGCTCGTCGCAGAATTCGTGGAGCATCGCGTTGCCGCGGCGCGTCAGCCGGGCCTTGCGGGAGTCGGGTGCGTAGGAGAGCCGGCATGGAGCACACTGCTGTTCCAGCCGCTCGCGTGGGCGGCCAATCCCGGCTCCTTGTCCAAGATCGCGATGCGCATGCCCGGTGTGGTCCGCAGCAGCTCGCGGGCAACGGCCCAGCCGACAACTCCTGCCCCTCGATGGCGATATCGGCCTGCTGGCTCACGCACCCATCATCGCGGGCAGGGCCTGGCCGCGATGCGCCTCGCCCTTCGCGGATCGGGCGCCGCGGTCCGGCGCAGGCATGCCAGCCCCGTGCCAGCGAGACTCGCGTCCTTGCGCGCGCGGGACGGTGGGCTGCCATCGGCCAAGCAGTGTTGACGGATCGCTCGCGTCCTCGCGCGCGCGGACGGTGACCGAACGCACGAGCACTCGGGCGGCTGTCGGCCCTTCCGCCGTGCTCGCGATGACCGCGCGCCGCGCCGGATCGGAGTGTGCCTCTTCGAGCCAACTGCGCAGCCTTCGCGGGCGCGGCTCCCGGCCAGTGTCGGACCCCTCGCCTAGCGTCGGCTGTATCGGCACAACGGGTCCTTGGGGGGTTCATGCGACTGCTGCACACATCCGACTGGCACCTCGGCCTCACGCTGGAGGGCATGTCCATGCTCGACCACCAGCGTGGTGCCATCGCCTTCGTCGCCGACCTCGTCGAGCGAGAGGGCGTCGATGCCGTGGTGATCAGCGGCGACATCTACGACCGCTCGCTGCCCTCTGTGGAAGCCGTCGCCCTGTTCGAGGAGGCGCTCGTCGCGCTCGCGCAGCGGTGCACCGTCGTCGTCACGTCCGGCAATCACGACTCCGCAATCAGGCTGGGCTTCGGATCCCGGCTCTTCGCCGATCGGCTGCATCTGCGGACCTCTGTCGAGCGGATCGCCGATCCCGTCGTCCTGACCGACGAGTTCGGGCCGGTCCACATCTACGGTCTGCCCTACCTGGAACCCGATCTGGCACGGCACAAGCTCACCGACGAACCGGTGGCACGCACGCACGAAGCGGTCTTGGATGCCGCCATGGACCTGGTGCGGGCCGACTTGGACGAGCATCGCGCCGCCGGAGGACAGCCGCGGTCGGTGGTGATGGCGCACGCCTTCATCACCGGTGCGACCGGCGAGGATCCGCAGCGAAGCGAGAGCGAGCGCGACATCCGCGTGGGCAACGTGGATGTCGCACCTGCCAGCGTGTTCCGCGGTGTGGACTACACCGCCCTGGGGCATCTCCACGGGCCGCAACAGCCCGCGTGTCCGGGTCCCGGCATCGTCCGATACTCCGGTTCTCCGCTGCGCTATAGCTTCTCCGAGGCGCGCCATACGAAGTCCGTCACCATTGTGGACCTCGGGCCTGACGGCGTGAAGTCCGTCTCGACGGTGACGATCCCGCAGCCACGCCCGATGGCCGAGCTCACCGGCACCATGGCCGAGCTCCTCGACCAGCAGCGCCACGACGAGCATGTCGCGTCGTGGCTGAAGATCACTGTCACCGACCCCGTGCGACCGGAACACATGCACTCGCGGTTGCGGCAGCGATTTCCGCACCTGCTCGCGTCCTACCACTGCGGAGCCGGCGGGAGCATCGGCTCCTTCGAGGTCGGGGCGGCCACGGATCCCGCCGACGCGGTCGCGGAGTTCCTGGCCAGCACGCTGGGCGACGACCTCGACCCGGCACTGGTGGAGATCGCCCGCGCCGAGTTGGAGTCGCTGCGGCGCGAAGGGATGTCCGCCTGATGAGAATCCATGCGCTGAGGCTGGCCGGCATGGGGCCGTTCGCCGACGAGCAGACCATCGACTTCGACCGCCTCGGCGAGGCGGGCATGTTCCTGCTCGAAGGACCTACCGGCGTCGGCAAGTCCACGATCATCGATGCCATCGTCTTCGCCCTGTACGGCAAAGTCGCCGGGACCGATGCCGACGACCTGCGGCTCGTGAGCCACTTCCGCGAGCCGTCCGACGAGCCGTTTGTGGAGATGGTCTTCTCCACCGCCACCGGAACCTACCTGGTGCGTCGCTCACCGGCCCACCCGCGGCCGCGCCGACGGGGGAACGATACCGGTGACTTGGTCGACCAGGCCGCCTCGGCCACGCTCCGCCGGCTTGCCGGACCCGGCGACCCGGACGGCGAAGTCCTAGCCGCACGCCCGCAAGACGTCGGTATGGAGATCCAGACCGCAGTCGGGCTGGACCGTCAGCAGTTCGTCCGCACGATCGTGCTGCCCCAGGGCGAGTTCTCAACCTTCCTCCGCGCCAACAGCCGCGATCGGCTCCCCATCCTGCAGCGCATCTTCCGCACGCACCTCTACCAGGACCTGCAGCAGCGGCTGAAGGACCTGGGCAAGGATGCGCGCACGCAATGCGACGCTGCCGAGAACGCCGTGAGTGCGGCGATCGAGAAGTTCCGGGGCGCGCTCGGCACAGACGCCCCGGACGAACTGGCAGGTGACTCCCCCGCGGCCGTCATCGGCGCAACGCTGGACGTCACACTCGCCGAGCTGGATCGTGCAGCATCCCAGAGCGCGGATGCCCTCGCGGCCGCCGAGGCCAGGGTCCGGCAGGCGCGCACCGACCTGGAAGGCGTCGACCGGCGGAGAGCCCACCGCGATACGCTGCGCGACGCACTGGGCCGGCTCAACGCCTTGCAGTCGCGGACCCCCGCGATCGACGCCGCGCGGGACCAGCTCGAGATCGGCGCCCGAGCGGAGCGCGTCGCCGACGCGTTGGAGCGTTCCCGGACCGCCACGGCGGCCGCGGAATCTGCCGAGACAGACCTCGCTGACGCAAGGACCGGAGCTCCGCCAGATCTGGCGCGCGGGTCTGGTGCAGATGTGGAGGCCGCCCAACACTCGATCGTCGATGCGATCAGGTCGCTGCAACCGGCGCTGGAGCAAGAGGCCGCCCTGCCGCGCCTGCAAGCCGAGGCCGCCGCGCAGCTGGAGTCCGCAGCCGCAGCCAGCCGGCAACTGACGGAGGTGACAGAGCGCATCGATGCGATCCCGGCCGAGCGCCAGCTGGCGAGCCGAGCGCTGCGGGCCTCTCGCGACATCGCCGCGACCCGATCGGAGCGCAGCATGAGGCTCGCGGATCTGCGCAAGCGGGCCGCCGCGGCCGAGCAAGTGGTCAAGGCGCAGCCCGTCGAGCAGCGTTTGCGGGCCTCGGTCGCGGTACTCCTCCAGCAGACGGCCGAGGCCGACGCCGAGACCCAGCGGCGCACGGCAGCGTACCGAGCCGGTATCGCAGCGATCATCGGACAGCACCTGGAGCCGAACGTGCCCTGCCCCGCCTGCGGCTCGGAGGAGCACCCGGATCCGGCCGTGCCCGGCGATGGCCACGCTTCCGCGGAGGACGTCGACGCCGCGGATGCCGAGGCGCGCCGGCTGCGAGCAGCGCTGGGCAAGGCAGACTCGGCACTCAACGAGCAGCGGCTAGAGCTGCAGCGCCTGCGGACCGCCGCCGAGGGAGTGACCGCTGAGACCGCTCGGCAGGTCGTGGCCGAGGCGGAGCGGGCGCTCGACGCTGCAGAGAGGGCCGACCTCGAGGCCGCTGCCCACGAGGAGGCGCTGCACGCGCTGGAAACGGAATCCGTCGACCTCGCCGCCACCGAGGCCAAGGCGCAAGAGCAACGCACCCGGGGGCTGACCCGGGCTCATGATCTCCAAGCCGAGGTGAGTGCGCGCGTGCGCGTCGTTGAGGCTCACCGGGGCGACTGCTCATCGGTAGCTCGACGCGTCGGCTCCCTGGAAGCCCGCGCCGAGCAGTGCCGCACCCTGATCGCTGCGCATACCAAGCGGGACCGCGCTGCTGATGCGCTCGACGATGCACAGCGGGCCCTGGCCAACGCCTTGATGCGAGAGGGGTTCGCCGACGCCGAGAGCGCGGCGGCCGGTCGTCTCGAACCCTCGTTGAGCGAGGAGCTGCAGCAGTCGGTCCGTGAGCATCAGCAAGCCGAGATCGAAGTGGCAGCGATCCTCGAGCGACCCGAGCTGGTCGGCGTCGACCCCGAGGAACGTATCGAGCGGGAACCCGCAGCGGAAGCGCTCAAGAACGCCGAGGGCGAGGTGCGCAGCGCGAGCACGGAAGCCGCTCAGGCAGCACAGACCGCGCGGCTGGCGCACACGCATGCGTCCGCCCTGCGCAACGCAGCACAGCACCGCGACGCCGTGGCTGCCGGATCCGAGACCGCCATCCTGCTCTCGAAAGTGGCGGAGGGGAACAACCCGCTGCGGATCGACTTGGCCACGTTCGTCCTGGTGCACCGGTTCCGCAGCGTGATCGAGGCCGCGAACCTGCACCTGACGCGGATGTCGAACGGGAGGCTGCTCTGGAGACGTTCGAGGAGCCGCTGCGCAAGAACGAGCGCGCAGGACTCGGCATCCACGTCAGGGACCTGCACACCGAGACGGTGCGCAGCCCGGGAACGCTGTCGGGCGGCGAAACCTTCTACGTCTCGTTGGCACTCGCGCTCGGCCTGGCCGAGATCGTGACTGCCGAGAGCGGCGGAGTGGAGCTCGACACGCTGTTCGTGGACGAAGGGTTCGGCTCGCTGGATCCGGACACGCTCGACAGCGTCCTCGGCGTCCTGGAGAGCCTGCAGAGCAACGGCCGGGTCCTCGGTCTGGTGAGCCATGTGACCGAGATGAAGGAGCGCATCAGCGAGCGCATCGAGGTGCGCCGCGTCAGCCAAACCGGTGCGAGCCGCGTGCGCGTCGTTGCCTGATCGCGACTGGCGCCCAAGCGCCCGAGCACTCCATCCTCCCCCACGGGATAGTCCACACCACCTTCGGCGGCTCTAGCGCGAGCGGGTGTGCGGAGCCAGCACGAGATCGCGCCGCTGGCCCGCGACGCGGGTCACCAGCGGCCCGGCGATCGCCAGGATGAGCACGTAGGTCGCCGCGAAGGGCCCGACGTCGGACAATCCGGCAGCGACCGCCAGCCCGGCGATCACGATCGAGAACTCCCCGCGGGCGATCAACGCCGTGCCCGCACGCCAGCGGCCGCGCTCACCGACGCCGTCCCGGCGAGCGGCGTACCACCCGGTGGCCACCTTCGTCACCGCGGTGGCTGCCGCCAACGCCAGCACGCCGGGCAGCACGGCCGGGATCTCTCGCGGGTCGGTGTTGTAGCCGAAGGAGAGGAAGAACGCCGCGGCGAAGAGGTTGCGCAGCGGCTCCAGCACGCGCCGAGCAGTTCCCGCCGTTTCGCCCGGGATCGCCAGGCCCACCAAGAAGGCACCCACCGCCGAGGACACTCCGAGATACTCGGCGGCACCGCCGACGACCAGCGTCAGGCCCAGCACTCGCAGCATGACCTGCTCATCGGAGTCGTGCTTCAGCAGTCGCTCCAGCGCAGGGCCCGCCCAGCGGGACAGCACGATGACGCCGATCACGCACGCGAGGCCGACCACCGTCCCCAGCAGACCGGCAGCCAGCGCGCTGCCCGCTAGCAGCACAGCCAGCAGGGGAAGGTACCCGGCCATCGCGACGTCCTCCAGGACGAGGATGGACAGCACCGCGGGGGTCTCGCGGTACCCGAGGCGACCGAGGTCAGACAGCGTGCGCGCGATGATGCCCGAGGATGAGATCCACGTGATCCCCGCCATGGCGACGACGCCCGGCGCCGGCAGTCCGAGCGCGACGCCCGCGATCGCACCGGGCGTGGCGTTGAGCACGAGGTCCACCACCCCGCTTGGCGTGTGGCGACGCAGCGCGTCGGTGAACTCCGCGGAGGAGTACTCCAGTCCCAGAGTCAGCAGGAGCAGGGCGACGCCGATGCTCGCCGCGGCGCCGAGGAACGAAGCGGCAGCGGGTGCGGGCAGGATTCCGCCCTCGCCGACGAAGAGCCCCGCGACCAGGAACAGTGGCACCGCCGACAGGCCGACCCGCCAGGCGAGGGCCCCGGCCGCACCGAGCAGGAGCAGCAGTGCTCCCAGTTCGATGAGGAACGCCGGGTCGCCTTTCATCGCTCGGCTACCGCCTGGCCGCACCCAGGATCTTGCGTACTCCGCTGATGCCTGGCTCGGTTCCGATGACGACGAGCACATCGCCGCCCTGCAGCCCCTGCTCCGGCCCCGGCGAGGCGATCACGGTCTCGCCGCGGACCAGAGCCACGATCGAGGCGCCGGTCGTCGTTCGGGCCCGCGTCTCGCCGAGGGTCCGTCCGTCGAAGGTGCTGCTGGGATCCACCTCCACCTGCGCCGCGACCAGTCCCGGCACCTCCCGTGTCAGGTCGGCGAACCGCTCCGCGATCCTGGGGGCCCCGAGCAACTCGGCGAGCGTGTCGGCTTCCTCCGGCGTCAGTGTCGCGACCTCGGTGCAGATGTCGGGATCCTCTGCGTCGTAGAGCACCAGATCCACGTGCCCCTCGCGGTGGGCTACCAGACCGAGGTGACGGTGCGAGGCGGTCTGGAACTCGTAGCGGATACCGACACCGGGTAACAGGGTCTCGCTGACGTCCACGCCCCCATCTTGGCGCACGGATGCCGGCGTCTGGCGGACCAGGCCCAAACGGAGTGCGGCAGGCGACGCGTTCTCGATCGAGTTGCGGCTCGATGCAGGGTCAGGGCGCCTCGAGCAGGCGCTTGAGGTTTGCCAGGCCGCGCTCCAGATCAGGGCCGACAACCTTCTCCATGTTGAGGAACACGCTCGCAACCCGGGTCATCAGCGTCTTCGTCATCCGCATCTGCCAGACGACCTGCGTCCCGCGGTCCGTGGGCCGCAGTCCGAACTGGATGGCGCTGGCGGATTTGAACGGCTTCGTGAAGAGCAGGTCGATGTCCACGGCATCCGGCGCCTCCGCGCGCACTTCCATCCGACCCGCCCCCGCCTTACGGTTGCCCGACCAGGAGTACACCGCGCCGACGCCCCGGTCCGGACCCTCGTAGCGGCGCCGAAGGTCGGGGTCCAAGCCCTCCCACGGCGACCAGTCCCGCCATCGGTGGAAGTCGTCGAGCTGCTCGCGAACGGCCTCTGGTGCGGCATCGATCATCGTGCTGCGCTGGACAATGGTGTACTCGGTCATCCGGCCAGTCTTGCAGCATCACCGCCCGGGACGCGGCACCTGTGCACGGGGCCCGCGATACCGGCCCCACGGTGGGCGGCGGTTGCGCGCCCCTCGGTCCTGACCGCGCCAAACAGGTCGGCTGTGTGAGGCCTCGCGTCGTGGGGAGGCACCCGATGACAGGGGCGACGCGACCGTCGGTTGCGGGCAACCTACGCCCCCGACGATGGCGGCGGCACTGGCCTGGCACTGGCCCGCGGACGGCGGCGCTGGCACTGGCCTCAGTCCCGGAGACGGCGGCGCTGGCAGCCCGGGACTCCGAATCCCAAGCCATTCCAGGTCATGACGCAGCACCCGAATGACACCAACCCGGCCGCAGGATCATCAGGGTCGTTGATCGTCGCGAATTCTGGCTGGACAACCGGAATTCGCGACGATCAGCTCTCACGCCGCCTGGTGGTCTGGCGGCGCCACGGGGCAAGGGCAATCCACGGCAATCGGCCCCGGGGTTCACCCGGGGCCGATTGCGTCGTGGTGGAGGTGGCGGGAATCGAACCCGCGTCCACTGGTGCAGATTCGGGACTTCTCCGGGCGCAGCCACGCTGTCGGTTTCTCGACCGCTGCGCTTCGTGTGGCACTGCGCAGTCATCCGGTCCAGCTACTGTTTGGTGTCCCTCACGCCCCCGTAACCGAGGCGATCAGCAAGTCTCCTTCACGACGCCGACATCTCCCGCGAAGACAACGGTAGGTCGACGGATCTCTGCGCTCGCTCAGGCGGCGAGGGCGAAATCAGTGCGCTCAGAATTGGCACTTGTTGGTTTCCAAGGATGGTTTACGAGGTCACCCTGGGTCCTCGGCCCGCTTCTCCCGTCTCGACAGCCAATGTCGAAACCTGTCACCCCCTGTGTAGTTGTTGCTCGACCATACGCCGCATGTGCGACACCTGCCAAGCACTACCTGTAACACCCCGGGTCGGCCGGGCATTCCGAGGCCGACCGCCGACGCAGTGCCCGCGCCCGGCGGGCCGCCGCTAGCGGATGCCTTGCCCTGCTCCCCCGCGTCTCCTCGGCCCCCGATCGGCGGCGGCCGAGGAGCCTGCCGTCCGTGCCCCTCAGCGCTGCGGATTGAGCCGCCGGTAGGTGCCCTTGACGGTCCCGTACAGCCTGCGGTACTCACCGTAGAGCCGCTGGTACTCCTCGCGGTCGGTGTCCTGCGGCAGGAAGACGCGGTCCACCGACACCTTGGCTCCCGCTCCCTCCAACGTGCGCTCGCCCAGACAGACCTGGGACCACAAGGCGACACCGACCAGTTGCGCATCGCGGGCGCTGGCGACCCGCTCCACCCGGCGGTCGAGGACTCCCGCGATGATTTGCGCCCACACATCGGACTGGGCGCCACCGCCGAGCAGTCGAACGGTCGACACCGGGCGGCCCAGGAACTTCTCGTAGGGATCCAGCAGCCAGCGCGCGCTGTAGGCCACGCCCTCCAGCACCGAGCGCACCAGAGCGGACCGATCGGTGCGGAACGACAGGTTCAGCCACGTAGCCCGGATGTGCTTGTCCTCCACCGGCGAGCGTTCACCCCCCAGCCAGGGGGCGAAGATGACGCCGCCGCTGCCCGGCGGCGCGTGCGCGGCCAAGGCGGTCAGCGCGCTATAGGAGGGGGCCGCGCCCCGCGGCGCAGCGCCGTCGGCCCCGATCCCGCTCCCGCCGCCGGCCAGCCCGTCGTTCGGCGCGATCACCTGCTCGCGCAACCAGTGCAGGGCCGCACCGGCGGCATCGATGTTGTTGATGACCACGTGGTGGTGGGCATCCATGCCGGGCACCGAGGCGATCTGGTGGCGGATGTCGGTCTTCTTGAACGGGACACGTGCGCTGAGCCACGCGGTGGTGGAGACGGCCAGGTGCGTCTGGTAGGGCGCGATTGCGCCGGATCCGAGAATGGCGGCGTGGAAATCAGGGATTCCCGCGACGACAGGAACCCCGGCCGGCAGCCCGAGTCGACGCGCCATGTGCTCGGTCAGCGGGCCCTGCACCGATCCGGTGGGGACCAGGTCCGGCAGCAGTGCAGGGTCGCGGCGGGCTCGGCGCACCAGATCCGGGACATAGCCGAAGTCCCCTCCAAGACGATTGTCGGTGAGCCAGGACAGGACCATCGATGCCGGCGTGGCCACTGCCCGGCCGGTCAGCAGGAACCCGATGTAGTCCACGGGCTCCAGCAGGAGCCTCGTCCGCTGGCCGACATCGCGCAGCTCGCGCGACAGCAGCAGCGCATGGCCCGTGGGATCGGTGCCCTGCGGGGACGGCGCACCGCCGGTGAGGCGCAGCCACGGCAGCACCTTCACCGGGTTGTACCCGGCGACGCTGCCGAAGCCGCCCACCACGTCGCGGGAGTATCGACCGCCGCGCGAGTCCGCCCACAGCAGGACAGGGCCGCTGGGCCGGCCGTCCTGGCCGACCGGGACGGTGGATCCCCACTGCCCCGTGATCGCGATCGCGTGCAGCGATGCCGGTTCCACGCCGTCCACGTCGAGCAGGTCAGCGACCGCTGCGTCGAGGGTGCGCTCCCATTCCTCGGCGTCCTGGGTCGCGCGGCCGTCGCTGCCGATATCGACCGCGACCCCGCGCAGCGCCGTGGCCAGCAGTGCTCCGGACGTCGACACCGCCCCCACCTTGGGACCCCCGTTCCCGAGATCGATCGCCAGGATCCACGGGTCCGGCATCGCTATCGGTCCCTGGCCTCAGCCTCGGGAGCCACATCCTGCATGATGTCCAGCACGCCGGCCATGATCTGGTTGACGGTGGCATTGCCCTCGGGCGTGCCGCCGAAGCCGTACATCGCCCCGCTCTGAGCAGCTGCGCCGCGGTGCTTCACGGCATACTGCACCGCGTACTGCAGGGCCTCGATGAAGTCCTCGGCCACCCCCGGCCGGGTGTTGGGCCGCGTGACGCAGAAGTGCAGCGCGGGCGGCAACTGCAGCGAGTTCAAGCGCCAGCCGGCCTCCTTCAACGCATCGTTGACCAGGTAGACGTCGATGGGGTCACGCGTCTGCGCAGCCTGGAAGGCCACCAGGAAGATCGGGTTGCCGATCACCTCCAGCTCGGGGATCGCCTCGACTCCGGCCCGGATGGCCTGCGCGGTGTCGTAGATGTCGTCGGCGTACTGGAGGAACTTCTCCTTGCCGGTCGCCACCAGCGCCGCCCACGTGGAGGCGATGAGCCCGCCGCTGCGCGAGCCGGCCAGACCCGGCGAGAGGTACAGCCCACCCGGCCAATCCGGGAAGGTGAAGTACTGATGCTGGCGCAGCTGCTTGGAGCGGTAGAGCAGCACCGAGGTGCCCTTGAGCGCGTAGCCGTACTTGTGCGTGTCGGCGGAGATCGAGGTCACGCCGGGGACTCGGAAGTCCCAGGGCGGCACGTCGTGGCCGTTCCGCTCGATCCACGGCAGCAGGAGGCCGCCGAGGCAACCGTCGACGTGGAGCCCGACGCCCCGCGACAGCGCGAGGTCCGACAGCGCCTCGATGGGGTCGATGAGTCCGTGCGGGTAATTCCCCGCGCTGCCCACCAGTGCGATGGTGTTGTCGTCGACGAGTTCGGCTGCCGCATCCACGTCGGCAAGGTGGTCCGCTCCCACGGGCACGGGTCGGACCTCGATGCCCATCCAGTGCGCACCCTTGTTCATTGCGACGTGCGCAGTCGTGGGCAGCACGATGTTGGGCCGGGTCACACCACGCGCCGCCGCTTGCTCCCGGTAGGCGTACATCGCGCTGATGAGGCTCTCCGAGCCGCCACCGGTGATCACGCCGCACACCCCTGTGGCGGGGTCTCCTTGCAGCAGCTCGGCGACCATCGAGATGATCTCGCCCTCGAATTTCGTGGCCGAGGGGTACATGTCGCGCTGCAGCACGTTGGCATGGGCGAAGTCGCCGAACACCTCGGTGAGGAAGCGGTAGTGCTCGTGGTCGCCGGAGTACAGGCTGCCGGAGACCCTGCCCTCGTCGCCCATCTCGTCCTCGCGCTCGGCGAGGCCGTGGATGAGCTCGGCGACCTGCTTCCGGGAGCGTCCTGTGTATGGGATTCGGCGGTAGGTCTCCGTCGAACCGCGGTAGGGATAGAAGTCGTTCAGCAACCGCTCGAAACCGTCGTCGGCCATGGCACCTCCACTCCTGCACACCCTATGCGCACTCCGCGGCCTTGGACGGTCCAGCCAACTGGGTGGAGCTGGACATGGCGGCGGGCGTGAGGGCGCCGGTGACTCGGGACTGGTTGGTGTCAGTCCTCGCGCCCCTTGCGGCGGCGGCCCACGGCGCGCGCGACCTCCCGCTTGGCGTCCCGCTCGGCGATGGCGTGCCGCTTGTCGTGGGCCTTGCGACCCTTCGCGACGCCCAGTTCGACCTTCGCGTACCCGTCGGCGAAGTAGAGGGACAGCGGGATGAGCGTCAGCCCGGTATCGCGCAGCTTGGCCACGATCTTCTCGATCTCGGCTCGGTGCAGCAGCAGCTTGCGCTGCCGACGGGGAGCGTGGTTGGTCCAGGTGCCCTGGGCGTACTCGGGGATGTGGACCCCTTGCAGCCAGATCTCTCCGTCGGTGACCACGGCGTAGCCGTCGCCAAGCGTCGCCCTTCCGGCACGCAGCGACTTGACCTCGGTTCCGGTCAGCACGATCCCGCACTCGTAGGTGTCCAGGATGCTGTAGTCGTGCCGTGCTTTGCGGTTGACCGCGATCGGCTTGCGGCCCTGCTCACGGGGCATGGTCACCCCCTCGTGGGATCGCTGTTGACGATGGCGAGCACAGTCTATGCGGGATCGGCCGCACTCCCGGCGTCCCGCAGTTCGGGCCTCAGCAGGCGATCGCGCGCTTGCTCTGGCCGTACCAGCCCATCGGATCGAACGGCACGCCGTTGACATGGATCTCGAAGTGCAGGTGCGGCCCGGTCACCCAGCCGGTGGAGCCGACATAGCCGACCACGTCGCCCTTGTTCACTCGCTGCCCGGGTGAGACGACGGTGCGGGACTGGTGGGCGTAGAAACTGGCCACGCCGCCGCCGTGGGCGACGATCGTGTGCAGCCCGTAGGGGCCCCCACGGTTGATACTGGCGACGACGCCCGATTGGACGGCGAGAATCGGCGTCCCCGAGCCGCCGCGGACATCGAGGCCGGTGTGGCAGGACCGGTAGCCGTAGACCGGGTGGATTCGGGGCCCGCTCATCTGAGCGATCCCGCCGCCGGTGATCGGCCAGATGAACCCGTCAGCGCTCGACCATGCGCCCGCGCCGCCGGCGGCAGCTGCCCGTTGCGCCAGTTCGGCGGCGGCCTGAGCTGCGGCGGCGATGCGCGCCTGCTCGTCGCGGAGTTGGGCGTACTGGCCCTGCACCGACGCCCGCTGCGCCTCAGCCACGGCCAGCGCCGCGTCCCGCTGCGCGATGAGCTGGTCGATCAGCGCCTTCGCCGCGGCGGCCTCCTCGCGGGCCTGCTCGGCTTCCTTGAGCTTCTCCTCGGCGAGCACGCGCTTCTCCTCGGCGAGCTCCCGCAGCGCCTCCATGCGCATCTCGACGTAGGCCTGATCGGCGCGGTTGGTGGCCATGTCGCCCAG
Organism: uncultured Actinomycetota bacterium; assembly: GCA_963766005.1. GTDB lineage: Bacteria > Actinomycetota > Actinomycetes > S36-B12 > CAVXYG01. Next base: position 475,708 of record CAVXYG010000008.1, on the reverse strand, counting down.
GGCCTGATTGCTCGCCTTGCTCACCGAGCGGATCGCGGCGAGGCGGTCGGTCAGTTCGATCGGATCGGACGCGTCGAGCACCATTTCGATCTCGGCGAAGGGGCCCATCTGGTATGCGCGCCGGGCGAAGTCCCCGACGTTGGAGCGCAGGTCCTCGTACTGCTCTTCGATCAGGATCAACCGCTGCTGTGCGGCCTCGAACTCGGCCGTGGCCTGCTCGTAGGCGGCAACGGCCTCCTCGTGGGCCTTGCGCGCGGCCTGCTCCCGGGCGACGGCTTGATCGAGTTTCTGCTGCGCCGGGGGCAGTTGCGCCTGCGCCTGCTCGAGGTCGGCTGCGGCCGCGGCGACGGCTGCGTTGGCATCCTTGAGGTTGTCGCTTGCGGCATCGATCTTCTGCTCGATGTCGGACTGGCGGTCCTGGGCCGCGGTGGGGGCGATGCCGCCGGTGGTGACCGTCAGGGCCAGCGCACCAGCAAGGCCCGCGGTGACGAGCCGGCGCCAGGGACTGCGCAGCGCGCCCTGCCCTGCGCCTTGTGCCCGTCGGATCACCGTCATGCGCACCTCTTCCCCTGCCCGTAAAGTGTCACAATACCGTCACAGGGGCCGTTCCCGGCAAGAAGGCTGCGACTTCGGTGCGTCGCAGTGCGGGGACAGTCCGCCGACGGCAGGTGCTCCACGTCCCGGGCCGGTGCGCACTTCGGACTCGTCGAGCACCACCACGGACCGCCACGGCGACGGCTCACACCTTCAGGTACCGGCGCAGCGAGACGAAGGCCGCACTGCCCGCCAGTGCGACTCCGATGACGAAGACCGCCAGCGCCACGGCCCAGACCGTGTCCCACCCCACGAACGGCGTGAACCGGAAGTTCGGCGCCAGGAAGCCGTCGACGAGGACGACCTTGATGCCGGCCAGCGCCCCGACGGCGAGCAGCCCCCCGACCACCGCAGCAATCACCGACTCCAGGATGAACGGCATCTGGATGTACCACTTGGATGCGCCGACCAGCCGCATGATGCCGGTCTCGCGCTGCCGGCTGTGCGCCGCCAGTCGCATGGTGTTGCCCACGAGCAGCAGCGTGACGACGAGCATGGCTCCGGCGATGAACAGTGCCACGACCTGCAATCCGTCGAGCAGGCGGAAGAGTTTGTCCAGTACCTGCTTCTGGTCGTCCACGCGCTCCACCCCGGGCACGCCGGTGAACGCCGAGGTGATGAGGGCGTACCGGTCGGGATCGGACAGCTTCACCCGGAAGCTCTGCCCCAGGTCCTCCGCGGTCGCGCTCTCGGCGATGGGGCTGCCGCTGAACTGCTCCTGGAAGCGTTCGAAGGCCTCATCGGCGCTCTCGAAGTAGACCTCCTGGACCAGCGGCGCCAGGGATTCGAGGTCATCGCGGATCTGCTCGCGCTGCTCTGCGGTCACCGCGCCGGCGCAGGACGGGACGTCGCTGTTGCGGGTGCAGAGGAACAGCGAGACCTCGACCTTGTCGAACCAGAAGCCCTTCATCTGGTCCACCTGCTGGCGCACGAGCAGCCCGGTGCCCAGCAGCGCCAAGGAGATGGCGATGGTGACGATCAGTGCCATCGTCATCGTGAAGTTGCGCCGCAGCCCGACCAGAACCTCGTTGACGACGAACCGTGCCCGCATGCGTCCTCCCGCTCAGAGCGTATAGCCGTAGACGCCGCGGGCCTGATCGCGCTGCAGCTGGCCCTCGCGCAATTCGATGACCCGGCGCCGGGCCTGGTCGACCAGGTCGGCGTCGTGGGTCGCCATCAGCACAGTCGTCCCGGTGCGGTTGATGCGGTCCAGCAGCCGCAGGATCCCGATCGAGGTCTCCGGATCGAGGTTGCCGGTGGGCTCGTCGGCCAAGAGGATCGTGGGCCGGTTGGCATAGGCGCGCGCGATCGCCACCCGCTGCTGCTCGCCGCCCGACAGCTCGTTCGGCAGCCGCTTCTCCTTGCCGTCCAGCCCGACGAGATCGAGCACCTCGGGCACCACCTGGCGGATGTGGCTGCGGGGTCGGCCGATCACCTGCAGGGCGAACGCGACGTTCTGCTCCACGGTCTTGCCCGGCAGCAGTCGGAAGTCCTGGAAGACGGTGCCGATCTGGCGCCGCAGGTGCGGCACCCGCCACGACGGGAGCGTCGCCACGTCCTTGCCCGCGACATGGACGACCCCGGTGTCCGACTGCTCCTCGCGCAGGATCAGCCGCAGCATGGTGGACTTCCCGGAGCCGGACGCACCGACCAGGAAGGCGAACTCGCCGCGGTCGATGCGCAGGCTGACGTCTTGCAGGGCCGGACGCAGCTGGGTCGGGTATCGCTTCGTCACATGTTCGAAGTCGATCACCGGACACCCCCTCGTTCAGCGGACCGAAGCACGGCCGACCATCGATACCGCACCGCTTGAGTGTAGACGGCTGACGCGCAGTTCCTGATGGACCGTTTGTCGAGCGCGGTCGACCTCGCAGGTCGCAGGCCCGGGGTTCGATAGCATCCGTTACCGAATCGTTATGATAATGTGGTGCAGGTCACGTAACGCAGCGCCATGATGTCGTCACAGAGCGATTCGGCAGGCTCCCCCCCCCAACCCTGCAACCACGGACGCTCTCAGCGCCGTCACGACGGCGCGGTCACCCTCCAGGTGAGAGGCCCCGGGATTCCCCCCCTCCCGGGGCCTCTGTCTGTGCCGGGTCCTCGTGACAGCCCCTGCGACGAGTGCCCCTGGACGCCGATGCGACGGGCTCCCCTCGTGACCCGCAGTTCGGGTCGCCGGGAAGCCGGGGGGATCTGGCGTGCCTGCGCCGATGGCCGCACGCCACCGCCCCGGACAGTTGCTACTCGGCCTCGCTGCGGCGCCACCGGATGCCGGCCTCGATGAGGCCATCGATCCCTCCGTCAAGCACCGCGCCGGTGTTGCCGGTCTCGTAGTCGGTGCGCAGATCCTTGACCATCTGGTACGGGTGCAGCACGTAGGAGCGCATCTGGTTGCCCCACGAGCCGGCGCTGTCTCCCTTGAGGGCGTCCATCTGGGCACGCTCCTCCTGCCGGCGCCGCTCGAGCAGGCGCGACTGCAGCACCTGCATGGCGGCGGCGCGGTTCTGGATCTGGCTCTTCTCGTTCTGGCAGGAGACGACCGTGCCGGTCGGCAGGTGCGTGATCCGCACGGCGGAATCGGTCGTGTTCACGCTCTGGCCACCCGGGCCGGAGGACCGGAAGACGTCGATGCGGATCTCGTTCTCGGGGATATCGATGTGATCGGTCTGCTCGGTGACCGGGAGCACCTCCACACCGGCGAACGAGGTCTGCCGACGTCCCTGGTTGTCGAACGGCGAGATCCGCACCAGACGATGCGTGCCCTGCTCCACCGACAGCGTGCCGTAGGCGTAGGGCACCTTCACCTGGAAGGTGGCCGACTTGATCCCGGCCTCCTCGGCGTAGGAGATGTCGAAGACTTCGGTCGGCCAGCCCATCCGCTCGCAGTAGCGCAGGTACATGCGCAGCAGCATCTCCGCCCAGTCGGCGGCATCGACCCCGCCAGCCTCGGAGCGGATGGTCACCAGCGCCTCGCGCTCGTCGTACTCCCCCGCCAGCAGCGTGCGCACCTCCAGCGCGGCAATCTGCTCGGCCAACGCATCGATCTCGGCCTGGGCCTCGGCCAGGGCGTCCAGGTCGCCCTCCTCGGCGGCCAGATCGGCGAGCACTCCGACGTCGTCGAGCCGGGAGCGCAGGTCCAGCACGCGCTCCACATCGCTCTGCAGCAGCGACAGCCGCGACGTCACCGACTGCGCCCGGGCCTGGTCGTCCCACAGATCCGGGGCCGAGGCCTGCCGTTCGAGGTCGGCGATCTGCTCCCGCAGCGCCTCGGGATCGATGACCTTCTCCACACTGCCCAGAGTTGCGTCGAGTTCGGCCAGCCGCGCTGCAATGTCGATGTCCGCCACAACGCCCAAGGGTACGCTCACCGGACAGGTTGGATCAGCAGCCGCGCGCTCGCCTGTGCGGTCACCGGGACCGAGGGCAGACCGAGGCCTGAGCTGAAGGGCAGGTCCGCCCGCGAGCGCAGCCGGACCGTCACCTCGCCGGCCGCCACCGTGACCGCGACGACCTCGAGCCCAGACTGCTGCTCGGCAGCGATCGCCGGGGCGAGGTAGCGCCGGACGGCAGCCTCGGCGGATGCGGGATGCAGGGCGACCTCGGCCAGTCCTGCGGCGCCGCCTGCGTAGTACGCATCGAGATCAATCGCCTGAGCCCCCGCGATGGCCGCCTGGTCGGCGGTGGCCGCCAGCTCCTGACGGGCGCCGATCACGGATCCGACGTCCGCGATCACCGTGATGGCGGTCAGCACTGCACCGACCAGCAACAGGTGCAGCAACAGCAGCGTGCCTCGGTCATCGTGCAGCGGCGAAGGCATCCACGACTCCATACTGCTCGGCCCGCGCGGACAGCGACGGCACGACACCCAGGATCGGGATCTGCGGCAGCTCTGCGGCGACGGACACGTTCGACCGGACCGAGGCGCCGGGCTGCAGGCACGGGTCCGCCCCGCATTCCAGGTGGACGGCGAAGCGCTGGACACCTGGAAATCCGGAGAGGGCCAGTTGTGCGGCAACCTGGGCACGCTCGTGGCCGGCAGCTTCCGACGGCGCCGACAGAAAGGCGCGCAACGACTCGCCCGCGGCCACCTGTGTCGCTTGGTGCACGGCGACCAGCTGCTGCAGCGCCAGCGCAGCCCAGGCGAGCGGAACGATCGCCACGACCGCGAAGAGCACGAACTCCACGATCGCGCTGCCCCCGTCCCCCGTGCGATCCGATGCCGGGAGCAGACGGCGCAGGATCACGGCCCACCCTCGACCAGGGCGCGGCCGATCCCGGACACGACGGCGACGTCGGGCAGCAGGAACAGGTCGGGCCGCGCCTCGATCCGGACCGCGATCACAGGGATGCCGGCGGCCACCTCTTCGGTGATCGAGAACTCAGCCACCGGCATCCCGGCCAGCGCTGTGCCCAGCACCTCATCGGCCGCAGCCCGCGCGGCCGGCTCGGGCTGGGCAGATACCGCTGCGGCCCGCGCGGATTGCGATGCCGCCGCGCCAACCACGGCCTGGGCATGGGCCAGCAGCGCCAGCTGCAGCACCGCGATGCCGACGAGGAACAGCAGCGGCACCACGGCGACGAATTCGACCGACGCGTTGCCGCGGTCGCGCATCAGCGGCCGACGGACTCGAAAGCCCTGGCCAGAATGCTGCTGAGCTGATCGTCCGCGATCAGCCACAGCGCCGTGACCAATCCCGCGGTCATCACGGCCACCAGCACCCAACCGGGCACGTCTCCCCGATCGTTCCCGAGGATCCTTCGCACTCGTTGCCTCATCGTTCCCCCTTCGTTCCTCACCATCGACCCGGCTACGCACCGGGACGCTCAACCCCCCACGAGGCCCAACTGCACGGCGCCCGGCAGAAGCGCCACCATCACCACCGTGGGCAGGACTGCGAACACGACCGGGACGAGCATCGCGATGTCTCGCTTGCCTGCTGCGGTCATGAGCCCGCGGTGGGAGTCGGCTGCCGCATCGAGCGCCTGGGCGCGCATGATCTCCGACAGCGGGCTTCCACGCTCAATCGCGGACAGCAGCCCGTAGACGAAGCGCTCTATGACCGGTTGGCCCGAGACGTCTGCGAACTCGCGCATGGCTGACGCGAACCCCTGGCCGGATGCGGTGCGCTGCGCTGCGACGGTGAGTTCCTGACCCAGCGGGCCGCCGAGTGCCCTCCCAACCCGGCCGACGGCGTCGCTCGGCGGCACCCCCGCTGAGACGAGGAGCGCGAACAACTGAGCGGCGATGGGGAACTGCTCGGCGACTGCCTCGCGGCGCCGGGCAATGCGCCTGCTCAACAGGAAGTCGCCCAAGAGCAGGCCGCCAGCGATGGCCAGGGCCGTCAGGGCCAGCGCGGGCCCGCCCCGGTCCAGCGCTCCTGCGGCGCCGAGGAGGAGGAGCGTGAGCGCCGCGGCCGCGCCCGCCCACAGCACCTGCGTCAGCAGATGGGACTCGACGTCGGCTGCGTCCCCGGCCAAGCGGAGGCGGCGCTCCAGGGCGGCGCGCCCGCCGAACAGTCGGGCGAGTCGGTGCAGAGCCGGTGTCAGCGCCGCGAGGACACGCGGCGCGGGGGCCCCGGTGGACGGCGCGAACGCAGGGACCCGCTGCAGCGCCGCGACCAACGGCGGCACCGGTCGGCCCGCGCTCCAGCCCGCCCACACCAGCAGGCAGCCAAGACCGAACACAACGCCGGCGAGCAGTCCGGTCATGGCGCCACCTGCGGCAGTCGCAGAGGCTGCGGCAGCGCCGCGATCCTGGTCATCACCCAGTAGGCCACGACCCCGACAGCCGCTGCGGTGAGCAGCACGACCGCCCCGGCCGGCGTGGCGTAGGCGCTTGCCGCCTCGCCTCGTACCGAGAGCACGGCAACTGCGAGCCAGGGGGCTGCCACCGCGACCCGGGCGGCGTTGACCGTCCAACTCTGCCGGGCCTCGATCTCGCCGCGCATCCGCAGGTCCGAGCGCAGGAACTCGCTCTGCGTGGCTAGGACGGCACCGACGTTGCGCCCGCCCGCCTCGGCCGCCATGGCCAAACTGACCACGACTCGATCGGCGTCGGCGTTGTCGAAGTGCAGCTGCATGGCGGCCAGCGAGGAAACGAACGACGCCCCGCGTCGCCAAGCAGCCGCATAGGCGGCGAAACCGCTGCGCAGCGGTTCGGGCCCGGACTCGGCCGCCGAGCACAGGCCATCCGGCAGCGGGACGCCCGCGCGGACGGCGGTGAGCAGATCGTCGAGCGCGTCGGGCCACGCCGCCCGCTGCGCGGACCGGGCGCGCACGGCGCTGCGCTGGCGCGCCACTGCGGGAATCGCTGCCCCACATGCGCCGGCGAGGAGCGCTGCTGCCGGGATGCCGGTCAGGAGGAGGACAACCGCCGCAGCCGTCCCGGCGGACAGCGCTGCGCGCGCGATCGAACGCACCGTCGACATCACGGAACGGTGGCTGCCTGGCCGTCTCGACCGAGACGGTGGCGTCAGCGCCCCACGTAGGGACAGCAGCAAACCGACCCCGAACGTCAGCCCGAGCGCGATGCCCATCTCAGGCCGCCTTGCCGGGTTCGCCCACCCCGGGGACAGGGGAGGCGGACGGAATCCGGGGCGGCGGCTGCCGATCGGGATCGGCGGCGTAGATGCGACGGGTCGTCGGCACTCCCCCCGCCACCGCACCGGTGGTCTCCACGATCTCGGTCACGGAGCGCGATCCGGCCGAATCCATCTCCAAGTGCACGACCACCTGGATGCACGAAGCAACGGTCGGCGCCACGAACGCAGAACTGATGTTGGGACCGGCCAGCAACGGCAGCGTGCACAGCTTCAACAGCGCTTGCGCTGCGCTGTTGGCGTGCACTGTCGACAGCGTGGCGATGCCGCTGTTCGCGGCGATGAGCAGGTCCAGCGCCTCAGCCTGCCGCACCTCCCCCACGACCAGCCGTGTGGGGCGCATCCGCAGCGCCTCACGCACGAGGTCGCGCAGCGGCACCTCGCCGCCGCCCTCCAGAGCAGCGGTGCGCGTCTGCAGTGCAGCCCAGTCGACGTGGTCGCAGCGGACCTCAAAGACCTCCTCGCAGGAGACGATGCGCTCCCCCATCGGGACCGCTCCGAGCAGGGCGTTGAGCATCGTCGTCTTGCCCGCCTGGGTCGCTCCCGCGATCAGGATCGAGCGCCGGTCGGCCATCGCCGCCCGCAGGTGGTCGGCCGGCTCGGCTGGGAGCACTCCGGCATCGACGAGATCCTGCAGGGTGCGCGGCCGCAGGACGTAGCGGCGGATATTGACCGCCCAGTGCTCCCGGGTGATCGGCGGGATGGCGACGTGCAGCCTGCTGCCGTCGGGCAGCGACGCGTCCACGAACGGCTGTGAGAGGTCCAGCCGTCGGCCGCTGCTGCGCAGCATCCGCTCCACCAGCAGCACGACCTGATCGTCGGTGAGCTGGACGTCGGTGACGGTTGGCACGCCGCCGCGGGCAGCCATGATGCGATCCGGGCGGTTCCACCAGACCTCTTCGACCTTCGGGTCGTCGAACAGCCGCTGCAGCGGGCCGAACGCGGCGACCCTGTCCTGCACGGAGCGCAGCAGATCCGGGTCCGAGGCGCCGAGTCGATCGGCCGCCGCGCGGACGACGCCGACGGTCCGGTCCGGGTCGCGCACCACGTCGACGCCGAGTCGCTCGAGGTCGGCGAACGCCTCGGCCGCCACCTGCTCGACGGACATCGTCATGACGCACTCCCCCGCACGGCCGTTCCCCCGACAGGCCGTGGCGTCGAGCCTAGGGGCCGACCGGCAATGATGACAACGTCCGATGCCGGACCTGTGGAGCGAGGAACCTCACAGCGCGTCGTTCGTCACACGGACTCACGACACCGCGTGGCGCTGCGGTTACCCGGCGTCGCTGGCCACCGCCGACTCTCCGGCGGCACGGTCGTCGCTGGCCCTTGCCACAATGACTGGCGTGCACACCGCGCGGTTCGCCGTCATCGACACCGAGACCACCGGCCTGGACGTGCACGGCGACCGAGTGGTCTCCATCGCCGTGGTCTCGGTGGATCGCGGAGTGGTGCGCCGGGACCTGGCAGAGCAGGTGCTGGTGGACCCGGGGATCCCGATTCCCCCTGCCAGCACCGCGATCCACGGCATCACCGCCGACGACGTCGTCGGCGCCGTCGATCTGGACACCGCGCTGCAGCACCTCGCACCGGCGCTGGCCGACCGCGTCCTCGTCGGGCACCACCTGGCCTTCGACCTCGCCTTCCTGGCCCGGAGCGGCTACCAGGCGGCCGAGACCCTGGACACCTTGGCGGTGAGCCGGCTGCTGTGGCCTGCCCGTGGCACGCGGCACACGCTGGACGCACTGGCCGAGCGGGTCGGCGTGCTGCCGTTGGACCGCCACACCGCGCTCGGCGACGCCGTCGCCACCGCAGAGGCCCTCGCTGCCTGCCTGCCGCTCCTCGCACAACGCGGCCTGGATACTCCGCAGGCGGTGGCACGTGCGTCCCGTGCTCAGCGCAGGGGACGGGCTCGCGTCAGGCGCAGCACCCGCCGCCGCAGCATCCGCCCCCGCCGCTCCCGGCGGCCTCGCGGCCGGATGGGGCAGCGCCGGTCAGGGCCCCGGCGACGGTGAGCAGACGAACGGTGTCCTCGTGGCCCGCCGGGCACACGGAGTCCTCGGCGGACTGCGCCATCGGTCGCTGCTCGGTGTAGGTGCAGCCGCATTCGCGACAGCGGAACTCATACATGGGCATGCCGCCATTCTACGAGCGCATCGGCAGCGGCCCCACCGCGAAGGAACCGGTCCGGGTGCGCGCCGCCGGAGCTCACGCGGTGACGGCGGCCGTCGCCGTCCGCTGCTCGACGCGTGCCGCCCGGCTCTGCGTGAGCAGGGTTCGGATCGACCGCAGCGCCACCGACAGCGTGGCCAGATCGTGCGACTCGAGCGCGTCGATGTCGGAGAGCACCTGGTTCACGCGCGCCAACTCCGTCTCGCGCATCTGCTCCCAGTGCAGCAACCGATCCGCGGCATCTCCCGGCGCCCCCGCATCGGCGGGGGTCTCCCGCGCGACCTGCAGCGTCAGGGAGGCAGCGGCGGCGTAGAGATCGGAGCGCACCGCCAGGCGGGCCAGCGTCTGCCAACGCCCCACCCGAGGCAGTGCGGTCACCCGCGTCAGGAGCCGGTCGATACCGAAGCGTTCGGTGATCGTGAAGTAGAGCGCAGCGATGTCTTGCGGCGCTTCCTGGACCCTCCCCGCCACGGTCACCACGTCGAGCAACTGATAGCGGTAGAGCACGCTGGAGACATCGTCGGCGAGATCGGCGGGCACACCGAGGTCGCGATACCGGGATGCCAGGTCCTGGAACTCCCGCTGCTCGTCGCCGAGCAGGTACTGAGGGACCAGCGAGCTGAGCATCCGCACGGGACCGGCGTAGAGGTTGACCTCGCGCTGCAGGTCCATGTCGACGCCCTTGCTCTGGATCAGCCACCGGCAGCCGCGGTCCAGCAGCCGGCGCACCTCCAGGTGCAGCTCCTCCTGCGCGTCGGCCGGGACGTGGTTGTCCAGCGCGCTGATGCGGTCCCAGATCTCCCGCAGGCCGAACACGTCACGGGTGAAGGCGTATCCGCGGATCACCTCGACGGGCGAGGCCCCGATATCCTCCGAGACCCGGAAGGCGAACGTGGAGCCGGCGAAGTTCACCAGGTCGTTGACCAGTTCGTTGATGACGATGTCGCGCCGCAACGGATGCTGCTCCATCCGGTCGGCCAGGCGCTCGCGCAACGGACCGGGGAAGTAGTTCCGCAGCACGCCGGCGAAGTAGGGGTCGTCCGGCAGCGCCGACGCGGCGAGGTTGTGCTTCAAGGAGATCTTGGCGTAGGCCAGCAGGACGCTCAGTTCCGGGCTGGTCAGTCCGCGCCCGTCCGCCTGCCGCTCGGCGATCTGCTCGTCGTCGGGCAGGAACTCCAGCGCCCGGTCCAACTCGCCGCGCCGCTCGAACTCCCGCATCAGCCGCAGGTGTACCGGCAGGGATCGAGCGCTGAGGACCCGGGAGATGGCCAGCGAGAGGTTCTGCCCGTAGTTGTTGCGCAGCACCAGCGAGGCGACCTCCCCCGTCATCCCGGCGAGGATCTCGTTGCGCTGCTTGGTCGTGAGGTCGCCGTCGGCCACGACGCGGTCCAGCAGGATCTTGATGTTGACCTCGTGGTCGCTGGTGTCCACGCCTGCTGAGTTGTCGATGGCATCGGTGTTGATGCGGACGCCGTGCAGCGCCGCCTCGATGCGACCGGCCTGGGTGAGGCCGAGATTGCCGCCCTCGCCCACCACGCGGCAGCGCAACTGCTCGCCGTTGATGCGCAGCGCATCGTTGGTCTTGTCCCCGACATCGGCGTTGCTCTCCGAGGACGCCTTCACGTACGTCCCGATCCCGCCGTTGAACACCAGGTCGACGGGAGCCCGCAGGATGGCACGGATCAGTTCCACCGGCGTCAGCGAACCGACTCCGGCGTCGATGCCGAGCACCGCGGCGACCTGCGGGGTGATCGGTACCGACTTGGCCAGCCGGGAGTGCACGCCGCCGCCCTCGGAGATCAGCTCGGCGCGGTAGTCGGCCCAACTGGACCGCGGCAGCGCGAACAGGCGCCGGCGTTCGTCGATGGCCGTGGCCGGGTCCGGGTCGGGGTCCAGGAAGATATGGCGGTGGTCGAATGCCGCCACGAGCCGGATGTGCGCAGACAGCAGCATCCCGTTGCCGAAGACGTCGCCGCTCATGTCGCCGATACCGACCACGGTGAAATCCTCATGCTGGGTGTCGACGCCGAGCTCCCGGAAGTGATGCTTCACCGACTCCCAGGCGCCGCGCGCGGTGATGCCCATCGCCTTGTGGTCGTAGCCCTGGCTGCCGCCGGAGGCGAACGCGTCGCCGAGCCAGAACCCGTACTCCGCCGAGACGGAGTTGGCCAGGTCGGAGAAGGTCGCCGTGCCCTTGTCCGCGGCGACCACGAGGTAGGGGTCGTCGGTATCGTGGCGCACCACGCCCTCGGGCGGGACGATATCGGAACCGACCCGGTTGTCGGTGATGTCCAGCATCGAGGAAACGAACTCGCGGTACGCGGCCTGGCCCTCGGCCAGCCAGGCCGCGCGATCGTTGGCAGCGGGCAGCTGCCGGGCGTAGAAGCCGCCCTTGGCCCCGGCGGGCACGATCACGGCGTTCTTCACCGCCTGCGCCTTGACCAGGCCGAGGATCTCGGTGCGGAAGTCCTCCGGCCGGTCCGACCATCGCAGCCCGCCGCGGGCGACCGCGCCGAACCGCAGGTGGACGCCCTCCACTCGCGGGGAGTGCACCCAGATCTCGTGCTGCGGCACCGGCTTGGGGACCCCCAGCACCGCTTGCGGGCGCAGCTTCAGCGACACGCAGCTGCGTGGTCGCCCGCCCTCGGCAGGCCGGAAGTAGTTCGTGCGGTCGGTGGCCATGACGACCGACAGCATGGAACGCAGGATCCGGTCGCCGTCGGCGCTGACGATGGCGTCGAGCTCGGCGCGAATGACGGCCGAGAGGTCATCGATGCGCTCCGCGCGGTCGGAGCAGGCCGGATCGAAGCGGGCATGGAACAACTCCACGAGCAACGTGGCGACGCGGGGGTTGGCATTGACCGCCGACTCCACGTAGTCCAGGCTGAACGGCAGCCCGACTTGCCGGAGGTAGCGGCTGCACACGCGCAGCACGAGGACCTGCTGCCAGGTGAGCCCGGCGGTGACGACCAGGGCGTTGAGGCCGTCGGCGTCGGCCAGGCCGTCCCATGTCGCATGCAGGGCAGCCTCGAAGCGCGCCTTCAGGTCCTCCGCGGCGCGGGGCTTGCCGGACAGCCGCAGTCCGAAGTCGTAGACGTGCATGGTCTGCCGACCGCGGCCGACCGCGGGCAGGGTGAAGGGCCGCTCGTCGGAGACCGAGACGCCCAGGCATTGCAGCTTCGGCAGGATCTCGGAGAGCGCCAGCGGCTCACCCTTGCGATAGATCTTCAGCCGCCGCGACGTCTCCTCCGCCGAGTACGGGCGGTAGAGGTTCAGCGACATCCCGTCCTCGGGCAGCGCGGCCAACCGCCGGATGTCGGCCACCGCCGTGCGCGCCGGGTACTGCTCCTTGAACGACAGCGGGATGATCGGGCCGAACGAGGTCCGCAGGCCGGCGGCCTCCTCCTCGCCGGCCTGCTCCACCAACGCATCGGCGAAATCGTCGTCCCAGGAGCGCGCGGCGTCGGCCAGCTGCCCCGGCAGCACCGCAGTGTCGACCTGCGGCAGCGGCACGCCGCGGGGCATCCGGACGATGAAGTGCAGGCGTGCCAGAACCGACTCCGACATCGTTGTGGTGAAGTCCACCGAGCCCGCGCCGTAGGCATCGGCCAGGACGTGCTGCATGCGCAGCCGCACCAACGTGTTGAAGCGGTCCCGGGGCAGGTAGACCAGTGCCGAGGCGAACCGCTCGTAGGGGTCGCGGCGCAGGAACAGCCGCGTCTGGCGCCGTTCCTGCAGGTGCATGACCACCATGCCCACGTCGAGCAGCTCTTCGGGATCCACCTGGAAGAGCTCGTCGCGCGGGTAGGTCTCCAGGAACTGCATGAGGTCCTTGGCGCCATGGCTGTCTGCGGCGTACCCGGACATCGCCAGGACCCGGTCCGCCTTCAGCCGCAGCAGCGGGATGACCCGCACCGATTGGGCGTACGCCGCGGCCGTGTACAGGCCGAGCAGCCGACGCTCCCCGATCACCTCGCCGCGCTGGTCGTAGACCTTGACGCCGATGTAGTCCAGGTACGACGTGCGGTGCACGGTCGCGCGGGAGTTGGCCTTGGTGATGATGAGCGGGACCGGATCGTGCGCACGCCGCCGCGCCGGCTCCGGGAGCTCCCCGCGCGAACCGTAGCTCGAGGCGTCCTCTCGCAGGATCCCCAGCCCGGAGCCGCGCACCAGCTCCAGGCTCTCGTGGCCGGGATCGCCCGATAGCCGGTACTCGCGGTATCCGAGCATCGTGATGTTGCCCTGTCCCAGCCACTGCAGGAACTCGATCGCCTCGGCGCGCACGTCGTCGGACAGGCCCTGCACCGTGGCGCTGCGCAGACCCTCGGCGGCGTCGGCGACGGCCGTGCGCATGGCGTCCCAGTCGGACACCGCGGCATCGACGTCGCCCAACACCCTGACGACCCGCAGCTCCAACTGCGCCAGCGCCTCCGGATCGGTCTCGCGATCCACGCCGAGGTGGATCCAGGACTCGATCTGCTCGTCATCGGCGACCGGCTCGCCGGAGTACTCGCGCACCGACAGCAGCCGCCCTGTCTCGTCGCGCCGCACCGCCGCCTGCGGATGCACCACGAAATGGATCGCGATGCCGGCCACCGCCATGGCGCCGGTCAGGGAGTCCACCAGGAACGGCATGTCGAGGCTGGCGACCTCGACCACGGTGTGCCCGCTGGACCAGCCGTGCTCGTCCAGCGACGGATTGAGCACTCGGACATTCGGCTCGCGGCCCGGCCTCAGCAGTGCGTTCTGCCGCGCGGACAGCGCCAATCCCACAAGGTCCAACGGGTCCATGGCCAGCACGTCCTCCGCCGCCGAGTGGCGGTAGAAGGCGGCGAGGTACTCGGCGAGGTCGGGCACCTCTGCCAGGTGGTGGTGCTGGGCCGTGTCCACCGCACGGGCCAGCGCCTCGGACTTCTCCGCCATCGAGCGCCGGAAGGAGGTCATCGTCTCCGTCACGTCGGACTCCGCCATACCGGCACCGTATCGCCGCTGACCGCGAGATTCGCCGCCACCGGCACCCTGCTCGACCCAAGGGGCTCCCGGCGGCAGATCGGCAGCCAACGCGCGGCTGGCGGGCTGCCGATCACCGGCGCAATCGGCGCGCAGCAACGATGCCGCGGGTCGCCGTGATCGTACGACGGGCGGGGTGCCCGGCCGTCGTGAGCGGCTGCTCCTCCGCAGCGCCCCGGACTCCGTGCGCCGCATCCGAGCGCCGCAGGCGCCGACGCCGGGGATTCCGATCGGACCCGTCGAGACCTGCGGCTCCGGCAATGCTGTGCCCCCGCTTGCCACCTGCCGCAGTCGTCGGTGCGGCATAGTGGCCTCATGGCGACCACGGTGACCTACACGCAGAGCTTCCCGGCCCCGCCGCAGGAGGTCTGGATGATGCTGGCCGACCCGGAGTACATCAGCACGAAGGGCCTGCGCAGCGGATCGCTGGAGGTGAACCCGGAGGTGGCCCCGCACGGCGAGGAGACGCTGCTGGTGAGCCGACGCCGGCTGCCGGCCAAGATCCCCGCCTTCATGAAGCGCTTCGTCGGCGAGGAGCTGGTGCTCAACGAGACCCAGCGCTGGGGCCCGGCCGGACCGGACGGGTCGCGCGACGGCACGTTCGTCATCGACTTCGGCGGCCAGCCGATGGCCTTCCGGGGCGAGCTCTCGTTGCGCCCGTCAGGCGACGGCGCGGAACTCACCACCGACGGCGCGCTCAAGGCGTCCGTCCCGCTGGTCGGCCGCAAGGCCGAGGCGGTCGCGAAGGACTGGACCCTGCGCTACCTCGCCAAGGAGGAGGAAGTCGCCGCCGAGTGGCTCGTCGCGGAGCCGAACGGCTGAGCAGGGCCCCGGTGCGGTACCGCGCGGCATGCGATGGCGGCCCGCAGCAGCGTGCAGCAGCCACCGCGGTGGCGTGACCCTCGACTGCCGACCGGATGCCGGTCAACCCATGTGCGGGTAGCGGTAGTCCGTCGGCGGCACCATCGTCTCCTTCAGCGCGCGGGTCGACGTCCATCGCTGCAGGTTCTGCGGCGCGCCGGCCTTGTCGTTGGTGCCCGACGCTCTGGCCCCGCCGAACGGCTGCTGCCCGACGACGGCGCCGGTCGGCTTGTCGTTGATGTAGAAGTTGCCGGCCGCGAAGCGCAGGACGTGGCGAGCATGGGCGATCGCGGCCCGGTCCTGGGCGATGATGGCCCCGGTGAGCGCGTAGGGCGCGATGCCCTCCAGCTGCCGCATCACCGTCTCGTAGTCCGCGTCGTCGAAGACGTGCACCGACAGGATGGGGCCGAAGTACTCCTCGGTGAAGAACTCCTTGGCGGGGTCGCTGCCGACCAGGACCGTCGGCCGCACGAAGAAGCCCTCGCTGTCGTCGGCGGTGCCCCCGGCCACGATGTCGACGCTGTCGTCGGCTCGCGCCCGATCCAGCACGCCGGAGAGCTTGGCGAAGCTGCGGCCGTCGATCACCGCGCCCATGAAGTTCGCCAGGTCCGTCGTCGGCCCCATGGACAGCGACTCGACCTCGGCGCAGAGATCCGCGCCCATCCGGTCCCACAAGCTGCGCGGGACGTAGGCACGAGAGGCCGCCGAGCACTTCTGCCCCTGGAACTCGTAAGCCCCCCGCACCATGGCGGTACGCAGCACCGCGGGATCCGCCGACGGGTGGGCCAGGATGAAGTCCTTGCCTCCGGTCTCGCCGACGATCCGAGGGTAGGACCTGTAGTCCGCGATGTTCTGCCCGACGGTGCGCCAGAGCATCTGGAAGACCGGAGTGGATCCGGTGAAGTGGATACCGGCCAGATCGCGGTGCCTCAGAGCGACCTCGCTGATGGCCGGACCCACGCCGGTGACGAGGTTGATCACGCCCGGAGGCAGCCCCGCCTCCAGCAGCAGCTCCATCAGCATGTGGGCCGCGAATTGCTGCGTCGGTGCCGGCTTCCACACCACGGTGTTGCCCATGAGCGCCGGGGCCGTCGGCAGGTTGCCCGCGATCGCAGTGAAGTTGAAGGGCGTGATCGCGTAGACGAACCCCTCCAGCGGGCGATGGTCTACCCGGTTCCAGATGCCCGGCGAGGAGATCGGCTGCTCCGCCAGGATCTGACTGGCGAAGTGGACGTTGAAGCGCCAGAAATCGATGAGTTCGCAGGCGGAGTCGATCTCGGCCTGGAACACCGTCTTGGACTGCCCCAGCATCGTGGCCGCGTTCAACCGGTCCCGCCACGGCCCCGCCAGCAGATCCGCCGCCTTGAGCAGGATCGCGGCTCGATCGTCGAACGCCATGTCGCGCCACTCGGGTGCCGCCTGCCCCGCCGCGGCGATCGCATCCGCGGCGTCGTCGCCGGTCGACTCCCGGGCGATGCCGAGGACCGACCGGTGCGCGTGCGGCTCGACGACGGGGATCTCGCCGCCCCGCGCAGGACGCCACTGCCCGCCGATGCACTGCGGCAGGTCGATGGGGCCGGTCTGCTGCAACTGCGCAAGGGTGCCCTCCAAGGACTCCCGGTGCGCAGAGCCCGGCTCGTACATCCGGTTCGGTTCGTTGATCGGCTGCGGGACCTTGGTCAGGGCGTCCACGGCAACTCACCTCACGCTCGATGACAGAACGCCCTCATCCTGTCATCGCGGCACCGGCAACGCAGCCGGACGAACCGCGCTACCCGACTTCGGAGAGGTGGTCGGGCCCAACGTTCTCAGGATCCCGCAGCGCCTCGGTCGAGGTGCGGATCGCGGTGTCGAGCACCATGAGGCGGCGGGGCAGATCCATGAGGTTCGCCCCGATCGCTTCGAGGTCCTCCGGTCCGGGTCCCACGACCGTGGCGTCCGCCCCGGCAGCGCGGACCTTCTCCACCTCGCGCAGGCACCGCTTGGTGACCTGCATCCGCCACCGGCGCTCCAGCCGGGTCAGCATCGATCGGGGACGGTCGAAGTGGAAGGACACCATCGGGGCGACGACGAAGACCTCGTCGAGGTTCATCCCGGCGAGCAGGTCCGCGTTCGTCGCCGACCACGTGCCGCCGTCGACGTAGTTGCGTCCCTCGATCTCCATCGGCTCGAACCAGCCGGGGATCGAGCAGGACGCCATCACGGCCTTGGCCAGCGGAGCCACGGGCTCGGTGGCTTTGCCGAACGGCACGCGGCGACCGCTGTCGTAGTCCATCGTGACGGCCCAGTAGTTGGGGTGCGGCGACCATTCGTCCATCGGCGTGATCGCGTCGATCAGGTGCCCGACACGCGCCAGCGAGCCCTTGCCCGTTGGGACGAAGCCGCTGATGACCGCGGTCGGCGGCATCTTGCCCACGTTGCCGAGGCCGTTGACGATCATCCTTGCCGATCCCGGGCCGAACAGCCTGGGCCGCTTCGGCCGGCTTCCGCCGGTCGCCTTCTCGTAGTCGAAGGAGAACCCCGCAAGCGGCCCCTCGGTGATCGGGCTGGCCGCGCTGGTGGGCGACCATCTGCTCCACGGAGACTCCGGCACCCAGCAGCGCCCCCACGATGGATCCGGCCGAGGTGCCGACGATGACATCGCTCTGGCGGACATCGAAGCCGTGGACGTCCTGCAGAGCGCTGAGTGCGCCGACCATCCACGCCGCGCCGAGGACGCCCCCTCCGCCGAGGACGAGTCCTCTGGTGGTCCGGCGACCCGCTGTCATGGTTGATTACCTCCGGTGACCGCAATGCTACAGCGCGATTACGCCCTTACAGTACGCCTCCGACCGGACGGAGTCGTCGTCTCTACCAACTCGGCCAGCGATTCCACGATGCAGCCGGCGAGGACGTCGACATCGGCCATCTCGTCGCGATCGCCCAGCAAGCCATAGAACACGCCGCCGTTGTACGAGGTCAGTCCGATGCTGACCGCCTGGTTGCGCGCCAGCGGGACGACGGGATAGGCCGCCAGCATCCGGCACCCGCCCGCGTAGAGCGGGAACTGCGGACCCGGGACGTTGGTGACGACCGTGTTCCAGACGCGCTGCGACAGCCCGCTGACGGCGCGGGCGCCCACTGCGTGCAGGGTGGGCGGGCTGAAGCCGGCGATGCCCATGATCGCCTGCGCGCCGAGCATCTGGTTGGTCGCCTTGTACTGGCCCATCTCGAAGGTGACCCGCTGCAGCCGGACCACGGGGTCCGGCTCGCCGACCGGCAGGTCGCACAGGAACGCGGCGATCTGGTTGCCGTCCCTGCTGCCGACCGCCTCCGACTCGCGAATGCTCACCGGGACCATGACCCTGACCTGGCTGCGGGCGGTCAAGTTCTCCCCGCGCATCATCAGCCACTCGCGCAGCGCCCCGGCCACGACGGCGAGCACGACGTCGTTGACCGTCCCGCCGTGCGCTTTGCGCACCCGGCGATGGTCGGCCAGCGAGGTGTCGGCCGTCGCGAACCGCCGCTGCTCGCCGATCTCGGCGTTCAGCGGGCTCGTCGCCGGGGGCCGCACGACCGTCGAGACCGCGCTGATGACGCCGCCGAGCGAACGTCCGAACCTGCGCATGCTGTCGTGCGCGTCGTCGAGGCTGTGGCGTGCAGTAGCGACGGTATCGGCCGGGGAACGCACCCAATCGGCGATGCCGCCCACGAAGAGTTCCAGACCTGAGGGCTCGCGCGCCGGCCGCCACACGTCGGCGATGGTGTCGCGCGGCTCGGCCGTCACATCGAGGATCACCTGCCCGATGTCCACCGCCGACAGGCCGTCCACCATGGCGTGGTGGGTCTTGGTCAGGATGGCAAAGCGGTTGTTGGCCAGTCCCTCCACCAGGTACATCTCCCACAGCGGCCGGTCGCGGTCCAGGTGCCGGCTCATGATCCGTGCCACGAGCTCGCGCAGCTGCTCGTCGGTGCCCGGGCGCGGCAGCGCCGAGCGCCGGACGTGATAGGTCACGTCGAAGTGCTCGTCGTCAACCCAGACGGGGTTCGACACCCGGCCGGGGACCCAGCGCACGCGTTGGCGGTAGCGGGGCACGAAGGCGATGCGGTGCTTGATCAGCTGCACCAGCCGATCGTGGTCGAACCCCTGCTCCGGCTCCTCGAAGATCGCGACGCTGCCGACGTGCATCGGCGTGGTCCGATCCTCCAAGTACAGGAACGAGACGTCGAGGGCGCTGAGCCGATCGGCCACGGGAAGCCTCCTGGGATGACGGTGCCTTCATCGTCCCATGCCCCGCCGGTGCCACCGCACGTGGTGGCTCGACCGGGCGGGCGACAACGCCGTAGCGCCAATGCCGGCGCGGCGTTGGTACGAACGAGTGATCCGGTCCCGCAGGAGCCCCGCCCGTTTGCACCGGACCGCGCTCGGGCGTAGACAGGGACTGCAGCCAGCAGTGCCGCTGCGACAACTGCACAGTGAGGTATCGAACTCGCACTGGACCGGAGAAGCGCCGGCCTTCGATACCGCGCCGCTGCCATGCAACGGCCTCCTCGGACGGATTGCCCGCCGGCATGCGCCGGCATCCGAGGCACGGGCCGAACGGACGCACCCGGGATTCACCGATGCCGGGAGCGCGCCGCGCGAAGCAGTGGCAATGGTCGCCGAAGCGCGTCGCCGCCAGCCTCTATCCCCCCAAGAACGGCGGCAGACCGGCCAGCATCGCTGGCGCCGGAACCCGTGGCATGCACGGTCCGGCAGAGACGGCCATCCCCCGCGAGGCTCTTCGACTCCCGTACTCGAGGAGCCTCGCGGCATGTCCGGGGCACACTGCTCGGGAGGGCGGCCCTCCCGGTGCTCCCGAGCGATGCGCGACTGCGACTGCGACGTGGCAGCGCACGCAGCCGGCCAGCACTCGTCTCCGCCCCCGGCCTCAGGCAGTGGCCATGCCCGACCGGCCCGCGTCCGCATCCTCGGCGCGGCGGATGGCCGCCCACAACTGATCGGGCACAGCGCGCCATCCCCGGCCTCGGAGCCAACCGGCCGTCAGGAGGTCGTCGGCCGCGCCCGGGTTCCAGGGCACGTCCGCCCGCTCGACGGCGGCCCCCAGTGCGTCCAGGACGGAGGCCAGCTGCACCTGCGGCCGCCGCCCGCCCCGCGGGATGCCGACTCGGTTGGCGATCACGAGGCCCGGGTCGGCCGCCGCCCGCAGCACCGGCCACCAGGACGCGAAGCGGTGCACGCCGAGCGGCTCGGCGGCCACGACGGCCACTGCGGTGTCGGCGGCGGCGAGCAGACCGCGCGCGAACGCCGCGCTGTCGTGGGCCCAGCCGGCGTCGTAGGCGGGGTGGGCGTGCCGGATGTCGGCACTCATGTCGATGATGACCACGTCGGCATCCCGGGCCACCGAGGCAACCACCGGTGCTGCTGCGCCCGGGGGCAACTCGGTCCAACGCTCCGGCTGCGCCGCCATCGACAGCAACGAGATGTCCTGCGCCAGCGGCTGCAGGAGGTCGGACACATCGTGCTCCCCAGCGGCGGCGCGGCGTGCCGCCACGAGCAGCCCAGAGCTCTCGGCCGGTCGCGGCGCCAGGAGCGACCACTGCGGCGCTGCCAGATCGCCATCCACGACGGCGACGGTCGCGCCTGCCGAGCGAGCACCGAGCACGAGCAGCGCGGCCACTGTCGACCGTCCCGGAGACCCCGGCGGACCCCAGACGGCGATCGTGCGGCCGCGGCTGCGCGAGTGGCCGGAGAGCCTCGGCCGCGGGTCGACGAGGTCCGTCGCCGCCGCCCGCAGCACGGCTGCATCCACCGGCGGGGCGACGCAATCGGTCAGGCCGATCCGCTGGGCGAGGTCCACGTCGTCGGGGGCGGCGATGAGTCCGACGACCCGGCAGCCGAAGGCACGCAATCGGCCGAGGGCGACCGCGTCGATTCCAGCGGCCCGCGGCGACACGAGGGCGAGGTCGGCGCTGCCCGCCGCCGCCCTGCCGAGCAGGTCGGCCAAGTCGGCGCAGGGGTGGCACTGCACGTCGGCGGCCGCGATCGCCGCAAGGTCGACGGCACCGTCGGGCGTGAGCAGCAGCGCCCTGAGCAATCGGCTCACCGGGCCGCCTCGTAGCCGGTCATATCGACCGGTCCGGCCCTCGTGGCCGCGAGCAGGTCCGCAACGCCGTCCGGCGCCACGGCCAGCACGACCGTCGCCGTGGACCCTGCCCACTCCCGGGGGTCGCCGACGCTCACGACCGTGACCCCGGTGAGCACGGGGCCTCCTCCGCCGGCCCACACATCGACGAGGGCACCGCGGTCCACCACGGGCGGCAGTCGCTGCGCCTCGACCGGCACCGCGACCAGTCGCCGTTGCGGTGCGGCGCCCTCGGAGATCGCTGCCGCCGGGATGAGTTCGCCGGCCCCGACGGCCCGCGTCAGCGTTCCCGCGGCGGGTTCCTGCTGCAGGTAGCGCTGAGGCTCGCCGACCGCCACCGGCTGCAGAGTGAAATCCTGCGGTTGCAGCGCCATGCCTGCCGGTAGGTCCCGCGCGGCCACAGCCACGAGGTCGCGCTCCTCGCCGCCTTCGATCAGCAGCAGCCCGCCGTAGGCCGATGCCGCCATCAGCACGATGCCCCCGATGACCCTCGGATCCGCAGCCCGGCGCAGCGCGGCTGTCGGACGCGTTCGTCCAGCCATGATCCCCCCGTTCCCCGTGACTATTGTCCACAGGCCGCTGCCACGGATCCTGCAGACCCGGGCAGCGGTGCAGAATGTAGCCGTGCCCGCCCGATTCCTCACCCTCGCCGACGTCGCCGAGACGCTGGCTATCTCGACGTCTCAGGCATATGCGCTGGTCCGCTCGGGGGAGTTGCGCGCTATCAAGGTCGGCGGCCGGGGTCAGTGGCGCGTGGAGGCTGCCCAGCTCGACGACTACATCGAGCGGATGTATGCCGCGACCGAGCAGTACCTGTTGGACAACCCCGCCGGTCACGGGCCGGAACTGGACTAGCCGGGCGAGCGTCCGGCGAGGCTCCCCGCGTCGACATCGATCAGCGGAGTCCGCACCCAGCACACGGCCTGGAACGGCACCAGGACCGAGGCGTCGTCGGCCAGGAGCTCCGCATGGTCGGCCCCCACGCGCACGAGCCGCCCGCGCATCCTGCGCTCGGGCAGCGCGACGGTCACCGAGCAGCCGATGACGGGCCGCAGCAGCCCGGCGACCGTGCGCCGCGCCTGCGTGGGGCGCAGCGGCGGGGGCCGGTGGCCCGCGGTGAGTCCGCGTGCGGTTCGCATCGCAGAGAGCAGGACGACCCACAGCGATTGCGCCGACGGATCCAGCAGTGCCACGGCATCGCCGACGACGTCGGTCAGCCTGCCGACGAGCACCTCGCCGTCGGGCTGCTCGGCCGCCGTCTCGATCGCGATGGTGACGCCGAGCGATCCCCGCAATCGGTCCGCCAACCCGACGCCGGAGTAGACCGATGCCGCCACGGCCATGGCGTTGGCCAGTGCCTCTGCGTCGACGTCGGCGAGCATGCGCGAGTAGGAGTCATCGGGCGTGCGCTCGGTCACGACTCATCACCTCCCGCCCGAGGTTCCCAGCATCGCAGCAGGACTGCTTCACGATCCACAGCATCAAACCACATCAAACAGCATCAAATATCTTGTTCTAGGATCAGTCTTGCTCAAACGCGATCAGGGGGAGATCAAGATGACGAGTGTGCTCGCCGCAGCGACCACCCGGCCACAGGCCGATGCCCTGCTGCTGGTGATGGCGGGGGCCGTACTTTGGTACGTCGTACGGGTTGGGCTCGCTCTGGTGCTGCTGCGCCTCGCGCGCCGTCATCCGGGCTACCGGCAGCGGGCGGTGCGCTGTGCGCCGCGGGCGGTTCGGCCGCTGCTGGCGCGAGCGTTGGTCGGAAGCGTGCTCACCGTGGGCGTGACCGCGGGCGGCGCATGGGCGGCGCCCGCCGCCGATTGCCAGACGACCGCCGGCGGTGTGCCGGCTTTGGACCGTGCCGATCCCTGCCCGATCGCCGAGGACTTCGCCCCGCTCGAACACCCGGGTCCGCACACCGATCCCGTGGAGCCGAGCGCTCCCCCACCGTCACCGCCGACGAGGAACGCACCGGCCCAGCCGACGACGATGACCGTGGTCCGAGGGGACTCCCTGTGGAGCATGGCCGCGCGCGTGCTCGGGCCCGGCGCGGAGACCGGGGACATCGCTCGCGCCTGGCCGCTGCTGTGGGAGGCCAACCGTGCAGTCCTCGGCGACAACCCGCACCTCATCCATCCCGGCGTGCTGCTCGCAGTACCGCAGGCGCTCGCCGCCGAGGTGCGGCCATGAGCGCGGCCCCGGCGATCGCGACCGCCCCACCGACCGAAGACCCGGAGGCCGTGCGCACCACGGTCGATGCGATGCCGGCCGGTGCAGCCGACCCGGTCACCGCTGCGCCACCACGGCTGCAGGTGATCCACTCCGCCGAACCGCTGGCTTCCCTCCCGGTCGCCGCAGCACAGCGGGTCCACCAGTGCGAACTGCCGCTGCACTGGGCGGCCGACCGCCACGGCGAATCCGCTGCCGCGCGGCTGGCGGCCTATCCGCAGCTGCCGCTGGACCCCGGCACGCCTCGCCCGGAGCCATTCGTGGCCCATGCCGCC
The DNA here is from genome assembly GCA_963766005.1 of uncultured Actinomycetota bacterium. Taxonomy (GTDB): domain Bacteria; phylum Actinomycetota; class Actinomycetes; order S36-B12; genus CAVXYG01. The sequence continues at coordinate 451,840 of CAVXYG010000008.1, read as the reverse complement.
ACGCTGATCGCCGACGTTCTGGCCGGCGCCCGCCCCGCGACGCAGCTGGCGCGGTGCGCGTCGCTCGATCTGCAGCATCGGCTGACCCGCCGCTGCGCCCTTCGAGCGGCGCAGCAGCCCTGGAACGGCCGGCAGGCCCGCATCAGCAGCACGAGCACGATGGTGGTCTCGGGCACCGCCGTGCAGATCGTCGTGGTGTTCTTCATCGGCCGGCGCGCCCATGGCGCCGCAATCCGCATGGAGTACCGGCACGGACGCTGGCTGGTGACCGACGTGCAGTCCCCGGCCTAGCTCAGCTCGGCTTGCGCTTCTTGTTGGCCCGCTGCGCCCGGCGGCGCTCGGCCCGCGAGGCGTTGGGGTCCAGGGGCACCTGCTCCTCGCCGAGGTCCTCCGAGGTCGCCGCGACTCCGCCGTCCTCTGTGGGGGCGGTGTACTGCAAGCGAGTCGGACGCCGAGGGCCCAGGCCCGCGAGCTCGAACTCGGCCTCCGGCTCGGCTTCAGCCGGCTCGGCTTCAGCCGGCTCCGTCGCAGCCGGCTCCGCCTTGAGAGCCACGGGCTCGGACGGCGCTGCACCGGCGTCCGCCTGCGTCGGCTGAGCTGGCTCCGGCGCGACCGTCGCCTCGGCAGCCGCGCCAGCAGCCGCGACCGCGCTCGCCACGCGCCCCGCGGCATCGGTCCCTGCGGCGTGGGTGAGCCTGACCGGCGCGGCCTTCTGGACCTGGACGCTGAAGACGAGTCGCGCGACATCCTCCTTGATCCCGTCCATCATCCCGTTGAAGAGGATGAACCCCTCACGCTGGTACTCCACGAGCGGGTCGCGCTGGGCCATCGCCCGCAGCCCGATGCCGTTGCGCAGGTAGTCCATCTCGAGCAGGTGCTCGCGCCACCTGCGGTCCAGGACGGACAGCACCACGCGACGCTCGAGCTGGCCCATCCCCTCCTCGCCAAGGGACTCCTCGCGCAGGTCGTAGGCCCGCAGGGCGTCCTCCTGCAGCGCTGCCGAGAGGGATCCGCGGGTGATGTCGTGGAGATGGCCGCCCTCGGCCTCCACAATCTCGTCCAGCGTGATGCCAACCGGGTAGAGCTGCTCCAGCGCACCCCACAGCTTGTCCAGGTCCCAGTCCTCGGGGTAGCCCTCGCCGGTCTCCGCGGTCACGTAGCCGTTGACGGTCTCGGTGAGGAAAGCGCGCACCTGGTCGCCGATATCCTCCCCCTCGAGCACCCGTCGCCGTTCGGCGTAGACCACCGTGCGCTGCCGGTTCAGCACGTCGTCGTACTTCAGTACGTCCTTGCGCATCTCGAAGTTCTGCGCCTCGCGCTGGGCCTGGGCGCTCGCGATGGCCTTGGTCACCATCTTGGCCTCGATGGGGACGTCGTCGGGTACCGAGAACCGACGCAGGAAGCTGTCGACGAGGTCGGCCTTGAACAGCCGCATCAGGTCGTCCTCGAGGGACAGGTAGAACTTCGACAGACCAGCATCGCCCTGCCGACCCGAGCGGCCGCGCAGCTGGTTGTCGATGCGGCGGGACTCGTGGCGCTCGGTACCCAGGACGTACAGCCCGCCGATCTCGGCCACCTCCTCGTGCTCGGCAGCGACTGCGTCCTTCGCCTGCTGCAGCGCCGCCGGCCAGGCCTTCTCGTACTCCTCCGGGGACTCCAGCGGCGTGATGCCCTGCCGTTCCAGCGAATGGGTGGCGAGGAACTCGCTGTTGCCGCCCAGCATGATGTCGGTGCCGCGGCCGGCCATGTTCGTGGCCACGGTCACCGCGCCCTTGCGGCCGGCCATCGCGACGATGGCCGCCTCCTGCTCGTGGTACTTGGCGTTGAGGACCGCGTGCTTGACGCCGCGCTTCTTCAACTGGGCGGACAAGTACTCGCTCTTGGCCACACTCGTCGTGCCGACCAGGATCGGCTGTCCGCGCCGGTTGGACTCCACGATGTCGTCCACGACGGCATCGAACTTGGCGCGCTCCGTGCGGTAGACCTGGTCCGGGTTGTCCACGCGGGCCACCGGTCGGTTGGGCGGGATCTGCACCACACCGAGGCCGTAGATCTGGGAGAACTCCGACGCCTCGGTCATCGCTGTGCCCGTCATGCCCGACAGCGTGTCGTACATCCGGAAGTAGTTCTGCAGGGTGATCGTGGCCAGCGTCTGGTTCTCGGTCTTGACCTCGACCTTCTCCTTGGCCTCCAGCGCCTGGTGCAGTCCGTTGGAGAAGCGGCGACCGTGCATCGTGCGCCCGGTGTGCTCGTCCACGATGAGCACCTGACCGTCGGGAGCGACGATGTAGTCGCGGTCGCGATGGAAGAGCTCCTTGGCGCGGATCGCGTTGGCCAGGTAGCTGACCAGCGAGGAGTGCTCGGGGTCGTAGAGGTTGCTGATACCGAGCTGGTCCTCCACCATCTCGATCGCGCCCTCGCCGACGGAGACCGTCTTCTTCTTCTCGTCGACCTCGAAGTCGGCGTTGATCACCATCTTCTCCACCAGCCGGGCGAACTCGCCGTACCAGTGCGTCTGGATGTCCGTCGGGCCGCTGATGATCAGCGGGGTACGGGCCTCGTCGATCAGAATGGAGTCGACCTCGTCGACGATGGCGAAGTTGTGGCCGCGCTGGACCATCTCGCCCTTCGACCAGGCCATGTTGTCGCGCAGGTAGTCGAACCCGAACTCGTTGTTGGTCCCGTACGTCACGTCGGCGGCGTACGCGGCGCGCCGGGCCGCTGCCGGCATCCCGGACAGGATGGAGCCGACCTCCAGGCCGAGGAACCGCAGTACGCGGCCGGTCCACTCGGCGTCCCGCTCGGCGAGGTAGTCGTTCACCGTGACGACGTGGACGCCCTTGCCGGACAGCCCGTTCAAGTAGGAGGGCAGCGTCGCGACCAACGTCTTGCCCTCACCGGTGCGCATCTCGGCGATATTGCCCAGGTGCAGTGCGGCGCCGCCCATGATCTGCACGTCGTAGTGCCGTTGGCCGAGCGTGCGGATCGCCGCCTGCCGGACGGTGGCGAAGGCCTCGGGCAGCAGGTCGTCGAGGCTCTCGCCGTCGGCGTAGCGCTCCCGGTACGTGTCGGTCAGGGCGCGCAGCTCGGCGTCGGTGAGGTCCGTGTAGTGGTCCTCGATGGCGTTCACCTGCCCCGAGATGGCGACCAGTTGGCGCAGCGTCTTCTTCTCGCCGACCCGAAGCAGTCGTTCCAGGATGCCCACGATGGCCCTTCTCTAGCCGTCGGGCGTGCTGAGGATGCCCGCCTGAACATGGTACGAGGGATCCCCCCGCTGGTGCGCGGCTGCTGCGCCGCATGGCTGGTTTCGGTCTACGGGCGCGCGGCTCGGACTTCGATGAGCCCCACTCGCACACCGATCATGACCGCTTCGGTCCGCGACCCCGCGTGCAGCTTGTCCAGCACGGCCCGCACATGGTTCTTCACCGTGTTTCGGCTGATGAACAACTGCGCGGCGATGTCCCCGTTGCCCAGACCCGTGGCGAGCAGCTGCAGGATCTCGTTCTCGCGCTGGGTCAGGCCGTAGTCCGAGGCCCGCAAGCCGCGCCGCAACTGCTCGCCGATACCGGTTGCCATCGCGGAGGTGAGGGTGTCCGAGACCCATGCCTGGCCGGTGAGCGCCGCCTGTCCGGCTGTCGCGAACGATGCTGCGCTGCCCCGGTAATCCCACAGCACGTCGAGACCGACGGCCAGGAGGGCCGCGAAGTCCACCCGCGAGGGATCCGCGATCACGGCGATGGCCGGCCGGCGCTCCGGTGCGTCGGAGGCGTGCCCGGCGAAGGCGAGCAGTGCGGACGGACCGCAGACCACGAGTTCGCGCTGTCCGGGGAGGTAGCCATCGGGGTCCGCGGCCACCGAGACCTCGCTCCCGGGGAAGACCGACACCGCGAGGTCGCGCAGACCGCGGGCGAGCACCTCGACCGCCTCGATGACGACGACCGCACCGGGTGCGGCCATCAGCTCAGGAACCGACCGGCGCCGCGGCGACCTCCAACCGGATCAGCCCGTAGTCGTACCCCCGCCGTCGATAGACCACGCTCGCCTTGCCGTTGGAGGCATCGAGGAACAGGTAGAAGTCGTGGCCGACGAGCTCCATCGCCTCGAGGGCCTGCTCCACCGTCATCGCCTCGGTGGTGTGGGTCTTCTCGCGGACGATGACCGGGCCCTCGGCGTACACGACATCGGCGGCCAGGGCCTCCTCAGCCGCGCCCGAGTCCTGCGCACCCGATGGCACTTCGATCACCGGGACCGGACCCGGCGTGCGGCCTCCGGAACGAGCCAGGTTGCGGCGGCGCTCCGCGCTGCGCCGCAACTGCTGGTCGAGCCTATCGGCCGCGCTGTCGAAGGCCACGAACTTGTCCGCGGAGGCGTACTCCGCGCGCACCACGGGACCTCGGCCGCGGCAGGTCAGCTCCACGCGCATCGCCTGGTCCGCCATGCGCGGGTTGGGCTCCTTGGTCACTTCGACATCGACTCGCTGCAGGGCGGCTCCGTGGTGCTCGAGCCGTTCGAGCCGCTGATGCACATGGTCGCGGAACCGGTCCGACACCTCGACATGACGGCCCCTGACGACGATCTCCATGGTCTCCTCCTCGACTGCCCTGCTCCTCGCCGCACCCGCGGCACGGCGGCGTTCCCACGCTATCCCTCGGATGCTGTGACTCGCGCATCGGCTCGCGGCTGCCGGGACAGGCCCAGCACCGCGGCGGCCACCGGGGCTCCGCCCGCCGCGCGCACCGCCCGCGTCGCCTCCGTCAGGGTAGCCCCCGTGGTGAGCACATCATCGATGACCACGGCCGGACCCGCCAGCGGGCCGACGGCACGCATGGCGCCGGCCAGGTTGGCGCGCCGAGCCTCCGCTGGGGCTCCCACCTGCTCGGAGACCGCCCGGTCCCAGCGCAGCGCCGGCACGACCTCGAGCCCCGGTACGCGGCGCTGTGCGGCCGCCGCGAGCTCGGCGATGAGGTCGCACCCGCGACGGCGACGGCTCGCAGGTCGTACCGGAACGGGGATCGCACTCACCACGGCCCCCGACCCCGTGAGCACCGCGACGGCGGAGGCGAGCGCCTCGCCGAGCGGGTCGGTGAGATCGCGCCGTCCCGCCAGCTTCCAATCCCGGATGGCCGCGGCCAGGCCGCCGTCGTAGCGTCCGACGGCGGCGACGATCCCCACGTCGGGATGCCGCACCAGCATCGGCGGGGCCTGCGGCCGGCAGTCGCGACACCATGCCTGCGGCCCCCCGCAGCCCGGGCACGCCAGCGGCCAGACGATCCCGGCAACAGCTGCGATCACATCGCGCATCACAGCACGAGCATGGGCGATGCAGACCGGCCGGGGACCACCACTGCGGCTGCCTGTGGACGGTGGGCGCCGCCAGCGGTCAGCCGGGATACGCGGGCGCGCTGAGCCCCTCGACGATACGCACACCGTTTCCGGTGAGCGTCCCCGCAGAGCCGTCGGCGAGTCCGAGCACGACCGCGGCGTTCGGCGCGTCGGTCAGCGTCCGCGTGGTGGCCGGCACGGAGAACGACGCCAGCGGCGAGCCCTGCAGGTCGATGCGCCGGATGATCCCTTGCTCCCCGATCAGCGCGGTCAACTCGTCGGCCTGGCGCCACGCCACGTCGCTCGCCCGCGCTGCGGCCGGCAGCTCTCGCAGGCCGGTGATGACCGGCCGCTGCCCGTCCAGCGCGACGACACCGATGTGCAGCGTCCGCTCCGCCCCGTCCCCGACCAGCAGCGCCACTCGCGCGCCGTCGCGCGCCGGCCGCACCGCTCGCACCGGCCCCGGCAGTCCCGCGACGGCGACGTCGACCACGGAAGGGTCCTCGCCTGTCCCGTCGGCGAGGACGACAGCGCCATCCGGCGTGGTCCACCACACGCGCCCCGTGGCGTCGATCCGCGGACCTGAGGCGACTCGGCCGGCGACGGTCCGCAGGGGGCGCTCGGCCAGTTCGGGGTAGCCGAGCAGCACGCCGGAGGCGTCTGCCAGCCGGCCCGCGACGAGCAGGCCCGAGGGGCTGACGGCGATCGCGGTCACCGGCGGGCGGTTCGCGGTCCCCTCGGCGCCCAGCGGCCGCACCCCACCGTCCACTACCTCGGCGAGGACGCCCTCGTCGGTGACGCCGTACAACGGGGCCTCACCCACGATCACGTCCGGGTTGTAGCGCTCGTACTCCACGAGCCGCACGGCTCCGCGCTGGTCGGCCAGCGGCAGTGCGCTGCCGTTGAGGGCGATCTCCATCGCCTCCACGTCCGGCACCTGCCGCAGGGTCCAGGCGAACTGCGCACCGAAGCGTTCGAGCAGCTGCGGCTCCGCCGGCAGCGCCGGGCCCTGGAGATCCACGCGGGCAACACCGTCCGCCACCGGTACGGCCCCGAGCGCCAGCTGCGTCTGCATCGGTATCGCCGAGGTGACGCCGGGCGCGAGGTGCTGCGAGGGACCCGCGAGCAGCGCCGAGACCAGCGCGGTGGCCAGCGCCTCGGCGCCGGTGATCGGCAGCAGCCGGACGTCGGGCACGGCGATCGATCCGGCGGCGGTGAGGAAGTAGGCGTTGCGCACGTGGAAGGCCCGATCCAACTGGCGGTCGGTGAGCAGCAGCCCGTCGGGCGGATCGGCGATGCGCCACTCCCCGTTGACTGCGGCCATGGGCAGCGCCACCGAGGACGCCGCGCGTTCCTCGCGCTGGACAACACCGGATGCCGAGACCGCCGCCAACTGCTGGAACCGTGCCGTGACGACCGACTCGGCCAGCGAGAGGTCCGGTCCGTCATCGGCCATCACCACCACTCCCGCCCCGGGGTTCCAGGCAGTTGCGGCGTCGGGGGTGAGGTACTGGCGCGCCACGCGGTAGTCGTCGCCCACCGCTGCAGCGGCGTCGAGGAAGCCGGCCACGACCTCCACCGGGTCCATGCCCGGTTGGGGCGGGTTGGCGATGGGGCGCACCAGGGCATCGGCGGCGTCCGGCACCGGTCCCTGCAGTCCGCGCTGCACCGGTCCGTCGCTCGGCACGCTCACGCAGCCGGCGAGGAGCGCCGACACGGCGAGGAGTACCGCGAGCCACCGCATCATGGGTGTCCGCCGAGCCGCGGCTGCGTCCGCCGAGCATGCACTGCAGCGTCGAACTGCGCCAGCGAGACCGGCACCGGGCGCGTCGCGGGGACCTCGCCGGGCTGGTCCAGGGCGAGGGTGAGCACGAACAGGGTCCCCTGGGAGATCCCGGAGACCACCTCGAGCGCTCCGCGATGCAGCGCGGTGTCCTCCTGCGAGATCGACAGGCCCAGTCCGCTGCCGCCGAGAGTGCGGGCCCGCGACGGGTCGGCGCGCCAGAATCGGTCGAACACGCGACGTTGCTGGTGCCGGTCCAGGCCCGGCCCTCGATCGCGGACACCGATACCCACCGCAGACTCGTCGCACTCCACCAGGATGTCGATCTGGTGCCCGGCCCCGTACTCGAGGGCGTTGGTGACGAGGTTGCGCACGATCCGCGAGACGCGCCGACGATCCGCCACCACCGTTGCGCCCAGCGACATCGTGCAGGCGATCCGGCTCGAGCGCTCCACCGCCAGCGGTTCCGAAGAGGAGACGATCGCCCCGACGAGCGTCGAGACGTCGAACTCCTCCAGCTCCAGCTGCGCCGCCCCGGCATCGATCCGGCTGATCTCCAGCAGGTCCGACAGCAGAGACTCGAACCGGTCCACCTGCGCGGCGAGCAGCTCGATTGCCCGGCCGGTATCGCGGTCGACAACATCACGCCGGTCGTGGAGCACGTCGCTGGCCATCCGGATCGTCGTCAACGGGGTCCGCAGCTCGTGGGAGACGTCGGAGACGAACTGGTGCTGCACGCGCGACAGGTCCTCCAGCTCTCGGATCTGCTCCTGCAGGCTGAGCGCCATCTCGTTGAAGGAGGTGGCCAGACGAGCCATCTCGTCGGAGCGGCGCACCGGGATGCGCTGATCGAGGTCGCCGTCGGCGATCTGTCCGGCGACCAGGGCTGCTTCCCGGATCGGCACCGCCACCTGCCTGGTGATCAGCCAGACCACGCCGCCGAGCAGCACCGCCAGGAAGAACCCGGCGACCAGGGTGCCGGAGCGCACCAGTCCGATGATGCGCTCCTCCTCTGCGTAGGGGAAGACGTGAAACAGCTGGTAGTCGCCCACGCCCGGGACCTCGACCGGAGCACCCACCGCCATCGCGGGCTCCTCTCCGCCGTCGAGGAATACGGCGCTGGTGCTGGTCCACAGCTGCACGCCTTCAGCCGCGACGGCCGTGCGCAGCCGGGGCGGGACGCTGGCCGGGGAGATGAGGTTCGTGGCCCGCTCCGGGCCGACGCCCGCGGCGTCGGGCTCCTGCAGGAGCAGCACCTCATACGAAGCCGGACTGCCGGCGTTGCGCGCCAGGTCGGACACGACACCGTCCACGATCCGCTCCGGGCTGGCCGTGGCGGGGCCGGCATCTGCGGCGGCGAGGATCCGCAACGACTGCTCCCAGTCCGCGGTCGCCTCGGTCAGCGAGCGGGCCTGCTTGGCCTCCAGCAGCCCGGTCGACACCCGGTTCAGCAGTGCCGCGGCAACGATGGCGATGACCACGACCGACAGGCCCAGCGTCATCAGGACCGTGCGCAGGACCAGCGATCCGGACCACGCGCGCCGGAGGCTGCCGCGGACGGTGCTCAGCGGCGATCCGGCCTGGGCCATCTCAGGTCGCGCCGGGCGTCTCGGTGCTCGCGCCGCCGGCCCGGTAGCCGACACCGCGCACGGTCAGCACCACCTGCGGGTGCTCGGGATCGAGCTCCACCTTCGCGCGCAGCCGCTGCACGTGGACGTTCACCAGCCGCGTGTCCGAGGCGTGCTGGTACCCCCACACCTCCTTGAGCAGCTCCTCGCGGGTGAACACCTGCCAGGGCCGGCGCGCCAGGCAAGTGAGCAGGTCGAACTCCAGCGGGGTCAAGGCAATGTGCTCGCCGTCGCGAGTGACCGTGTGGCTCGCCTGCACGATCACGAGGTCCGCGAGACGCAGCACCTCGTTGCCGGCGCTGCCGGTGCGACGGCCCTGCGCGCGGATGCGGGCCAGCAGCTCACGCGGCTTGAACGGCTTGGTGACGTAGTCGTCGGCACCCGCCTGCAGCCCGGCCACCACATCCGCGGTCTCGGTGAGCGCGGTGAGCATGATGATGGGGACGTCGGACTCGGCGCGAATCTGCCGGGCGATCTCGCCGCCGCTGGTACCGGGGAGCATGACGTCGAGCAGCACGACGTCGGGCCGGGCCTGGTGGAAGACGTCCAGGGCCTTGCTGCCGTCGGCGCAGAACACCGGCTCGATGTCGTCGCCGCGGAGCACGATCCCGAGCATCTCCGCCAGCGCGGCGTCGTCGTCGACGACCAGGACGCGCAGGTTCACGCATCCCATCATCGCATCCGGGACCCCTCGAACCCCACCAGCCCAGCGGTCCCGGAGAGTCTCAGGACAGGCCGAGTGCCAGGATCCCCAGCGCGCCGGGGAGGTTGTTCACGCCGTGGGCGACGATGCAGGCACCAACCGATCCGGTGCGCCAGCGGATCACGCCCAGGACCGCGCCGATGGACAGCAGGACCAGCAACCGCGCGGGCTCGAAGTGCAGCAGCGCGAAGGCCACGGCACTGACCGCGATTGCCACCCACGGCCGGGCTCCGCGCTTGGCCAGTCCGGACCAGAGCAGTCCGCGGAATGTCAGCTCCTCCGCGACCGGGGCCCCGACCGCCACCATCAGCGCGAAGACGATGAGCACTGCCGGACCGCTGGCATCGGCCAACTCCTGGGCTTGATCGCCCGCAGCCGAGGAGAAGTCCCCCACCAGCGCGGCGGTGAGCAGCCCGGCCGCCAGGCCGACGCCGAAGGCCGCGGCGCCGCCGGCCAGCCCGGCGAGCACGTCGGACTTGCCAAACCGCAGGCCGAGGTCGACTACCGCACCGTTGCCGCGCCGCCGGGTCGCGAGGATCGGCCAACCCGCCAACGCGATCCAGGGGGCGGCGATCGTGAGCAGGATCCATCCCGAGGACAGGTCGAGCCCGGAGCCCGAGCTCGTCGAAGCGCCGGTCAGCACGATCAGCACGATCGCCACCGCGTTGGCGATGACGATGGAGCCGAGGATGGCCCACAGCGCATCCCACGCGCCCCACCGCGTCGTCCGCAGGGGCAGCCCGAGCCGGACGGCGTCGATCGCAGCCGCCGGACAGGTCGCGTAGAGCGGCGGGTCGCGTCGAGGCACGTCAGTACCGATAGGAATCCGGTTTGTACGGCCCCTCGATCGGCACGCCGAGGTAGTCGGCCTGCTTCTTCGTCAGTTCCGTCATCTCCACGCCCAGCGCTGGGAGGTGCAGCCGCGCGACCATCTCGTCGAGGTGCTTGGGCAGGGTGTAGACCCCCACCGGGTAGTCCTCGGACCGGGCGAACAACTCGATCTGGGCGAGCACCTGGTTGGTGAAGGAGTTGCTCATGACGAAGGACGGGTGACCGGTGGCGTTGCCCAGGTTCAGCAGTCGGCCCTCGGACAGGACGATGACCGAGTGGCCATCGGGGAAGACCCATTCGTCGACCTGGGCCTTCACCGGGCGGCGCTCCACGCCCGGCCAAGCCATGAGCCCGGCCATGTCGATCTCGTTGTCGAAGTGGCCGATATTGCCCACGATGGCCTGGTGCTTCATCCGACTCATGTGCTCGGCCGTGATGACGTCGAGGCAGCCGGTTGCCGTGATGAAGATGTCGGCGGTCTCCAGCACGGACTCCAGCGCAACGACCTGGTAGCCGTCCATGGCCGCCTGCAAGGCGCAGATCGGGTCGATCTCGGTGACGAGCACGCGGGCGCCCTGCCCCCGTAGCGACTCCGCGCACCCCTTGCCGACATCGCCGTAGCCGCAGACCACGGCAGCCTTGCCGCCGATCAGGACGTCGGTTGCGCGGTTGATCCCGTCGATGAGCGAGTGCCGGCAGCCGTACTTGTTGTCGAACTTCGACTTGGTCACGGAGTCGTTGACGTTGATAGCCGGGAACAGCAGGGTCTCGTCGCGCGCCATCTCGTACAGCCGGTGGACGCCGGTCGTGGTCTCCTCGGTGACGCCGATGATCCCGGCGGCGATCGTGGTCCAGCGCCCCGCGTCCTCCGCCAGCGAACGGCCGAGCAGTTCCAGCACGACGGCGAACTCCTCGGAATCTGCGCCGGCCGGGTCCGGCACCATTCCGGCCCGTTCGAACTCAGCGCCCTTGTGCACCAGCAGGGTCGCGTCGCCGCCGTCGTCGAGGATCATGTTCGGGCCGCCGCCGTCGGGCCAGCGCAGCACCTGCTCGGTGCACCACCAGTACTCGGGAAGCGTCTCGCCCTTCCAGGCGTACACCGGCACGCCCTGCGGGTCCCCGACGGTTCCGTTCGGACCGATCACGACGGCCGCCGCTGCGTGGTCCTGGGTGGAGAAGATGTTGCAGGAGGCCCAGCGCACCTCGGCCCCGAGCTCGACCAGGGTCTCGATGAGCACCGCGGTCTGAATGGTCATGTGCAGCGACCCGGTGATGCGGGCCCCGGTCAGCGGCTTGGTCTGCCCGAACTCCCGACGCATCGCCATCAGGCCCGGCATCTCGTGCTCGGCCAACCGAATCTCGTGGCGGCCGAAATCGGCCAGGGCGAGATCGGCAACCTTGTAGTCCACTGTCATGTGCTCACCTCGTGCGTATGGCGACCGAGCCCGTGGCCCGACCGGGGCGGGAATGCTGTCGTCGTGTTCAGGACGTCACGAGGCTTCGATGGTCCGACTCCGTCAGTCTGACATCCCTAGGACACCTCCGCCAGTCACCGACACGGCTACGACTCCCCCTCCTCGTCAACACCGGAGGCGGGCGACGGTCGGTAGTCGGCGCGGTAGATGTCCGGCTCGATGTAGACGTAGCGGGCGGCGGGGACCACGGCCCTCAGCCGACGCTCGGCCTCATTGATCACCCCGGCGAGTTCCTCGGCCGTCGTAGCGCCTCGAGCCCCGATCTTGACCGCCACCAGGATCTCGTCCGGGCCCACGTGCACGGTGCGCATGTCGATCACCCGGTTGACGCCCGGCGTGGCGGCGATCGCCTCCCGGATCTGATCCTCCTGCTCCGGCAGCGCGCTCTCGCCAACGAGCATGCTCGCCATCTCGAAGGCGAGGAACACCGCGATCACCAGGAGCAGCACCCCCACCGCCATTGCCCCGATGCCGTCCCATCGGCCGTCGCCGGTCACCGTGGCCATGGTGACGCCGAGAAGCGCGAAGAGCAGCCCGATCAGGGCCCCGGTATCCTCCAGCAGGACCACCGGCAGCTCCGGCTGCCGGGTGCGGCGCAGGTAGGCGAGCATGCCGATACGGCCTCTGTCCTTCTTCGCCTCCCGCATGGCCGTCCGCCAGGACCAGCCCTCCAGCGCCATGGCGAACACCAGCACGGCGAAGGCGACCCACGCCTGATCGAGCTCCTCCGGGTGCTGGATCTTGTGGACGCCCTCGTAGAGCGAGAACACCCCGCCCAGCAGGAACAGGACGATGGCCACCATGAAGGCGTAGAGGTACCTCGTGCGGCCGTACCCGAACTGATGCTCGGCATCCGGGGAACGTCGTGCCCGCTTGTTGCCGAGCAGCAGCAGCGCCTGGTTGCCGGTGTCGGCCAGCGAGTGGATGCCCTCCGACAGCATGGAGGACGACCCGGTCACGGCGAAGGCGACGAATTTGCTGGCGGCGATGCCTGCGTTGGCCGCCATCGCCGCCAGCACGGCGCGCATGCCGCCCTCGGTGCTCACTGCTCGCGAGCCTGGGTCTCCCCCACCGCGACGACGAGCGCCACCATCGCCTCGGAGGTGATCACCGCGGTCGGGTCGTCGGCCGGGATGAGCATCGCCTGCCCGATCGCGAGTTCGGTCGCGGCACCGGCGAGGGTCACCTGCACGGGTCCGTCGACAGCCAGCACGACGCGGTAGGACCCTGTCGGCAGCACCTCGGAGACCGTTCGCTGCAGCGTCACCGCGAAGGGTGCACCCGCTGGGTGCTTGGGCCCGGCGGTGGCGAGCAGGAGTGCCGGCTCCCGATCGGCGCGGATGGCGCGCAGCGCGTCGCCAATCGCGATCTCCTTGCTGGTCAGGCCGAGTCGCAGCACGTTGTCGCTGGAGGTCATGACCTCCAGCGACACGCCGCGCAGGTAGGCATGGGGCACACCGGCGGGGACATACAGGGCCTGGCCCGGCTCCAGCGCTTGGAAGCCGAGGATCGAAGCCACCCCGACCCCGGGGTCGTCCGGGTACCTTGCGGCGAGGTCGCCGAGCGCGGTGGCCTCGAGCGCGTTGTCGGTACCCAGCGCGGCACGCACTCGGCCGGGGTCCCACGGCCCCGGCTCCGGGAGCCCCTGAATGATCATCCCCGCGGTGTCGGCCCACCGGCCTTCCGCTGCAGCGTCTTGGACGGCCTTCGGGTAGCCCAACGATGCGAGGATGGAAGCCGCCCGCCGTGGTTCGCGCCACCCGGCGAGCGCCTGGAACTGCGACATCGCCACGACCATCTCGGTCTTCTCGGCGCTGTCGGAGTAGGTCGTCGCGCCGGGCGGCTGCGCTGCGAAACCGGCGCTGGCCTGCTCGGCGTCAGGGTGGATCTGGATGCTCAACGGATGCCCGGCGGCCAAGATCTTGACCAGCAGCGGCACGGTCGCATCGGCCAGCGCGACCTCGGCCGTGCCACCTCCCAGAACCGGCGAGGGGCCGGACGGGTGCACACCGAACCACAGTTCGGCCTGCGGCTTCCCGGTCCCTCGGCCCGTCCAGGGGACCATGCCGTCGATCATTCCCCAGGCGTAGTCCTTCACCGCTCCTGCGACTACCGCGGCCATGGTGCTACTCCACCCCCCCAATCCCATGTCGACCGGGGACGGCCGCCTCCAGGAGCATCACCGGAATGCCGTCCTGGATCGGGAATCCCGTGCCGCACCGCTGGCAGCGCAGGTGAGGATCGTCAGCGACTGCTGCCGGGGCCACCGGTGCGTGATGGGGGCACGGACAGGCGAGCAGCTCCAGCAGCCGCGGGTCGATCCTGCCGCTCATGGGCGGGCGCCCCGGATGACCAGGAGGACCTCGTCGCGCAGGGAACGCATCGCCTCCGGCGTGGCGGCTTCGGCGTTCAGCCGGAGCAGCGGCTCGGTGTTGGAGGGCCGGACGTTGAACCACCAGCCGTCGCCGCGCACCGTCAGGCCGTCGAGCTCGTCGAAGCTCACCGAGTCGCGGCCCTCGTAGGCCGCGCGGACCATGGCGATGGCGGCCGCGGGATCACCGACCACCGAGTTCACCTCGCCGCTGGCGCTGTAGCGCTGGAACTGCGCCAACAAGCTCGACAGCGTGGTTCCCTCCGGCGCCTCGCCCAACTCCGAGAGCGTGTGGAGGGCCGCCAGCATGCCGCTATCGGCGCGCCAGAAGTCGCGGAAGTAGAAGTGGCCGGAATGCTCACCACCGAAGACAGCGCCGGTCTCGGCCATGGTCGCCTTGATGAAGGAGTGACCAACGCGGGTGCGGATCGGGGTACCGCCGTGCTCGCGGACGATCTCGGGCACGGCCGCGGAGGTAATGAGGTTGTGGATGATGCTGCCGCCGGGCTCGCGCTGCAGCTCCCGCACGGCGATGAGCCCGGTGAGCGCGGAGGGGTCCACCAGGTCGCCTCGCTCGTCGACAACGAAGCACCGGTCGGCGTCGCCGTCGAAGGCGAGACCGAGATCGGCGCCGGTCTGGCGCACCCGCTGCTGCAGATCCCGCAGATTCTCCGGGTCGATCGGATTGGCCTCGTGGTTGGGGAAGGTGCCGTCGAGCTCGAAGTACATCGGCACGACCGTCACCGGCAGCCGTGGCAGGCCGACCTCCTGGCCGAACACGGCGGGCACCGTCAGCCCGGCCATGCCGTTGCCGGCATCGACGACGACCTTGAGATGCCGCGATTCGCTCAGATCGACCAGCCCCCGCAGGAATACGGCATAGTCGCGGAGCAGGTCGCGATCGGTGATGGTGCCCGGCTCATCGACTGCGGCGGGCAGATCGTCCTCGATCAGGCGGCGCTTGATCTCCATCAAGCCGGTCTCGCCGGAGACCGGTGACGCACCTGCCCGGCACAACTTGATGCCGTTGTACTCGGCAGGGTTGTGACTGGCCGTGAACATGGCGCCGGGCAGCCCGAGCGATCCCGAGGCGAAGTAGAGCTCGTCGGTCGAGCACAGCCCGATCCGGATGACATCCGCGCCCGCGCTGGACGCCCCCGCGGCGAAGGCATCGACGAGTTCCGGGCCCGAGGGCCTCATGTCGTGCCCGACCACGAGCGCGCCGGGGCCGCCAGCCGCGGTCGCGATGTCGAGTGCCGCCACCACTGCCCGCCCGAGGGCGTGGGTGAATTCCGAGTTGACCTGCTCCGGAACGATGCCCCGGATGTCGTAGGCCTTGATGATCTGGTCGAGATGCTCCACGCCGCGACTGTAGCGGTTCACCGAGCGTCGACGCTGCGCAGCACCCGGAGGTGCCCGCGGCGGCCGACCTCCACGGTGCCGGGCGGCGTGTCGTCTGCAGGGCTGTTCTGGTCGCCGTGCGGACGGGCAGCATCACGGACCGCGTCGGCGAGTGCCACGAGGTCGTCGCTGGACGGCTTGAGCGCGTCGGGGTCGGGGGCGAGGCGCACCACTTCCCACCCTCGAGGGGCGGTCAGCCGATCGCTGTGGTTGGAGCAGAGGTCGTAGCAGTGGGGCTCGGCGTAGGTGGCCAAGGGGCCCAGCACCGCGGTGGAGTCCGAGTAGACATACGTGAGTGTCGCCACTGCGGGACGGGTGCAGGACGGGCGACTGCAGCGCCGAGACGTACTCACAGCCGTCAAGGTACAACGGGACCGCGACATTTCAGGACATTGACCGCCGCGCCGGATGTGCGCCGCCCCATCGAACTGCTTCCGGACGCTGCTGGAGGCCAACCGCTTGGTCGGAAGGGGGGACGCGGCGCAGCGGGGCCGCGGGGCGGGTGCGGGTGCGGGTGGGGCCGCGGGGCGGTGCGGGTGCGGGTGCGGGTCGGGTGCGGGTGCGGATCGGTGCCGCGGTCGGCCGCAGGGCAGATCCGGCTCAGCGGCCGACCAGCGCCCGCGGGTCCGGCCTGGCCACAGGGATGCTCACCCACGTGGTCGGGTCGGTGCCGGTTGCGGCGGCGATCAGTGGCCCGCTGTCGCGGGAACCCGACTGCACGACGGCGGCGAACCACGGCGATTGCCCGGCGATGCGCGTCAGGGCGATGTGGGAGGCGGCCCCCTCCGTCACCGGCACGGTCACCGAGGCCGTCGCGCCCCCGGGGATGTCGACGTCCTGCTCCACGATGGCCCCCGAGGCCGACCGCGCGGTAGCGCGCACGGTCACCGGCCCGGAGGGAGCGCTCAGCATCAGCGTGGCCGGGGCCGCTGCCACGCCCGAGAGCGGCAACACCCAGTCGGTCCCGATCGGTTGCTGCCCGGCCGTCCAGGCGTAGTCGGCGACGGGGACTCGGTTCAGCACGCCGGTGGCATCGGGCGCCAGCCTCGCCTCCACGGTTGCCCGCGCGCCCGCCACAACGGGCGTGCTGGAGGACACCACGACGGCTGCGGCCCGTCCCGTGAGCTCGTCATCGAGATCCACGGTGACCGTGTGGCCGGCCGGCACCGGGATTCGCCGGAACCCTTGCGGCTCCAGCTCGCCGTCATCGGTCAGGTAGGTCAGCCTCACTGCGGCGTCCCTGCCCGCAGCGGTGACGACCAGCTCGCGGGAGCCGTTGCCGGCGGGGATACCGGGCACGACCACGGTCGTGCCCGGATCGGCTGCCGCCGGGATGTACTCCGCACCGCGGGGGATCAGTCCGTCGATCGCTGAGGATCGCAGCGCCGCCGACACGAGGCCGCCGGAGGTAGAGACGCGGACCGTGGCCGCCGAGAGCCCTGGGATGAGCGAGTCGATGCGCACGATCGATTGCTCGCCGGGCTGCACCACCACGCCGCCCCCGCCGGCGACGTCGATCTGGCCGGCCGGGCCGAAGACGTCGAGGGCAACCACAGCCGGGGAGTCCGTGGGGTTGGCCAGCAGCAGCTCATCGAGCTGGCCCGGCCCGGCGGAGGTGCCGACGAACCACCACTGGGACCGCGCCTGCAGGCAGGATCCGAGCGCCAGCCCGCGGCCCTCCTCACCGGTGTCGTCGTACTCCCGCACCGTTGAGGTGCTGCCCACGGCCTCCCCCAGTGCAGTGACGGAGACCGCACTTCCCGGCTCCACCGGCCCAAGTCGCAGGGCCTGACCAGGATCGGGCAGAGGGACCGGTCCGGCGGCGGCGCCCCCGATCGTCCCGGCATCTTGGGGCGCGTCGGGGTCGACGAAGGCCGTCACGGTCTCGGCGATGTCTCCCGCCACCCGCATCGACGGGCACACGCTCGTGCGTTCCACGACCTCGCCGTCGGTCGATTGCGCCGCCGTCGGCGCCGTCAGGACACCGGAGAAGACGTACCCGGCAGCGATGGCCAGCGCGATGAGGACCACCAGCCCCACGGCGGCCACGGTCGGACCCGTCCTGCTCATGATGCCCCCGGCGTGGTGGTCTGCACGGCGCCGAAGCCCTCGCCGCGAGCATCGCGCAACGCAGCGACCCCGCGCTCGTCGGCAGCTGCCGCCTCGCCCGAACCGCCGACGCCGAGGCCGTCCAGGCGGTCCGGATCCGGGGCCTCGTCGTCCGGGCGCCGCCGCGCCAGCAGCAGCAGTGCGACGACCAGCAGCGCCGCCAACGGAACGAGCAGCGCGCGGGCTCGCGCCTGCTGATCATGAACGAGCACGACCTCCGCCCCGTCGGCCGGGAGCGGGACCACCGTGGTGCTGTCGCCAGAGACGGCGACGGACTCCCCATTGACTGTGGCAAGCCAGCCGCCGTCGTTGGTCTGCGCCACCACCAACCGGTCGGCCGAGGCCTCCGCCGGGACGCGCGCGTCGATGAGCGGCTCGCCCGTCGAGCCGACCGGCACGGCCGTCGCATCCCCCGCCTCGGAGACCGCCGTTGCCCGCGCTGCGAGTCCGGCCACCTCCCAGAGCCCGCGCCCGCCGGAGGTGGACAGCCGCCGCAGCGCCGAGTTGCCGTCCAGCGCAGCGGTCAACTCGGCATCGTCGGTGTCCGCCACGACGTAGCGCACGGCAGCATCGGCGAGATCTTCGACCGGTTGCGGACCAACACCGGCGACGAGTTCGCCGACCGCCCGCGAGACGCCGGCCCAGGTCTGTGCCGGTGGGGCGACATCCGCGTCCCCGAGGTGTCCCCCGGTCCCGTTGATGAGCGCGTACTTGACCGCGTCGGGGCCGTCCTGCTCCACGAGCAACGTCCGGATCCGATCCGGCGAGACCGCCTCCTCGGTGACGAACGCGGGGACGATGGTCTCGTCTGTCCGACCGAGGGGGCCGGACAGCTCGGCCATCCAGAGGAAGGCCAGGAGCCCCGGGCCGGCGGCGAGCCCCACGAGCACCGCAGCGCCGAGCGCCTTCCCCTGCCACCGCAGCCGCCCGCCGGGCTGCAGCGCCGCGGCCGCGACGGCCATCACGAAACCGACTGCCATGAGCAGCAGCATCGGAGCGGCGAATCCGTGCTGCGCGGTCGTGGCACCAACCGGGACGAACTCCTGCGTGGTGGCGACCGTGGCACCGATCAGCCCTACCGCGACGACCAGCCATCCCCAGACGGCGATCGGACGGCTGCGGGACCAGAGCAGGGCGAGGGCGGCCAGCACCACCAGCGGCACAGCCGTCCATGCCGCCATCGGGCTCACCGTCCCCGGGTCCAGCAGCAGCAGCCGCCAGCCGGGCGGCTCCGCGGCGACCAGGCTCTCAGAGCTGATCCCCGCTTCGAACATCACCCGGCTCGGATCCGCCAGGAGGGCGCCGCTCCACGGCCAGAGCAGGGCCGGAGGGCCGAGCACGAGCAGGACTGCGGCGAACCTCGACTCGCCGGTGCGCGCCCGGGCGATCGCGGCCAGCACGACCAGGACCGTCGCAGCCACCCACAGCAGCGGCACGAATGCAGCACACACCGCCAGCACCAGGGTCGCGCTTGCCGCCGTCCTCACCGAGGCCTCGGGCAGCACGCCGGCGGTGCTGGCGCCGCCGAAGATCCGCACGAGCAGGCGTCCCAGCCACGGCAGCAGGATCGCGACCGCCGCGGTGCCGAGGCGGCCGTCCAGCGAAGGAACGACGGCTGCCGGGGTCAGTGCGTATGCCACGGCGAGGCCGACGCGAATCGCCCTGCCGGGCAACCCGCGCAGCGCGAGATACGCGCTGGCTCCGGCGAGCGGGACGGTGAACAGCAGCAACGTCGACACGACGAATTCGACCGAGACCCCCGGCGGTGCCGCCAGCGATATCAGGGCCAACGGGTACGCGGCCGCTGGCTCCGCGGAGCCCAGGCCGACGTCGTGCCAGGAGGCCCGGAACGCCGACCACAGTGTGGTGCCGTCCACAGCCGGCAGCAGCGCGCCGCCCGCGAGCTGGCCGCGTCCGGACCAGACCGCGCGCGTGGCGATCGCGGCCACGACCGCCAGCACTGCTGCGACGCCGAGCGCCGACCCGAGCCCGAGCGGCCGCCGGAGCACCGCTTGCCGGTCCGAGGCGCGCGGACGCAGGTCCGAGCCCTCCGCCGCAACGCCCCACTGCTCCAGCAGCCCCGGCCGCAGGGCGGCAAGATCCCGACGCGGCACTTGGGCCACCCGGCGCAGCCGTCGCCGAGCGCGGACCACGCGCACCGGATGAAGATGGACCCCGAACCACACCCGAAGCTCGGCAGCGGCCCGGCGCGGACCGGCCGACGGCAGGAGCAGCAGGGAGGTGGCCAGTGTGCGCAGCAGGAGCAGGGTGGAGCTGATGGGCAGCAGCCACGCCGGCCCGTGCACCAGCGCGGTATACAGTCCCGCGGCCCGGCCCGCGAGTGACGGCGGCAGGGTCGTGGGGCTCGTGCGCACGCCGTGCAGCCCCGCCTCGCGGTGGTGCACGACCGCGGCCGGGACCACCAGTACCCGCTCGTCGGCACGGCGGGCCCGCATGCAGAACTCGACATCGTCGCCGAACATCGGCAGCCGCGGGTCGAAGCCTTCCAGCCGCTGCCAGGTGTCGCGCCGGACCAGCATGCCCGCCGACCCCACGGCCAGGACATCGGTCAGATGGTCGAGCTGGCCCTGATCGCGGTCGCCGACGGCGACCCCGGTGAACCGTCGGCCGGAGTTGGTGATCGACAACCCGCACTCGACCAGCAGCGACTGATCGTGCCAGCCGCGCACCTTGGGCCCGAGGATCGATGCCGAGGGCGAGCGGTCGGCCTCGGCGAGCAGTGCCGCGAGCGCGTCCGGCTCGGGTGCGCAGTCGTCGTGGAGCAACCACAACCACCGCACCACGCCCGCCGCATCGGCCTCAGCGCGGTCGGAGAGGTCGATGCCGAGCGCGTGCTCGGCTGCCGACACCGCGCCGCCGAACGTCGTGTCGGGCAGGACATGGAGCACTTCGTCGATGTCGGGCTCAGCCTCGAGGAGGGCGTTGCTCCCGTCCTGCGACCCGGTGTCCACCGCGATGATCCGATCAGGCCGACGGTGCAGTGCCCGCAGCGCGGCGAGCGTCCGGGGCAACCACGCCACACCGTTGTGGATGACGAGGACCGCCGTCACGTGGTGCCGTGTGGCGCTGCTGCTCGTAGGAACGCCAGGCACGGCTGCCGCGCCCGATACCCGCGCCGCAGTCCCCCCGACCGTCACCGGAGCAACCCCGGCGCGACTGGTGCCGACTGCATGGACACCGGACCCCCTCATCGACGACAACTACTGTCGTCACTGTAGGTGATCGAGCGTCGATCTCCACCCACCCGTGGCTCCGGGCGCACGGCGTGGGAGGTCTCAGCGGCGGTGGTGATGCGTCAGTGGCCGGCGCCGGCGGGCTCCCCTGGTACGGCGGGAACCCGTGCTCGCCGCTGCGGCGGCCAACCGGTCAACGGTCCGCCGATCAGCCGGCCGCACGCTTCAGTCGGCGGCGCTCCCGCTCGCTCAGGCCGCCCCAGATGCCGAATCGCTCGTCATGGGCGAGGGCGTATTCGAGGCACTCCCCCTGCACTTCGCAGGACTGGCAGACGCGCTTGGCCTCCCGGGTGCTGCCCCCCTTCTCGGGGAAGAAGGCCTCGGGGTCGGTCTGAGCGCAGAGCGCCTTCTCCTGCCACGCCATCTCCTCGGCGTCGCTCAGCGGTAGCAGCACCATCTCTCCCACGGGATCTCCTCCTCGAGTCGCGGTTTGCTGCCTGCCCCCGGGTGAGGGAACCACAGGCGGCTGGGCTTCCCCTCCGGCTGCCTGTGGTTTGGCTCACACGATGCCGACAACGCCGTAATTACAACCATGTGACTTACCCGAGTCAAGGCGAGAGCCGAGATCCGTTGTCCTCGACCCGGCCGATGGTCGGGCTGTGCCGCGCGCCGGGGTCTGAGTGCTGAGGTGGGCGTTCACCCGATCGGAGCACCATCCGCAGACCGTGGCAGCGCGTCGCGCCAAGGTCACACGGAGGCGGGCATGTGCTGGTACAGCGTCGTGCGCTGCACGGCCTGCCGACCGGCGAGTGCCGCCATCTGCCGCAACTGTGCCGGAGTCCGAGCGCTGCCGTGCTCCGAACCGGCCATGCGCGAGATCGTCTCCTCCATCAAGGTCCCGCCGAGGTCGTTGGCGCCGGCGCTGAGCATCGCCGCCGATCCCTCGGCGCCGAGCTTGACCCAACTGGCCTGGATGTTGTCGACGACTCCGCTGAGCATCAGTCGTGCCATGGCGTGCACCGCCAGGTTCTGCTGCGCCGTCGGACCGGGGCGCGCGGCCCCGGAAAGGTAGAGCGGGGCGTTGTTGTGGATGAAGGGCAGGGGGACGAACTCGGTGAACCCGCCGGTCTGCTCCCCGATGGCGCGGATGAGCCGCAGGTGCTGGACCCAGTGGCGGGGCCGGTCCACGTGCCCGTACATCATCGTCGCCGTCGAGGGCAGCCCGACCTCGTGCGCCGTGGTCACCACCTCCACCCAAGCCGAGGTGGGGAGCTTGCCCTTGGTCAGGATCCAGCGCACCTCGTCATCGAGGATCTCCGCGGCGGTGCCGGGGATGGAGCCCAAGCCCGACGCCTTCGCCTGCTGCAGCCACTCCCGGATGCTCACGCCGAGCCGCGCCGCGCCGTTGACGACCTCCATCGGGGAGAACGCGTGGAGATGGAGGTCCCCGGCCGCGTCCCGGATCGCGCGCACGAGGTCGAAGTAGGCATCGCCCGGCAGCCGCGGATGAATCCCGCCCTGCATGCAGATCTCGGTGGCACCGGCTTCCCGCGCCTCGAGCGCCCGCTGGACGACCTCCCGCGTGGACAGCGTGTAGGCGTCGCTATCGCTCTCCCGCTGCGCGAAGGCGCAGAATCGGCAGCCGGTGTAGCAGACGTTGGTGAAGTTGATGTTGCGGTTGACCACGAAGGTCACGGGATCGCCCACGGTATCGCGGCGCACGTCGTCGGCCGTGCGGCACAGTGCCCGCAGCGCATCGCCGGTGGCCTGGAAGAGCGCCTCGGCGGCCTCCGCGTGCTCGGGCCGCGCCAGCGCGGCGGGGCGGTCGGCGGCCAACCGGAGCCCGGTCGCCAGTGCGTCGCTGCCCAGCACGGCGGGGGCAGCCCTGATGGCGTCGGCAGCCGACACCACGCTGCCCCAGTCCCCGTAGACCGCCTCGAAGTCGGTGCGCCGGTCCTGTTCGCGACCGACCAGGTCGATGACGCGGTGCAAGTCCACGCGGCCCCCGGCGTTGGCCTCGGCGAACGCCTCGTACCCGCCGACGCTCTCCTCGGCCTGCCACTGCCGCGGCTGCGGCCGCGCGCTGCCGGCCAATCCACTCGCGTCGGCCAGGGCTGCGGTGTGCGGAAGCACGTGACCGTCGATCCACGACTGCGCCTGCCGCACGTAGCGGGGGTGCACCGTCAACCTCGACTTCAACGTCAATCCTGACGCCGCGGTCAGTTCGCTGAGGCGCTCCAACTCCGGCCACGGCCGCTCCGGATTCACGTGGTCCGGCGTGATTGGGCTCACCCCGCCCCAGTCGTCCACGCCAGCATCGAGCAACTGCTGCAGGGCGCTCTCGTGGTGCAGGTTCGGCGGGGCCTGCACCGACGTCGCGGAAGGCAACACGAGCCGCGCCACCGCCAGGGCGGCCCGATGACGATCCGTCGTTGCATCGTCGCGCTGCGCGGCCGCCGTATCCGGCTTGGCGCGAAAGTTCTGCACGATGACTTCTTGGACATGGCCGTACTGCCGGGCGATGCTGGCGATGTCGAGCAACGACTGCGCGAGTTCGTCATCGGTCTCGCCGATCCCCACCAGGACGCCTGTGGTGAAGGGGATGGCCAACCGACCGGCATCGGCCAGGACACGCAGCCGGACCGCAGGGTCCTTGTCCGGAGAGCCGTAGTGGACCTGCCCCCGCTCGGTGAACAGCCGGGCGCTGGAGGTCTCGAGCATCATCCCCATGCTGGGCGCGACCGGCCGCAGCCGCCGCATCTCCTCCCAGGACATGACCCCCGGATTCAGGTGCGGCAGGAGCCCGGTCGATTCGAGCACCGCGATCGCGGCGGCGCGGAGGTAGTCCAGGGTGCTGTCGTACCCGGCGGCATCGAGCCATTCCCGGGCTTCGGGCCAGCGGTCCTCTGGCCGGTCGCCCAGGGTGAACAGCGCCTCCCGGCATCCGGCATCGGCGCCGGCCGCAGCGATGGCCCGAACTTCGTCCAAGGACCGGAACGGCTGCTCGCCTGCGCGGCGCAACTGCCCCGGCGTGGTGACGAACGTGCAGTAGTGGCAACGGTCACGGCACAGCCGGGTCAGAGGGATGAAGACCTTCGGGGAGTACGTGATCGTGCCGGGCCGGTGATCGTCGACCAGTCGGCGGTCACGCACCCCCGCGGCGATCTCGGCGAGCTCTGCGAGCTGCTCGCCGCGGGCCGCGAGCAGGGCCGCGGCCTCGCCGAGGTCGAGACTGGCGCCGCGGCGTGCCCGGGCCAGCGAACGGGACACCTGCGCTGCGGTCGCCATGGGCACAAGCCTAGGGCGCCGCGCCGCGCCGGGACGCACCCGTCCGACACCCGAGCTGCTGTCGACGAGCCGCCGCAAGGAGTGCCACGGCGCTCTCTCTGCTCGGGACGGGCCACAGCAGCACTCGCCTCGGCGACGTGGCGGTCGGCGGGGTGATCGACCGCTGCCCGCACCTCCAGCGCCGGGGTCGAGACCGGGCGCGGCGGTCCGGGGCCTCCTGCAGCGGGCACGCAACCGGCACTCGGCGCGGGATTCCCGCAGGGCTGGGCGGGTCCCCCGACCGGAAGATGCGCTCGAACATCGGCACACCTGCGTCCAGTGGCGCCGTGGATGCCCGCGGCGTCAGGACACGCCGAGCCGCTCCAGCAGCAGTTCGCGCACCCTCGCCGCGTCGGCTTGGCCGCGCGTCGCCTTCATGACGGCACCGATGAGCGCACCCGCGGCCTGCACCTTGCCGCCGCGGATCTTGTCGACGACTGCCGGATTGGCGGCGATAGCCTCGTCGATCGCTGCGAGCAGCGGAGCGTCGTCGCTGACCAGCGCCAGCCCCCGACCTTCGATCACCGCCGCGACATCCCCCTCACCGGCAGCGACGCCGGCGAACACCTCGCGAGCGAGCTTGTCGTTCAGCGCCCCCTGGTCCATCAGGCCGACGACCTCGGCCACCTGGTGCGGCGCGACGCCGATGTCGGCTACGGTGACGCCGGCCTCGTTGGCCAGGCGGGCCAACTCGCCCAGCCACCACTTCCGGGCATCGGACTGGCCCACACCCAGCGCAACCGTCTCCTCCACGACGTCCAGCGCACCGGCATTCACGACCGAGGTCATGTCGAAGTCGCTGATCCCCCACAGCGTCTGCAGTCGAGTCCGCCGATCCGCGGGGTTCTCGGGCAGCCGTGCCCGCAACTCCTCGATCCAGGCCGCGTCCGGCGCCACCGGGACCAGATCCGGCTCGGGGAAGTACCGGTAGTCCTCGGCCTGCTCCTTGCTGCGGCCCGGGCTGGTCGTCCCGGTGTCCTCCTGGAAGTGACGGGTCTCCTGATGGATGCTGCCGCCGCCGTCGATGACTGCCGCCTGCCGCCCGATCTCGGAGCGGACCGCGCGCTCGACACTGCGCAGCGAGTTGACGTTCTTCGTCTCCGTGCGGGTCCCCCACTCGCGTTCCGGGCGGGGCGATGGACACGTTGGCGTCGCAGCGCATCGAGCCCTCCTCCATGCGCACATCGGAGACCCCGAGCGCGCGCACGAGGTCGCGCAGCGCTGCCACGTAGGCCCGGGCCACCACGGGGGCGAGCGCCCCGGTGCCGACCACGGGCTTGGTGACGATCTCCACCAGCGGGATGCCGGCGCGGTTGTAGTCGACCAGCGAGTAGTCGGCACCGTGAATCCGACCGGTCGCGCCGCCGGCGTGGGTGAGCTTGCCGGTGTCCTCCTCCATGTGGACGCGCTCGATCTCGACCCGGACCGTCACCGTGCCCTCGTCGGTGGGCACCGGGACGTCGAGGTAGCCGTTGGTGCACAGCGGCTCGTCGTACTGGCTGATCTGGTAGTTCTTCGGCATGTCCGGGTAGAAGTAGTTCTTCCGGGCGAACCGGCACCACGCGGCGATCTCGCAGTGGAGCGCCAGCCCGATGAGGATGGTCGACTCGATCGCCCGGGCGTTGACCACCGGCAGCGATCCGGGCAGGCCCAGGCACACCGGGCACACCTGGGTGTTCGGCTCGGATCCGAAATCCGTCGCGCACCCGCAGAACATCTTGGAGGCGGTGTTCAGCTCGACGTGGACCTCAAGTCCCAGGACGGGCTGGTAGCGGGTCAGCGCCTGCTCGAAAGTGACGGTCATCGGGACGGTGCCTCCTCCAGGAGCGGATGCCCCCATGTGGTGTGCAGCGCGGCCTCCAGCGCCGCCCCGACGTTGTAGAGCCGGTCATCGGCCATCACCGGCGCCATGATCTGCAGCCCCACCGGGAGCCCGTCCTCAGGAGCCAGCCCGATCGGCAGCGACATGGCGCCGATCCCGGCGAGGTTCACCGGGATGGTGGCAACGTCGTTGAGGTACATGGCCAGCGGATCGTCGAGCTTCTCCCCGAGCTTGAACGCCGTGGTGGGCGCGGTCGGCGAGATGAGCACGTCGCAGGTGTCGAACGCGGCAGCGAAGTCGCGCGCGATGAGCGTGCGCACCTTCTGGGCTTGACCGTAGTAGGCGTCGTAGTAGCCGCTGGACAGCGCATAGGTCCCGAGCATGATGCGGCGCTTCACCTCGGGGCCGAAGCCGGATTCGCGGGTCAGGCTCATGACCTGCTCCACTCCGTTGATGCCGTCGTCGCCAACGCGGAGGCCGAAACGCATCGCGTCGAACTTCGCCAGATTGCTCGACGCCTCGCTCGGCAGGATCAGGTAGTAGGCGCCCAGGGCGTACTCGAAGTGGGGGCAATCCACCTCGACCACGTCGGCCCCCAAGGCGGTCAAGGCCCGGACCGCCTCCTCGAAGCGCTGCGCAACACCCGCCTGGTAGCCGCTGCCGGACAGCTGCTTCACCAGGCCGATGCGCATGCTTCCGACATCGGCGAGTTCCGCGGCGGCGACGACCGGCGGGACCGGTGCGTCGATGCTCGTCGAGTCGCGGGGGTCGTGGCCGGCGATCGCTTCGTGCAGCAGTGCGGCATCCAGCACGGTGCGCGTGCAGGGTCCGGCCTGGTCCAGCGAGGACGCCAGCGCGACCAGCCCGTACCGGGAGACGCCGCCGTAGGTGGGCTTCACGCCGACCGTGCCCGTCACCGAGGCCGGCTGCCGGATCGAGCCGCCGGTGTCCGTCCCGATCGCCAGCGGCGCCTCGTAGGCGGCCACCGCGACGGCGGATCCGCCCCCGGAGCCGCCCGGAATCCGATTGGTGTCCCACGGGTTGCGGGTCGGGCCGTAGGCGGAGTGCTCGGTGGAGGAACCCATGGCGAACTCGTCCATGTTCGTCTTGCCGAGGATCGGCATACCGGCCGCCCGCAGCCGACCGACGACGGTGGCATCGTAGGGCGGGATCCAGCCCTGGAGGATGCGCGACCCGCAGGTGGTCGGAGTCCCCTTGGTGGCGAGCACATCCTTCACCGCGATCGGCACACCTGCCAGGCGGGCCCGTGCCTCGCCGGCAGCGCGGCGGCGGTCGGCCGCCTCGGCCTCGGCCAGCGCGGCATCGCGATCGACGTGCAGGAATGCGTTGAGCTCGCCGTCGACCGCGGCGATGCGATCCAGGTGCGCCCGGGTCGCCTCCACCGAGGAGGTCTCGCCGGCGGCGAGAGCGTCCGCGAGCTGGGCCGCGGTGAGTCGGGTCAAGTCGCTCATCGTCACTCCTCGTCCAGGATGCGCGGCACGAGGAAGCGCTCGCCCAGCACCGCCGGCGCGCCCGCGAGCGCCTCCTCGCGGGTCAGGTGCGGCATGACCTCGTCGGGGCGGGTGACATTGGTCAGCGACAGCGGGTGCGACGTCGGCGGGACATCGGCGGCAGCCACCTCGCCGACCCTGGCGACGGCGTCGAGGATGACGCCGAGCTGCGTGGTGTAGTGGTCGAGCTCGTCCTCGGTGAGGGAGAGCCTGGCGAGCCGGCCCAGATGGGCGACGTCGTCGCGGGAGAGGGACATAGGAAGCATCGTAGGCGGACGGGGGATCGCCCCCGTCGATGGACTCCGGTCCGACTACCCGGGACCGCCTGGTGGGGATGCGCCGCTGCTGTGCGGACCTTCGGCGAGCAACCGCTCGAACCCGGCCTCGTCGAGGGTCGGGACACCGAGCTGCACGGCCTTCTCCGCCTTGCTCCCGGCGTTGTCCCCCACCACGACGAAGTCGGTCTTCCTGCTGACCGACCCCGCGGCCTTGCCGCCTCGGGCCGTGATCGCCTCCTTCACCTCGTCGCGGCTGAACCCGCCGAGCGAGCCCGTCACCACGATGGTGAGCCCCGCCAGCGTCTGGGCGACGACCTCGCCGGGCTCATCGGCCATCCGGACACCGGCCGCGGCCCACTTGTCCACGATGGCGGCGTGCCAATCGACGGCGAACCAGTCGAGCACGGCCTGCCCGATCACCACGCCCACACCGTCGGTCGCGGCGAGCTCCGCCGCGTCCGCCGACCGAATCGCGTCCAGGCGGCCGAAGCGCTTCGCCAGCGCGCGGGCCGCCGTCGGGCCGACGTGGCGAATGCTCAGCGCCACCAGGACCCGCCACAACGGCTGGTCGCGGCGCTCGCCGATCTGGGCCAGCAGCAGCTCGGCGTTGGCGTTCAGCACCCGGCCGGTCTTGTCCGTACGGGTGAAGTAGTCGCAGCGCTGCAGGTGCGCGGGCGTCAGCGCGAACAGGTCGCCCTCATCGGCGACCAGCCCGCACCGCAGCAGCGCGTCGGCCGACTTCCACCCCAGGCCTTCGATGTCGAACGCCCCGCGCGAGCCGACATGGAACAGCCGCTCCCGCAGTTGGGAGGGGCAGGAGCGGGTGTTCGGGCAGCGGATGTCGGCATCCCCCTCCCGCTCCGGCGCCAGCGCGGTGCCGCACGAGGGACAGTGCGAGGGCATGACGAACGCCCGCTCGGACCCGTCCCGCTCGGCGATGACGGGTCCGAGCACCTCCGGAATCACATCGCCCGCCTTGCGCAGGAAGACCACATCCCCGATGAGCACGCCCTTGCGCTGCACCTCCGAGGCGTTGTGCAGGGTCGCCATCTCCACGGTGGAGCCGGCGACCTTCACCGGCTCCATGACCGCGAACGGCGTCACCCGGCCGGTGCGGCCGACGTTGACCTCGATATCCAGCAACCGGGTGCGCACCACCTCGGGCGGGTACTTGAACGCGATCGCCCAGCGGGGGGCCCGCGCAGTGCTGCCGAGCCGGCTCTGCAGCGACCGCTCATCGACCTTGACCACGACCCCGTCGATCTCGTGCACCAAGTCGTGCCGACGCCCCTCGAACTCCGCGATATAGGCCATCACCGCCCCGCCGGACTGCACGACACGGGCATGCTCGGAGGTGGGCAGGCCCAGCGACGCCAGTGCCCGGTAGGCCTGCGACTGGACGGGCGCCTGCAGCCCCTGCACCGCCCCGATGCCGTGGACCGTCAGCCGCAGCGCCGACAGCCGCGCCACCGCCCGGTCGAGCTCCCGCTTCGTGCGCGCCGCCGCGGCTTGCAGCCGGGCGCTGTCCGGGTTCCGGGCCGCGGCCGCCGACGTCGCGGCAACCTCCTCCTGCCGCCGGTCGATGCGCTGGCGCAGCGACCCAGCGGCCGTGTTGCGCGGATTGGCGAACACCTCCAGCCCGGCCGAGAGCTGCTCGTCGTTGATGCGATCGAAATCGGCGACCGGGAAGAACACCTCCCCGCGGACCTCCAGCAGCCGCGGCGCAGCGCCGGTCAACTGCTTGGGCACGTCCGGGATGAAGCCGACGTTGAAGGTCACGTCCTCCCCCACCCGGCCGTCGCCGCGGGTCGCGGCCGAGACCAGCAGGCCGTCGCGGTACACCAGATCCAGGGCGAGGCCGTCGATCTTGACCTCGCACAGCAGGGCCGGCAGCGCCCCCAGGTCCCGAGCGACCCGCTCGAACCACGCGCCCATCTCCTCGGCGCTGAACGCGTTGTCCAGGCTCAGCATCCGCTCCAAGTGCGCCACCGGGGCGAACCCGGCCGCCGAATGCCCGCCCACGGACATCGTCGGCGAGTCCTGCGACGCCAACTCCGGATGCGCCGACTCCAAGTCCTGCAGCTGCCGGTACAGCCGGTCGTACTCCGCATCGGACAGCGTCGGCGTGTCGAACTCGTAGTACTCCCGGCGCGCCCGCTCGATCAGATCGACCAATTCGCCCCAGCGATCCATCTCCGCCTGCGTCGCCATCGCACCTCCGTCCTGGACGAGGCTAACGGCCCGCGACGGGAGCCGCAGCGCGCGTCGGCCACCAGTCCAGCCGGGTGCATCCGCACCTGCCGGATCACCAAGCCGCGCGGTACCGGATCGCTCAGTCGGGATCGCTCAGCCGACGCGCGACTTCGCGCACTCCCGCCATCGCAGCCTTCGCGGCCGGGCCGTGAGCACCCGCCAGACCGCAGGATGGCGATACGGCCGTCGGGCCCGGCACCTGCGAGGCCGGGATACCGAGCCGGTGCAGCCAGCCCTGCACTCGTCGCAGGGACCGGTCGACCTGATCGCGGGGGGCCGTCTCCCCCGTCGGCCAAACGCCCCACACCGTCCCCGCTCCGGATTCCAGCCAAGTGCCGAACTGCTCGGTGTCCTGCTCGACGAGCACGCCGGCATCCAGGCTGAGCCAGTCCGGCGCCACGCCGTGCACGACCTGCCAGACCGGCGCTGCGCAGGTGTGCAGGCGGACCCGCCCTCCGGCCGCCCGCACGGCGTCGCGGGGTCGGTTCAGCCCCGCGACCATCTCCCCGGCCGGGACCGCGCGGTGCCGGCGGTAGCCGCTGCTGAACGCGATGCCGCCGTCGTGCACCGCCCTCAGCATCGGTTCGTCGATACCGACGACGACCTCGGCGCCGGGGATCAGCCTCGCGAACCGCGCAACGAGGGCGGCTGACGCCTCGGCGTGCGCGGCGATGACGTCGGCGACGTAGCCGCGATCCCGCAGTGTCCGCTCGCCCGCTTCATCGACAACTGAGGCGGCCAGCGTCCACGGGCCGGCGATGGGGGCGGTGAACAGCCCCCGGTAGCCGGCGAACACCTCTGCCGCCGCGTCGCAGTCAGAGCCGAACAACGACCCAGCACGGCGCAGGTCCCGACCGGGACGGTCTGCGCGGCGCCAATGCCCGGCGGAGACCTCCACAGCGAATTCCGACGACACCTCGCTCAGCAGGTGCATCCCGCGGCCGACCATGTCGGCCCCGACGCCCCGCGCGGGCAGTTCCGGCAGGTGCGGCCAGTCCGGCAGCTCGCCGGCCACCATGCGCGCCGCCTCCGCAGGATCGACGCCGGGCAGCGATCCGATGCCGGTCGCCAACCAGCGGTGAGAGTGGAGCCGCTCCGACCCTGAGTCCGTCACCACCGAAGGCTATCGTCGTCACCGTGACAGTCGCGGCCGCCGCCCTCCACCATGCGGGCGCCCTCGTCGCGGCGAACGACTTCTGGGACCGGCTGCAGCTCGACACCCTGGTGCTGCCGGACTGGACGCTCTACCTCGCGACCGCTCTCAACGCGCTGTCCGGCGCCGCCTTCGCGGCCCGACGGGGATTCGACTTCACCGGCGTCGTCGGCATGGGCGTGATCCAGGGCATGGGCGGCCTACTGCTGCTGTCGGTCCTGCTGCAGCTCGGTGTGCCGTTCGTCCTGACCGATCCCTGGTACCTGGTGGCTTCGGTCACCGCCGGGCTTCTGGGCTTCTTCCTCGCCGCACCGATCTCGCAGGCGCTGCGGTCGGCGCTGGTCCTGGACGCGCTGGCCATGGGCCTGTTCGTCTCCGTCGGCGTGGGGACGTCGGTCCAGGTCGCCCTCAATCCCTTGGCCGCGATCTTCATGGGCGTGGTCACCGGGACCGGCGGACTCATCCTGCGCGACATCATGGCCGGCACCGCGCCGACGATCTTGCGGCCCGGCGTCCTGACCGGCGTCGTGGCCTTCGCCGGATCGGTGCTCTTCGTCGTCCTCGTCCGCTATCTCGGGGCACCGCTGGCTGAGGCGCAATTCATCACCGTGATCTTCGTGGCCGTCGTGCGCACCTTGGCGGTACTCCTGGATTGGCGCACCCACGAAGCCACGGACCTCGCCGACCGGATGGCCCGCTTCTGGGAGGGGCGCCGCTGATGGAAGACACCATCTCCCTGCCCGCATGGCTGGTCAACATCTCGATCACCTTCGGCGGCATGACCGGTGCCATGCACGGCGCCCGCAAGCAGATGGACGTCTTCGGCACCCTCTTCGTGGCCGTTGTCGCCGCGATCGGCGCCGGCGCCATCCGCGATCTCTCGATCGGCCGCGTGCCGATCTTCCTGTACTCCCCGCTGGTCGGATACGCCGTCCTCGGCGGCGTCGCCGGGTACTTCCTCGCCCGCGCCATGCGCTATATCAACCGCACGATCTTCCTGCTGGACACGCTCCTGATCGGGGTCTGGGTGGTCCTCGGCGCGGAGCTGGCACTGCAATCCGGTCTGTCTCCGCAGTCCGCGGTCCTGCTCGGCGTCATCACCGCCGTCGGCGGCGGCCTCGTGCGCGACGTGGTCTGCCGCGACATCCCCACGGCGTTCAACCCTGCCCAATTCGAGACCGCGGGGGCGTTCATCGCGGCCGTGATCTTCGTCGCCGCCGACGATGCGCTGCCGCGGGGCGCCGCCGAGGGCCTCGCCGTCGTCAGCGCCACCACCATCCGGCTGCTCGCCCTGCGATTCCGCTGGCGCTCGATGTCGGCGGTGGAGTTCTCGGAACGGCTGCGCGGGCGCCGGGCCCAGTACGATCCGTCGACCGGGACGTTGACGATCATGCGATCGCCGCGCTGACCAGCACTCGGGCGCCCGCCGCGGGCCTCGGGAGATTCGAACTCAACAGCGGCTGCGTCGGCAGATCAACGGCCCGTCCGCTCGATCGTCGACTGTCCGAGCACGCGGGTCCCGCGGTACAGCACCATCGATTGCCCCGGGGACACGGCGCGCAGCGGCTGGTCCAGCGCCACCTCCACCACCCCCGCTGCGCTGGTCACGGTGGCCGGCACCGCTGCGGCGTGCGCGCGGATCTGCACCTCGCACGCAGCCGCGTCGCTCGGCGGGCGCGACGTCCACGAGGCGTCGCGGCCAACGATCGTGCGTACCGCCAGCAGCGACTGCGTGCCGACCATCACCACGTTGCGCTCCGGCTGCAGCCCCACCACGTAGCGCGGCGCGCGGTCGCTGCGGGCCCGGTCCAGTCCCAGGCCGCGCCGCTGCCCGACGGTGACGGTATGCGTCCCGTGATGCGATCCGACCACCTCCCCGGTCTCGGCGTCGACGATGTCGCCGGACCGATCGCCGGCGTGGCGACGCAGCCAGCCGGCGGTGTCGCCGTCGGGGATGAAGCAGATGTCGTGGCTGTCGGGCTTGGCCGCCACCGACAGGCCGCGCTCCGCGGCCTGCGCGCGGACCTCGCCCTTGGTGGAATCGCCCAGCGGGAACAGGCAGTGCCGCAACTGCTCGGGGGTGAGCATGCCCAGCACGTAGGACTGGTCCTTGGCGAGGTCGACGGCTCGGTGCAGCTGCGGCCCTTCGTCCCCGGGGAGCAGCCGGGCGTAGTGGCCGGTCGCTACGGCGTCGAAGCCCAGTGCGGTCGCCCGATCCAGCACCGCCGCGAACTTGATGCGCTCGTTGCACCGGATGCACGGGTTGGGCGTGCGGCCGGCGCGGTACTCGGCCAGGAAGTCGTCGATCACCGTTTCGGCGAAGCGTTGCGAGAGGTCCCACACGTAGAACGGCACACCCAGCGCCGCAGCCGCACGACGGGCGTCCATGGAGTCCTCGATCGAGCAGCAGCCCCGCGACCCCGTGCGATTGCGCTGCGGGTCCCGCGCCAGCGCGAGGTGGACCGCAGTGACGTCGTGCCCGGCAGCGACGGCCCGGGCCATCGCTACCGCCGAGTCAACCCCCCCGGAGACCGCAGCCAGCACCTTCATGGCGTGCCCCCGGCCGCGCGGGCTCTGGCAACCGCGGGCCCGATCCCTGACAGCACGGCGTCGACATCCGCCCCGGTCGAGGCCCATCCCAGACTGAATCGCAGCGAGCTGCTCGCGGCCGCCCGGCCGGCACCCATGGCCAGCAGCACGTGCGAGGGCTGGGGAATCCCGGCGGTGCAGGCGGAGCCCGTGGACACTTCCACCTCGGCCGCGTCGAGCAGCATCAGCAGCAGGTCCGCCGGGCATCCGGGGAACGTCACGTGCAGATGGGACACCAGCCGGTCCCCGCCGTCCGCGTTCACCACTGCGTCTGGCACCCGCCGGAGGATGCCGCGTTGCAGGCGGTCGCGCAACTCGCCGATCGCCTCCGATTCCTGCTCCCTTCGGCGGTCGGCCTCGGTCATGGCCGCTGCCAGCGCCGCGGCGCCGGCAACATCGACGGTGCCCGAGCGGATCCCCGCTTCCTGCCCGCCTCCGTGCGTGTAGACGGGGAGGTCGACGCCGCCGGGCAGGAGGAGTGCGCCCACTCCTACTGGTCCGCCGATCTTGTGCCCGGAGATTGCGATGGAGTCCGCTGCGATCCCGGTCAGCGCGCGCGTCGCGGGCCACTGGACGGCATCGCAGTGCCACGGAACCGCGGCCTCGGCGCAGATGCGCCCGATGGCGGCGAGGTCGTTGACGGTGCCCACCTCGTTGTTCGCCGCCATGGCGGCCACCAGGGCCGCCCCCGCGACGACCTCGGCCTGCAGCGCGTCCAGCCGGACCGCTCCGTCACGGGACAGCGGGAGGACGACAACCTCCACGCCTGGCAGCGACCGGACCGTCTCGAGCACGGCCTTGTGCTCCGCTCCGCTCACGAGCACGCGAGCGGAGTCGGACATCTCGTACAACCCCCGGATCGCCATGACGTCGGCCTCGGTACCGCCGCTGGTGAACACCACGTGCTTCGGCCTCACCCCGGCCAGATGCGCGACCTCTTCCCGCGCGTCCTCCAGGACCGCGGAGGCCGCCCGGCCGCTGCTGTGGAGCGAGGCCGGGTTGGCCGGCCCCTCGGCATGGGCCAACCACGCGGCGCGCGCAGCAGGGCGCAGCGGCGCCGTGGCGGCGTAGTCGAGGTAGGCGGGCATGCTGTCCAGGGTAGGCGGCACCGGGATATCCCAGCCCCGCAGGTTCATCGACCGCAGTGGGACGCAGGGCAAGGATGCCGACGCCGATGCGGGGCGGCTCCCCGAGGGTCCCTCGGACGGCGAAGGGCGGCCCTGGTGCAGCTCACCGCCGCACCGGACCGCCCTGCAGCCGATGATGTCAGCCCTTGCGCTTGTGCAGCTCCTCGGTGAGCTGCGGAACGACCTTGTGCAGGTCGCCCACGACGCCGAAATCCGCCAGGTCGAAGATCGGCGCTTCGGCATCCTTGTTGATGACGACGATCGTCTTGCTGGTCTGCATCCCGGCGCGGTGCTGGATGGCGCCGGAGATACCGGAGGCGATGTAGAGGTTCGGCGAGACCGTCTTGCCGGTCTGCCCGACCTGGAACTGGTGCGGGTACCACCCGGCATCGGTCGCGGCGCGGGAAGCGCCGACAGCCGCGTGGAGCTCGTCGGCCAGCGCCTCGATGACACCGAAGTTGCCCTCACCGACCCCGCGGCCGCCGGAGACGACGATGGCAGCCTCCGCCAGATCCGGGCGACCGCCCTTCTCCGCGACGACCCGATTGGTGATCTTCGCGCCCTTCGCGGCGTCGCTCACCGGCAGCGTCCAGCGCGACGATCTCGCCCGCGGCAGGAGCGGCCTCGGGTGCCGCCGAGTTCGGACGGACCGTGATGATCGGGGTTCCCACCGTCACCTTCGACTGCACGATGACGGCTCCGCCGAACACGCTCTGCGTGCAGGTGCCGTCGGGCGCAACCGCAACCGCGTCGGTGATGACGCCGGAGCCCGTCGCGATCGCGAGCGCACCCGCGATCTCCTTGCCCTCCGCGGTCGAGGGCAGCAGGACCGCCGCCGGGGCGGTGTCCGCCGCGAGCGAGGCCAGCGCCTCGGCCTTGGGCAGCACGACATGGTCGCTGTACTCCGCCGCCTCGGCCACGTACACCTTCGCCGCGCCGAACTCGGCGAGCGGAGCGGTATCCACGCCGGAGCCGAACACGACCGCCGACGGCTCGCCGAGCGAGCGGGCGATGGTCAGCAGCTCCAGGGTTGCCTTCTTGACCGCGCCTTCCGCGTGGTCGACCAGAACGAGAACTTCAGCCATGATCTTGTCTCTCTCCCTCTCGCGACCGGACTCAGACGAGCTTCTGCTCGGCCAGGAAGTCGGCGATCTTGACCCCGCCGTCACCGGCATCCTCGACCTTGACACCGGCGGACTTCGGCGGACGGTCGGCGAACTGGACGACCGTGCTGCGCGCGGCGCCAAGGCCCACCTCGTCGCCGGACACACCGGCGTCAGCGGCCGAGATCGTCTCGATCGGCTTCTTCTTCGCCGCCATGATCCCCTTGAACGACGGGAAGCGCGGCTCGTTGATCTTCTCCACCACGCTGATGACGGCCGGGGTGGCACCCTCGACCTCGTCGTAGCCGTAGTCGGTCTGCCGCTGGATCTTGACCGTGCCGCCGTCGACCTCGACCTTGTTGGCGAACGTCAGCGGCGCCACGCCGAGACGCACGGCGACCATGACCGGCACGACGCTCATCCGAGCATCGGTGGATTCCGAGCCGAAGACCACGAGATCGAACCCGCGATCCTTCAGCACATTGGCCAACACCTGCGACGTCGCCAGCGCGTCGGACCCAGCGAGGCTGTCGTCCACGATGTGGATGCCCGCGTTGGCGCCCATCTGCAGCGCCTTGCGCACCGTCTCCTCGGCCCGCTGCGGGCCCATGCTGACGGCGACGACCTCTCCCCCGTTGGCCTCGGCGATCTGCAGCGCCTCTTCCACCGCATATTCGTCGAGCTCGTTCAGCACCACGTCGACGGAGTCCCGATCCAGGGTCTTGTCGTCGGCGCTCAGCTTCTTCTCGGCCCAGGTATCCGGGACCTGCTTCACACAGACCGCGATCTTCATAGTGGTCGCGCGACCTCCCCTTCGATGAGGCCCGGGACCTCCGGGCCGCCAGATGTGCTGCCTCGACCAGTCGGCCCGGCATACCCGCCAGACCGCCCGCCTGGAGCACGGCTCGGTGCAATGTTACCCGCGAGTAGCATGACTCCCTAATCGAGGCCGGGGCCCGGGGATCCCGGCCAGCGCCGGCACCGGGCGGTACGGCGCCCGGAGAGGTCGACAGGTCGGCAGGTCGCCCCGACCGATGCTGCTCGAGCGGGCGCGAACCGCTTACGCCTGCTGGGCCAGCACCTGCCTGGCCCGCTCCTCGTCCTGCGGGAACACCAGGATCCGGGGACCGTCCAAGGTCGTCGCGAGGTTCGCGCGGATCCCCTGCTCGGTCAGCTGGCGCCGCAGCATCTCGCCGCGGATGTAGTCCCGCGGCTCTGCGACCGGCACGAGCATGCCGTACTGGTCCGCCCGGCCCTTGGGCGTGACGACGGACCCGCCGCGACGAAACGTCCAGCGCAGGAGCACCATCATCAGGCCGACCACGGCCAGCGCCACGACCGGGCCAAACGCGTAGGAGTACGAGCCCCACATGGACCGAGTGTGCCCTCCTGCGCGCAAGAGGGCCACTGCGGACCCACATCGAGCCCCGGCGGGCGCCGGCCGCCCGCGCGGCGCGGCGCTGCCGCGAACCCGGCTCCACGGGCCGTTGCCCGCACCGCGGCGAGGTCGGCCGTGCCCCACCGGGCGTCGGGGCACGGCCGCGCCGCGCGCTACCGTGCTGGGGTGAGCGGCCTCATCCTGACCGGCGAGCGGACCGTCCCCGGCCTGGACCGGGAAAACTACTGGTTCCGCCGTCACGAGGCGGCCTACGCCTGGGTCGTGGAGCATGTGGACCTGGCCGGCGCGGTCGTGGTGGATGCCGGCAGCGGCGAGGGGTACGGCGCGGCGATGCTGCGCGGCGCCGGCGCAGGCTGCGTCGTGGCGCTGGAGTACGACGCCGCGGCGGCGGCCCACAGCGCCAGCAGCTACCACGGGGTGCGCACCGTGCGCGCCAACCTCGACGCGCTGCCGCTGCGCAGCGGCAGCGTCGACGTCGTGGTCACGATGCAGGTGATCGAGCACCTGTGGAACCTGCCGGGGTTCCTGGCCCGAGTGCCGCCGGATCCTGCGACCCGGGGGCGCAATCGTGGCGGCCACGCCCAACCGCCTGACCTTCTCTCCCGGTCTGGGTCGCGGCGAGCGCCCGACGAACCCCTTTCACGTCGAGGAGTTCGACGCCGACCAGGTCTCGGCGGTCCTCGCCGCGGCAGGGTTCGAGTCGATCGTCATGCACGGCGTGCACCATGGGCCCGGGATCCCCGACGACCTCGTAGCCGAGCAGATCCGCGCGGTGCTGGCCGACCACTGGCCCGAGCGGCTGCTGCGTCGAGTCGCGTCGGTCTCGGTATCCGATTTCGACATCGGCACGCAGCACATCGACGCCAGCCTTGATCTCGTCGGAGTCGGCCGGGCTCCCGTGGCCTCGTAGACTGCTCAGGTACCCGTCCGCCCGAAATGGGGTGTTTGTGACCCGGCCGATCGGCAGTTTCGCCCTGGTGCTGCACACGCACCTGCCGTGGCTGTCCCACCACGGCGCGTGGCCGGTCGGCGAGGAGTGGCTGCACCAGGCATGGTCCACCTGCTACGACCAGGTCTTCGACCTGCTGCACCGGCTGGCCGCCGAGGGGCGGCGCGAGCTCCTGACGATCGGGATCACGCCGATCCTGGCGGCACAGCTCGACGATCCGTACAGCCTGGCCAACCACCACACGTGGCTCGGCGAGTGGACCAACCGCGCCTACGGGCAGGTCGCGAGCACCGGCAATCCGCTGGCGCACCGGGAGTACGAGCAGTCCGCGGCAGCCCTGCAGCGCTTCGAGGAGCGCTGGTCGCGCGGCGGATCGGCGGTCGTGCGGCCCCTGGTCGACAGCGGCGCCGTGGAACTGCTCGGCGGTCCCGCGACCCACGCCTTCTCCCCGCTGCTGGACGACCGCGTGCTCCGGTTCGGGCTGCGGGCCGGCCTGGCCGATACCGCGCTGCGGCTCGGGTCGCGGCCGGCCGGGATCTGGGCGCCGGAGTGCGCCTACGCCCCGGGCATCGAGCGAACCTTCCACCAGGCCGGCGTCGGCCACTTCCTGATGGATGGTCCCGCCTTCGACGACGTCGGAGCGCGCACCTCGGTGGGGCATCCGATCGGCGGCACCGAGGTCGTTGCGTTCGCCCGCGACCTCGACGCGTCCTACCGCGTGTGGTCCCCGACCCGGGGCTACCCGCGCAGCGCGTGGTACCGGGACTTCCACACCTTCGACCACGACTGGGGCTTTCGGCAGTTCCGCGTCACCGACGCGCGCGGCGGGGCGAAAGCAGCCCTACGAGCCGGACCGCGCGGCAGCGCAGGTCCGCGCCGACGCGGCCGACTTCGTGGACCACGTCCGTCGGCGCCTGGCCGACATCGCCGAGCGGGACGGCGAGCCCGGCCTCGTCGTCGCCGCCTTCGACACCGAGCTGTACGGCCACTGGTGGCACGAGGGCCCCCAGTGGCTGGAGCTGGTCCTGCGGCTGCTGCCGAGCGCGGGCGTCCACGTCACCACGCTCGACGGCGCCCGGCGGGCGGGTCTGGTGGGGGAACCGATCCAGCCGCGCGAGGCGTCCTGGGGCGCGGGCAAGCGGTTCCAGACCTGGACCGGACCGGCGGTGGCCGGCATCGTCGAGGACAACTGGCACGCTCAGAGCGTCGTGGTGAAGGCCCTGGACAACATGCCGACCACGGGTGCGCGCAGCGCTCCGGCAGATCAGTTGCTGCGCAGCCTGCTGCTCGCCCTCGCCAGCGACTGGGCATTCATGATCACCAAGGACAGCGCTGCCGACTACGCCCGCAGGCGCCACTTCTTCCACCACAGCGACACCCATCGCCTGGCCTCGATCATCGCCGAGTCCGGGTCGGAGTCGGTGCCGGCGTTCCGCGAGGCCGCGCAACAGCGCCGTATCAACGGGCCGTTCGGCCACCTCGATGCCCGTGGACTGCTGTAACCGATGCGCATCCTGCACCTGGCCTGGGAGTACCCGCCGCTGGTGTACGGCGGGATCGCCCCGCATGTGGCCCACCTCGCCGCTGCGCAGGCCTGCGCCGGCCACGACGTCACGGTCATCACCCAGGCCCACCCCGATGCGCCCGACGATGCGCAGATCGACGGCGTCCGGGTGATCCGCGTCCGCCATACGCCGCCTGCGCTGGCCTTCGCCGAGGACACGCTGCTGGCCTGGGTGATGTCGCTGAACATCGCGCTGGCAGGGGCCCTGGTGCGGGCGCCGCGACCCGACGTCGTGCACGCCCACGATTGGGTGACGGCCCACGCCGCGGCAGTCGGGGCTCATGGGTTGGGCCTGCCG
Organism: uncultured Actinomycetota bacterium; assembly: GCA_963766005.1. GTDB lineage: Bacteria > Actinomycetota > Actinomycetes > S36-B12 > CAVXYG01. Next base: position 411,650 of record CAVXYG010000008.1, on the reverse strand, counting down.
ATCGTCGCCACGTTCCACTCCACCGAGCGCGGCCGGCACCAGGGGCACCTGCCCTCGCCGCTGGCGGTCTCGGTGGACGAGGTCGAAGGCTGGCTGGCCGGCATGGCCCGGCGCACCATCGCGTGCTCGGCCAGCATGGCCGCGGATGTGCGCCGGCAGTTCGGTGTCGAGGCGCAGGTGATCCCCAACGGCGTGATGGCGCAGCGCTGGAGCGTCCGCGCGGAACCCCGACCCGGAACCGCTCCTGGTGTTCGCCGGTCGCCTGGAGTGGGAGAAGGGCACCTTCGACCTGATCGACGCCATGCCCCGCCTGCGTCGGCGTTTCCCGCGGATCCGATTGGTCATGGCCGGCCGGGGCGGGCAGGAGGAAGCCCTGCGGATGCGGATCCGCGACAAGCGCGTGGCGGGCTCGGTGCAGTTGGCCGGGCACTTGACGCACGAGGAGCTCGCCGCGGAATTCGCCCGGGCTCATGCTGTCGTCGTGCCGAGTCGCTATGAGCCGTTCGGCATCGTGGCGCTGGAGGCCGCAGCTGCAGGCGTCCCACTGGTGCTGGCGGACACTGGCGGGTTGGCGGAGATCGGCCAGGACGGTACTGCCGCTGCGATGTTCACCCCCGGCGACATCGCGGGCCTGGCCGAGGCTGTCGCGGCGACGTTGGACGAGCCCGAGGCGGCTGCCCGCCGATGCCGGGCCGCAGCTGCCTCGCTGCCGGAGCGCTTCGCGTGGCCCCGCATCGCCGCCGACACCGTCGCGGCCTACGACCAGGTGCCGAGCCTCGACCGATAGGCGGTCGCCTCCCCGGCACGACGCAGCGACCTCCGACTCCGGGATCGCTGCGTTGACCTCGGGCCGGGTTCGGACCGCACCGCGGCGCTAGTCCTCCAGCGCCTGCGCCCGCCGGGCGGCCCGCTCGTGCTTGCGCGCGATATCGGCCAGCGCCTCGCGCGTGGCGGCCTGCTCGGCATAGACCTCGGCGCGGTCCTTGATGACACGGGCGGGTGTGCCGCCGAGGATGGCCAGGTCCGGGTACACGCCGTCGCGCACCACCGCGTGCGCGGCCACGACTGTCCCTCGGCCCACGAAGGCTCCGCGCAGCACGGTCGCCTTCACCCCGATCCAGGTGTCCGGCCCGATTCGGACCGGCGATTTCACGATCCCTTGATCCTTGATCGGCAGGGCAAGGTCGGAGGTCACGTGGTCGAAGTCGCAGATATAGACCCAGTCGGCGATGATCGTCGAGGACCCGACCTCGATGTCGAGGTAGCCGTTGAAGGTGTTGTCGCGACCGAGCACGACCTTGTCGCCGATCGTCATCACGCCCTCGTGGCAACGCACCCGGTTCTCGTCTCCGACGTGCACCCAACGACCGAGGATGAGTTGGGCATACCCCTTGCGGGCGTACACCTCGACCTTGCGGCCGAGGAAGACGAACCCGGTCGTGATGATGTGCCGGTTGCGCACCTTGAACCAGAAGAACCGCCAGTAGCGGACCAGGTACCACCAGGTCCAGGCGCGGTGCCGGACCACCCATCGCAGGGAGTCCACGGTCAGGAACCTCGCTTGGCGCGGGTCACGGCGCGACATGGGCTAGGGCTTCACCCCGGTGACACCCACGTTGTAGAAGTACCGGTCCGGAACGACGTGGTCGAGGACGTGCTCGTCCAGCCAGGACAGCTTCATCCAGCCATGGAAGGCGAATCGAGCCCAGCCAAAGCCCAGCGCCCCGGGGTTGACCGCCGCCTCGAAGGTGCGTACCGGCCAACCGAACCACGACGCGGTCAGCTCATCGGTCGCCGTGGTGACCTCGATCGCGCCCGCCCGCAGGCACAGCCGCGCCAAGGCGTCGGGGTCGAAGGTGTGCAGATCGACCACGGCTTCCAGCGCGGCAGCCCGCGAGGACTCGGCCAACTCCTGCCGGGGCAGGGCCCACTTGTCCCGCAGCGGCGGCAGCTGGGTGAGCCGGCTGGCGGCCGCCCAGGTCCACTGGGACAGGCGCCGGGCCACGACGTCGCCCTGCGCAGTCGGCTCCCCCGCGAACACGAACCGGCCGCCGGGCTTCAGCACCCGCAGCACTTCGCGCATGGCCAGTTCGACATCCGGGATGTGGTGGAGCACGGCGTGGCCGACGACCAGGTCGAAGGAGTCGTCCGGGTAGGGGATGGACTCGGCGTCGGCGACGCGGCCCTCGAGGTCGATCCCGAGGTTCTCGGCGTTGCGCAGCGTGACATCGACCATGCCCTGGGACAGGTCAGTGACGTGGCCGCTGCCGATGACCCCGCCGAGGCTCAGGTTCAGCAGGAAGAAGCCGGTGCCGCACCCGAGCTCGAGCGCCTCCGGGTAGGGCCAGCCCTCCTCGCCGGCGACGTGGCGGAACCGCTCGACGGCGTAGTTGATGCAGCGCTCGTCGAAGGAGATGCTCCACTTCTGGTCGTAGGTGCCGGCCTCCCAGTCGTGGTAGAGGATATTGGCGAGTTTCGGGTCGTCCCAGGCCCGCTCGATGTCGGCTGCAGTCGGCTGTGTCATCGGCCCACGAACTCCGCTTTCCCGGGGCCGTTCGCTAGGAACGACCGCATCCCGATCTGTTGGTCCTCGGTGGCGAACAGCCCGGCGAACTCGGCCCGCTCGGCCTCCAGCCCTGCGGCCACCCCGCGCTCCAACGCCGCCTCGATCGCCCGCTTGGCCGCCCGCTGCGCGTAGGGCGCGCCCCTGGCCAGTGATTTCGCCAGCGCGAGCGCCTCGGCGTACACGTCCTCCGGCGCCACGATCCGGTTCACGATCCCCATCGCGAGGGCTTCCTCGGCCGAGACGAAGCGGCCGCTGAAGATGAGTTCCTTGGCACGGGCGGGCCCGATCAGGCGGGTGAGCCGCTGCGTGCCGCCGGCGCCGGGGATGATGCCGAGCAGGATCTCCGGGAGCCCGACCTTGGCGTTGTCGCCGGCGATGCGCAGATCGCAGCACAGCGCGAGCTCCAGGCCGCCGCCCAGCGCGTAGCCGGTGATCGCGGCGATCGTGGGCTTGCCGATGGCGGCCACGGCGCCGAAAGCGCGATGCAGGTCCCTGCTGGCGGACGCGGCGGTCGCGGCATCCCAGTCGGACATCTCCTTGACGTCGGCGCCGGCAGCGAACACCTTGGGCCCGCCGTACAGGATGACGGCCCGGACCGCGTCGTCTGCGTCGGCTGCGCCTGCTGCCTCGGCGAACTCCCGTTGCATCTGCAGGTTCAACGCGTTCATCGGCGGGCGGCGCAGCGTGATCGTTCCCACGCCGTCCGCCACCTCGAGGGTCACAAAGTCCCCCACCCCGCACCTCCCGTGTCCGGTTTGCCCGCTTCGCAGAGCGTAACGGTGGTGCCGGCGCGGGGGAAGCGCCGGGGCGGACGGGCGGCCCCGAGCATGCTCGGCGGCGGCGTCTCGCCGCGGTCCGCAACTACAGTAGGCCCATTGCCCACGTGCGGAGGAGGGTCCATGACCGAGCCGAGCGACACGCCCCGGCTGCCCGCCTGGCCGGGCACGTGGAACCCGCTCGGCGTGACCTGCGACGCCGATGGCGCCAACGTGTCGCTGTGGTCGGAGAACGCCGAAGCCGTGGAGCTGTGCGTCTTCGACGACGACGGCGCCGAGACCCGCTACGAACTGCAGGAGCGGACCTTCCACACCTTCCACGGCTACGTGGAAGGCCTCCACCCGGGTCAGCAGTACGGCTTCCGGGTCCACGGGCGCTGGGAGCCTGGACGGGGTCAGCGGTTCAACCCGGCGAAGCTGCTCGCCGACCCCTACGCCCGGGCGTTCAGCGGGCAGTACCGGCTCGATCCGGCAGTCTTCGGCCACGTCGGCACCGACGACATGGCCCGCAACGACGCCGACTCGGCGCCGTTCGTCCCGAAGTCGGTCATCGTCGACGACCGGTTCGACTGGGGCGATGATCGCCCGCCTCGGACGCAGTGGGGCGACACGGTCATCTACGAGGCGCACGTCAAGGGGATGACCGCCCGTCACCCGAGCGTCCCGCCGCATCTGCGCGGCTCGTACCTGGGGATGTCGAATCCCGCGGTCATCGACCACCTGCTCAGCCTCGGCGTCACGGCGGTGGAGTTGCTGCCGGTGCACCAGTTCGTCGACGAGACGCATCTCATGGAGCGCGGGCTGACCAACTACTGGGGCTACAACTCCCTGGGCTACTTCGCCCCCCACGCCGCCTACTCCTCCACCGGCTCGCGCGGCCAGCAGGTCACCGAGTTCAAGCGGATGGTGAAGGACTTCCACGCAGCGGGCCTCGAGGTGATCCTCGACGTGGTCTACAACCACACCGCCGAGGGCAACCACCTCGGGCCAACGCTGTGCTGGCGCGGCATCGACAACGCCAACTACTACCGCCTGTCCAGCGGGCGCTACTACACCGACTACACGGGCACCGGGAACACCCTCGACGCCTCCAAGCCGCACGTGCTGCAGCTCATCATGGACTCGCTGCGCTACTGGGTGACCGAGATGCACGTCGACGGATTCCGCTTCGACCTCGCCAGCGCTCTGGCCCGTTCCTTCCACGACGTCGATATGCTCGGCAACTTCCTCACCACGATCCAGCAGGACCCCGTGCTGCGTTCGGTGAAGCTCATCGCCGAGCCGTGGGACATCGGTGCCGGGGGCTACCAGGTGGGAGAGTTCCCGCCGCTGTGGACGGAGTGGAACGACAAGTACCGCGACAGCGTCCGCGACTTCTGGCGGGGCGCCAGCGGCATCGGCGAGTTGGGATGGCGGCTCACGGGCTCGGCCGACCTGTACGCCTCCGAGGGCCGCAGGCCGTACGCCTCGATCAACTTCGTGACCGCCCACGACGGGTTCACCATGCGCGACCTGGTCTCCTACGAGCACAAGCACAACGAGGCCAACACCGAGAACAACCGGGACGGCACCGACAACAACCGCTCCACCAACCACGGAGTCGAGGGCGAGACGACCGACCCTGAGATCAACCAGGCCCGGCACCGGCACATCCGCTCGCTGTACGCCACGCTGCTCTTCAGCACCGGCGTCCCGATGATCACGATGGGAGACGAGCTCGGCCGAACCCAGCACGGCAACAACAACGCCTACTGCCAGGACAACGAGATCTCCTGGATCGACTGGAGCCTGGCCGATTGGCAGCGCGATCTGCTCGCCTGTGCCCAGTTCCTCGGATCGGTACGCACCGGCCAGAAGGCGCTGCGGCAACGCTTCTTCTTCGAGGGCAAGGCGCAGATGGGCGGCGCGACGAAGGACCTGGCGTGGTTTGCCTCCGACGGCACGGAGGTCCCGGCTGCGGTGTGGAACGCCGCCGAGACCCGCACCGTCGGCATGTACGTGTCGGGCCGACTGCGCACCCGCGGCGATCGGGGTGAGGCGGTCACAGCGCACTCGCTGTTCATGATCCTGCACGCGGCACCGCACGCGATCGACTTCACCATGCCGCGGGCGCCGTACGGCCCCGCGTTCGAGCCCCTGGTCGACACCAGCCGCTCGGACGGCCAACCCTCGCCCAGCGCGCTGATCACTCCGTCGGGCAGCGTCATCACGGTGCCCGGGCGCTCGGTGCAGCTGTTCCAGGTAGTGACGCTGCCGAAGGTCGAGCGGCGCAGGATGCCGCGCCACTAAGGCCGAAGACGGCATCGGGCCGGCGGCGCAGAGTCGAGAGGCAGTGTCGCTGCGCGCACCTGCTGGGAACGGGCTACGAACGCGGCGCAACCGCACGATCCAGGCCCCTCCGCGGGGCCGCGACTCGCCGCTTCGCCGCACCGGGGCGCCGCTGCGAAGGGGCGGGCGTCTATGGTCGGGACAGCGGCGAGTCGTCATCGGCGAAGTACTGAGCGCGGTTCCCACGACCATCACGACTCTGCGCTGAACAACTGGCAGGACAAGCTGACGCACAAGCAGGGCGAGTACTCGGTGCTGTTCCAGGATGTGCTGGCGCGCATCGGCCGCGGAGAGTCGGCGATGTACTACACCTGGACGCCGAACTGCACCGTGGCGCAACTGAAGCCCGGCGAGGATGTCGTCTGGCTCTCCCTGGGAGCGGAGGCACCCGAGGGCCCGGACACGGCCACCGAGCTTGATCCGGGCCGGTGCGCCGCGGACCCCTGCGAGATGGGCATCGCTCCGGCGGGCATCCGCGTGGTGGCGAACAAGGAGTTCCTCGACGCCGATCCTGCGGCGAAGGCGCTCTTCGAGGCAGTCGAGATCCCGGTGGCGGACATCGCGGCCCAGAACCTCGAGTACGACAACGGCGCGAACACGCAGCCGGACACCCAGGACCAGGCCGCAGCCTGGATCGAGGACAACCGCGATCGGGTCGACCCTTGGCTGGAAGAGGCTCGCGCTGCTGCGTGACCTCCTGCCCGATCTGATCCGGATCGAAGCGGGGCGGGGCGGCAGAGGCTGCCCCGCTTCGCCATTGCACAGGGCCGTTGACCGCGAAGCGATCCCAGATGGCCGCGTCTTCCCGCACCGGACTCACTAGCCTGAAGCCGTGGACACCTCGGCTGCGGCAGACCCGGGCTTCGCCCTCCCCGGCGGCGTGGTGCCGCCCCCGACCCTGGCGGGCCGTTTCCCGATCACTGATGTCTGGCCCGCGGTGCAGTCGGGACGCCGACCGGCCAAGGCAGCCATCGGCGAGCTGCTCACCGTCGGGGCCACCTGCTACCGCGAGGGCCACGACAGTCTCGGTGTCCACCTGCTCATCACCGATCCCGACGGCTTGCCCGCCGGCCGCTACCCCATGGCGCCGTCCGAGCCGGGGCTGAGCCGCTGGACCTGCGACGCGTGGCGCCCGGGTAGCGGCGGCGACTGGACGTTCACCATCGAGGCCTTCCACGATCCGCTGGACACGTGGAAGCACCGGGCCGAAGTGAAGATCCCGGTCGGTGTCGACGTCATGCTCGAACTCGCCGAGGGCGCGGCTCTGCTGCACAGGGCAGCGGACCATCTCGTGAGCGCGCCCGACGCGACGCTCGATCTCGGGGTCCCCGCCGACGTCGCCGCGGCGCTGCTGCGCGAGTCCGCCGCTGCGCTCACCGATGACCGCCGACCGGCCGGCGCGCGGCTCGCCGTGGCCCTTGCGCCGGACATCCTCGCCTTCCTGCGCTGCGGGATCCTGCGGGACTACCCCAGCCGCTGCGGCCCATGGCCGGTTCGCGTCGAGCGCCGCCGAGCCCTGTTCAGCGCCTGGTACGAGTTCTTCCCCCGCAGCGAGGGAGCCAGCGAGGCCATCTCCGGGACGCTGCGCACCGCCGCAGAGCGTCTCGACGCGGTCGCGGCCATGGGCTTCGACGTGCTCTACATGCCCCCGATCCACCCCATCGGCACCACGAACCGCAAAGGCCCGAACAACACGCTCAATCCGGGACCGGACGATCCCGGCTCGCCGTGGGCCATCGGCGGACGTGAGGGCGGGCACGATACGGTGCACCCGGATCTGGGGACGCTGGCGGATTTCGACGCCTTCCTCGCCCGGGCGGAGCAGGCCGGGCTGGAGGTCGCCCTGGACTTCGCCCTGCAGGCCACGCCGGACCACCCCTGGGTGATCGAGCACCCCGAGTGGTTCACCACTCGCGCCGACGGGTCGATCGCCTATGCCGAGAACCCGCCGAAGAAGTACCAGGACATCTACCCGCTGAACTTCGACAACGATCCCGAGGGGCTCTATGCGGAGGTCGAGCGGGTCGCGCGCTTCTGGGTGGACCGGGGCATCCGCATCTTCCGGGTCGACAACCCCCACACCAAGCCGCTGTGGGTCTGGGACCGCCTCATCGGCTCCATCAACGCCACCCACCCCGACGTCATCTTCCTGGCCGAGGCCTTCACCCTGCCGGCGATGATGCGGGGCCTGGCCGAGGTCGGCTTCCAGCAGTCCTACACGTACTTCACCTGGCGCAACGACAAGGAGTCGCTGACCGAGTACGTGCGGGAGCTCGCCGGGCCGGCCAGCGCCTACATGCGGCCCAACTTCTGGCCGAACACCCCCGACATCCTGCCCGCGGTGCTGCAGCACGGCGGGCCCGCCGCCTTCGCCATGCGGGCAGCACTGGCCGCGACGCTGTCGCCTTCGTGGGGGATCTACGCCGGCTACGAGCTGTTCGAGAACGCCGCGCTGGCGCCGGGCAAGGAGGAGTACCTCGACTCCGAGAAGTTCCAGCTGCGGCCTCGGGACTGGGCCGCGGCAGCCGAGGGCGGCACCCTCATCGACTACCTCACGCTGCTCAACGACGTCCGCCGCCGCCACCCGGCGCTGCAGCAACTGCGCGGCATCGCCTTCCACCGAACCGAGGACGACGCGGTCATCGCCTATTCCAAGACCGATGGCGAGGACACGGTCATCGTGATCTGCAGCATGGATCCGTATCGCGAGCGCTCGACGATGGTCTGGCTGGACATGCCCGCGCTGGGCCGAGCCTGGTCCGACACGCTCACCGTCCACGACTACCCCAGCGGCGCCACCTGGTCGTGGGGGCAGGCGGTGTTCGTGCGTCTGGGCCCGCTCGGGCACATGGCCCACATCGCGGCAGTGCAGGGGTAGCGCCGGGCCCGCGCAGCGCCCGGCGCGTGGCGCGCCAGACTCCGCCCGCAGGCCGCTCGCGCGCAGGAGCCCCGACAGGCCGTCGAGGGGCCCGCAGGCCCTCGACGGCCCGACGATTCGATGGCGATGACGGCCGAGCCCACCGATAGCGCTGCATTCAGCAGGCCTCCGGTACAGGATGTGACTATGGCCAAGACCCCCAAGGTGCTCCCCGTCGATCCCAGCGACCTCGACCGCATCGTCGATGGCGCGCACCACGATCCGCATGCCCTCCTGGGCCCGCACCAGCACCAGGGGGCCGTGACCGTTCGCGCCTTCCGCCCGTTGGCGACCTCGGTCTCGGTGAGGGTCGGCGGCGAGGTCCATCCCCTGCAGCACGAGCACCGCGGCATCTGGGTCGGGGCGCTGCCGATGGCCACGGTGCCCGATTACCGGCTCCTGGTCGCCTACGGCGGCGATCCCGTGGAGTCCGACGACCCCTACCGGTTCCTTCCGACCATGGGCGAGGTCGACCTGCACCTCATCGGCGAGGGCCGCCACGAGCAGCTCTGGGAGGTTCTCGGCGCACATCTGCAGCGCTACGACACCCCGCAGGGCCCGGTCTCAGGGACCTCCTTCGCGGTCTGGGCGCCGAGCGCCCGCGGCGTCCGCGTCGTCGGGGACTTCAACTTCTGGGACGGCAGCAACGCGCCGATGCGCTCCCTGGGCTCCTCCGGCGTGTGGGAGCTGTTCGTTCCCGGCGTGGGCTCGGGCCAGAAGTACAAGTACCAGATCCTCGGCGCGGACGGGGTGTGGCGCGAGAAGGCGGACCCGATGGCCTTCGCCACCGAGCATCCGCCCGCGACCTCATCGGTCGTCTTCGAATCCAGCTACGAGTGGAGCGACGACGAGTGGCTCGCCCGTCGGGCCGAGCACAATCCGCACAACGGCCCGATGTCGGTGTACGAAGTGCACCTGGGATCCTGGCGCAAGGGCCTGCTCTACACCCAGCTGGCCGATGAGCTCACCGGCTACCTGATCGAGAACCACTTCACCCACGTGGAGTTCCTGCCGGTCGCCGAGCACCCCTATGAGCCTTCTTGGGGATACCAGGTCACCTCGTACTACGCCCCGAGCTCCCGGTTCGGGTCGCCGGACGAGTTCCGCTACCTCGTAGACCGCCTGCACCAGGCCGGCATCGGGGTCATCGTCGACTGGGTGCCGGCGCACTTCCCCAAGGACGAGTGGGCGCTGGGTCGCTTCGACGGAACGCCGCTGTACGAGCATGCCGACCCACGACGCGGCGAGCACATGGACTGGGGCACCTACATCTTCGACTTCGGCCGCTCCGAGGTTCGCAACTTCCTGGTCGCCAACGCCGTGTTCTGGCTGGAGGAATTCCACGTCGACGGACTGCGGGTGGACGCCGTGGCCTCCATGCTCTACCTCGACTACTCGCGCGAGGAGGGCCAGTGGGCGCCGAACATCTACGGCGGACGGGAAAACCTCGAAGCGGTGTCCTTCCTGCAGGAGATGAACGCCACGGTCTACAAGCGCGTGCCCGGGATCGTCACGATCGCCGAAGAATCCACGTCCTGGTCCGGCGTCACCCGGCCCACGCACCTGGGCGGCCTGGGGTTCGGACTGAAGTGGAACATGGGCTGGATGCACGACTCGCTGGACTACATCGCCCACGAGCCCATCCACCGGCAGTACCACCACCACGAGATGACCTTCGCGATGATGTACGCCTACACCGAGCAATTCGTGCTGCCCATCAGCCACGACGAGGTCGTGCACGGGAAGGGTTCGCTGGTCGGGAAGATGCCCGGCGACCGCTGGCAGCAGCTGGCCAACCTCCGCGCCTATTTCGCCTACATGTGGGCGCATCCGGGCAAGCAGCTGCTGTTCATGGGCAGCGAGTTCGCGCAATCCTCGGAGTGGTCGGAGTCGCGGTCGCTGGACTGGTGGCTGCTGGACTACCCGGAGCACCGCGGGGTCCAGGCGTGCCTGCGCGACATGAACCGCATCTACCGCGAGCACTCGGCCATGTGGTCTCAGGACCACGACCCGGCCGGCTTCGAGTGGATCGACGCCAACGACGCCACCGGCAACGTGTATTCCTGGCTGCGTCGGGGCAAGGACGGGTCCGTCATCGCCGTGGCCATCAACTTCTCGCCCATCGTGCGGGAGCACTACCGGCTCGGGCTACCCATGGCCGGGACCTGGACGGAGATCCTCAACACCGACGCCGAGGCCTACGGCGGTTCCGGCGCTGGCAACTTCGGCGGCGTCACAGCCGAGGGCGAGGGGGCGCACGGCTTGTCTTCGGCCGCCACGCTGGTGCTGCCTCCGCTGGCCTCGGTCTGGTTGCGCTGGGACGGCTGACCGGGAGTGCCGCCCGGGGTCGCTGCAACGAGAGACCCCGACCGGCCCTGCCGCGGTTCGTCGAGGCAGCCACGCGGCGGGGGCAACACCCGCTCCCGCCGGCCGCCGGATGCCCTGACGTGCCGCAGCAGCCGTGCCCCCGCCAAGGCTGCCGTACGGGTAGCAGTCCGCGGTCCTGACCGCACGATCCGAGCCGCGGCTGCTTGCGGCTGGGCGGCTGGTGGCAGCAGGGCCCCCGAGATGGGCCGATGGGCTACTGCTTGCTCCAGGCGACCATGCCCTCGATGTTGGACTTCAGCACCTCGCTGGCCGTCGCTTCGGCACCTTTCGTCATGACGGCGAACTTCAAGGAACCGACATCGGCCTTCCGCGGCGCCGAGGCCAAGGCGTAGATCACCTCGTGCTCCTTGAGCAGCCAGGCCCCGAGGTTGTACTGGGTCCGAGCGCCGCCCCGCTTCTTGTCCAGTGCGTCGGTCGCCTCGTCGTCCTGGTGCCAGGCGACCACGTGATAGCCGCCGCGCTCGCCGAGATCGACGAGCCGCAGCGCCATCTGCAGCCCGCCCAGCATCGGCAGGCTCAGTCGCTGGACATAGGTGAAGTCGTTGTCGGCCCGGCGATCGAGGATCTCCACGGACTCCACGTAGCGGACATTGCGCGGGTACTCCTCGACATTGAGGATGCAGGTCACCATCGACTCGATGTCGATGTCGACCGGCAGCAGCCCGATGCCCTCTTTGGTGGGGCGCCCGCCGTAGGACCAGGACCGGTGGCTGAAACCACCCGAACGGTTCAACTCGGGGATGTGGTCGAAGACCCGCCCCAGGAACTCCTCAGCGCTCACAGCAACCTCCGTGGTCGGAGCCTCCACCCTATCGGCCAGGCGCCCGCACGGTCGCCGCGACGCAGCACTGCGCCCGACCGGGCCCGGTGGATCCACGCAGCGGGTTCAGAACAGCGCATTGGCGAGGGCGATCCGCGCCTTCGGGACCGTGGGCTCGTCCGGGCCGGCGATGTCGAACAACTCCACAACGCGCGAACGCACCGCGGCCCGGTCGTCGGCGGACGTGCGCCGCACCAGGCCGATGAGCCGGTCGAAGGCGCCCTGCCAGTCGCCGTTCATCGCCTCCACGTCGGCCGCGGCGAACTGCGCATCCAGCGCGTCCGGCTGCTCCGCGGCTGCCGCCATCGCCGCCATCGCGTCGACGCCGTCGGTCCGCGCGTACAGCGCGACCAGGCGCAGTCCTGCGGTCGCGTCGGGATCGCGCGGATCGCTGTCCAGGATCGACTGGTACGCAGCGCGGGCCGCACTCCAGTCTCCTGCCTCGATCGCTGCGTAGGCCGCGTCGATGCCCGGGTGCGTCGCGTCCTCGGCCGGTTCCGGCGCCTGCGCCGCAGGCGCTGCGAGAGTGCCGGAGACGCCGTGCTTGGCCGCCTCGGCCAGCAGCGCCTCAATGATCTGGCGCACTTGCGGCTCCGGCTGGGCGCCCTGGAACAGCGGCAGCGGCTGGCCGCCGATCACCGCGAACACCGACGGGATGGACTGCACCTGGAAGGCAGCCGCGATCTGCTGCTCGGCATCGACGTCGACCTTGGCCAGCACCCACCGGCCGGCGTACTCGGCGGCCAGCCGCTCCAGGACCGGCGTCAACTGCTTGCAGGGCCCGCACCAGTCGGCCCAGAGGTCGATGACGACCGGGACGGTCTGGGACTGCTCCAGCACATCGGCTTGGAAGGTATCCGCGGTGACGTCCTTGATGACCCCGCTGGGCGCCGAGGCCGCAGCCTGGGCTGCCTTCGCCTTCGCCTCCCGGGCGGCACTGAGGGCCCCCAGATCAACGGCGCCCTGCATCGACATCGGTTGCGACATTGGTTGACTCACGATTCCCTCTTGTGCCGTCGGTGGGCGACGGACCCAACCCTAGGCTTTCGGCACCGTCACGATGAGCGCATCGCCCTGGCCGCCGCCGCCGCACAGCGCGGCCGCACCGATGCCGCCGCCGCGGCGCTGCAACTCCAGCGCCAACGTCAGCACGAGGCGGGCGCCGGACATGCCCAGCGGATGCCCCATCGCGATCGCGCCGCCGTTGACGTTGACGACGTCCTCGCTGATGCCGAGCTTGCGGGCCGAGACCAGGCCGACCGCGGCGAACGCCTCGTTCAGCTCGAACAGGTCGATATCGCCCACCTCGATGCCCTGCTTCGCCGCGGCCTTGAGGATGGCGTTGGCGGGCTGCTCCTGCAGGCTGGCGTCGGGACCGGCCACGACACCGTGCGCACCGATCTCGGCCAACCAGGTCAGGCCCAGTTCCTCGGCCTTGGCCCTGCTCATCACCACGACCGCCGCGGCGCCGTCGGAGATCTGTGACGCCGAACCCGCGGTGATGGTGCCGTCCTTGGCGAAGGCCGGGCGCAGCCTGCCCAGCGACGCGGTCGTGGTGTCGCCGCGGACGCCCTCATCCACGCTGAACACGATCGGGTCGCCCTTGCGCTGCGGGATCTCCACGGCCACGATCTCGTCGTCGAACAGGCCGTTCTTCTGCGCCTGCGCGGCCAACTGGTGCGAGCGGGCGGCGAAGGCATCCTGCTCCTCACGAGTCAGGTCGTAGCGGGCGTTGTGCCGCTCCGTGGCGGCACCCATCGCCATCTGGTCGAACGCGCACGTGAGGCCGTCGAAGGCCATGGAATCCACCAGCGTGGTGTCGCCGTACTTGAAGCCCTCGCGGGACTTGGGCAGCAGGTGCGGGGCCTGGGTCATCGACTCCATGCCACCGGCCACCACGATGTCGAACTCGCCGGCACGAATGAGCTGGTCGGCCAGCGCGATCGCGTCGATGCCGGATAGGCAGACCTTGTTCACCGTCAACGCCGGGACATCCATGGGAATGCCTCCCTTGACCGCGGCCTGGCGCGCGGAGATCTGGCCGGTGCCGGCCTGGATCGCATGGCCCATGATCACGTAGTCCACCTGCTCGGGCGACACCCCGGATTTCTCCAGCGCACCCCTGATGGCGATCCCGCCGAGGTCGGCCGCGGAGAGCCCCTTCAGCGAGCCGAGCAGCCGGCCCATAGGCGTTCGCGCGCCGGCGACGATCACAGAGGTGGTCATGAGGGTGCCCTCCCAGGTAGACGATCCTGAATGCCACGATACCTAGGACGGCTCGGCGCCGACGCCAGCGGGCGGGCGCCCGCGAACGAGGAGGACCCATGACCCAGCCGGTGTTCACGCGGATCGACCATGTCGGCATCGCTGTGCCGGACCTCGATGAGGCGATCGAGCGCTACCGGTCGGCCTTTGGAGCGATCAGCGTCCACGAGGAGGTCAACGAGGAGCAGGGAGTGCGCGAGGCGATGCTCCAGGTCGGCGACTCTGGCTCGTTCATCCAGCTGCTGGCCCCGCTGAGCCCGGACACCACCATCGGCAAGTTCCTGGCCAAGAGCGGACCGGGCATTCAGCAGGTGGCTTTCGGCGTGGACGATGTGGAAGCCGCCGCCGAGCAGATCCGCTCCGCCGGCATGCGGCTGCTGTACGACGCCCCCAAGACCGGGACCGCCGGATCGCGCGTCAACTTCGTGCATCCGAAGGACAGCGGCGGTGTGCTCATCGAGCTGGTCGAGAAGGGCGAGGACCTGGGCCACTGACCCTGGCGGCGACATTCCCCGCGGGTGACCGCTGGCCCCGTGCTGGTCCGACGGCCCTGCAGGGCGAAGTTGCGGGGGCATCGCTGAGGATGCCGGAAGTCGGGCCGCCGGTGGCCACTGCGCGGCCCGGCGCAGCAGCGGAGGCGCGAGTCCCGACCGCAGGCCCGAGGCCTCCGCGATCGCCCGCACCAGCAGCGGCGGACCCCGTGGGCGAAGCGCGTTCGTCGGTGTCTGCCGGGAGCACGACCCCGGAAGTCGGCTGCGCCTATCGGCGGGTTACCGTGAGGTCATCCCACCACCAGCGCCCGTGCGCGGACTATCGGAGGCACCGTGAAGGAAATCCTGGAGGCCATCCTCGCTGGCGATACCAGCAGCGAGGACTTCGCCGGCATGGCTCTGCCCGACAGCTACCAGGCGGCAGTCGTGCGCGAGTCGGACGCGTCGATGTTCGAGGGTATGGCCACTCGGGACAAGGACCCGCGCAAGTCCATCCACATCGATGACGTACCGCTTCCGGAGCTCGGCCCCGGCGAGGCCTACGTCGCCGTGATGGCCTCGGCGATCAACTACAACACCGTGTGGACGTCCATCTTCGAGCCCGTCTCGACGTTCGGCTTCCTGAAGCGCTACGGCAAGACCCACGCCCTGGCCAAGCGTCACGACCTCCCCTACCACGTCATCGGCTCCGATCTTTCCGGCGTCGTGCTGCGCACCGGCCCGGGCGTCAACGCCTGGAAACCGGGCGACGACGTCGTCGCGCACTGCCTGAGCGTGGAGCTGGAATCGCCCGCCGGCCACAACGACACGATGCTCGATCCGGAGCAGCGCATCTGGGGCTTCGAAACGAACTTCGGCGGCCTGGCCCAGATCGCACTGGTGAAGTCCAACCAGCTCATGCCGAAGCCGGCGCACCTGACGTGGGAGGAGGCCGCATCGCCGGGTCTGGTCAATTCCACTGCCTACCGCCAGCTGGTCTCGCGCAACGGGGCCGGGATGAAGCAGGGCGACGTCGTCCTCATCTGGGGCGCCTCCGGCGGCCTGGGCTCCTACGCAACGCAGTACGCGCTGAACGGCGGCGCGATCCCGGTGTGCGTGGTCTCCAACGAGGAGAAGGCGAGGATCGTGCGCTCGATGGGTGCCGAGCTGGTCATCAACCGCTCGGAGGAGGGCTACCAGTTCTGGAAGGACGAGCACACGCAGGACCCGAAGGAGTGGCTGCGGTTCGGCAAGCGCATCCGTGAGCTCACCGGAGGAGAGGACATCGACATCGTCTTCGAGCATCCGGGGCGGGAGACCTTCGGGGCGTCGGTGTTCGTGACTCGCAAGGGCGGCACCATCACCACGTGCGCCTCCACCACCGGCTACATGCACGAGTACGACAACCGCTACCTGTGGATGAACCTGAAGCGGATCGTGGGCTCGCACTTCGCCAATTACCGCGAGTCCTACGAGGCCAACCGACTCATCGACAAGGGCCTGATCCACCCGACGCTGTCGAAGACGTTCCGCCTGGAGGACACCGGCGCCGCCGCCTACGAGGTGCACCGCAACCTGCACCAGGGCAAGGTGGGCGTGCTCTGCCTGGCTCCGGAGGAGGGGCTGGGCGTGACCGATGCGGCGAAGCGCGCGCAGCACCTCGACGCCATCAACCGCTTCCGCAACCTGTAGCGCCCTGCTCACTGGCAGCAACACGCCGCGCCCCGAGGCCCGAGGTCTCGGGGCGCGGCGCTGTCTGCGCATATGATCTGGACCGAGTGACCGCGGCACTTCCCCGTGACGGTGCCCCAGCATCGTTTGCCCCGGGATGGCTCCTCTGTGCGAGTTGGGGTGAGGTATGACGACGACGATGGAGCCTCGGGTCGATCCCGAGGACACTCGGTCGGGCGCGCCGACGCCTCCCCCTCGCCCGGAGCACCGGAGCCTGCTGCGCATCCGCGGCATGGGATACCTGCCGGCGCTGGACGGGCTGCGCGCGGTCGCCGTCCTCGCCGTCCTGGCCTTCCACGCCGATCTCCCGTGGGCGCCGGGCGGTTTCCTCGGCGTGGACGTGTTCTTCGTCCTGTCCGGCTTCCTCATCACGACCCTGCTGCTGGAGTCGGCCGCCCGACGGGGCGCACCGGACTTGCGACAGTTCTACCTGCGCCGGGCACGTCGACTGCTCCCCGCGCTGACGGCTGTGCTCATCGGCTCCACGCTGCTGGTCGTCACGCTGGCGCCCGACGCCGCGGGAAACCAGCAGCGCGACCTGCCCGCAGCGTTGACCTACGTCACGAACTGGGTCTACATCGTCACCGACCAGTCCTACTTCGAGGCCACGGGGCGTCCCCCGATGCTGGAGCACCTGTGGTCGCTTGCGGTCGAGGAGCAGTTCTACATCCTGTGGCCGTGGGTCTTCCTCCTCGCCTGGCGCGCAGGGCGCGGCAGGTTCGTGGGACGGGTCGCCGGCATCGGGGCGCTGCTCTCCACCGCGCTCATGCTGGTGCTCTCCGTGGCCAGCGGTTCGCCCGCGGACAGCGATCCCTCGCGCGTGTACTTCGGCACCGACACGCACGTGATGGGGCTGCTGGTCGGCGCTGGCCTGGCAACGGTCTGGATCCCGCGCAGCGCCCGGTCCGCGGTCCTGCCCGGTGCCCGGGCGGTGATCGACGGCATCGGCGTGGCGGCGCTCTTGGCGCTGCTGCTGGTGTTCTGGCAGGTGAGCGAGGAGTCCTCGCTGCTGTACCGGGGCGGATTCCTGCTGATCTCCTGCCTGGTGGCGCTGCTCATCGTCGCGGTGACCCATCCGGCGTCCCGATTCGGAAGCATCGTGGGTTGCGCACCGATGCGGTATCTGGGCACTCGCTCCTACGGCATCTACTTGTGGCACTGGCCGGTGTTCCTGGTCACCCGGCCAGGACTCGACGTCCCGTTGACCGGCACGGCGAATCTTGCCCTGCGGATCGGGCTGACGCTCGGGATCGCCGAGCTGTCCTACCGCTTCCTGGAGACACCGGTGCGCCGGTACGGGTTCCGCGGGGCGTGGAACCGGATGCTGGCAGTCCTGGCAGCCGGACCCCGCTCGACCGCCGGACTCGCTCGGCGCCCCGCGGCCCTGGTCGCGATCATCGCCATCGTGCTCGCCGGCATGGGGCTGCGGCTGTACGCCCTGCCGTCGGGGGCCGACTACCTCGGCGGTGTCACCAGCCTGACCGCGGCAGAGCCGGAGGCCACGCCGCCGAACGCAGGAACCGCGGACTCTTCTTCCCCAGCGCCGGAGGGCGAGTCGCCGGCGCCGGCCGCGCCTCGCGTAGCACCGGGGCAGCTCGGCATCGGGGAATCGGTGATGATCGGCGCGGGCCGGGCGCTGCAGCGGGAGTTCCCGGAGTTGACGATCGACGCCGACGTGGGCCGGCAACAGGATGATCAGGTGGCGCGTGTGCGGGAGCTCGCGGCAGCCGGGTCGCTGCGCGAGGACATCATCCTGCACATGGGGTCCAACGGCTTCGTCGGGCCGAACAGCGTGCGAGCAGTGCTGGACACCTTCGCCGAGGAAGGCGTGAGCCGGATTGCCGTCGTCAACATCTCCGTCCCCCGGCGCTGGCAGGATCCCAACAACGACGTCCTGGCGACCGTTGTCCAGGAGTATCCCAACGCCGTGCTGGTGGACTGGCACGCCGCCGTGCTCGACGACCCAGACCTCGTTGTCGCCGACGGCATCCACCCCAGCGGCAGCGGCATCGCCATGTACGCCTCGCTCATAGCGGACGGGTTCGCCGAACTGGAGGCTGAGATCATCGCCTCGGAGGCGGAAGACGCCTTTGTCGATGATGAGCCGATCATGGAGGGCGGGATGGCGTCCGAGGAATCGCTGGACGCATGAGCCTGCCCGCGCTGCCCTGAGGCGCAGCGCCGATGGGGCGCCTGGCCAGCGACGGCCGACGAGCTGCCCGGTGGAGTCCGACGGCCCCTCCTACGCTAGAGCGACTCGCCAGCAACGGTGGCCGCGAACTCCACCAGCGCCGCCGCCACGTCATCCGGCTGCTCCACTGCGGACAGGTGCCCGGACCCGGGGATCGTGATGCGGCGGGCGTTGGCCAGCACTGCCATCATCTGCTCCTGCTCGCCCGCGGGACTCAGCGTGTCCTCATCACCGGCGATGACCACCGCGGGCCCGGCGAAGCGGGCCAGCGTCGGCAGGGAATCGGGACGCTCGGCCATCGCCCGCATCGCCCAACCCGCGGATTCGGCGGCAACCGACTCGATCCAGCGCCGGGTCTGCGTCGTGGCCTCGGGGTTGGTCCGGCGCGTGGTCTCGCCGAGCAGCCCCTCGAGCATCCCATCGGCCAACGGCGCCAGGGATTGCGCAGCGAGCGCCCGTTGCGCAGTCTGCTCGCGGAGCGCGCGCGCAGCGGGCCCGTCGGGCGTCGCCTTGGTATCGACCAGGGCCAGGCCCCGGACGCGCCCCGGCTGCTGCCGCAACAGTTCCATGGCGACATACCCGCCCATGCTGAGGCCGCCAAGCACGAAGGATCCGATGCCGCGCGCATCGGCGGCCTCGAGCACGGCCTCCGCCATGGCCCGCATCGACGGCTCTGCGGCCGGCAACGGCGACAACCCGAAGCCGGGCAGGTCCGGGCGCAGCACCCGGCACCCGGCCGCCACGAGCGCTGCCGCCTGGGCCTGCCACATCCGGTGGTCGCACGGGTAGGCGTGCAGCAGCAGGACAGGCAGCCCGCTGCCCTCGTCCGCAACGTTCAGCATGACGTGTCCGTTCCGCGCAGGTCAGGGCATCGCGGACAGGCCGCCGTCGGCGACGATCGACTGCCCGGTGATGAAGCTGGAGGCGTCGGACGCCAGGAACACGGCCACGTTGGCGATCTCCTCGGCCGTCCCCCACCGCTGCATGGGCACCCGTGACAACACCGACGTCTCGGTCTCGTCGCTGGCACGGAGGAAGTCGGTCAGATCCGTGCGGATCCAGCCCGGCAGCAGAGCGTTGACCCGGATACCGGCCGAGGCGCACTCCAGGGCCAGCGACTGCGTCAAGGAGACCACCGCGGCCTTGGCGGCGGCGTAGTGGGACATCAGCGGGGCTCCGCGCAGCGCCACGACGCTGGAGATGTTGATGATGGATCCGCGTCCGGCCTGGAGCATGTGCGGCAGGACGGCCTGCGTCACGTGCACGGTCGAGTCGAGGTTCAACCGCATGACCTTGTCGAAGCCGCTGAACCGTGTCGTGGCCAGCGGCATGGAGAAGGAATTGCCGCCGGCGTTGTTCACCAGGATGTCCGGCGCGCCGAACTCCTGGTGCAGATGCGCCACGGCGGCCTTCACGGCATCCGGATCGGTGACATCGCAGGGCAGGACAAGGGCGTCGCGGCCATGGCTGCGCACTCCCTGGGCCACCTGCTCGAGCAGTGCGCCGTTGCGGGCCAGGAGGGCGACATCGGCTCCGTGCTCGGCCAGCGCTAGCGCGATCGCCGCTCCGATGCCCTTCGATGCGCCGGTGACCAGTGCTTTGCGTCCGGACAAGTCGTTCACAGCACACTCCAGGTCTGCATCGGGCCGTCCCATTCGGACGGCACCGGGCGGTACGCCGGGGCTAGGAGGCCCACGACATGGTCGAGCACGATCTTCACATACCGTTCGCCCACGAAGAGATGGCGGCCCTCGGGCACGTCGATGATCTCCGCCTGCGGAACGCGCGCGAAGCCCCGCCGCGCGGCATCGGGGCGCAGGAAGTCGTCGAGCTCGGGGACCAGTACCGACATCGGCCGACCGGAACGGGCCCAGCGGTCGAGGTCGGCATCGGTGGACCATCGCAGGGTGGGGGCCAGCAGGATCGCGCCTGCCACGGGGCTGCGATCACCGTGCTTGATCGCCACGTCGGTCCCGAAGGACCATCCCATCAGCCACGGATCCGGCAGCCCGGCCGTGCGCACGTGCCCGAGGACCGCCCCGAGATCGAGCCCCTCGCTGCTGGCCTGCCCGAACTCGCCGGTGCTCGTCCCCACGGTGCTGGACACACCCCGAAAGTTGAACCGGACGACGGCGATCCCGGCCAGCGCCGGCAGTCGCCAAGCAGCCTTGCGGAACAGGTGGGAATCGGTCGAGCCGCCGTGCGTGGACAGCGGATGCAGGCAGACCAGCGTCGCGATCGGCTCGACGCGCTCCGGCACGGCCGTCTCCCCCACGATCGTCTCGCCGTCGGCGGTCGTGACGACGAAGGACTCGCGGATTGCCGGCAACACCGAGTTGGCGCGGATCGGGGCCATGGTCAGCCCACGGCCGCTACGGAGGTGGCGCCGTCCAATGCGCAGGCGGGTGTGCCGCCCGGCATCCGGTGGCGATGGCGAGCCACGGCCCGGTACAGCGCACGCGCACCCGTTCGCACGCCCGGCAACTCCAGCAACACACCGGCCACCGGCCAGGGCGCAACGCCGAGCCGCAGTGCCGCGGCGATCGCCGCAGCACCGCCCAGCCGGACGACCGTGTCACCGGAGCGCCGCAGCAGCAGGACCTCTGCGGCGGCCTCGTCGCGCGAAGTGTGCCAGCGCTCGAGGTCTACGTGCTGGTAGGGCAGCACCAAGCACCTCGGCCGCACCCACCGCTGCAGTGCCCGTGCGCTCGTGGAGCAGAAGGCGCAATCGCCGTCGAAGAGCAGCACCACGGTCATCGCTACCACCTCACCGGATCGCGCTGGCGCGCACGTCGGCGCCAGCAGGAGGTATGGACATGCCGGCGATCGGCGACGCCGCCCGCTGCCGGCCACACCACCAGATGCGCGGTGCTTGCCGCCAGCCTGCCCCGGCAGATCGGGCACGTGTAGTTGCGCTCCTCGCTTCGCGCCGTCCACGTGGCCACCAGCCAATCACCGTCGGCGTGTTCCTCCCGCGTCCGGACACTGCCCGCTGACAAGGGCCGCCGCACGCCGCGGCTGCTGCGATGCTGACGCGCCATGGCCTCGATTCTGCCGTGCCGCGCCGGAGTCCGCCCGATGTCGGAACGCGGCGCCTTTCCGGGTCGCTGCATCCTCGGCCAAGGAGCGGTGGTCGAGCGGCGACACGGGCCCGCCCGTCGCGGGCCAGGTCGACAGGACGCAGCGAGGACCGTGCCCGGTCGAGGTCAGTACGTACGGAAGCCGCGACCGGTCTTGCGACCCTGGTACCCCGCGGCCACGAGGTGCTCCAGTGTGGGCGCTGGCGCGAAGCCGGGATCGCGGAACTCGCTGAGCAGTGTCTGCTGGATCGCCAGCGACACATCGTTGCCGACCACGTCGAGCAGCGCGAAGGGTCCCATCGGGAAGCCCGTGGCGGCCTTGATGGCGGCGTCGATCTCATCCATGGATGCGTACCCGGACTCCAGCATCCGCACCGCATCGTTGAGGTAGGGGAACAACAGGGCGTTGACGATGAACCCGGCCCGGTCTCCGCACTCCACGGCCACCTTCTTGGTGCGGGAGCAGACGTCCTTGGCCGTGGCCACCACGTCGGGGGCCGTGGTGACCGGGGCAACGATCTCCACCAGCTTCATGATGGGGGCCGGGTTGAAGAAGTGCAGGCCCACGACGTCAGCCGGGCGACCGGTCGCGGCGGCCATCTGCACCACCGGCAGGCTCGAGGTCGTCGTGGCGAGCACGGCCCCCGGCTTGCACACGGCGTCGAGGCGGCGGAAGAGGTCGAGTTTCGTGTCGAGGTCCTCCACGATCGCCTCCACGACCAGATCCACCTCCGACAGGCCGCTGACATCGGTGACGCCGGCCACTCGGCCGAGCACCGCGTCGCGCTCCTCCTCGGACATGCGGCCCTTGTCGACGGCGCGCTGCAGCGACTTGGTGATGGCGGCCACGACGCGGGCCACCTTGTCCTCGCTGCGCGCCACAAAAGTGACAGGGAAGCCGGACTTGGCGAAGACCTCCATGATGCCGGCGGCCATTGTCCCGGAGCCGACGACACCGACCGAGGAGACGGCGCGCGGCGCAGCGCCTCCGTCCGCACCGGCCACCGGAGCCGGATCATCGGCAACAGCTTCCGCCGAACCGGGCCCGGCGTAGGAGTAGAAGCCGCGACCGCTCTTGCGACCGAGTCGCCCGGCCGCAATCATCTGCCTCAGGATGGGCGCCGGGGCGTGGACGCGTTCGCCGGTCGCGGCGTGGAGCCCGTCGAGGATCCGGTAGGCGGTGTCGATCCCGACCGCATCGAGGTAGGCCAGCGGGCCGGTCGGGTAGCCGCAGCCGAATCGCATCGCGGCGTCCACGTCATCCCGGCTGGCGTACTTGCTCTCGACCATGCCGACCGCGTGGTTGAGGTAGCCGAACAGCAGACGCGAGACGATCTGCCCGGGGCGGTCGCCGACGATGACGCTGCTGGTGCCCAGGGCATCGGCCAGCGCCACCCCGGCGGCGACGGCATGCTCCGTCGACAGCGGCGAGCGCACGATCTCCAGCAGACCTGGCGCATCGGCCGGCAGCGACGGGCCGAGACCGATGATGCGGCCCGGCTCGGTCGTGCCCAGCGCGAGGTCGGTGACCGAGATCGCGGTGGCCGTGGTCGCGATCACGGCGTCGGGGCCGGCCGACTTGTCGATGCGGGCCAGGATCTCGCGCTTGGCCTCGAAGGCCTCGGGGACGGCTTCGACGACGAGCTCGGCAGCGCCGATCCCGTCGAGGCTGTCGTGCTCGCCCACCTCGATCACCTGCAGCCCGGCCTTGTTGGCGGCGGCGGCCAGACCGGCCCCGGTCTGACCGAGCCCGACCACAGCAACAGTGGTGACGTCGCGCGTCATTGCACTCCCCTTCCACGGATACCTACGCAGTGTGGCAAACAGCCGCCGCTGCCCCGAGCGCCGGGGTGGCGGAGCCTCGCCCGCATGGCGGCGGCGGCCGCGCCCTGGCCCGATGCGTCGCAGAGGCCGCCGCCGCATCGGAGGGCCCGCCGTTGATCGCGACGAATTCCGGCAGTTCTGCCGGAGTTCGCGGCGATCAACGCTCGCACGGGCATCGGGGCCTCACCGGCCTGGCACATCCGCCTGCGGCGGGCCGTAGGGCGTCGCAGCGGTCCGGTTTCGCGGGGCGGTCTGACCCATTCGGACTACGCCATTCGGCGTTACCGGCCGGTAGAGCCCCGTTACTCGCGGGTAGGCCTTCCCCCGCCCGGCTCCGCGTCCCCATCGTGGCAATGAGAGCCGACAATTGGAGGAGCAATCGCATGACGACACCGCAACGAGCCGGACTGGGTACCGACGAGCTCGACCTGATCGGCAACATCGAGGACGAGGTCCACGTGCTGGAGGACGCGCCGCACCATGGCCAAGCCGTGCCGGTCCCCCGTGCCCCGTGGGACGAGGGCGCCCTGGTCGGGCTGGCCCCCTGGGCCGAGCGGATGCAGTTGCCGGGGGTCGACACCTGATCACCGGTCCACCGTGGCAACCCGCCGGTCGACGCCCCAGCCCCCGGGGCTGCCCTCAGGACCGCAGCGACCCGATGTCACGGAAGAGATCTAAGGACTCCGGATTGGCCAATGCCGCCACATTGCGGATCGCGCGGCCGTTCACGACGTCGGCCACGGCGAGCTCGGCGAGCTTGCCCGATCGGGTCCGCGGCAGGTCGACCACCGCGACGATCCTGGTCGGCACGTGGCGGGGGGAGCATTCGGTCCGCAGCCGCTGCCGGACCCGCTGCTGCAGGGCGTCGGTGAGCGACTCCCCCTGCGCAAGGCGCACGAACAGCACGATGCGGGTGTCTCCCTGCCACTCCTGGCCGACAGCGAGGGCTTCCAGGATCTCGTCGAAGCGCTCCACCTGCCGGTAGAGCTCAGCCGTCCCGATCCGCACACCGCCAGCGTTGAGCGTGGCGTCGGAGCGGCCGTGGATGACGAAGCCGCCGTGCGTCGTTCTGCTGGCGAAGTCGCCCTGCGTCCAGGCACCTGGGAAGCGCTCGAAGTAGGCGGCGTGGTACCTGGAGCCGTCGTCGCCGAAGAAGTGCAGCGGCATGGAGGGGAACGGCGTGGAGCAGACCAGTTCGCCACGCGCGCCCGGCTGCCCTGCCAGCGACCTGCCGTGCTCGTCCCAGACATCGCAGTCCAGGCCCAGCGCCGAGCCCTGGATCTCGCCCGCATAGACCGGCTGCGTCGGATTGCCGAGCACGAAGCAGCCGCACAGATCGGTGCCTCCACTGATCGAAGCGAGATGCACGTCGGCCTTGATTGCGCGATAGACGTACTCGAACCCCTCCGCCACCAGCGGGGATCCGGTGGAGGTGATGGTGCGCAGTGCGGCCAGGTCGTGGGTCCGCTTCGGCTCGAGGCCGCGCTGTGCCGCGACGTCGAGGTACTTCGCGCTGGTCCCGAACAGCGCGACCGACTCCGCTGCAGCCAGGTCCCACAGCACGTCGGGCTCGGGATGGAAGGGCGAGCCGTCGTACAGCACGATCGTGGCGCCGCTGGCCAGCGCGGTGACCAGCCAATTCCACATCATCCAGCCGCACGTCGTGTAGTAGAAGACGCGATCGCCCGGGCGGATATCGCAGTGCAACTGGTGCTCGGTGAGTTGCTTCAGCAGGATCCCGGCGCCGCGATGCACGATGCATTTGGGCGCGCCGGTCGTGCCGCTGGAGTAGAGGATGAACCCCGGGGCGTCGAAGGGCAGCCGGGCCGGCTGCGGAGCCTGACCCACCGCTTCGCCGAACAGCACGGTCGGACACCCGATCGGCAACTCGGCCAGACGATTCCCCACATCCTCGGCGCCCCGCAACTCCGGCACCACGACGACGCGCTCGAGGTCGGGCAGGCCGGCCACCACCTGGGGCAGCAGGTCGAGCCGGTCCTGGCGCTTGGTCGCGTACCAGAAGCCATCGGCCGCGATCAGCACCTTCGGCCCGACCTGGCCGAAGCGGTCCAGGACCCCGGAGGCCCCGAAATCCGGGCTGGTGGAGGTGAACACCGCACCCAGCCACTGCGCCGCGAGCATCGCCACCACCGTCTCGGGTGTGTTCGGCATCCAGGCGGCGACCCGATCGCCGGGACCCACTCCCCAGGACGCCAGCGCCCCGGCGAACCGCAGCACGTCCTCGCGCAACTGGTCCCAGGTCAGCGTCCTGCGCACGCCGTCCTCGCGCACCGAGACGATGGCTTCCTCCCGCGCGCCCTCGCGCTGACCACCGGCGAGCAGGTTCTCGGCGTAGTTCAGTCGGGCCGACGGGAAGAACCGCGCACCCCGGAGCCCCTCCTCCGGCCCAGGCGGCGCATAGGCCTGCCTCGCGCCGCGATCGCCGACCACGCCGCACTCCCGCCAGACAGCGTCCCAGAAGCGGTTCAGATCCTGCAGGGCCGCGGTCGGCAGTTCCGCACGAGGCACACCATAGGCAGCGGCGAACTGCGCGTAGCCGGTCCCTGCCGCTGCCTCGGGGTCGGGTGTCCACAGCGGATCCTGCGACATCTGCTCGGCTGCCATAGCGGCATCATGCCGCTTCACCCGGCCCCGCTTCGACCCCGGGTGAGCGTCGTAGGCTGGTCCGGTGCGATTGCTCCTGGCCACCTGCTCGGTCGACTACGTCGGCCGGCTCACCGCCCACCTCCCCCAGGCCACTCGGCTGATCATGGTGAAGGCCGACGGCTCGGTCCTCGTGCATGCCGACGGCGGCTCCTACAAGCCGTTGAACTGGATGAGTCCGCCGTGCTCCCTGGTGGAGTCGCAGGCCGAGGACCACCTCCGGTGGGAGGTGACCAACAAGGCCGGCGAATCGCTGGTGATCACGGTATCGGAGGTCCTGCACGACCACAGCGCGGAGCTCGGGCAGGATCCGGGACTGATCAAGGACGGCGTGGAGGCCCACCTGCAGGCGCTGCTGGCACAAGATCCCACGATCCTGGGGGACTCCTGGACGCTGATCCGACGGGAGTACCCCACCGCGATCGGACCGGTCGACCTCCTGTGCCGCGACGCCTCCGGCGCCACCGTCGCAGTCGAGGTCAAGCGCCGCGGTGAGATCGACGGTGTGGAACAACTCACTCGTTACCTGGAGTTACTGAATCGGGACCCGTTGTTGACCCCGGTCACGGGGGTGCTGGCCGCGCAGGAGATTAAGCCGCAGGCCCGGACTCTGTCGCAGGACCGCGGTTTGCGCTGGGTTCTGCTGGACTACGACGCCATGCGCGGACGCCCAAACGACACGCTCGTCCTCTTCTAGAGCACTACTGAGCGTTATGAGCTTCAGGGTTCTGTGTTCTACCCTAAGAACACGTCGCGGTCGACCGAGGGGGCAGGGAATGGCAGTGGTGAATTCTGGGGAGCATACGCCAGACCGCACGTCATGGTTGGCGCGATACCGATCGGCGATCAGCGCCCTGCCTCGGCACGGGAAGTCGAACTACGGAGCCCCGGCCTACTCCCGGTTCATCAATCGACCTGTCGGACGGCGCTTCGCGGCCGCTGCGTTCGCCTCCGGCATGACACCGAACCAGGTCACCGGGGTCAGCGCCGCCTTCTCGCTGGCCGGCATCGTGCTCCTGGTCGTACTCCCGCCGTCGCTGGCCCTCGGCATCGGCGTCGCGGTCCTCCTGGCCATCGGCTACGCGCTGGATTCCGCCGACGGCCAGCTGGCCCGGCTGCGCGGCGGCGGACGACCCGTCGGCGAGTGGCTCGACCACACCGTGGACATGGCCAAGACCGTCATGGTGCACGCCGCGGTGCTCATCGGCTGGCTGCGCTACGACGGCGTCGACTGGGTCGCGGCGCTGGTTCCGCTCGGCTTCGCGACGGTCTCCGTTGTGGCCTTCTTCGGATGGCTGCTCGTGGATCTGCTGCGCCGGGCGACGCCGGGGGTCCCGGCGGGGGACAAGCCGCAGGGCGCCCCCCTGGCACGCTCGCTGCTCCGCCTTCCCAGCGACTACGGGCTGCTGATCTGGGTCTTCGCACTGTGGGGGACCTCGGTGTTCGCAGGCGTGTACACGCTGCTGTTCGTCGCGAATGCCGCGATCCTCGCCCTGGCGCTGCCGGTCTGGTACCGGCAGGCCGCCTCCCTGCCGCGGGCGA
Organism: uncultured Actinomycetota bacterium; assembly: GCA_963766005.1. Taxonomy (GTDB): domain Bacteria; phylum Actinomycetota; class Actinomycetes; order S36-B12; genus CAVXYG01. The sequence continues at coordinate 384,088 of CAVXYG010000008.1, read as the reverse complement.
AGGCCGAGGTCCAGACGACGCGCGGAGTCGTGGGCTACATCCCCGGCGTCTACGACCTGTTCCACGTCGGCCATCTGAACATCCTGCGCAACGCCCGCGCCCACTGCGACTACCTCATCGCCGGCGTCGTCACCGACGAGCGCGCGGTGGCGGCCAAGGGCAAGCAGCCGGTCATCCCTCTGGATGAGCGGTTGGAGATCGTGAACTCGGTAGGCCTGGTCGACGAAGTGGTCGTGGACGACTCGGTCAGCAAGGACGAGATGCTCGCCAAGGTCCGCTTCGATGTCCTCTTCAAGGGCGACGATTGGAAGAACACACCGAAGGGCGATCAACTCGAGGCGAGCATGTCCGAAGCGGGTGTGGCCGTGCACTACTTCCCCTACACCACGACGACCTCGAGCACGATTCTGCGGGAGCGGATCAGCGAGTGAGCACCGCGTTGGATGCCGGCCCACTGCGCATCGCCATGATCGGGACGCGCGGCGTACCCGCGGCCTACGGCGGCTTCGAGACCGCCGTGGAGGAGATCGGCTCCCGACTGGTCCAGCGCGGCCATCGCGTCCTGGTCTACTGCCGGAGCCCCGGGGAGCAGTCGGCACCGATGTGGTATCGCGGCATGCGCACCGTGACGCTGCCCGCTGTGCATACCAAGACCGCCGAGACGCTCAGCCACACCGGACTGTCGGTGGCGCACGCTGCACGGGCCCGGCCGGACATGGCGTTCGTGTTCAACGCCGCCAACGCTCCGTTCTTGCCGGGGCTGCGGGCCGCCCGGATTCCGGTCGCCACGCATGTGGACGGCCTGGAGTGGCAGCGGGCCAAGTGGGGCCCAGCCGGCAAGCGCTACTACCAATGGGCCGAGCGGGCGGCCGTGCGCTGGTCCGACGCCCTGATCGCCGACGCCGCGGGCATCGAGGACTACTACCGCAGCACCTATGGCGCCGTTACCGAGATGATCCCCTACGGTGCCCAGATCCTGACAGAACCGGGCGCAGACCTCCTGCCGGAGGGGCTGCTCCCCCGATCCTTCCACCTCGTCGTCGCTCGATTCGAGCCGGAGAACCACGTACTGGAGATCGTGCAGGGGTATGCGCGGTCCGCGGCCCGGCTGCCGTTGCTGGTCGTTGGCTCGGCGCCCTTCGCGGCGCAGTACACCGAGCAGATCCAGCACGCGGCCGACGACGACGAGCGGATTCGGTTGGTGGGCCGGGTGGACGACCAGGTGGCGCTGGACCAGTTGTACGGCAACGCCCTGACCTATCTGCACGGGCACTCCGTCGGCGGCACCAACCCCAGCCTCCTGCGTGCCATGGGCGCCGGGACCCAGGTCCTCGCCTTCGACGTGAACTTCAACCGCGAGGTCGCCGGCCCGGACGCTCAGTACTTCGCGACCCCGGACCAGCTCAGTGCGCTCCTCGCCTCGGCCGAGGCCGATCCCAGCAGTACCGTGGACGCTGGCAGGGACCTGCAGAAGCGGGCCGCCGAACGCTACCGCTGGGATGACGTGACGGACGGCTACGAGGCTCTGGCGCGGCGGCTCGTCGCAGCCAAGAACTGATGCACCGAGCACTGCATCATCGGCCGCGGTGTGCCGGAAGCGCCCACCAGCACGGAGTCCGGGTGCCCAGTTCGCTGCGGTCGCACACTTGACCGTCTGTCGAGTTGCGTTCCGGTACTTGGCAGGTGAGGACACCCGCGAGGACGGGGACACGCTAGGCGACACGACGGGAGAGGGCGGGACGTTGCCCTCGGTCAGAGCGAGCGAAGCAAAGAGCCCAGCGGCAACGCAGCCCTCCTAGCGACAGCCGCGCATCTGGCAAGCCGATGGGGCAGGGTCCCGCGAGTCGGTCGCCCTTGCGAGACCCGCGGCTCTCGCCGGCTCAGTGCAGGGCCGGCTCCGGGCTGATGGCGACCGCGCCCCGATTGCGGTCCTCCGCTTCCTGCTCGGCCGCCAACCGCTGCGACCGCTGGGCGTGGGCAGCCACAGCGAGTCCGGCCATGAACCAGAAGTACATGCCGAACTGCGTGATGAGCGCGACCGCGAACAGCGTCGGGATCTGCGAGGCGAGCGCGACAGTAGGCGGTTCCGCCTTGCGCAGCAGCGTGAGCAGCAGGACGACCCCCGCAAGCCCCAGGGCAACAGCGAGCACCAACCATCCGTGCTTCAGCCCGAGCAGCAGCATGGCGTTGTCGATCGATTCGAAGTTGCCGAACGTCCTGACTCCGCTCGCCGTCTGACCCAGCGCCGAGGATTGACCGAACAGCGATATCTCGCCGACCAGCTCGGTCAACTGTCCCCGGTACTCGGCCGACTTCGCGAACTCGTCACCGCTTCCGCCGTAGACCTCCGTGACATACCCGTAGCCGAGGAAGGCCCCGACTGCGAGAACGACGAGCATGCCGACCCGCGCGCCGCGCTTCAGCACCGGTGCCAGCGCGTAGATGCTCAGGATCACGGCGAACACGGCGGTCAACTGACCGATGCGGCTGAACGTCACCACGGCAGCGCCGAGCATCAGCGCGAGCAGCAGCATGCGCACACCAAGGGGAAGTCTGCTGGCCAGCATCAAGGGGATGGACATCGCCATCGCCGAGCCGAGCGCGATCGAGTGGCCCCAAGCCCCTTCGACGCGGGGCATGCCGCCGCGCATGTAGATCTGGTTCCAGGCGGAGAACTCCGCGCCGGATCCGCCCAGCGCGATGAAGGGGTTGAAGTTCAGCGCGAACTCGAGCAGTGCAAGTGCCGCGACGATGCCGAACACCACGGCGATCACCGTGTAGATGGTCTCCAGAGGGAGCACGCCGGGCGCCAGTCGCCCGATGAGGAAGGCCAGCAGCCACTGGGTGAGGACGACGAACACGGCGCTCAGCGACCAGGCGCCGGAGACGGCCACCGGCGCCAGGGCGGCCACGAAGAAGATTGCGGCACCGACATCGCCGGCCGTGATGCGTCCCCAGCGGGACTCCTGGACCAGAACGAACAACAGCCCCAGACCGACGATCGCGGCGGGGTACCAGTACCCGATCAGCCCGACACCCCACCAGATGGGGACAAAGGCGAGGACCGCGATCCATCCAATGATTGCGAGCTTGGGTGCCCGCAACATGAACAGCATGCCTGCGAATCCCACAGCGGCGGCCAGGAGCAGCAGTGCCCAGGAGTCGACCTCCGGGCCACTCATCTCCAGCACGTCACTCCCCCGTCTTCCGATGTCCCATTACCGAGCGTAACGCTCCCTCATCAGTGTGCACTGAGGAGCGCTGCGTCCGAAGTCGTCGGCCGTCAGCCTCCCCGAACATCCAGGTCGTCCCAGGTGAGCCCCGTCGCCGCGGTCGCCGCCGCCGACACGAACGCCCACAGCCCCGGCGCGCCGGAGCGCTGCCAGTCCGGATCGCTGTCCGTGGCCGTCAACGTCCACCCCGCCGGCTCCGGATCGCCCGCGCGCCACACCTTGAACCCCAGCTGCGTCGGCGAGGAGCCCAGCGCCTGCGCCCGCAGCATCAGCTCGTCACCGGCCGCCACCGTCAACCCCGGCACATCGCCGGAGGCCAGCGTCGACTGCGACCCGCCCTCCAGCAACTGCCAGCGCACCGCCATCGACCCGTCCGGCAGCACCTGCAGCCGCGCCCGGTACCCGCTATCGCCCTGGCTGCGCGGCAGCACCGCCAGATACGTCCCCGACCCCGTCGGCATCCGATCCAGCGACACCTTCACCGTCACATCGGCATCCGCCAGCGACAGCCCCGACAGCGACGTGCCCTTCGACACCCCGGCGGCCAGCGACATCAGGCCCGCATCACCGCTCACCGAGCAGGTGCTGCACGACGACCAGTCGCCGCCCAGATCCGCCGTCCCCCAACCGGAGGCCACACTACGGCCGAACGCATCCGCGGCCACCGTCTCCAGATCACCGGCGAAGGACACCGTCTGCGTCGCCGAACCCGGCTCACCATCGTCGTCCACGACCGTCAACGTCACATCGAACGGGCCATCCCCGCCGTAGGTGTGCTCCACCACCGCACCGGACCCCGAAGCACCATCGCCGAAGTCCCACGCGTACGACACCACCGAACCATCGCTATCGGAGGACCCCGACCCGTCGAACGACACCGACCGGCCATCCACCGACGACGAGAACGACGCCACCGGCGCCGCGTTCGGCTGCTCGGCGCCGGCCTCCGCCGTCACCACCAGGTCGTCCCAGGTGAGCCCCGTCGCCGCGGTCGCCGCCGCCGACACGAACGCCCACAGCCCCGGCGCGCCGGAGCGCTGCCAGTCCGGATCGCTGTCCGTGGCCGTCAACGTCCACCCCGCCGGCTCCGGATCGCCCGCGCGCCACACCTTGAACCCCAGCTGCGTCGGCGAGGAGCCCAGCGCCTGCGCCCGCAGCATCAGCTCGTCACCGGCCGCCACCGTCAACCCCGGCACATCGCCGGAGGCCAGCGTCGACTGCGACCCGCCCTCCAGCAACTGCCAGCGCACCGCCATCGACCCGTCCGGCAGCACCTGCAGCCGCGCCCGGTACCCGCTATCGCCCTGGCTGCGCGGCAGCACCGCCAGATACGTCCCCGACCCCGTCGGCATCCGATCCAGCGACACCTTCACCGTCACATCGGCATCCGCCAGCGACAGCCCCGACAGCGACGTGCCCTTCGACACCCCGGCGGCCAGCGACATCAGGCCCGCATCACCGCTCACCGAGCAGGTGCTGCACGACGACCAGTCGCCGCCCAGATCCGCCGTCCCCCAACCGGAGGCCACACTACGGCCGAACGCATCCGCGGCCACCGTCTCCAGATCACCGGCGAAGGACACCGTCTGCGTCGCCGAACCCGGCTCACCATCGTCGTCCACGACCGTCAACGTCACATCGAACGGGCCATCCCCGCCGTAGGTGTGCTCCACCACCGCACCGGACCCCGAAGCACCATCGCCGAAGTCCCACGCGTACGACACCACCGAACCATCGCTATCGGAGGACCCCGACCCGTCGAACGACACCGACCGGCCATCCACCGACGACGAGAACGACGCCACCGGCGCCGCGTTCGGCTGCTCGGCGCCGGCCTCCGCCGTCACCACCAGGTCGTCCCAGGTGAGCCCCGTCGCCGCGGTCGCCGCCGCCGACACGAACGCCCACAGCCCCGGCGCGCCGGAGCGCTGCCAGTCCGGATCGCTGTCCGTGGCCGTCAACGTCCACCCCGCCGGCTCCGGATCGCCCGCGCGCCACACCTTGAACCCCAGCTGCGTCGGCGAGGAGCCCAGCGCCTGCGCCCGCAGCATCAGCTCGTCACCGGCCGCCACCGTCAACCCCGGCACATCGCCGGAGGCCAGCGTCGACTGCGACCCGCCCTCCAGCAACTGCCAGCGCACCGCCATCGACCCGTCCGGCAGCACCTGCAGCCGCGCCCGGTACCCGCTATCGCCCTGGCTGCGCGGCAGCACCGCCAGATACGTCCCCGACCCCGTCGGCATCCGATCCAGCGACACCTTCACCGTCACATCGGCATCCGCCAGCGACAGCCCCGACAGCGACGTGCCCTTCGACACCCCGGCGGCCAGCGACATCAGGCCCGCATCACCGCTCACCGAGCAGGTGCTGCACGACGACCAGTCGCCGCCCAGATCCGCCGTCCCCCAACCGGAGGCCACACTACGGCCGAACGCATCCGCGGCCACCGTCTCCAGATCACCGGCGAAGGACACCGTCTGCGTCGCCGAACCCGGCTCACCATCGTCGTCCACGACCGTCAACGTCACATCGAACGGGCCATCCCCGCCGTAGGTGTGCTCCACCACCGCACCGGACCCCGAAGCACCATCGCCGAAGTCCCACGCGTACGACACCACCGAACCATCGCTATCGGAGGACCCCGACCCGTCGAACGACACCGACCGGCCATCCACCGACGACGAGAACGACGCCACCGGCGCCGCGTTGGCAGCCGATCCGCTCGCGGCCTCGAAATGTTCGCGGATCTCCTCTTCGGCGAGCGCCCGCGGATACACGGCGACCTCGTCGATCAGGGCGTCGAGCTGCCCGTCCGACGGCGCTGAGGTCCAGCCCGGCTCGAACACATCCTTGCCGATCCGCCAGGTACCGGTCATCCGCCGACCCTCGGTCACACCGGCGTTCTGCGCGACGAGTTCGCCGTCGACGTAGAGTTTCATGCCCCCGGCCGAGAGGCTGCCGGCGACATGGTGCCACTGGCCGTCGTCGTACCCGGAGTCCGAGGCGATCGTCACCTTGTTCGAGCCGAGATCGTCAACTCCGAACCGGATCCGGCCGGTGCTGTCGAGGTACAGGTGGCGGTCGGTCCAGTTCGAGTTCGTCACGTAGTCCGTACTGAACCCGACGATGCGGCCGCCGCTGCCGTCGGTAGTGTTGACCCAGGCCTCGATCGTGAACTGGTTCGGCGCCTTCGCCTGCACCCGGTTGGCGGCGTAGGCGCTCGTACCGCCATCGAAATCGCCGGCCTTATCCCCGGCATCCTGCACCGGGCTGGTGCCGGTCAACGACACGCCCGACAAGGACGTGGCATCCGACGCGCCGCCCAGGTCCGCCACATTCGTCGCGTCATCGCCGGAGAAGCGGAAGTAGTGGTCCGGCAGGTCCTGCAGGACCGCGTTGCCGTACACCTGGTCGGAGGCCCCGGAGGCGATCGTCACCGGGGTGCGCTCCGAGGTGCGCCGGTTGCCCAGGGGGTCCGTGGCGATCACGAGGTAGTCGTAGGTCTGCCCCGGCGTGAGGCCGCGGTCGATGAACGACAGCGAGTGCCGCTCGTGCCAGGCAGAGTCCGCCGTGACGGTGTGGACCGGCTGGGACTGCTGCAGGCTCACGAAGTTGCGGTAGACCTCGTAGGTGAGCCGCTCGTTGTCGTGGTCGTAGGTCTCCTGCCAGCCCACATGGGCCTCGCCGGCGCGGTAGGACACGGCGCTCGGCTGCAGTTCCGGGGTGTTGAACGGCCGGACATCGTTCGGCGCGGCATCGGGGCGCGCCATGCGGGTCAGGCCCTGCTGGTTCCTGCCGTTCAGCCCGATGAACTCTCCGCCGAACACGACGTACTTGTCGTTGCCGGTGACATGCCAAGCCCCCTGGTCGGAGGCGGTGTAGGTGCCGAAATACCAGTCCGGCCAGAAGTGCAACTGCTGCGGCGCAGGCTGCCCTGCGCGATCGACCCAGCCGTAGACCTCGGGCAACAGTTCTCCGACCTGGAAGTCGGTGAAGGCCGCACCACCGGGGCTGACCCGCGGCCAGCGCTCCTCGAACCCACCGGGCACGTTGGCGCAGCGGTGGGCATGGCTGACGGTGTAGGCGACATCCGCCTGCCCGTATGCCGAGTGGTGGTCGCCGCGGCAGTCGGAGATCCACTCCACGGCGCCGGTGTCACCGTCGAGCCGGGCCACGCCCTCGAAGTTCCCGCCGCCACCGCCGTAGGAGTATCCCGTCACAAGAACACCGTCGGCGTCCGCGGTCAGGGAGTTGATGGCGGCACTCGGCCCGGCGTCGCGGATCGTCTCCAGCGCCGCCCAGGCCTGCGGCTGCGCCGTTTCCGGATCAAGTGCGGCCATGCCGTACCAGTCCTGGTCCATCAATGTCGTGAAGTGGCCCCCGACCACGACCTTGGACTGGTCGTCGGTCAAGGCGATGGAGCGGATGTAGTTGTTCGGCGAGGGATTCCAATCGGTGATCGCGCCCGACGCGGCAGCGGCTGCTGCGAGATAGGCGCGGGGAACCGTGGGCTGCCCGGGCCGATCGGCGGCCGCCGCGAAGTCGCCCCCGAAGTACACGGTCGTGTCGGATGCCGTCACCGCGCGCACGGTGGCACCCGCGACCGGGCGGAAGTCGCTATCCAGCGCGCCGGTCGCGGCGTCGAATGCCGCCATGCGCACGCGCCACTGGCCGTCCACCTTCTGGAAGCTGCCACCCGCATACACGGTGGAACCGTCCGGCGAGACCGCCAGCGACAGCACCTGGCCGTCGAGCACCGGGGCGAAGGAGTCGATGAGCTCGCCGGAGTTGATGTCGTAGGCCAGGATGTTCGCCCGCGGCACCTCGTCGACGCCCACCGCCGCACCGAAGGGCCGGGCGTTCCGGAAGTCGCCACCAACGTAGACGCGATCGCCGGTCACGACCTGAGACCAGACCACCCCGTCGATCTGCGGCGTGGGCAGCACATCGGCGCTCACCGTGAGCGGCAACGACGAATCTGGCGGAGCCGTATCGGCCGAAGCTGCCCCCGGCACTGCGATAAGCAGCGCTGCCACCATCGATCCTGACAGCGCAAGCGCTAGACCCCCACGCACGCGAACCTTCACCCTGGCTCCCCCTCTGACTCCTCCGCAGCCGCTCCGGACCACGTCCGGGACTACATGTGCCAAGCATACGTGTCAGCAGCGACGACTGATACCCTCCGTAGTCGTCAGCTGGAGCGACGCCTCCATTATGTGGACGAATCGGTCATCGCCGACCGTGACGCCGGCCACATGGTGCGCCTTCGCGACCCTCCGTGATCTTCGCCCGCTCGGGGGGCCAGCGACGGCGACCGGGGCACCCCGCCGCAGGCTCGGTTGAGCCCATCGACCCGACGGTCCCGCGCAAGCCGCTCCCCGATCAGAGCGTCCCACCACCCGGATGCCTCCCGTGCCTCCACGGCTGCCGCCGGAACTGCCAGGATCCGACGCCTTGCTCAACCAGATCGCTGCTCGAGGGAAGCGGGTTCAGACCCAGAGATCCTGCAAGGCCAGCGGAGGCTGCGCTGTCGCCAGATCCATCGCCCATCGCCCATCGACCATCGCAGACTCCACGCTCCAACGCGGCCCCGCAGATGCGTGGTGGTCCATAGCGTCCGGCGCCTGGCCGCCCGAAACGTATCGCTAGGCCGACGTGGTGCCGGCGCCGTTCGCAGCTGCGCGTCAACCCGTTGCGACGCCGAGGTTGTCCCAACTCACCGTCGCGGGTGCGTTGGAGGCGGAACTGGACACATACGCCCACACACCAGGTGTACCGGCGCGCTGCCACGACGCGTTGCTGTCGGATGTCGACACCGTCCACGCCACCGGCTCGGGCTGCCCCTTGACCCATACCTTGAACCGCAACTCGGTGGGCGACGACCCGACCGCCTGAGCGCGCAGCACCAGTGTGGTGCCCGGCGTGAAGGTAACCCCGGACACGGGCGCGCTGGCGAGGTTGGCCTGCGACGACCCCGACAGGCGCTGCAAGGTGGCCGATACCGAGCCGTCCGGCGCGAGGAGCGCCCGGGCTCGGTATCCGTCGCGACCCTCGCCGCGAGGGATCAGGGCGACGTAGGTGCCACCGCCGGTCGGCATCCTGTCGATCGTGACCTCGGCGGAGACATCGGCATCGTTCAACGAGAGCCCGGACAACAAGGAGTACGGAGAGTCCCCCGCCCGCACCGACATCGTCCCCACCCCGGCAGTCACTGCGCACCGGCTGCAGGTCGACCAGTTGCCGCCTAGGTCCGCGGTGCCCCAGCCCGGGGAGAGCGTCCGCTCGAAGCGGTCCTCCGCCACGGATTCGCTGGACACCAACACAGACACCGTCGACTGGGCACTGCCGCCGTGGTCATCAGTGACGGCGAGCGTGACGTTGTAGCCGCCCGGGGCGGCGTAGGTGTGCTGAGCGACGGAACCGGTGCCGACCGACCCGTCCCCGAAGTCCCATCGGAAGTCGGTCAGTGTGCCATCGCTGTCGGCCGAGGCGGTCGCGTCGAAGACGACCTGGAGCCCGTTCTTCGTCGCGGTGAACGACGCGGTCGGCGGGATGTTCGGCTGCGCCGGTGCGATGCCCTGACTGGCGTCGACGTGCTCGGCGATCTCGGTCGCGGTCAACGCGCGAGGATAGATTGCCACCTCATCGATCTGGCCGGCCAACTGCCCGTCGGAGGCCGCCGACGTCCACCCGGACATCGTGTCCTTGCCCATGCGCCAGGAACCGGTCATGCGCCTGCCCTCGGTCACCGCCGCGTTCTGGGCGACCTGCTGCCCGTCCACATACAGCTTCATGCCCGCGGCCGAGAGGCTGGCCGCCACGTGGTGCCACTTCCCATCGGCGTAGCCGTTCCCGGAGGCGATCGTCACCTTGCTCGAGCCCCGGCTGTCCACGCCGAACCGGATCCGACCGGTGTTGTCCAAATACAGGTGCCGGTCGGTCCAGGTCGAGTTGAATTGGTAGTTCGTGCTGTATCCGACGATCCGACCGCCGCTGCCATCGGTGGTCTTGATCCAGGCCTCGACGGTGAAGTCGTTCGGCGCGGCGTTCTGGATCCGCGCGGCCGTGTAGGCGTTGGTCCCGCCGTCGAAACTGCCGACGCGGTCGCCGGAGTCCTGAGTGGGTGAGCCGTTGGCCAACGACACCCCGGACAGCGAGGTCGCGTCGGCACCGCCGGCGACATCATCGAGCGATCCGGGGCCGCCGGCGAAGCGCACATAGTGATCCGGGCCGTCCTTCAGCACGGCATCGCCGTACACCTGCGTGGCACTAGCGATCGTCACGGAGGTTCGGTCCGAGGCTCGCCGATTGCCCAACGGGTCGGTCGCGATCACGAGGTAGTCGTAGGTGCGGCCCGGGGTGAGTCCCCGGTCGATGAACGACATGGTGTGGCGGTCGAACCAACTCGAGTCACTGGTGGCGGTGGAGATCGGCCGCGACTGCTCCAAGCTCACGTAATCGCGGTAGAGGGTATAGGTGAGGCGCTGGTTGTCGTGGTCGAAGGTCTCCTGCCATCCGATATGTGCCTCGCCGGCCTTGTAGGAGACCACGGTCGGCGTGAACTCGGTCGGCTTCACCGGTCGCACCTGGTTCGGGGCCGCCTCCGGGCGCGCCATCCGGGTCAAACCCTGTTGGCTGATGCCGTTGAGGCCGACGAACTCCCGCCGAAGACGACGTACTGATCGTTGCCGGTGACGTGCCAGGCACCCTGATCGGAGGCCGTGTAGGTCCCGAAGTACCAGTCCGGCCAGAAGTGCAGCTGCTGCGGCGCCGGTTGCCCGGCCCGGTTCACCCAGTTGAACACGTCCGGCAGCAGCACGCCCACGGGGTAGTCGGTGTTGGCCTCGCCCCCCGGGCTGGAGCGGGGCCACCGCTCCTCGAAGCCGCCCGGAACGTCGCTGCATCGGTGCACGTGACCCACCGAGTAGACGACACCGGCTTGAGCGAATGCCGAGTGGTGGTCGCCCCGGCAGTCGGAGATCCAAGTGATCTCACCGGTGTGGCCGTCCAGGCGTGCAACTGCCTCGAAGTTGCCCCCGCCTCCGAAGGAGTAGCCGGTAACGACGATGCCGTTCTTGTCGGCCATCAGCGAGTTGATGGCCGACGAGTTCCCCGCGTTGCGAATGGATGCCGTGGCGGCCCACTGCTGCGGCTGGGCGGTGACCGGATCGAGTGCCGCCATCCCGTACCAGGGCTCCCCCTTGATCGTCGTGAAGTGGCCGCCGACGACGACGAGCGACTGGTCGCTGTTCAGCGTCAAGGATCGAACATAGTTGTTGGCCGAGGGTTCCCAACCGGTGACAGCGCCGGTTGCTGCGTCAGCGGCAGCCAGATAGGCCCGAGGCGCAGTAGCCAGCCCGGGCCGATTCGCCACGCCCGCGAAGTCGCCGCCGAAGTACACCGTGGTGTCCGACACGGAGAGGGCGCGCACGGTGGCACTGGCCACAGTCCGGAACCCGCTCTTCAGCGCACCGGTCGCGGCATCGAAGGCCGCCAACCGCACCCGCCACTGGCCGTCCACCTTCTGGAAACTGCCGCCGGCGTACACCGTGCGACCGTCCGGTGAGAGCGCCAGCGCCAGCACTTGCCCATCCAACACGGGCGCGAACGACTCGATCAGCGCGCCGGAGTTGATGTCGTACGCCAACAGATTTGCCCGCCCAACCTCGCTCACTCCAGGCGCCGCTCCGAACGGTCTGGCCATCGAGAAGTCGCCGCCCACGTAGACGCGGTCACCGGCCACCACCTGGGTCCAGGCGACTCCGTTGATCTGCGGCGTCGGCAGGACGTCCGCGCTGACGGTCTTGGGCATCGTGGTGTCCGGCGGCGCCGTGTCGGCCCAGGCCCGGCTCGGCAGCGCTGCCAGCAGTGCCACCACCAGGGACATCCGGACAGCGACAGAAATTGCAGAACGAACGCGACGAACGCCCATGGCTCTCCCTCACAAGCACCAGGGGACCGGGTACTTTGGCGGAGCCAATCTTCTCGTGTCCAGTCATGATGATAAGCGCACGACAATGCCTGCTCTGACCACTCTTCGCCGCGGGCCCGCGGCACTCCCCCGGGGTCAAGTCCGGGCGAGATCCCGCACTCGCAGCGTTCGCGCAACACCGGCAGCCGCCGCCCAAAGCATCGGGCGGCGGCTGCCGGCGTGTGCGCGGTCTGGATCCGTCTTGGGGCTACCCGTTGGTGACGCTCAGGTCGTCCCACGACAGCACAGTGGTGGCGCTGGCTGCGGAGGAGACATAGGCCCAGACCCCCACCGCGCCGGAGCGCTGCCAGTCCGGATCGTTGTCCGTGGCCGTCAACGTCCACCCCGCCGGCTCCGGATCGCCCGCGCGCCACACCTTGAACCCCAGCTGCGTCGGCGAGGAGCCCAGCGCCTGCGCCCGCAGCATCAGCTCGGCACCGGCCGCCACCGTCAACCCCGGCACAACGCCGGAGGCCAGCGTCGACTGCGACCCGCCCTCCAACCGCTGCCAGCGCACCGCCATCGACCCGTTGGACTCCACCTGCAGCCGCGCCCGGTACCCGTCGTCGCCCTGGCTGCGCGGCAGCACCGCCAGATACGTCCCCGACCCCGTCGGCATCCGATCCAGCGACACCTTCACCGTCACATCGGCATCCGCCAGCGACAGCCCCGACAGCGAGGTGTCCTTCGACACCCCCTTGCCCACCGACATCGCGCCCTTCCCGCCCGACACCGAGCACGTGCTGCACGACGACCAGCCGCCGCCCAGATCCGCCGTCCCCCAACCGGAGGCCACACTGCGGCCGAACGCATCCGCGGCCACCACCGCCGGGCCGCCACCATCGGAGATCCGCACCGACGCCGTCTCGGTATCCGTCGCGCCGTCGTCGTCGGTCACCGTCAACGACACCTGATACGTCCCCTCGGCCGCATACGTATGCCCCGCCGTGCGACCACTGCCGCTGGCACCATCACCGAAGTTCCACGCGTACGACACCACCGAACCATCGCTATCGGAGGACCCCGACCCGTTGAACGACACCGACCGGCCATCCACCGACGCCGAGAACGACGCCACCGGCGCCGCGTTCGGCGTCGGCCCACCCCCACCACCGGACCCGTTGGTGACGCTCAGGTCGTCCCACGACAGCACAGTGGTGGCGCTGGCTGCGGAGGAGACATAGGCCCAGACCCCCACCGCGCCGGAGCGCTGCCAGTCCGGATCGTTGTCCGTGGCCGTCAACGTCCACCCCGCCGGCTCCGGATCGCCCGCGCGCCACACCTTGAACCCCAGCTGCGTCGGCGAGGAGCCCAGCGCCTGCGCCCGCAGCATCAGCTCGGCACCGGCCGCCACCGTCAACCCCGGCACAACGCCGGAGGCCAGCGTCGACTGCGACCCGCCCTCCAACCGCTGCCAGCGCACCGCCATCGACCCGTTGGACTCCACCTGCAGCCGCGCCCGGTACCCGTCGTCGCCCTGGCTGCGCGGCAGCACCGCCAGATACGTCCCCGACCCCGTCGGCATCCGATCCAGCGACACCTTCACCGTCACATCGGCATCCGCCAGCGACAGCCCCGACAGCGAGGTGTCCTTCGACACCCCCTTGCGCACCGACATCGCGCCCTTCCCGCCCGACACCGAGCACGTGCTGCACGACGACCAGCCGCCGCCCAGATCCGCCGTCCCCCAACCGGAGGCCACACTGCGGCCGAACGCATCCGCGGCCACCACCGCCGGGCCGCCACCATCGGAGATCCGCACCGACGCCGTCTCGGTATCCGTCGCGCCGTCGTCGTCGGTCACCGTCAACGACACCTGATACGTCCCCTCGGCCGCATACGTATGCCCCGCCGTGCGACCACTGCCGCTGGCACCATCACCGAAGTTCCACGCGTACGACACCACCGAACCATCGCTATCGGAGGACCCCGACCCGTTGAACGACACCGACCGGCCATCCACCGACGCCGAGAACGACGCCACCGGCGCCGCGTTCGGCGTCGGCCCACCCCCGCCACCACCGGGGGTTCCGTCGGCTGCGGCGATATGCTCCGCGATCTCGGCAGCGCTGAGCGCGCGCGGGTAGATCGCGACCTCGTCGATATCCGCCTTCAATTGGCCGTCAGTGGCCACTGACGGCCACCCGGACATGTCGTCCTTGCCGATTCGCCAGGAGCCGGTCATCCGACGGCCCTCGGTCACGCCGCTCCTCTGCGCAACTGCGGTGCCGTCCACGAAGAGCCGCATCCCGGCGCTGGACAAGCTCGCCGCGATGTGGTGCCACTTCCCGTCGTCGTAGCCGGTGCCGGAAGCAATGGTGACCTTGCTGGTCCCCCGGTCGTCCACACCGAAGCGAATCCGGCCACTGCTGTCGAGGTAGAGGTGACGGTCTGCCCAGTCGGAGTTGTACTTGTAGTGCGTGCTGTACCCGACGATCCGACCTCCGTCGCCATCGGTGGTCTTGATCCAGGCCTCCAGCGTGAACGCGTTCGGGGCCGGGCTCTGGATCTGGGTGGCGCTGTAGGAATTCGTCCCACCATCGAAGCGGCCGACGCGGTCCCCGCTGTCCTGGGTCGGGCTGCCGCTGGCGAGCGCTACGCCGGACAGCGAGACCGCGTCGGCGCCCCCGGCGACGTCGGTCAGGGTCCCGGCGCTCCCGGTGAACCGGAAGAGGTGGTCCGGTGCGTCCTGAAGGACGGCGTCACCGTAGACCTGGTCGGTCGAGGAGCCGGTGATCGTCACCGATGTGCGCGCCGCGGCGCGGCGATTGCCGAACGGGTCGAACGCGATGACCAGGTAGTCGTAGGTCTTGCCCGGCGTGAGCCCGCGATCGATGAAGGACAGCGTGTCGCGCGAGTACCAGGCTGAATCGCTCGTGACTTCGTAGACCGGAGTGTTGCTGATACTGGTGTAGTTCCGGTACACGCGGTACGTCAGCCGCTCATTGTCGTAGTCGTAGGTCTCTTGCCAGCCGACGTGCGCCTCGCCGGGCCGGTAGGAGACCACCCTCGCCTGCAGTTCCGAGGTATTGACGGGGCGAGTCTCGTTGGGTGCGGACTCAGGGCGCGCCATTCGAGTCAACCCTTGCTGGCTCTTGCCGTTCAGCCCTGTGAACTCTCCCCCGAAGAGCAAGTACTTGTCGTTGCCCGTGACATGCCAGGCGCCCTGGTTGGAGGCGGTGTACGTGCCGAAGTACCAGCGCGGCCAGAAGTGCAGGGGCGCTGGTGCTGGCTCGCCGGCCCGGTCAACCCACCCGTGCGCATCGGGGAGCAGTGTGGTCACGGCGGTGTCGGTGAAGGCATCGGACCCTGGGCTGAACCGCGGCCATCGTTCCTCGAAGCCGTCGGGCACGTTGGAGCAGCGGTGCGGATGGCCGACCGAGTAGGCCACACCGGCCTGGACGAACGCGGAGTGATGGTCGCCTCGGCAATCGACCATCCACTTGATCGCGCCGGTCTTGCCGTGCACCCGGGCGACGGCTTCGAAGTTGCCGCCCCCGTTGAACGTGTAGCCGGTGAGGATGATCCCGTTGGCATCGGCAGTCAGCGAGTTGATGGCTGCGTTGGGGCCCGCGTCGCGCAGCTTGGCCTCTGCGGCCCACGGCTGCGGCTGGGCCGTCGTGGGGTGCAACGCCGCCATGCCGAACCAGGACTCGCCCTTGACATGCTGGAAGTGGCCGCCAACCACGACGAGGGATTGGTCGTGGTTCATCGTCATGGAACGCACGTAGGCGTCGGCCGAGGGATTCCACGACGTGATGGTTCCATCGGCAACGGCCGCTGCGGCGAGGTAGGACCGAGGCACGGTCGCGGTACCCGGACGGCTGGCAGCCGCACCGAAGTCACCGCCGAAGTACACGGTGGAGTTGGACACCGCCAGCGCTCGCACGGTCGCGCCCGCTACCGGGGTGAAGCCGGTCTTGAGCGATCCCGATGCGGCGTCGAAGGCCGCCAATCGGTAGCGCGTCTGGCCGTCGACCGTCGTGAAACTGCCGCCCGCGTAGACGGTCTTCCCGTCCGGCGACAGCCGCAGCGCCAGCACCGGGCCGTTCAGCACCGGGTCGAACGAGGTGATGAGGTTGCCGGAGTTGATGTCGTAGGCAAGCATGTTGGCCCGCGCCACCTGGTTCTGGCCGACTGCGGCGCCAAAGGGCCGTGCGTAGCGAAAATCCCCGCCGACGTAGACCCGGTTCCCAGCGATGACTTGGGTCCAGACCACACCGTCGATCTGCGGTGTCGGCAGGACATCTGCGCTCACCGTCTTGGGGACTGAGCCATCGGGCGGTGCCGTGTCTGCGCGCGCGACGCTCGGGGCTCCGACGAGGAGCGCGCCGAGCAGTGCCAGCACGACGACGAAGGACCCGGTAGTACGGGAGAGGATGGTACGCACGGCTGCCCCCAGCACATAGATGCGGTCGCGCATTGCGCACCTCAAAGGTGAGCGGCGCACGACGCTCGAATCGTGGGTCTGATACTAGACCACTGGGGAGCGCCCGATATCAGGGCATTTGCGCCGATTCTTGGGGCATTGACGCTGAGCGACGGGACCCTTTCTCTCCGTATGTTCCGCTCGGTACTCATCGGGCATCTCGGCGATGGATCACCGGCAACCCCCGACAGGGCGCCCGGACGCGGTCGGCTGCGACCCTCCTCAGCTACTCACGACGGTCGGCTTCGTGGCTCCCGCCAACCGCCCTGCCGATTTGCGGGCCCGCCATCCACGATTCCCGCCATTCAAGCTTCGGGAGAACCTTAGGAATACGTGTAAAAGCCCTGGCCCGTCTTCCGGCCAAGGTCTCCTGCCGTGACCATCCGCCGCAGCAGTTCCGGCGGCGCGAACTTCTCATTCTGAGTATCAGCATAGATATTCGCCGAAGCATTGGTCAGGATGTCCACGCCGGTAAGGTCGGCCGTCTGCAGCGGCCCCATCGCGTGGCCGAACCCGAGCCGACATGCCACGTCGACGTCTTCGGCGGATGCAACACCGCTCTCGACGAGGTGCACGGCCTCCATGGCGAGCGCGCTGATCAACCGCGTCGTGACGAATCCGGCGACATCCCGGTTCACCACCACGCACGTCTTGCCGACCGCCTCGGCGAAGCCGCGGGCGCGATCCAGCGTCTCATCGGAGGTCTTGTACCCCCGGACGAGTTCGCACAACTTCATCATGGGCACCGGTGAGAAGAAATGCGTTCCCACCACGGATTCGGGACGGGAGGTGGCCGCCGCGATCGTCGTGACCGGGATTGCCGAGGTGTTCGTGGCGAGCACCGCATCCGGGCCGGCGATCCCATCGAGTGCGGCGAAGAGTTCTCGCTTCACATCAACATTCTCGAACACGGCCTCGACGATGATGTCTGCGGTGCTTGCGGCTTCGAGATCCGTCGTCGTCTCGATCCGATCCATCGCCGAGGCGACGTCGGCGTCGGCGAGCTGGCCCTTCGCGGCGAACCGATCCAATGAGGCCCGGATGCCGGTGGTCCCGCGCTGCAGCGCTTCGTCTGTGATGTCCCGCAGGACCACGTCATAGCCGGCAATCGCGGCTACCTGCGCGATACCCGACCCCATGAGCCCGGCACCGATGATCATGACCCTGGTCATCAGACACTCCCTCGTCCCGTCTGGTTCGAGGGTAGGGATGCGGTCGCCAGCGGCGTGCGGCGGGGTCGTTCGGATCAGGCTGATCGCCGCTCGATCTGAGCCCCCAGATCGCGCAGGTCGGACATGAAGCTCGGGTAGCCCCGATCGATGTGCTCGACGTTGTGCACCGACGTTACGCCCTCGCCGACCAGGCCGGCGAGCACCAACGACGCCCCGGCGCGGATGTCGGTCGCCTCGACCGGCGCACCCGACAGCGCCGGCCGGCCGCGCACGATGGCGTGGTGCCCCTCGATCTTCACGTCGGCACCGAGCCGAACCAGCTCGTTGACGAACTTGAATCGCGCCTCGAACAGGTTCTCCGTGACCATCGCAGCACCCTCTGCAACGGCGTTCATCGCGATGAATTGCGGCTGCAGGTCGGTCGGAAATCCCGGGTACGGCAACGTCACGATGTCCACCGCTTTGGGGCGGCCGGTCATCACGACATGGATACCGTCCTCGGTGGTGCTGATGTCCGCCCCGGCCGTGGCCAGCTTGTCCAGCGCGATCTCCAGATGGCCGGGGTTGCTGTTGCGGATCAGCACGTCGCCGCCGGTCATGGTCGCTGCGACCGCCCAGGTGCCGGTCACGATCCGGTCCGAGAGCGTCCGATGCCGGACCGGGTGCAACTCCGGGACACCGGTGACCACGAGCGTGGACTGCCCGGCGCCCTCGATCCGCGCGCCCATCTCGTTGAGCATGGTGCAGATGTCGATGATCTCCGGCTCGCGCGCCGCATTCTCGATCGTCGTCTCGCCGTCGGCTGTGACTGCCGCCATGACCAGGGTCTCCGTGGCCCCGACGCTGGGGAAGTCCAGCCAGATCACCGCGCCGTGCAACCCCTCAGGCGCGGTCGCCAGCAGATACCCGTGCTCGCTGGTCACCTCCACGCCCATGCGCTCCAACCCAGCAATGTGCATGTCGAGTCCGCGCGATCCGATCGCATCCCCGCCCGGCAGCGCGACATCGGCCGCGCCGCAGCGTGCCAGGAGCGGGCCAAGTACCGAGATCGATGCCCGCATGCGCCGCACGAGGTCGTAATCGGCACGGTGATGCAGCGTCTCGGGCACATCGATGGTCACCGTTGCGCTCAGCGGGTCATGCTCCACGGTGCACCCGAGCCGCTCGATGAGTTCAGCCATGATGGTGACATCCAGGATGTCCGGAACCTCTTCGATCACCGTGCGTCCCCGCCCGAGCAGCGCTACGGCCATGAGCTTCAGCACCGAGTTCTTCGCGCCGGTCACCCGAACTTCGCCCTGCAGCCGGCAAACCCCCGTGACATCGAAGATATCCACGCCCGACAGCCTAGGGGCTCCTCCGCGCCGTGACGCACCGAAGGCGCGCCCCGAGGTGGTGAACTACCGTGGGGCAGTGATCCGCACTGCATCGCGAAGGGGCGTTCCGTGGTCAACCTGACCCGCATCTACACCAGGACCGGCGACACCGGCACGACATCGCTGGGCGATTCGTCTCGGACGTCCAAGACCGACCCCCGTCTCGTGGCCTACGCCGACGTCGACGAGGCCAACTGCGCCCTGGGCGTCGTCCTGGCCACCGACGGCGTGGATCCTGAGGTCCGCGCGACCCTCCTGCGCATCCAGAACGAGCTCTTCGACCTCGGGGCCGACCTGTCCACGCCCGTCGTTCAGGATCCGCACATCCCCCCGTTGCGGGTCGAGCAGGCCTATATCGACCGGCTCGAGGCGGAGTGCGATCGCTACAACGCCTCACTGCCCGCGCTGCGGTCCTTCATCCTGCCCGGTGGCACTCCGGCCGCGGCCCAGCTGCACGTGGCGCGCACGATCGTTCGTCGCGCTGAGCGCGGCACCTGGACGGCTCTGCACGCGCACGGCGAGTCGATGAGCCCGCTGCCGGCGACCTACCTCAACCGGCTGTCCGATCTCCTCTTCATCCTGGCCCGCCGCGCCAACCCGGATGGCGACGTCCTGTGGGTGCCTGGAGGCCAGCGCTGACACCGCCCCAGACGCGCAGCCCGATCGACCGCGCGCGTCCAGAAAAGGCCAGCCGCGGCTCATCCCCGCAAAAAGCCGCAGGGGCGCCCCTCCGGCTGATCCGGAACGGCGCCCCTGGGGGTGTTCGAGAGCGCTAGTGGCCCAGCTTGCTGACCATCGCCTCGTGGTGCATCGCTGCATCGATCCGCGACTCGGCGCGGTGGATCGCGGCAATCTCCGCGGGGTCGTCGGCACCGGCCGCCAGAGCCCGCTCCTTGGCCACCTCGGCCCGCTGCAGGTCCACTTCGGAACCCAACTCGGCCGACTGGCTGAGGATCTTCACCACGTTCTGGTCCACGGAGATGAACCCGCCGTGCACAGCCACGTACACGTGGTCGCCGTCGACGATATCGACCCGCAGCAGCCCGTCGGCCAGCGTCGCCAGGAACGGTTCATGCCCAGGCAGGATGCCGATGTCGCCCACGACCGTCCGGGCGATGATCCCGTTGGCCTCGCCGCGCCACACAGCCCGGTCGACGGCGACCAGTGACACATCCAGCGTCGCCATCGAGCATCAGCCCTTCGCCAGTTTGGCAGCGTTGCGCTCGACATCGTCGATCCCGCCGCACATGAAGAACGCCTGCTCGGGAATGTGGTCGAAGTCGCCGTTGATCAGCGCTTGGAACGACGCCACGGTCTCCTCGACCGGCACGAACGATCCGGGCTGGCCGGTGAACGCCTCCGCGACGAACATGTTCTGCGACAGGAACCGCTGGATACGCCTCGCCCGCCCGACGAGGACTTTGTCCTCCTCGGAGAGTTCATCGATGCCAAGGATCGCGATGATGTCCTGCAGGTCCTTCAGCCGCTGCAGGATCTCCTTGATCTCCGCCGCGATCCGGTAGTGATCCTCGCCGATGTAGCGGGGGTCGAGAATTCGCGAGGAGGAGTCCAGCGGATCCACAGCCGGGTAGATGCCCAGCTCCGAGATCGGCCGCGAGAGCACCGTGGTGGCGTCGAGGTGCGCGAACGTCGTGGCCGGGGCGGGGTCGGTGAGGTCGTCGGCAGGAACGTAGATCGCCTGGAGCGAGGTGATCGAGTGACCGCGCGTCGACGTGATCCGCTCCTGCAGCGCACCCATCTCGTCGGCCAGCGTGGGCTGGTATCCGACGGCCGACGGCATCCGACCCAACAGCGTGGACACCTCCGAACCCGCCTGCGTGAAGCGGAAGATGTTGTCCACGAACAGCAGGACGTCCTGCTTCTGCACATCGCGGAAGTATTCCGCCATCGTCAGCGCAGACAGCGCGACCCGCAGCCGGGTGCCCGGCGGCTCGTCCATCTGCCCGAACACGAGCGCCGTCTTCTCGATGACGCCGGACTCGGTCATCTCCAGGAAGAGGTCGTTGCCCTCACGGGTGCGCTCGCCCACGCCGGCGAAGACCGACACGCCTCCGAAGTTCTCCGCGACACGGTAGATCATCTCCTGGATGAGTACCGTCTTGCCCACACCCGCACCGCCGAAGAGGCCGATCTTGCCGCCCTTCACATACGGGGTCAGCAGGTCGATGACCTTGATGCCGGTCGGGAAGACCTCGGTCTTGGACTCCAACTGGTCGAAGGGCGGGGCCTGACGATGGATCCCCCACCGCTCCGTGATCTCCAGGCTGGACGCCGGAACATCGAGCGGCTCGCCGAGCACATTCCACAGATGGCTCTTCGTCACATCGCCGACCGGAACGGTGATCGAATCGCCGGTATCGCGCACCGGGGCGCCGCGAGTAAGGCCGTCGGTGGGCTGCATGGCGATCGCGCGCACCAGGTTGTCGCCCAGGTGCTGGGCGACCTCGAGGGTGAGCGTCTGCGTTGCCGGCTCGCCATCCTGGCCAGCCATCGTCACATCCACCTTCAGCGCGTTCTGGAGGGCCGGCATGGCTTCAACGGGGAATTCCACGTCGACGACGGGTCCCGTGACGCGCGCGACGCGACCGATGCCGGGGGTCGCCGCACCAGCATCGGTTGCTTGCTCAGTCGTGGCGGTCATGCTGCTCCTCAACTTCCTGCGGTGGCGGAGGCCAGTGCGTCGGCGCCGCCGACGATCTCGCTGATCTCCTGGGTGATTTCGGCCTGACGGGCCTGGTTCGACTGTCGGGTCAGAGTCTTGATCAACTCATCGGCGTTGTCGGTCGCGGACTTCATTGCGCGGCGCCGCGCGGCATGCTCCGATGCGCTGGACATCAGCAGCGCGGCGAAGACGACGTCCTCCACATACTTGGGCAGCAGCGCGTCGAGCACGCTCTCGGCCGATGGCTCGAAGTTGTACAGCGGGTAGAGCGGCCGACCGGCCTGGTGGCCTTCCTGACCCACCTGCGACCCGCTGATGTCCACTTCCTCGTCCACCACCTCCAGCGGCAGGATGCGGCGCACCGTGGGCCGCTGCACAGCCATATTCACGAAGTGCGTGTAGACGACATGGATCTCGTCGGCACCGCCGTCCTCCGTGCGCAGCAGGAACCGCTCCAGCAGCGTGTCCGCGATCTCCTTGGCGTGGTCGAACGTGGGCTGGTCGCTGAAGCCCGTCCAGGACGCACCGACCTGACGCTCGCGGAAGCGGTAGTAGGCATCGCCTTTGCGGCCGACGACGTAGGGGATCACCTCGGCGAAGCCCCGCTCCTTGGTCAGCAGCGTGGTGAGCGCCTCCCCCTCGCGGATCGTGTTCGAGGAGTACGCCCCTGCCAACCCGCGGTCGGCGGTGACCACGAGGTAGATCGCCCGATGCTGCAGCCGCGCCTTGGCAGTCAACGGGTGCGTGCTGATCCCGGTGGCGTGCGTCGCTGCGGCCGAGATCGCTTCGTACAGCTCGCGAGTGTAGGGCACGGCGTTCGCCAGGCGCTGCTGCGCCTTGACGATGCGCGCCGAGGCGATCAGTTCCATCGCCTTGGTGATCTTCTTGGTCTGTTGGACCGACTTGATCCGCCGGCGGAAGACCCTCAGTTGCGCACCCATGGGTCAGCCCTTGCGCACCTTCCGCGTGATCCGTTGTTGCGTGATCTCGCTCTCGTCCAGCGCGGCGACCTCCGCCTCGGTGCCGAGGATGTGCCCCTCGGTGGTGCGGAACTGGTTCTTGAAATCCGTGATGGACCGCTCGAGCACGGCGATCGTCTCGTCGCTGAGATCCCCAGTGGTCGCGATCTCGTCCAGCAACCCGGCGTGCTCGCGACCGAGGTAGTCCAGGTACTCCCCGTCAAAGCGGCGGATGTCCTCGACCGGGACCTCGTCGATGGAGCCGGAGGTTCCCGACCACACCGAGACGACCTCGCGTTCCATCGCGTAGGGCCGGTACTGCGGCTGCTTCAGCAGCTCGACCAGTCGCGTACCGCGCTCCAACTGAGCCTTCGATGCCGCGTCGAGATCGGAGCCGAACGCAGCAAAGGCCTCCAACTCGCGGAACTGCGCCAGATCCAGCCGCAGTCGACCGGCCACCTTGCGCATCGCCTTCGGCTGGGCCGAACCGCCCACGCGGGACACCGAGATGCCCACGTTGATCGCAGGCCGCACTCCGGAGTTGAACAGGTCCGACTCCAGGAAGCACTGCCCGTCGGTAATGGAGATGACGTTGGTGGGGATGTAGGCCGACACGTCGTTGGCCTTCGTCTCGATGATCGGCAGCCCGGTCATCGACCCGCCGCCCAACGCATCGGACAGCTTGGCGCAGCGTTCCAGCAACCGCGAGTGCAGGTAGAACACGTCGCCGGGGTAGGCCTCGCGGCCCGGCGGGCGGCGCAGCAGCAGCGAGACCGCGCGGTAGGCCTCTGCCTGCTTGCTCAGGTCGTCGAACACGATCAGGACGTGCTTGCCCTGGTACATCCAGTGCTGGCCGATCGCCGAACCCGTGTACGGGGCAAGGTACTTGAAGCCCGCGTTGTCGGAGGCGGGCGCAGCGACGATGGTCGTGTACTCCATCGCGCCGTACTCCTCCAGCGCGCCCTTCACGCCGGCGATCGTCGAGCCCTTCTGGCCGATGGCCACGTAGATGCAGCGCACCTGCTTCTTCGGATCGCCGGAGGCCCAGTTGGCCTTCTGGGCGAGGATCGTGTCGATGCAAACCGCGGTCTTGCCGGTCTGCCGGTCGCCGATGATCAGCTGGCGCTGACCGCGGCCGATGGCGGTCATGGCGTCAATGGCCTTGATCCCGGTGAGCAGCGACTCCTTCACAGGCTGCCGCATGACGACGTTGGGCGCCTGCAGTTCCAGTGCCCGTCGAGCATCGGTGGCGATCTCGCCCATGCCGTCGATGGGCTCGCCGAGGGGGTTGACCACGCGACCGAGGTACCCGTCGCCGACGGGCACCGAGAGCACCTCACCGGTGCGCTTCACCGGCTGCCCCTCCTCAATCTGCGAACCATCGCCCAAGAGCACCGCACCGATCTCTCGCACGTCGAGGTTCAACGCCAGGCCGAGCAGGCCTCCGTGAAACTCCAGCAACTCGTTGGTCATGGCCGAGTGCAGGCCCTCGACGCGGGCGATCCCGTCACCGGTCTCGACGACCCGGCCGACCTCGTCGCGGGCGCTGGTCGCGGTGAAGGAGGCCACGTTGCGCTCGATGGCCTCCCGGATGGCATCCGGTCGGATGGTGAGCTCCGTCATGGTCGCTCGCTCCCTCTCTTCGAGCCAGGGATCGCCCCGGCGAGTCGTTGCTGTTGTGAACTAGCCGGCCAAGCGGCGTCGTGCCTGGTGGATCTTGTTCGCCAGGGATCCATCGATCAACTCGTCGCCGACCTGGACCGAAAGCCCGCCCACCAAGTCCGGATCAACCTCGATGCTCAGTTGCACGGGCTGTCCGTACAGGTGCTGCAGCGCTGCGACCAGCCGTTGTCGCTGGTCGTCCTCCAGCGGCTGAGCCACCCGCACGACCGCTGCCAACGCACCGCGCCGGATCGCGGCCAAATCGACCATCGTGTTGAGCGCCTCGTCAATGCGACGTCCGCGCAGGTGGGTGACGACGAAACTCGCCAGCCGCACAGTGACCGGATCGGCCTGCTCGGCGAGCAGATCCTTCACGATCGCCTGCTTGGCCTCGATGGGCGTGCCCGAGCCCGACAAGGTCAGTTGCAGTTCTCCATTGGAATCCACGACCCGGCCGAACCGGAAGAGCTCCTCGGCGACCCGGTCGGCCGCACCGGCCTTCTCGCTGTGGCCGATCAGCGCCGACGCCCCGGCCAATTCCACGGCATCCACGAGGTCGGCGTCGCTGCTCCAGCGCAGCGCCACCGCGCTGGAACCGAGATCGAGGGCCAGCGGCGAGACCTGCTCTGCCACCAACTGCCGCAGGATCCCACGCCGATCAGCCTCGCTGAGGCCCCCGTCGGCCAGAGTCTGCCGCAGCGACTTCTCCTGAGTGAGCAGGTCGGTGATGGCAAGCAGGTCTGAACCGGCTGCGCCCAGACCCGGATCGTCGAAGGCCGCGTCGACGGCCTCCTTCAGCAGGGTCAACGAGGTGCGCGACGAGCCGAGCATCAGGACCGACCCGCCTGCTCCAGCTCAGCGATGAAGCGATCGACGACCGCTCGCGAGCGATCGCGGTCCAGGGACTCCCCGATGATTCGCTCCGCGAGGTCGGTGGCCACCGTGCCAGCGTCCTTGCGCAGATCTGCGGTCGCCTTCGCCCGCTCCGCCTGAATCTGGGCCGCGGCGTTGGCCTGGATCGCAGCGGCGGCCATCTCGGCCTCACGCCGAGCCTCGGCGATGATCTGCAACTTCTCCGACTCAGCGCGCTCCCGGATCGATGTCGCCTCGTCGCGGGCCCGCGCCAGTTGCGCCTGGTACTGCCGCAGCGAGTCCTTGGCCTCAGCCTGCATCTGCTCGGCCTTGGCCATCCCGCCTTCGATCTGTTCCGTCCGCTCCGCCATGATCGTCCGCAGCCGCGGCATGACGTACTTCCAGAACAGCAGGAAGATGATCAGGAAGGACAGACCGCCCCAAATGATGTCGTAACATCGCTGGGAGCAGGGGGTTCTCGGTCTCACCCTCGCTCGCGGCGGACACCGCCGCAGCGACCCCTGTAGCCAGTGACCAAGTCATGATCTTGCCTCTTCGCTGCTCTGCCCGGTCGCCCGGGGGTGGACGGAACGGTCGATCAGGTGAACAGGAAGCCCGCAACCAGGCCGATCAGGGCCAAGGCCTCGGTGAAGGCGATGCCGAGGAACATGTTGGTGCGCAGCACGCCGGTGGCCTCGGGCTGCCGGGCGATGCCCTCGATGGTCTTGCCGACGACGATGCCGATACCAATGCCCGGGCCGATGGCGGCAAGGCCATAGCCCATGGAGTTGACGTTGCCGTTGAGCTCGGCGAGCAGTTCCATTCTGGATCCTTTCGAGTTGGCGCGCGGCGAGGTGTCCGAGCGTCGATCAGTGCTCCGCGCTGGTGGCCCCGTCGATGTAGACGGCGGTCAGCAGCGTGAAGATGTAGGCCTGCAGGAAGATGATGAGCAGTTCGAACAGCGTGAACGCCAATCCGAAGGCGAAGGTCGGCACGGCTGCGATCTTCAAGAACCCGTCGAGCTCGAACAAGAAGTACGACGTGGCGCTGAAGAACAGCACGAGCAGGATGTGGCCGGACATCATGTTGGCCATCAGACGAACTGCGAGAGTGAACGGTCGCAGGATGAACGTGGACACGAACTCGATCGGGACGACCAGGACGTACAGGGCCGGCGGGATTCCGGGCGGTGCCACGCTCGTCTTGAGGTAGGGCCAGAACCCTCCCAGAGCGCGGATGCCGGCGACGTTGAACACCACCCATGCCACCGCGGCGAAGACCAGTGGCACGCCGATCACGGAACTCACCGGAATGTGCATCAGCGGCAGGACGCCGGTGGCGTTGAAGAACAGGATCAAGAAGAACATCGACAACAAGTAGGGCGCGTACTTCTTGCCCTTCTCGCCGAGCACTTCCCACACGATCGCCTTGCGCATCCCGACGATCGCGAACTCCGCGAAGTTCTGCAGCCCGGTCGGCACGACCTTGGGCCGAGCGAAGGCGGCGACCAGCAGCAGCGACAGCAAGCCGGTCATCAGCAAGGTCAGGAGGTTGATCCGCGTCATCGCCAGCGGCGTGCCCTCGAACAGCAACGGACCCGGGAAGAAGTCCTCCAGGGTGGGAGCATGGAACCCCTCGCCGTCACCGCCTGCGGCGGCGACCGCGCTTGGCAGAGCAATCACCGAGACTCCCTGGGTCGAGCCGCTCAGAGGCGGCCGTAGCGGAAATACGTGATGTAGAACGACATGACGAAGCCGACGACGACACCGACAGCGAGGAACACCCGGTGGGTCCCCGCCAACAGATCGACGCCGGCTCCGATCAGGCCCCACACTACGGGACCGGCAACCAGCGTCGAGACCATGCCCCAGGCATCGTGCTCGCTCACCATGACCCGGGAACGTGCTGCCTGATCCGGTCCGTTGCCATGATCGGAACGTTCATTCATCAGGGGTCAACCTAGCACAGAGGCAGTTGCCCGCTCCCGGCCGGATCGCACCAGGGATCGACTCGATCACGAGCGCCCGGCGGCCGGATCGGAGGCCGCTGCCGGCGCAAATTCGGTCTCGACGTAGAGCACGCGCGTCCGGGAGACGACCAGGGCCTCCATGACCAGGTAGCCGAACGTGGAGATCAGCAGTGCACCGAAGAACACCCCGCGGTCGTAGAAGTCCGCGGAATCCAGCATGGCCATCACGACGATGAGGCCCACCAACTTCAGCAACCACGAGCCCATGACCGCCAGGCCGAGCCATTGCGGCTGCAGTCGCGCAGTGAGCATCGCCACCCCGGCGGTGATGGTGAAGAACATCACGGAGATGCCGAATCCGAGCAGCGCGCCCCAGGCGCCGGGCCCCGCGGCGATCAGGTACCCGATGCCCACCGCCGCTGGCAGGCCGACGAGTCCGCCGAGCACTCCCCACCGCAGTACCGATCTCATCGGCCGCAGCAGGCTCTGCGGCGAGTGCGCCGTCGTCTTCGGTCCGTCCAGCATGCTCTCCCCCATCGTCGCTGCCTCGTCTCCCTCGTCAGGCCTCGGTCAAAGCCGCGCGCGCCGGAGCGCGCAGTGCCGCGACCAGCAGTGCGAGCATTACCGCACCGATGGCCAGTGCCCACGGGATCGGGATGAACGCCATGGCCACCACCGTCCCCGCCAGTGTGGCCGCCCACGCGTACATCAGCAGCACGGCCCTGGTCTGCGAGTGCCCCCGCTCCAGGATCCGATGATGCAGGTGGCCCTTGTCCGGATGGAACGGCGACTGGCCCGCCCACGTGCGCCGGACCACCGCGAGGACCAGGTCCAGGAACGGGATCGCCAGCACCGCCACAGGCAGGACCAGCGGCAGCAGCGCCGGAAGCACGGTCACGCCGGCCAGCGCGTTGGGATCCACCCTGCCCAGCAAGGTGATGGTCGACGTGGCGAGGATGAGCCCGATGAGCATCGATCCGGTATCGCCCATGAACAGTCGCGCCCGATAGAAGTTGTGCGGCAGGAAACCGACACAGGCGCCGACGAGCGACGCCGAGACCAGGGTGGACAGCGTCGCGCGCTCGAAGCCCTCCACCACCGAGAGCAGGTAGGAATAGGCGAAGAACGCTGAGGCCGAGATGGCGGCAATGCCCGCAGCCAGACCGTCGAGACCGTCCACGAAGTTGATCGCGTTCACCGTGGTCACCACGATCAGCACCGTGATCAGGACGCTGGTCAGCGGATCCAGGACGAAGACACCGCCGATGGGCAGCCAGGCGACCGAGATGCCGCCGTAGGCCAGGATGCCGGCGGCCAGGACCTGGCCGGCGAACTTCGTGGGCGCATCCAGGCCCCACCGGTCGTCGACGACCCCGACGGCGACCAGCACCACCATGCTGGCGAGCAGGGCGGTGGCGGTGCCGGTGTCCCGGTCGAAGACCGTCTGCATCAGTGGCAGCTGGCTGGCGAACACGAGAGCCGACAGCAGCCCGACGAAGATCGCCAACCCTCCAAGCCGCGGCGTCGGGGACGCATGAACGTCGCGGTCGCGCACTTCGGCGATCGCGCCGAAGCGGATGGCGAACCGGCGGGCCGCCGGTGTCACAAGATACGTGAGGGCTGCAGCAGCCAGCATGCACAGCAGGTACTCACGCACACGATCACCCTAGGGGGTCAGCGCTCGTAGGCGGGGTTCTGCGCGACCAGCGCCGCAACGTCGCGCGCCAGCGACGGCGCGAGCGAGCCGTCGGCGTCGGCGACGGCCGCACCGATCAGCGCTGCGACCTGCGACATATCCTGCTCGTCCATGCCCTGCGTCGTGACCGCCGGTGTGCCCACGCGGATTCCCGAGGCGACTGCCGGGGGCCTGGGGTCGTACGGGATCGCGTTCTTGTTCAGCGTGATACGGGCTGCACCGCATCGGGCCTCGGCCTCAGCGCCGGTGACCCCGGTCTGCTGCAGGTCCACCAGGACCAGATGGGTGTCGGTGCCGCCCGAGACCGGCCGCATCCCTGCCGCCGCCAGCCCGTCGGACAATGCGCGGGCGTTGCTGATGACCTGGCGGGCGTAGGACTGGTACTGCGGCGTGGCGGCCTCGCGCAGCGCAACCGCCTTGGCGGCGACGGCGTGCATCAGGGGACCGCCCTGCATCATCGGGAACACCGCCTTGTCGATGGCGGCGGCGTGCTCGGCACGCGACAGGATCATTCCGCCGCGCGGACCGCGCAGGACCTTGTGCGTGGTGAAGGTCACGACATCGGCGTACGGCACCGGGCTGGGGATGGCCTTGCCCGCGACGAGGCCGATGAAATGGGCGGCATCCACCAGGAGCACGGCGCCGACCTCGTCGGCGATCCCGCGGAAGGCGGCGAAGTCGATAAGGCGGGAGTAGGCCGTGGCCCCGCAGATGATCATCTTGGGCCGCTCTCGCAGCGCGATGTCGCGGACCTCGTCGTAGTCGATGAGCTCGGTGTCGCGGTGCACGCCGTAGGAGACGACGTTGAACCACTTGCCGGAGAAGTTCACCCGGGACCCGTGGGTCAGGTGACCGCCATGGGGCAGGCTCATCGCCAGGACCGTCTCCCCCGGCTTCACGAAGGCCCCGTAGGCAGCGATGTTCGCGCTGGCCCCGGAGTGGGGCTGCAGATTGGCGTGCTCGGCGCCGAAGAGCTCCTTGGCGCGGGCGATCCCGATGAGCTCGGCTTTGTCGACCTCCTCGCATCCGCCGTAGTAGCGGCGGCCGGGGTAGCCCTCGGCGTACTTGTTCGACAGCGTCGAGCCCAGCGCCGCCAGGACAGCCGGGCTGGTGAAGTTCTCGCTCGCGATCAGTTGCAGGCCGCTGCGCTGCCGCTCGAGCTCAGCCATGATGATGCCGGCGATCTCAGGATCCTCGGACTGCAAGGCGCCGAAGTCCGGTCCCCAGAACGGGGTCGTCGCATGGGTCATCTGCTGCTCCTGGGTGGTCCGAGGGCCGATGGCACGGGTCGCGTCCAGTCTACGGCCGGCTGGCATCGGTACGATCAAGCGGCGCGGTCACGACAAGGCCGCATCCTGCGGCAGCACCAAGTCCGGGGCGACTGCCCGCAACCGCTCGACGGGCACCGCGCCGGCCCGGATCAGGCGCAACGTCGGGGACAGCGCATCGACGAGGGTTGCGCCGGGCCCCGCGGGTCGGTCGCCGCAGTCGAGCAGCACCGCCGGGGCCGCCAGGTCCTGCGGCGTCACGACCGCGGAGTAGACCATCGGCCCGACCGCGGTGACGACATCGAGCAGGACCGGGTGCAGCGGCATGCGCACGACGCAGCGGTCGGTGGGCACGGTCCAGTGCAGCGACGGCTGCGTACGCACCAAGAGACCCAGTTGGCCCGGCCAGAAGGCGGACATCAGGTCCAGGGCCGCGCCTGGCAGCCCTGCGGCGATGCCGTGGACTCCAGACAGGTGCCCGACGAGGACACCCATGGAAGTGCCGGGTGCCAACTGCTTGGCGCGCCTGCAGGGCAGCCACGCCGGCGCCGCTGAAGGCATCGGAGGCCAGCAGGTAGCCGGTCTCGGCGGGGAGGACGACGAGTCGCCCGTTCTTCGCCGCGCGCACCGCGCTGAGCACGGCGGTCTGCCGATCGGCCGGGTTGCGGCAGTCCAGCGTGCGCATGATCAGCGCCGTGCGCGCCGGGCCACCGTGTAGCGGGAACGACCGGTCAGATCGAGGTGATCGGTGACGCTGCTCCAGACCGGACCCCCGGTGAGGACATCCTCGTGGCGCGCGAGCAGGCCGGGGACCCCGTCGTCGCCGCCCTGCAGGTCGCCGTGCTCCATCACCAGTGCCGCGCCGGGGGCCAGCAGCTCCGCCGCTGCGTCGAGCCAGCGGCGGACGACATCGAGGCCGTCCGGGCCGCCGTACAGGGCCAGGGGCGGATCGTACTCGGCCACCTCGGGGTCGCGCGGCCGCAGGTCGTCGGGGATGTAGGGCGGATTCGCCACGACCAGGTCGACCGTCCCCGTCAGCGTCGCCCCGGGCTGACCGTCATCGCAGAACGAGCCTGCGTCGCCGAGCACCACGGTGATCCGCGAACCACGGCTGCGCAGCGGTTCGGCGTGCCGCATGATGTTCTGGGTCAGCCACGGGACCGCACCGGCGTCGAGCTCCACCGCGAACACCGTCGTTTCCGGCCGCTCGGTGGCAAGCGCGAGGCTGACCGCCCCCGATCCGGCCCCCATATCCACCACGCGCGCCGGTCCAGCTGCCGGGAGCTGGGCCAGCGCAGCCTCGACCACGACCTCGGTCTCCGGCCGCGGGACAAAGACTCCCGGACCGACGTACAGGTCAAGGTGTCGGAACCCTGCTTCACCGGTGATGTGCTGCAGCGGTTCGCGCTGTGCCCTGCGACGAGCGGCATCGAGCACCGCGTCCCGAGCCTTCTCGGTGATGGTGGGGGCAGCGACCAGCGTGGCGGCAGCGATGCCGAGGACGTGGCCGGTGAGGACGGCGCCGTCGGCGGCCGGCGAGGGGACGCCAGCCTCGCGCAACAGCGCCACCGCCTCCCGAACCACTGCGGCGGCAGCGTAGCCGGACGCGTCGCCGTCGGCGTGAAACGGATCGGCGATCCTTCCGGCGGGACGGCGGACCGTCGTCGCACCGGCTGAACCGCAGCCGCATCCTCCGCACCCGGAACTACCGCACGCGCTCATCGTCACGCTCCCGCTGCTAATCGCGACTGCAGATCCGCCTCGGTCAGGGCATCGATGACCGCGTCCAGCTCCCCGTCGAGCACTTGGTCGAGGTTGTGCGCCTTGAACCCCACGCGGTGATCGGAGATCCGGCTCTCCGGGAAGTTGTAGGTCCGCACGCGCTCGCTGCGGTCCACGGTGCGCACCTGCTCCTTGCGGGCCTGGCCGGCGGCCGCGTCCGCCTCCTCCTGCGCCATGGCGAGCAGCCGCGAGCGCAGGATCCGCAGTGCCTGCTCCTTGTTCTGCAGCTGGCTCTTCTCGTTCTGGCACGACACGACCACACCGGTGGGCAGGTGCGTGATGCGGACCGCCGAGTCGGTGGTGTTGACGCTCTGGCCGCCGGGGCCGGAAGATCGGTAGACGTCGATGCGCAGGTCGTTCGCATCGATCTCCACGTCGATGTCCTCCGCCTCCGGCAGCACCAGCACCCCCGCCGCCGAGGTGTGGATGCGGCCGCTGGACTCCGTCACCGGAACGCGTTGGACCCGGTGGACGCCACCTTCGAACTTCAGCCGGGCATAGGGAGCGTCGTCGGGCTGGACCGGCCCGCGGCTCTTCACCGCGATCGCCACGTCCTTGACGCCGCCGAGGTCGGACGGCTCGCTGTCCAGCACCTCGGTTGCCCATCCGCGGCGCTCGGCGTACCGCAGGTACATCCGCATCAGGTCGGCGGCGAACAGCGCCGACTCGGCGCCGCCCTCCCCCGCCTTGATCTCCACGATGACGTCTTTGCTGTCCATGGGGTTGCGCGGTACGAGCAACAACTGCAGGCGCTCGACATGATCGGCGAGGCTGGCGTGCGCGGCGGCCGCCTCCTCGGAGAAGGACGGATCCTCCGCGACCAACTCATCGGCGGCCGCGGCGTCGGCGGCGGCGATCTGCCAGGACCGATAGGCCTCCGCGATCGGGCGCAACTCGGCGTAGCGACGCCCCAGACGTCGTGCCAGGGCAGCATCGGCATGGACATCGGGCTGGGACAGCCGCAGTTCGACGTCGGCCATTTCCGCAAGCAGCGGCTCACAGGCCTCGAACATCGCTCTGCCCCCTACCGGGTCATCACCATTGCGCGGCCTCGCCCAGCAGCCCGGACGGCTGCGGCTCGGCCGCACGTCGGTGGCGCAGTGCGTGACGGCGCCACCGACGGCCGGGTGCTACTTGGACTGGCCCTTGGAGCCGAAGCGCTTCTCGAACTTCGCGACGCGGCCGCCGGTATCGAGGATCTTCTGCTTGCCGGTATAGAACGGGTGGCAGTTGGAGCAGACCTCGGCGTGGATAACGCCATTCGGGGCCGTGCTCCGCGTAGTGAAGGTGTTCCCGCAAGTACAGGTCACGTCGGTCGGACCGTACGCAGGATGGATGTCCTTCTTCACAGTTCTCCTTCTGTCTCGCCCCGGGTCGCACCACGTGCCGTGGCAGCGTGAACCGGGACTGCCCTGCCAGTATTCCAGCCGTAGCCGGAGCCGACCAAATGCTCAGTCGAGGCGGTCGTTCGTCGGGGTCGTCTTCTGCACCTGCAGCAGGAACTCGTAGTTGCCCTGAGTCTGCCTCAGTTTGGAGATCATCAACTCGATCGCCTGCAGCGCATCGAGTGCGTGCAGCACCCGTCGCAACTTCCAAACGGTCTTGAGCTCCTCGCTGGACATGAGCAACTCTTCCTTGCGGGTGCCGGATGCGTCGACATCGACGGCCGGGAAGAGTCGCTTGTCCGCCAGCCGGCGGTCCAGCTTCAACTCCATGTTGCCGGTGCCCTTGAACTCCTCGAAGATCACCTCGTCCATCTTGGATCCGGTCTCGACCAGCGCGGTAGCCAGGATGGTCAACGAGCCGCCGTTCTCGATGTTGCGAGCGGCCCCGAAGAACTTCTTCGGCGGGTACAGAGCGGCTGAGTCGACACCTCCGGACAGGATCCGGCCGGATGCCGGAGCGGAGAGGTTGTAGGCCCGTCCCAGACGCGTCATGGAGTCCAGCAGCACGACGACGTCATGACCGAGCTCCACGAGCCGCTTGGCCCGCTCGATGGCGAGCTCGGCCACCGTTGTGTGGTCCTCGGCAGGACGGTCAAACGTCGAGGCGATGACCTCGCCGTTGACCGAGCGCTGCATGTCGGTGACCTCTTCGGGCCGCTCATCGACCAGGACCACCATCAGGTGGCACTCGGGGTTGTTCGTGGTGATGGCGTTGGCGATGGACTGCAGCACCATCGTCTTGCCGGCCTTGGGCGGGGAGACGATGAGCCCGCGCTGCCCCTTGCCGATCGGCGCGACGAGGTCGATGATCCGCGTTGTGAGATTGTCCTGGGTGGTCTCCAACCGCAAGCGATGCTGCGGGTACAGCGGCGTGAGCTTGCCGAAGTCCGCACGCTCGCCGATCTCCGTGGCCGGGGCGCCGTTGACCGTGTCGATGCGCACCAGCGGGTTGTACTTCTCGCGGCGTCCGCCCGACTGCTCGTCCGGCTGCTTGATCGCGCCGGTGATCGCGTCTCCCTTGCGCAGGTTGTTGCGCTTGACCATCGACATCGCGACGTAGACGTCGTTGGGGCCCGGCAGGTACCCGGTCGTGCGGACGAACGCGTAGTTGTCCATGATGTCGAGGATGCCCGCAACGGGGATGAGGACATCGTCCTCGCTCACCTGCGGCTCGCCGCGCGCCCCGCGGTCACTGCGGTCATTGCGGTCACGGTTGCGGTTGCGGTTGCGGTCACGGTTGCGTCGTCGGCCTCGATCGGAATCCTCCGATCGATCCTCACCGCCGCGTCCGCGGTTCTGCTCACCGCGGTGCTGCTCACCCCCGCGGTTCTGCTCACCTCGCTCCTGCTCCTGGCCGCGGCCCTGCTCCTCGCCTGCGCCGTCCTTCTTGGCGCCGCGGTCGCGCTGCCGCCCACCGCGCTGCTGACCGCCCTGGCCGGACTCCTGGCCGCCGCCCTGCTGGTCGCCCTGGCCGGACTCCCGGCCGCCGCCCTGCTGGTCGCCCTGGCCGGACTCCCGGCCGCCGCCCTGCTGGTCGCCCTGGCCGGACTCCCGGCCGCCGCCCTGCTGGTCGCCCTGGCCGGACTCCCGGCCGCCGCCCTGCTGATCGCCCTGGCCGGACTCCCGGCCGCCGCCCTGCTGGTCGCCCTGGCCGGACTCCCGGCCGCCGCCCTGCTGGTCGCCCTGGCCGGACTCCTGGCTGCCGGAGCGACTACGCTCGCGACGCCGATCGCGCCGATCGGAGTCCTGATCGGCGTTCATGGCATCGGCTGCTTGTGCCGTCGATGCTCCCCCGCGATCCCCGGAGTCGCCGATGGCGGACTCCCCACCGACCTTCGCGGACGGTCCCGCTTCGGCGCCGCGCTCGCCCTCGCCCTGCTGGGGCTTCGTGCTCTTCTGCGCCTGGCGGTTGCGAATTGCGGCCAACAGGTCTGGCTTGCGCATACCCGACACTCCGTGAATGCCCATCGACTGGGCGAGTTCCTTCAATTCCGGCATCAACATCCGGCTTAGGTCGCTTCTGGGGGGTGCGTCGGACGCCTGATGGCCCGACTCGATGATCGTGTCAGTCAAGTTGCTGATTCCTTCTGATTCGCCAAGGCGGCAACAGCGGCGGGATGATGATCCACAACCGCATTCTTGAGACCTCACAGCTCGTCACTCGCTGATGGCCACCGCAACAGCCTTGGCAGCTCTGCCGGTGTGCAGCGACACCAAGAGAGGAAGAGGAAGAGCCAACGGGCCCTTGCGGATGTTGTGAGTGTAACACCGGACACACCCCGGGCGACAGCAGAGCGCCGAGCGCACCGCTGCCCCGCGTGTCGGCGCCGGTGTCAGTGCTCCGCTGGGAGGGTATGCGCGCCCTGCGGCGACACCGCCAGGGCTCGCGCGGCGAAGCCGGGCAGCGGCACGGATCCCAGCGCTTCGGTCGGCCCGAAGACCAGGACCGTCGGACCGGCACCCGAGATCACCGCGGGCAGCCCGGCCGAGCGGAGACGATGCACGGCATCCAGCGACGCGGGGTAGGCCGTGGCCCGGAAGTCCTGATGGATTCGGTCGGCGGTCGCGGCGAAGAGCAGCGACGGGTCGGTGCCCAGCGCGTGCACCAGCAGCGCCGAGCGGCCGATGTTGAACACCGCGCCTGCGTACGGCAGCGTCTCGGGGAGCAGTCCGCGCGCCGCTTCGGTCTCGGTCTGGCTCTGCGGGATCAGCACCGTCACGCGAATCGAGGGGTGGACGGGAATCCGAGCTGCGCAGCCGGTGCCGTCGCCGTCTGTCCAGGCAATGCTCGCGCCACCGAGCACTGCCGCCGCAACGTTGTCCGGATGTCCCTCCAAGACTGCTGGCGAGCGCGACGAGGCGCTCGTCGTCGAGCAGTTCCGCGCCCGCCAGCGCACGGGCGAGCATGAGCCCCCCGACGATGGCCGCCGAGGACGAGCCGAGACCGCGTCGGTGCGGAATGCTATTGCGGCAATCCAGATCCAGGCCCGCTGCGGTGACGCCGGCAGCAGCGAGACCTGCCAGCAGCGAGCGGGCAACCAGATGCCTGCCGTCGACAGGGAGCGTCCCGGCTCCCTCCCCGGAGGAGCTCACCCTGATGCCCACCTCGTCGCTGACCCTGGCCCGGTACTCGTCCCAGAGGTCCAGCGCCAGGCCCAGGCAATCGAATCCGGGGCCGAGGTTCGCACTGGTCGCCGGGCTGCGCACGGCGACCGAGCGGTCGACCGGAAGCGTCTTCACACCAGTCCCAATTCGGCTGCCGCGGCCTTCGGGTCGGCCGCCACGACCGTCGGTTCGGGGGCGTCGACCAGGGCCCAATGCACGTCCTTCAGCCCGTTGCCGGTCAACGTGCACACCACGGTCTGCCCGGAATCCAGCCGGCCGCGCTCGTGCTGCTGCAGCAGCCCGGCGACGCTGGCCGCCGACGCGGGCTCCACGAATGCACCGTCGTGCCGTGCCAGCAGGTGGTAGGCATCGAGGATCTGCTGGTCGGTCACCATGTCGATCACGCCGCCGGACTCCTCGCGGGCGGCCAGCGCCTGCTGCCAGGAAGCCGGATTGCCGATGCGGATCGCCGTTGCCAGCGTCTCCGGTCGCGGCACCGGCTCACCGCGCACGATCGGCGCCGCGCCCGTGGCCTGGAACCCCCACATGCGGGGCATCCGGCTGGCGTGCCCGTCCCGTGCGTACTCCCGGTACCCCAACCAGTAGGCGGTGATGTTGCCTGCGTTGCCGACCGGGAGGCAGTGGACATCCGGGGCGTCGCCCAGCATGTCCACGATCTCGAAGCTCGCCGTCTTCTGCCCTTGGATCCGCACCGGGTTGACACTGTTGACCAGCGAGACCGGGTACTCCTGCGACAGTTCGCGCGCGAGGCGAAGGCAATCGTCGAAGTTGCCCTGGACCTGCAGGAGCCGGGCGCCGTGGACGAGCGCCTGGGCCAATTTGCCCATGGCGATCTTCCCCTCGGGCACCAGGACAGCGCAGGTCACCCCCGCCCTGCCGGCATAGGCGGCCGCGGAGGCGCTCGTGTTGCCGGTCGAGGCGCAGATGACGGCCCGGGCGCCCTCGGAAACCGCCTGCGAGAGCGCCATCGTCATGCCGCGGTCCTTGAAGGACCCCGTGGGGTTGGCGCCTTCCAGTTTCAGCAGCACCCGACAGCGCAACCGCTCGCTCAGATATGCCGATTCGATGAGCGGGGTGCCACCCTCGCGCAGCGTCACAATCGGGAAGTCGTCGTCGACGGGGAGCCGCGCGGCATACTCCTCGATCACTCCGCGCCACTGGTGCGCCATCAGTCCGCCCCCTCGACCCGCATCATGCCGACGATGGAACGGACGGCGGTCGAGGCCCGCAGTTCGGCGATCGTCGCCTGGAGGTCCGCCTCCCGCGCCCGATGGGTCCGCACGACCAGCGTCGCCTCGTCGCCTGACCCCTCCTGCCGCACGCCGGCGATGCTGACGTCGTGGTCGGCGAACGTCGAGGCGACGCTGGCCAGGACGCCGGGGCGGTCGTCGACGTGGAGGTTGACGTAGTAGGCGGTCACCGCCTCACCGATCGGCAGCGTCGGCAGTTCGGCATGGGATGACCTCGTAGGACCCACGACGCCGGCAACCCGGTGGCGCGCCACGGTGACCACGTCGCCGAGCACCGCGCTGGCAGTCGGGGCGCCGCCCGCACCGCGGCCGTAGAACATCATCTCCCCGGCGGCGTCGGCCGTCACGAAGACAGCATTGAAGGCCTCGCGCACCGAGGCCAGCGGATGCGTCCGCGGCACCATCGCCGGATGCACCCGCACGCCGACGCCGCCGGGCAGCAATTCAGCGATGGCCAGCAACTTGATGACGAAGCCCATGTCGTCGGCCGCGGCCACGTCGGCGCGCGTGATCGCGGTGATCCCCTCGCAGTAGACATCGGAGGCAACAACGGTGGTGTGGAAGGCCAGGCCGGCGATGATCGCGGCCTTCGCGGCCGCGTCGTGCCCCCCGACGTCCGCGGTCGGATCCGCCTCGGCGTAGCCCAGCGCCTGCGCGTCGGCCAGCACCGCGCCGAAGTCGGCGCCCTCCTCGCCCATCCTGGTCAGGATGTAGTTCGTGGTCCCGTTCACGATGCCGAGGACACGCTGGATGCGGTCCCCGGCGAGGCTGCTGGACAGGGGCCGCAGCAGCGGGATGGCCCCCGCGACGGCGGCCTCGTAGTACAGGTCGACGCCGGCGCGCTCGGCCAGTGCATGCA
The DNA here is from genome assembly GCA_963766005.1 of uncultured Actinomycetota bacterium. GTDB lineage: Bacteria > Actinomycetota > Actinomycetes > S36-B12 > CAVXYG01. The sequence continues at coordinate 345,356 of CAVXYG010000008.1, read as the reverse complement.
GTTCGACTCCGGATTGCGCGATGAGCGCCTTGTTCGCCGTCACGACGCTGGACCCGGACTCCAGCGCAGCCACCACGAGGTCGTGGGCCACGTCGGTGCCTCCCATGAGCTCCACGACGATGTCGGCTCCGGACCGGGCCAACGCCTCAGCGTCGGTGGTGAGCAGCTCGCGCGGCACGTCAGCACGCTCCTTGGCCGGATTGCGCACCGCAACCCCCACGAGCTCCAGCGGCGCGCCCACCCGTGCCGCGAGTTCGGCCGCGTTGGAGCGCAGCAGCCGGGCAACCTGCGAACCGACCGTTCCGCCCCCGATGAGGGCGACCTTCAACGACCGCTGAGCCACCGTGCCTCCTCGTTCCACTGCTGGTCCTCTCCTGCGCCGACCGCGGCGCTCAGCTCCAGGTTCGCAGACCCGCGGCGCCCTCGGGTAATCCGGAGCCGCGCTTCGGACGGCAGCGACCGCGGCTGCGCAGGCGCGTCGAGGCTACCGCTCGCCGTTGAGCACCGGGTCCAGCCGTATCAGATCCGCCATGGTCTCCCGGCGCAGCACGACCTCGGTCGATCCGTCCCGGACCCCGACGACCGCGGGCCTGGGCAGGTAGTTGTAGTTGCTGGCCATCGCCCGGCAGTACGCGCCCGTCCCAGCCACGGCGAGCAGGTCGCCCGGCGCCAGATCGGCCGGGAGCCACGCGTCGCGCACCACGATGTCGCCGCTCTCGCAGTGCTTGCCCACCACGCGCGAGGCCACCGGATCCGCCGTCGACACCCGCGAGGCCAACGTGACGGAGTAGTCGGCGTCGTACAGCGCGGTGCGGATGTTGTCGCTCATGCCGCCGTCGACGGAGACGTAGGTGCGCACTTGGCCGGCATCGAGTGCCACCGGCTTCACCGTGCCGACCTCGTAGACCGTGATACCGACCGGCCCGATCAGCGCCCGGCCGGGTTCGAAGGCCAGGACGGGCTGCGGCAGGCCCGCCGACCGGCTCTCCGCATCCACGACCGCTCGCAGCTGCCGCGCCATCTCGGCGACCCGGGGCGGGTCGTCGGTCGCGGTGTAGGCGATCCCCATGCCGCCGCCCAGATTCACCTCGCGCACGGTGTGTCCGAGCTCGGAGCGCACCGTCGCCGCGAACCGCATCATGCGGTGTGCCGCCACCTCGAAGCCCGCGGCGTCGAAGATCTGCGAACCGATGTGGGAGTGCAGGCCGACCAGGTGCAGCGACGGCAGGTTCAGCACCCGGCGCACTGCCTCCAAGGCATCGCCGGAGCTCACCGAAAAACCGAACTTCTGGTCCTCGTGCGCCGTGGCGATGAACTCGTGCGTGTGCGCCTCGACGCCGAGCGTGACCCGGACGAGCACGTCGGCCACCTGCGATCGCGCCGTGGCGGCAGCGGCGACTCGGGCGATCTCGACGAAGGAGTCCAGCACGATGCGCCCGACCCCGGCGTCGAGGGCTCGCTCGATCTCGGCCATCGACTTGTTGTTGCCGTGCAGCAGCATCCGCTGAGCAGGGAAGCCGGCAAGCAGCGCAACCTCGAGCTCGCCGCCGCTGGCCACATCGAGGTGGAGCCCCGCCTCGTCGACCCACTGCGCAACCGCGCCGCACAGGAAGGCCTTGCTCGCGTAGTACACCTGGGCATCGCCGTATCCGGCACGGTACTCGGCGGCCAGGTCGGCGAAATGCTGGCGATCCAGCAGGAACAGCGGGGAGCCGTACTGTGCTGCGGCGTCGCGGACATCGACGCCGCCGACCATGAGTTGCCCGTCCGCACCGCGACGCGCCGAAGCCGGCCAGATCCGGTTCGACAGGGCGTGGATGTCCGCGCTGCTCGTGGGCCGGAGAGCCGCCGGGCCGACCGGGGGCACGGTGCTGCGGGAGCCTGCGGGGTGGACAGCCATGCCGTTCAGCCTACGGCCGACTGGCCGGGCCGCTACATCCGCTCCGGCGCCGTCACGCCGCACAGGCCCAAGCCGTTGGCGATGACCTGGCGGGTCGCCGCGCACAGCCACAGCCGTGCGATGTGGACCGGCGCGACATCCTCGTCCCCCCGCGGCAGCACCCGACAGGAGTCGTAGAACTTGTGGTAGGCGGTGGCCACGTCCTCCAAGTAGCGCGCGACCCGGTGCGGCTCGCGCAGCTCGGCCGCCGAACCGATGACGCGCGGGAGTTCGGCCAGCGCCGCGAGCAGGGCCGACTCCCGGTCGTGCGTGAGCAGGGATGAGTCGAGATCGGCGCCGCGCCAGTCGATGCCCAGTTGCTCGGCGTTGCGCAGGACCGAAGCGATGCGGGCGTGGGCGTACTGGACATAGAACACCGGATTGTCGTTGGTCCGCTGCACCAGCAGATCCAGGTCCAGAACCAGCGGGCTGTCGGCCGGGTATCGGATCAGGGAGTACCGGGCGGCGTCGACGCCGACCTCCTCGACGAGATCCTCCATGGTGATGATGTTGCCGGCGCGCTTGGAGAGCCGGACCTCCTCGCCGCCCTTGACCATCTTCACCAGCTGGCCGATGAGGATCTCGATGTTGTAGTCCATGTCGTCGCCGGCGCAGGCGGCCACTGCGCGCAGCCGGTTGGCGTACCCGTGGTGGTCGGCACCCAACAAGTAGATGCAGATGTCGAAGCCGCGCTCCCGCTTGTCGACGTAGTAGGCGGTGTCGGAGGCGAAGTACGTCATCTCGCCGTCGGCCTTGACCAGCACGCGGTCCTTGTCGTCGCCGAAGTCGGTCGTGCGCAACCAGACCGCGCCGTCTGATTCGTAGACGTGGCCCTGCTCGCGCAGCCGCGCGAGTCCGCGGTCCACCGCGCCGGAGTCGTGCAGGAAGCGCTCGGAGTACCACACGTCGAAATCGGTGCGGAACAGATGCAGGACGTCCTGCTGCTGCTTCAGCTGCAAGAGGTACCCGGCTTCCCGGAACGCGGTCATGAGGTCGTCGCCGGACAATTCGGCGTACTGCGGATGCTCAGCCAGCACCGCTGCCGCGAGATCGGCGATGTAGCCGCCGTGGTATCCGTCCTCGGGGATCGGCTGGCCCTGCGCCGCGGCGGCGATCGACATGCCGAAGCGATCCATCTGCACGCCGCGATCGTTGATGTAGAACTCGCGCGTCACCTCAGCCCCGGCAGCTGCGAGCACCCGGGACAGCGCATCGCCCAGCGCGGCCCACCGCGTGTGCCCCAGGTGGAGGGGGCCGGTGGGATTGGCGGAGATGAACTCGACGTTGATCGAGGTGCCGGCCAATTCGTCGCCGTGACCGTAGCGGTCTGCCGCCGCGACGATGACCCGCGCGAGTTCCCCCTGGGCCGCCCGGTCCACGGTGACGTTCAGGAAGCCGGGGCCGGCGATCTCGACCGCTGCGACCCCGGCACTGCCCAGCAGCCGCTGGCGGATCAGTGCCGCGAGGTCGCGCGGCGCCATCCCGGCCTGCTTGGCCAGCACCAGCGCCGCGTTGGTCGCGTAGTCGCCGTGCTCGCGGCTCTTCGGACGCTCGACGGCGACGGTGGCGGGCACCTCGACCGCGATCTCCCCGTCCGCCACCAGCGCGGCGATGGCGGACAGGACGAGGTCGCTCAGAACTTCAGGCGTCATAGGCGCCAGCCTAGTGGCCGGGCCCCACTGAGGCGGTCCAGGTCCGTGGACCGATGGCGCCCGACCGCCGCCGGAACGCAGCCATGCCCGGCGCTCGTGCTGGCCTATGCCGCGACGAGGAGCAGGATGCTGCCGAGGACGAACGACGTCCCCGCCAGCACCCACAACTTCGGTCGGACCGCTTCCGGCAGCATCGTGGACGCGGCGGGCCGGTCCTCGAGGAGCACCGTCCCGTTCGGAGCCCAGTGTCTGCCGAATGAGTGGTCGAGCCGGTGGTCGAGATCGGCGTGGGCGTAGTACGCATCCACAGCCAGGAGGAGCAGCGTCGATGCAGCTCCGAAGAAGAGCAGGAAGGCGAGAAGGAAGAGCATACGGACCCCCGATGGACAGCAATTCCACGATACGCCGACGGCGACAGGTCGAAGGACCCGCGGCGCCCGGCGGCGGCGCGGTCCCCAGGGCGGCACGGGTCCGCGGAATCGGGGCACACTGGGATCGGAGGACTGCATGGAACTGCTGCGGATCATCGGCAACCTTGCCTGGTTGCTGCTCGCCGGATGGGTGAGCGCGCTGTCGTACGCGTTCGCCGGCGTCATCATGCTGCTGCTCATCGTGACGATCCCCTTCGGGATCGCCTCGTTCCGGCTGGCGGCCTACGCGCTGTGGCCCTTCGGCAACACCGTCGTGCGCGACCCGGCAGCCGGTGCGCCCAGCACGATCGGCAACGTGCTGTGGTTCCTGCTCGCCGGCTGGTGGCTGTTCCTCCTGCAGGTCGCCGTCGGCGTCCTCTACTGCATCACCGTCATCGGCATCCCGTTCGGCATCGCGAATTTCAAGCTGGCACGGCTGTCGCTGAACCCGCTGGGCAAGCGGATCGTGCCGGTGGAGTACGTCGCTGCCTCGTGGCAGGGGTCCGTGCCGGTGCGCTGAGGCAGGCTGCCGGCAGCGTGCACGCCGGTGTCGACTACCGCAGCAGCTGGGTGATCTCGACGGTGACCGCGAGTTCTGCGGAGCCGCCCCCGGCGTAGAGGCCCTTGATCGGGGGCACATCGCGGTAGTCGCGACCGCGTGCCACGAGCACGTGCGCCGCGCCCACCTGGCGGTTGTTCGTCGGGTCGAACCCTTCCCAGGCGCCGTCCCAGGTTTCGATCCACGCGTGCGACTCCCCCACGACAGGAACCCCCACGGCCTCGCCCTCGGTATGCAGATAGCCGGAGACGTATCGGGCCGGGATCCCCAGCGACCGCAACAGCGACAAGGCGGCGTGGGTGAAGTCCTGGCACACGCCGTGCTTGGCTCTCCAGGCCTCGTGCGCCGTAGTGGACACCGTGGTCACGCCGGGCGTGTATCGCATCCGCGCATGGACCTCGCCCACCGCGGCCCGGACCGCATCGGCTGGCCGAGGCAGCGCCCGAAGGCTCTCGACGAGCTCGGCACGGTCCGGGTCGGCCCCGGCGTCGTCCACGTAGGAGGTCAGCTCGAGGAACTCGCACCAGCGATCCACCACGGCGGGCGCGTGGATCTCCTCCCAGGACAGCCCCGGTGCCTCCGGATGCCCGGCGGGAGTATCGACCACCGACGTGGAGGTCACCGTCATGGAGCGGTGCGGGCGGTGCAGGTCGAAGGCCTCGACCATGGCGCCCCAGTAGTCGCGGTAGGCATGGACGCTGCCGCGGGGCTGCAGGTGCAACTCGTGACGGATGAGGACCTGTCGGTCGAGGTCCAGCGGCGTGAGGCGGGCCTCGTTGAAGGATGCGAAGACATCGGAGACGTAGTTGTAGCGGCTGTCGTGGACGATGCGCAGCCGTCGGCCGCCGTATCCCTGCATCAGTGGCTCCAGACGATCGTGCCGGCTTGGTTGAAGAAGTTCGTGGCGGCAGCGTCGCTTGCCCTACTGGCCGCCAACTGGGCTCGCACGCCGAGCTCGTCGATGTCGTCGGCGGAGGGCTGCACGACGAACTCCAATTGGCTGCGCATCATCCCGCACTCGCGCAGCAGCTCGCCGGAGTCGAGGGCGCCCTGCTTGCCCAGCCCCCGCACGGCCCCCTCGGCAGCCCGGGAACTCATGAGGAGCGACCTGGGGAACCCGCCGTCGAGGACCAGGAATCGGCGCACCTGCTCACCGGTCAGCGGGTGCTTGGTGCGAAGGAAGCTGTTGAGCCCGCCCGCTGAGCGCAGCGTCGCCACCGGTCCGCTCTCCGGCCACAGCTGGTCATGCCGGACCGCGAGCAGCCGCGCAGTCATGTCCATCCGCTCCAAGCTGCGGCCCAGCGCCAGGAACAGGTAGCCCTCGTCTCGCGACATGGTCCAATCGATGACGCCGTGGGCGACGAGCAGCCGCTCGACGACGCGATGCAGCCCGACGCCGGGACTCGCGGCGAACAGCAGGCCGCGGCTCAGCGAGATGTGCGCGGCATTGAGCGCCTCGAAGACATCCACCGAGAGCTGATCCCGCACCGCACGGGCGTTCTCGCGGGCGGCGGCGACGGCACCGCGCACCGTGGAGGGATCAGCGGGCTGGCCGATCACCGCGGCGACCAGGGCCCCCGCGTCGCGGACCTGGGGGGCATGGATCGACAGCGCATCGAGCAGCGCCGCCGAGCCGATGTCCTCGGCCACGCTGCGATCCTCGATGAGCAGGTGGTGGTGCTCGGACAGCAGCCGCGCCGTGGCCTCGGCGCGCTCCAAGTACCGGCCGATCCAGAAGAACGACTCGGCGATCCGGCTCAGCATGCGTCACCGCCTTGCATCCCGCGGACCGGCTCCGGCCCGCTCTGCTGCTGCTGGCCCTCCTGCTGCCGCTGCCGCTCGTTGTGCATGAGCGGCGCGCGGGCCCGCGGCAGGCCGCGGCCGGGCGGCCGCCGCACTCTGCGGACCGGACGGGAGAAGGCTCGGCCGTCCTCTGGCTCGCTGTCCTCCAGCACCCAGGTGTCCTTCGATCCGCCGCCCTGGCTGGAGTTGACCACGAGGCTGCCCTTCGGCAGCGCTACCCGGGTGAGCCCGCCGGGCAGAACGAAGATGTCCTCGCCCATGTTCACCGCGAAGGGCCGCAGATCGACGTGACGCGGCTCGAGGGTGCCGTCGTCCATCGCGGTCGGGTAGGTGGAGAACGTCACCACGGGCTGCGCGATCCACCCCCGAGGATCCTCGCGGACCTTCGCGCTCACGGCGGCGATCTCCTCTTCGGTGGCCTTGCTGCCGATCACCAGGCCATACCCGCCGGAGGCATCGGAGGGCTTGAGCACCATGCGGTCGGCATTGGCCAGCACGTATTCCCGCTGGTCGTGGTTCTGCAGGTCGTAGGTGTCGACGTTCGGCAGGATCGGGGACTCGTTGAGGTAGTAGGCGATGAGGTCGGGTACGTAGGGGTAGATCGCCTTGTCGTCGGCGACCCCGTTGCCGACCGCGTTGGCGATCGTCACGTTGCCGGCCCGGGCGGCGTTCAGGACACCGGGGACGCCGAGCACGGAGTCGAAGCGGAAGTGCAGCGGATCGAGGTACTCGTCGTCTATCCGGCGGTAGATGACGTGCACGCGCTCGGGCCCCGACGTGGTGCGCATCCACACGTAGTTGTCGCGGCAGTACAGGTCGCGCCCCTCGACGAGCTCGCATCCCATGTTGCGCGCGAGGAAGGCGTGCTCGTAGTGCGCGGAGTTGAACACTCCAGGTGTCAGCACGACGACCGTCGGGTCGTCCACGCCCTTCGGCGCACCTGCCAGCAGCGCGTCGAGCAGCCGCTCGGAGTACTCCTCGATCGGCCGGACGCGGTGTCCGGCGAACACCTCCGGGGCGACATGCGCCTGAGCGCGCCGGTTCTCCAGCACGTAGGAGACCCCCGACGGGTTGCGCAGGTTGTCCTCCAGCACGCGAAACTGCCCCGCCTCGTCGCGGATGAGATCGATGCCGGCGACGTGGATCCGGACCCCGTTGGGCGGATCGAAGCCGTTCGCGGGCCGGTGGAAGTGGCTCGACGTCAAGACCAGCTTGCGCGGCATGATTCCGTCGGCCAGCACCTCCGCCGGACCGTAGAGGTCGGCGAGGAACGCCTCAAGGGCACGAATCCGCTGCACGACACCCGATTCGACGACCTGCCACTCCGCAGCGTTGATGATGCGCGGGATGAGGTCCATCGGCAGCGGTCGCTCCCGACCGGACAGCGTGAAGGTGATCCCTTGCTGATCGAGGTAGGCGTCGCGAAGCCGGGCACGCTCCTCGAGCCCCTCCGAACCCAGGCGGTCCAGGGTCTTGGCCAGCGCCCGGTGCGAGGGGCGCGTGGTGCCGTCGACGTCCACCATCTCGTCGAACGGCTTGGGAGGGTTCGCGGGACCCTTCGCAGGTCCAGACCCCGCCGACCCGGCGACCGTTGCCATACGCTGCTCCACTTCCGCCGATGGGGAGGGCTCGACGGCGGCTCCGCCCGCCTGATCCCGTCCCACGATCGCAGACCGGGCCAGCCCGGCACCGGGGTCTGCCTTTGGTCGGAGAATGTCCACGCCACCTGCTTACCGACGCCAAGTTACCTCCTGCGATCGGCGGTGTTACGGATGTGTGCGTGCCGGCCGCGGACCTACTTGCGGTACCAGGGCGGCGGGCCGCCGATCAACGCGATGATCGCCGCCCCGAGGGCGGCACCGAGTCCCGTGGGCAATCCGCCAACGAAGGGCAGGAACCCGAGCAGCGTCCCGAGGACGAGCCCGACCACACCCGCACCCGCGGCAGCCACCAAGGCCCAGGAAGCGCGCGACGACCCCGCTTCGGAGGGCTGCGCCTCGGGCTCGGCGACGGCCCGCCCGCGAGCCTGCGCCGGAGGCTTCGCCGTCGGCTTCGACCTGCCGGATTCCGCTGCCTCGACCTCGCGCAGCAGTCGCTCGATGTCATCGTCGGTTGCCATGCCCCCACTGTCGCGCGGCTCGGGCGGTCTGTCCATGTCGGGGCGGGTCGAGGCCCCGGTCGGCGGCGGCGCACCTGCCGAGGCAGCCGGAGGCCGAGGGCCGGCAGCCTAGGCAGGCGTGGCGGCGGTGACCACGTCGAAGCTCCAGATGGTGCTGCCGGTCGCTGCCGGCCGCTCCTGCGCGGTGCGTCCGCTCGCCTGGCCGTGTCCGTGCCGGAAGGACTGCGACAGCGTCCACGCGTCGAAGTCCTCGCGCGTGGCCCACCGCGTGTACACGAGGTAGGAATCGGTCCCCGCCAGCGGCCGCAGCAGCTCGAAATACTCAAACCCGGGGGCCTGCTCGACCGATCCGGCCCGCCGCGCGAACCGATCCTCGAGCGCGGAACCGCCGTCCGGAGGAACGGTGAGGACATTGATGGCGACGAAAGGCATGCTCAATGATGGCTGCTGCCGACCGGCGCCGCAGCCGGGGCCCGAACAGCCTCGGCGCAGCCAGGCCAACGGTGGCAACGAGCCGCAGGAGAGGGCGGGAGCGGAGTGCCCCCGGCAGGATTCGAACCTGCGCGCATGGCTCCGGAGGCCACTGCTCTATCCCCTGAGCTACGGGGGCCCGGGTGGCATCAGGATAGCAGCGGATCGGGGCCGTTCAGTCGCCCGCTCCGCCGTCCTGCGCCGGTGGTGGCCGATGCCGGTGCTGCCGCTTGGCCGGGGGCTGCTTGCCGTCGTCCTCGCCATCGAGCCCGTCGGTGTCCTCTGCTTGGCCGTCGTAGACGGCGCGCGCGATCCCGAGGAGCTCCAGCGATGTGGAGATCTTGTTCACCGCGTTGAACACGGCCGCCGTGGCGCGGGGCAGCACCGCGGTGAGCTGCGCCCGCGAGGGCACGAGATCGGTGCCTGCGACGATCATCTCCGCGGACACGATGAGGTCGCCCTCTTCGTCCAACACGACCTTGGCGACCTTCGCCTCCCTGGTGACCTGATTGCACAGGCGCACGAGTTCGGCGTGTTCCACCTCCTGCTCCGGCGGCGGGAACATCGCGACCAGATGGAGGTACTCGGGATCGCGCTCCTCCAGGAAGAGCAGCATATTCAGCCCTGCCGCCTCGAAGGCCAGCGTCGCTTCGTCCACCGCCCGGGGGCTCACGCCCAGGTCCTCGGTCAGGACCTCCCGATACCGTGCGACGAGTCGATCGAGTTCCGCCATGGCGCCTCCCTCATGCCCACTCTGGCAGACAGCGCCAGACATCGCCTCGTGCGACACCCGCCGCGGTCGGGCCGTCGAGCCCGGCGATCTACGATGGAGGGCGTGACGGCAACGCAAGTGCACGACGTCCAGCCAGCACTGTCCACCGGCGCCGCCCCGAGGTGGCTGCGTCGCATCTTTCTGGCGAACCTGGTGGCCCAGATCGGCATCGTCGTGACCGGCGGGGTGGTCCGACTCACCGGGTCCGGCCTGGGATGCCCGACGTGGCCCGAGTGCGTCGACGGATCGCTGGCGCCCACCGCGCAGCAGGCAGAGTCCTGGCACAAGTACGTCGAGTTCGGCAACCGCCTGCTGACCTTCGTGCTGGCCGCCCTGGCGATCGCGGCTGTTGTTGGCGCATGGCGATGGACCGTCGCCCGCCGCGGCCGCGGGCTGGGGGCCCGACGCCCCATTGTGCTGCTGGCGGCAGTGCCGCTGCTGGGCACTGTCGCCCAGGCGCTGCTCGGCGGGATCACCGTCCTCACCGGGCTCCATCCGGCGACCGTCGCGGCGCACTTCCTGCTCTCGATCGCCATCATCGGCGCCGTCACCGTGCTCGTGACCCGTGCTGCAGAGGACGGCGACGGGCCCCCGAGACCGCTGGTGCGCCCGCAGATCGTCGCCATGGCGTGGGCCCTGGTCGGGCTCACGGCAGCCGTGGTGGTCATCGGGACCCTCGTCACCGGCAGCGGCCCGCACGCCGGCGACGCCGAGGCGGAGCGGTTCGGATTCGACCAGCGGGTGCTCGCGTGGCTCCATGCCGATGTCGTCCTGCTCTTCGTGGGACTGCAGATCGGCCTGCTGGTGGCGCTGTCGCTGACTGCGGCGCCGCGGGCGGTCACTGGCAAAGCCGGGCACCTGCTGGGTCTCACCGTCGTCAACGGGGTCGTGGGCTACACGCAGCTGGCGACCGGCTTGCCGTGGCTGCTCGTCGCGATCCACATGCTGCTGGCGTGCCTGCTCTGGGTGGCGGCGCTGCGCCTGCTGCTGGCGACGCGGTCGCGGGCCCCTGCTCTCGCCCCCGCCGAGCCCTCCGCAGCCGTCACCGGCTAACGGGCGGCATCGGGCACGCTGTCGGGGAGTCGATCGAAGGCTGCCGCGCAGCGAGCTCGTCCGGCTGGGCCTTGAGGGCCTGAGCGGCGGTAGCGGGCTCGGCGCGCCGGTCGGCGTGCTCCTCCTCGTTCGCCGCGGCCGCATCATGGACACCCCGGCCTGCCGGGGCCGACTGCTGGCGCAGTGAGCGCACGGTCGCGGGTGGAGACTCGGTCGTGTCACCGCCGCAACGGCCTGGCGGTTGGCCCGGCGTGCTGTTGATTCCGCGGACATCCCAGCGCATGGCGCCGCCGCTGGCCGTTCGACGGATGCTTGCGCAGCTGTCTGCAGAGCCTCCCACCCTCAGCGGCCTTCCGGGCCGGCATCTCTGCCCTGTGCTGCAGCGCCCGCCCTGCCTCGACCTCGCCGGCTTCCCGCGGCGCTGGCCCCCGCGCCCGGATCCGTGCGGCGGCGCCGAACCGGGCCGTCCTCCCTGCTCCGAGCTCCAGCAGCCTCGCCATGGCCAACCGACGGGTGGCATCGTTGGGCGCGGCGGACCTACTGCATCGGCGCTGTGGCGGTTGATCGGCGGCCGCTGGCCCTCCCCCCAGGGCGGGTCACGGCCGATCCGTCACCGCAACCACGCTGTCCGTCCTGGGCATGGCCCGGCTGCGCCCCGGTGACGACGGCGGGCGAGCCGAGGCACGGGCTCGCGATCCGCGGATCCACGCCCGGCGATAGCCTAGGTCCGTGACGAAGCATCCCAATCCCCTGCGGCGCTACCAGGTAGCCGGCGAAGCATCCGCCGACGCGGCTGTAGCCGATCTGCGCGAGCGGGAACTGGGCGCAGCAGCCATCCGCGAGGCCGCCGACGCTCCCGTTTCCGGCTCCGATCCCGACGACGGGCCCGCGGACGTGCCGGTGAACCCCAGCGTTGCGGCGTTCTTCGACATCGACAACACGATGATGCGCGGTGCCAGCATTTTCGAGCTCGCGCGCGGCGCCTACCGCCGCAAGCTGCTGAGCCGCGGCGACATCATCGGCTTCGCCGTGGATCAGCTGAAGTACCTGGCCGAGGGCACCGAGGACATGGATGTCATGGCCGAAGCGACCGAGGCCGCCCTGTCCTTCGTCCAAGGCCGCACGATCGAGGAGATCGTCGAGCTCGGGGAAGAGATCTACGATCGGGGCATCGAGAACCGGATCTGGCCGGGCACCTTGAGCCTGGCCCAGCAACACCTCGATGTCGGCGAACGTGTCTGGCTGGTCTCGGCAACACCCGTGGAACTCGCCCGGGTGGTTGCCGAGCGCCTCGGCTTCACCGGAGCGATGGGCACCGTGTCGCAGACCGAGAACGGCGTGTACACCGGTCGACTGGCGGGTCATCCGCTCCACGGTGTCGCCAAGGCCGAGGCGTTGCGGGCCCTGGCCGCGCGGGAGGGCCTGGATCTCAGCCGGTGCTTCGCCTACTCCGATTCCCACAACGACCTGCCGATGCTGACCGTCGTGGGACGCGCTATCGCCGTGAACCCCGACTCCCAGCTGCGGCAGGCTGCAATCGAGAACCGCTGGCCGATCTACGACTTCCGACGGCGTCGGCTGTGGGTCCGCTACAAGCTGCCCGCCCTGATCGCGGGGGCCGCCGCGGGCGGCGCGCTCGCCGGGGCCGCAGCTATCTGGGTTGCCGACAGGGACCGGCGCTGATTCCATGGCCGGCGGAACCGGCGCCGGGGCCGATCCGGCGCGGCTGGGCCGAGTAGGCCCGGGCACGGCGCCAGCGCCGCCGGGCTCAGCAGGATCGGCGTCCGCCGAGGCGTTGGCAGCGCTCATCGATGCGGCCGGTCGGGTCTGTGCCCTGACCGGGGCGGGCATCTCGACAGACAGCGGCATCGGCGACTTCCGCGGGCCCGACGGGTTGTGGACGAGGAACCCCTCAGCGGCTCGGATGTTCGATCTCGATGCCTATCGGTCCGATCGTGCGGTCCGGATCGCCGCTTGGCAGCACCGCTACGACAGCCCCATCCGCACGGCTCGGCCCAACGCCGGCCACGAGGTTCTCGCCCGGTGGCAAGCCGACCGATCGGTGACGATCGTGACGCAGAACATCGACGGGCTGCACCACCGGGCCGGATCCACCGACGTGGTGGAGCTCCATGGGACCTTCTGGCAGGCGCAATGTCTCGACTGCCGCGCGTGCCAGCCCATCGAGGAGGTCCTGTCGCACGTCGCCAGCGGCGAGGACGATCCGGCGTGCCTGTCGTGCGGCGGCCTGCTGCGCACGGCAACAGTCGCGTTCGGCCAGTCCTTGGACCCCGACGTGTGGCGCGCGGCCGTGACCGCCTTCCGCGACTGCGATGTCGCACTGGTGCTGGGCACGAGCCTGAGTGTGCAGCCGGCGGCGTCCTTGGTCGCGGTGGCGGCAGCAGCGGGTGCCGCGGTCGTCGTGGTCAACGAGCAGCCGACGGGCTACGACGCGCTGGCACACCTGGTCATCCGCGGCGGCATCAGCGAGACGCTCACCATGACGGCCGACGTTCTGGCAGCGCGTCGGGACTGACTACCTGATGGCCGGGTCCGCTGCCGTTCCCGGGTAGCCGCCCGCCAGCGGGCCGGCCTCGTCGGCTGCGGCGACGTACTCGGCCCATGCCTTCTGCGCCGACGCCCGCGCCTGTCGGCCCACTTCTCCGGCTCGCTGCGCCGCGGGGGAAGCGGCGGCACGGCGGGCAGCATCGCGGGCGGACACGCTGGCCCGAGCCGCGGCGGGGGTCACCGACTCGGTGAACCGCTTCGCGCGCTCGTCGAGGACTCGCTGGGCGTGGTACTCGGCCACTGCCCGCTCGCCTGAGCCGGCCAACGAGGTGTAGCGCTGCGAGGCCTCGTCGCGCAGCTGGGCGACCCGGTGGGTGACGTCGGTGAGCACGCGCTGCGGCAGCGCCGCGGCGCGGCCCCATGCCTGGTGCGCGGCCGAGGAGCACTGCGACGGGACCGCGTGCGCGCGATCCCGAGCCTCGTCAGCCTTCTGATAGGCGGTGGTCACCCAGCGGTCCTTGGTGCTTCGGGCGGAGCGCAGCTGCGCCTCGGCCTCCTGCGGCACGGCGGCGATCCGGTCGCGCACCAGCAGCGATGCGCCGACCACGGCATAGGCCTGGTGGGGGATGCTGTCACTGGTGAATCGATCTCGAACCTGCTGGGGCAGTTGCATCTGCTCTCCTTGCCCGGCGCCATGACCCCTCGGTCGGCACCTTGTGCGAATCGGACGCGATAGCGGCATTCTTCCCGATCCGAGCCAGTACGAAACCTCGCCACGCGGATCCGAGAGGCTACGGTCGGGCTCGCGCGCGGGGTCGCAGGAGACCGGGAGCGGTCGACCCCAGAGCGAGCGCCAGCACCACGGCCCCCGCCGTCAGCAAGTCCCGCCCGGCACGGACGAGCAGCTCTCCCGCAAGCGCCTCGTCAGGCTCGCCCGCCACGAACCCGCCCAGGGCGTCGAACCCGTCGAACAGCAGCGTGCCGGGCAGCAGCGGGATCACCGGGGCGAAGGCGTAGACCGGCGACGCCTCCCCGGTTCTGGGTCCCAGGATGTAGGCGGCCGCGCCGGCGAGGAACGCCGCAGCCAGCGAGGCCCACACCAGATCCAGCCCCGCCTGCTGGAGCAGATCGCGGGTCAGGTGCGACGCGATCGCCAGCAGGGCGATCGGGATCAGCGTCCGGCGACGGACGTTGAAGAAGACCGCGAACCCGACCGCGGCCGGGGCCGCCCACGCCGAGAGCCAGGGATCGGTCACGCCAGGACCCCCCACAGCCCCAGCGCCAGTGCCACGCCGACGCCGCCGGCCATCACGACGACCAGCGACATCGTGAGCCGCACGATCCCGTTGAGGTAGTGCGACCCGAGCAGGTCGGCCGTCCCGTTCAGCAGCGGCACACCGGGAACCAGGAAGAGCACACAGGCGATCAGCGCGGTGTCCGGGGTCGCGGACACCGGCCCCAGCAGCACCACCAACGATGTGGCCGCGAAGGCAGCGGCGGCGCAGTAGAGGAAGGGCGCGTAGCGGCGGGCGACCAGGGCATACCGCACGAGGCTGCCCGCGAAGCCGCCCAGTGCTGCCACCAGGACACCCGCCGCGTCGGACCCGAACAGCGCGGCGAAGGCGCCGCACGCGACCCCGAGCATGGGCAGCACCAACCCGACCGGGTAGCGGCGGACCGTGGACTCGATGGTGTCGAGCCGCCCCCGGATCTCCGCGGGCTGGAGGTGCCCGGCGTCCCGAGCCAGCTGCGACAGGGCGGAGAGCTCGGAGAAGTTGATCCCGATGTGCGGCGTGCGTCGGATCGCCGTGCGGCTCCAGCCGCCCCGGTAGACCGTCAGCCCGACCACGACGGAGGTCACACTGGGCTCGACGCGCTCGGCGCCGAGCCCGTGGGCGATCGAGGCCATCGTGTCCTGGACCCGAGCGGTATAGCCGCCGGACATCTGGACGCGAACTCCTGCCTCGAGCGCGATCTGCAGCGCAGTCTCCAGGCTGGACCGGTCAGGGTCGAGCGCGCTGGCGTCCGACATGGCCCCACCCTAGTGGCCGCAGCACGCCGTCGGCGTTGCTGCGCGTCACGGCTAGGGTGAGGCAGTGCCAGACTCGCAACTGCCGCGCCGGTATCGCCGCGCTGTCCGGGCGATGCTGATCGACCCCGAGGATCGCGTGCTGCTGGTGCACGGGCACGACCCGGCGGCGCCGCAGACCGGCCGCTGGTGGTGCACGCCCGGCGGCGGAATGCGGCCCGGCGAAGACCCGCTGGCAGCGCTGCGCCGCGAGTGCCACGAGGAACTGGGGTTCGCGCCGGCGCGGATCGCCGGACCGGTCGCCGAGCGCACCGACGAGTTCGTCTTCGACAACCGGCTGCTGGTGCAGCGGGCGGCCTACTACTGGGCACGGGTCCCGGCCTTCGAGCCGTCCCCACAACGCCTGTCGGACCTGGAGCTGCGCAGCTTCCTGGGGTTCTGCTGGTGGCCGACCGACGCGCTGCGGGCGACGACGGAGACGGTCTACCCCTGCGATCTGCCGATGCTGATCGAGTGGGCCCTGGCCGGGGTCGAGGCCACGTGGGACCGCTGACGAGAGCGACACCGACCTCGCCCGCGCCAAGGTGCAGCGGATGGAGGCGTCGCGCGCGGGCTCCGGCCGGATGCCGCGGGCACGCAAGTGCTCTGCAGCCTCGAGCTTGATCGCGAGGTTGCTGGGGCCCCCACCGGCGCGCCGCGGCCGATCAGGGCATCGATCCCCCGTCCGGCGGGGGTTCGGCAAGGGCGCGCTGGGCAGCAGCGAACACGAAGACCTCCGGAGCGGCCCCCGCTCCGGCGCGACCTCGGCGCTCCGCTCCGCAAGGTCACGGCCCCGATCGGGGCGTCAGCACGGCCCAGGCGACGTCGACATGGTCGTGCGGCTGCCGGTCACGATGCCGAGGGTGCCGCAATCGCCGCCACCGCCGTGCCGAGAGTCGGCCAGAGAGCTCCTCCGGCAGCGCTGGCGCCAGGGTGTCCGCCAGCGTCCGGTAGTACCAGCGCGTGCCCTCGATGCCCCCGTTGAACCGTGCCAGGGCATCCTCGCCGTGCACTGCGTAGTCCTCGCCCGTCTGCCCGAGGTTGTGCAGCTTGTCGCAGGCGATCACCAGGCACGCGCCGGGGTCGAAGGCGTCGGCATGCCGATCGGACAGGGCGCGGATACGCGCGATGTGCGCCTCCTTGCGCTGCCGCCACGGCGCCTTGTCCGCTCCCGGGGCCGGCAGATCGTCTGAGCAGTGATCGACGATCTGCGCAACCCGCGTGCCGAAGAGCTCCTCGATCTCCGCCAGCGCGGCGTGTCCGCCGGCGTCCTCGGCGACATCGTGCAGCAGCGCCGCGATCGCCAGGTCCTCGTCGATATCGGTCTCGTGGAGGCCATCGGGGTCGACGTGCTGCCAGACGAGCATCGACACCGCCACCGGATGCCCGATATAGGGCGTGCCGACGGCGTCCTTGCGGGATTGCGCAGCGTGCTTGAGCGCCGCATAGGCCATGGCCATGGGGTAGCGGGCCGAGTACCGGGCGTCCGGCGGCATCGTCATGGACTCGGGGAACGATTCGGACATGTGCACCTCCATCGCGTTCCCGAGCAACGTACCCGACGTGGTGGCCCGCCCTTGGCCGTGCGTCCCGGCCCGGCGGCGGCTCGCCGGCGTTGCGCCGGGCTACTGCGGGATGAAGCCCTGATCGAGATCCCAGGGCCGGATCGGACTGTTCTCGATCAGCCAGGTCTCGATCTCGCGCATGCCGCCGGTGATGACCAGCACGCCGATGACGATGAACACCGCCCCGAGTCCTCGGCGGAACCACCCGTCCGGATCGGATGCCCACCGGGCCCCCGACACCGCGCGCTGACCCAGCAGCGAGATGGCCAGCAGTGCCCCGCACAGCCCCGCCACGTAGGCCAGGAGCAGCAGCAGCCCGTACCCGGTCTCTGCCGGGAGCACGGTGACGATGACGTAGCCGTACAGCGGGCTGCACGAGGTGAAGACCGGTCCCAGTGCGGCGCCGGTCAGCACCTGCCCGCCGAGACCGTCTCGGGTGCGCGCCTTCGCCAGGCCGGCCGCCGATCGGCTCTGCAACTGCGCAGCGCTGGCGAGGCGCTCCCAGATCCCGGGGAAGAGCGCCACCAGGCCCAGACCGATGAGCAGCGCGCCGGAGACCCACTGCCAGACTTCGGGCTCGATGCCGATGAGCGCTGTCGAGGCCTTGAGCGCCAGCGTGAAGGCGAAGATGGACAGGCCCAGCGAGGCCGCGATGACGATCGCGCGGCGACGGGCGGCAACGCGGGCGGCCGTGACGGTGGCTATCGCTGTGCGGCCGTCGGCCGACCCCGCGGCGGAGCCGCCACCGGTCGGTCCGGCGATCGAGCCGCCGACGATGACGGGCAGCAGCGGCAGCACGCACGGCGCCAGAGTCGTCAGCACGCCCGCGACGAAGGCGCCGATCAGTGCGAGCATCGCGCGTTCCCCTTTCCGCCGACCCGCTCAGGCGAGTCGGTCGGCGACCTCGTCGACGGTGGTCGATCCGCTCCACTTGGCGACCTCGGACCCGGCCGCATCGACCTGCACGAAGGTGTGCTGGACCGTGACCCCGTACTCCTGCCGCAACTCGGTGTTGTCGTCGAAATCGACGCTGACGATGGTCAGACCGGCAGGGAACGCCGCGGATGCGAAGTTGCTGTCGGCCGCGCGGCACGTGGGGCACCAACTGGCATTGAAGAACAGCACGACGTCCCCGGACTGGTGGCTGGCGGGGTCCGCCTCGTAGGCCTCGAGGTCCACGTAGCCGCCGGCCGCCAGCGCGGGGGCCTCGGCGGCGCCCGGCTCAGGCGTCGGCGAGGTCTGCTCCGCGGGCGCGGAGGCCGGGGGCGTCGACGCGGCCGGCTCCTCCGCCGACTGCGCCGAGCAGGCGCCGAGCAGGGCCAACGCCGCAAGGCCCGCTGCGGCCACCGTTGCCCTCTTGGATCTGATCGCAGGCACTGCTTCCTCCCGGAGCTTGCGGATGAGTACCCCTCTATGAAACGGCGCGGGACCGCGCGGGGCCAGTGCGCGGTGCTTACGGTCCGATTACCGACCTGCCGTGGTGGCCCGCACCACTATCGCCGCGGGGCCCGGGGCGGCATGCTGGAGGCGTGGCTGACCGAGTCCTCATCGTCGATGACGACCCCACCGTCACCGAGATCGTGGCCGCCTATCTCACCAAGGCCGGTTTCACGGCCCTGGTGGCCGGGGACGGTCCCGCAGCGATCGCCCAGGACGAAGCGGCCGACCCCGATCTCATCGTCCTGGACCTCATGATCCCCGGGTTCGACGGGTTGGAGGTCTGCGAGCGGGTCCGGGCCAGGCGACCCCACGTGCCCATCGTCATGGTCACCGCCCGCGGCGAGGAGCACGACCGCATCGCCGGTCTCGAGGCCGGCGCCGACGACTACGTCGTCAAGCCGTTCAGCCCCCGAGAGCTCGTCCTGCGCGTGCAGTCGGTCCTGCGGCGCTCGGCGACCGATGCCGGCACCGGCACGGACGCCCCCGCGACCGATCTGCACGACCGGGAGCTGGTGGTGAATCCGCGATCGAGGGTCGCGACCCGGGACGCTGCACCGCTGGCTCTGACCTCGAGGGAGTTCGACCTGCTGGTGCACTTCATGGCCCACCCGGGTGTCGCGTTCAGCCGTGAACAGCTGCTCGCCGACGTGTGGGGATGGGAGTTCGGCGACCAGTCGACCGTGACCGTCCACGTTCGCCGGCTCAGGGAGAAGGTCGAGGACGATCCCGCCCGACCGGCCCGGATCGTGACCGTCTGGGGCACCGGCTACCGATGGGACCCCGCCTCATGATCGCCCCGGTGGCAGCCGGCGTCGGCGGGCTTGTGCCGGCCGGACCGCTGCTGGCGATGTCGGACCAGACCAGGACGGGTCTCGGGGCCGTCGTCGTTGCTGCCGGCTGCGCTTTCGCCGTCGGCTTGGCGACGGTCCTGATCGTGCATGCCGTCGCGCGGCGCAACCGCGCCCTGGCCAGCTGGCTGGCGCCCATCGCCGTTGTGGCCACGGTGGCCAGCGGCGTCCTGGTCAGCGCCCGGGCGATGGTGCTCGGATCGGAGCAGGTGGCCATCATGGCCGCGGTCCTCGCGGTGACGGCGACCATCGCGGTGGCCTTCGGCGTGACGCTCGCCAGCGATGTGCGCAACGCCGAGCAACGCTACGCCGCCGCCGAAGCGCGCCGGCAGCGCGATGCGCAGATCGAGGGCAACCGTCGCGAACTGGTGAGCTGGATGTCGCACGACCTGCGCACGCCGCTGGCGCGGATGAAGGCCATCACCGAGGCGCTGTCCGACGGCGTGGCACCCGATCCGCCGCGCTACCTGCGTCAACTCGACGGCGAGGTCGATGCCCTGGCTCTGCTCGTCGACGACTTGCTGGCGCTGTCCCGGCTGAGCAGCGGCAATACGCCTGGTCGTCGGCAGCCGGTGGACCTCGGCGATGCGCTCTCCGATGCCATCGCCAGCGCGGTCCCCCAGGCGCGCGCGCAGGGCATCGCCGTGACCGGCGCCGCCGAACCGCGCGTCGTCGTCACGGCCAATCCGACGGACCTGCATCGGGCGCTGCACAACCTGCTGGACAACGCACTGCGACACACCCGCTCCGGGGGAACGGTGCGGGCGGAATGCCGTCGGGAGGACGGGCACGCCGTGCTCTCGGTGGCCGACGAGTGCGGGGGCATCCCCATCGGGGACCTCGGCCGCGTCTTCGAGCCGGGGTGGCGCGGTGATGCCGCGCGAACGCCGGGCGGCGAGGGGCGTTCGGGGCTCGGGCTCGCCATCGTCGACCACGTCGCGCTCCAGCACGGCGGTACGGTCGAGGTGGCAAACCACCCCACCGGATGCGCGTTCACGCTCCGACTTCCGCTCTCCGACGGCCAGACCGCACCTGCCGCTGCAGCCGACGACGACCCGCAGGCAACACTGCCCAACCGGGCCTCCTCGAACGCGCACGGGCCCGCGACGGGTGCATCGACGCGCCGCGGACCACGGTCGGTCTCACGTTCCGAGCAGGGCTAGCCGCGATTCTCGTCGGCCAACTCCTGCGCCGTTGCCGCAGCAGCGCGGGCCGCCGTGTCGGCGGCCTCGTTCGCGGTCTGGCCGGCGGCCCGGGCGACGTTGTCCACGGTCTCCTCCGCGGCGTCAGCGGCATTGGCCACAGCGACGCCGACGTTGGCCGCAGCCTCGGACACCTTGGCGGCCGCCTTGTCCGCCGGCAGCGTGGCTGCCGCATCCGAGACCCGCTGGGCAGCCAGATCGGCCTTTGCCGCGGCACTCTGGGCCACAACGCCGACGCGGTCGGCCGCCTTCTCGGCAGCCTCGCTCACGGCGGACGCCCACACGTTGGCTGTGGAGGACACATCCTGGGGTGCGGAGGGTCCGCGGCGGCGCAGCAGCGCAACCCCGGCAACTGCTCCGGCGGACGCCGCAGCGACAAGCAGTAGCTTCTTCATCGGTCACCTTCTCCATCAGGGGCGCAACGGCCCCGGCCTGACTGCTTCCTACCCACCCTGAGCGACTTTATCCCTGCTCACGGCTGCATCTTCGGCCACTGCGACTATTCCTTCCGGAGTTCCTGGAATGCTCCGCCCCCGATGTCGCCTGATCTGCCGAACAGCGAATGATCAATCAGCGAGAACAGTCGGCGCGCTCGTATTACTCTTCGCGGAGGAGGTGCGCGATGCCAACAAAGATCGACAGCCGGATGGGTGTGTTCGACGCCGTGATGTGGGGGGTCGAGACCGATCCGCTCCTGCGGTCGGTGATTACCCTGGTGATGTTCCTCGACAAGAAGCCAGACCGCAAGGTCGTGAAGCGGCGTATCGAGGAGATGAGCCTGCGCGTGCCCGCGCTCCGCCGCCGCGTCGTGGGCAACCCCGTCTCCCTGGTACCTCCCCGCTGGGAGAACACCGACTTCGACCTCGACTACCACCTGCAATTCCGACGCGCGCCGGGCAAGCGCGACCGGCGCGCGGTGCTCGGCGTGGCGGAGCACATGGCCGAGCAGGACTTCGACCGGGCGCGCCCGCTGTGGGAGTGCTTCGTCGTGGAAGGCATGGTCGAAGGCGGCGCCGCAGTCATCATGAAGATCCACCACGCCATCACCGACGGCGTCGGCGGCATGGCCATGGCTGCGAGCCTGTTCGATCTCACCGACGATCCGTCTGCCCGGCCCGAGGAGGCACTCCCCGAGCCGGAGCAGGACGAGGACGCCTCGGACATCATGGACCGCCTGTCCGAGGGCGTGGAGTGGCAGGGGCGTCGGGTTGTCGACCAGGCGAAGTCCGTCGTGGGCAAGGGCACCGGACTGGTCACCGGCGCCGTGACCGACCCGGTCGGCACGGCCAAGGGCGGCGCGGACTTCACCGCATCGGCGGCACGGATGCTCGCGCCCGCGTCCAATCCCATGAGCCCGGTGATGCGCGGCCGGTCACTGGGGCTGCACTTCGAGATCGTCAACCTCCCCCTGGACCACCTGAAGCAGGCCGGCAAGCGCAACGGCGGCACCCTCAACGATGCGTTCATGTCGCTGGTGGCCGGTGCGCTGGCCCGCTACCACGCACGGCACGGGGTCTCGCTGGAGGAAGCGCCTGCGGTGCGAGTGAACATGCCGATCAATCTGCGCACGAAGAGCGAGGCACCGGTGAGCGGCAACCGCTGGGTGCCGGCACGGTTCCCGCTGCCGCTGGGGCCGGCCGACCCGGCGGAGCGGATCGCTGCCCTGCACCCGGTGCTGAAGCAGGCGCGCACCGAGCCCGCGTTGGAGATCAGCGAACCCGTCTTCCGGCTGCTCACCTCGCTGCCCCGACCCGTGACCACGGCGCTGTCCGGCGGCATGATGAAGGGCACCGACGTGGCGGCCACCAACCTGCCGGGGCCGCCGATCCCGATCTACTTCGCCGGAGCGAAGGTGGAGGCGCTGGTGCCCTTCGCCCCGAAGGGCGGCGCAGCAATCAACATCGCGTTGATGACGTACATGGGCATCGCGCAGTTGGGCATCAACATGGATACGGCGTCGATCTACGACCACGACGTCATGCTGGAATGCATCGAGGAGTCGGCGGCCGAGACCAGCGCCCTCGGCGCACCCGAGACCGAGGAGTAGCACGAGCGCGCACCGAAGCACCAGCGGCGGCCGGATCCCACAAGGGTCCGGCCGCCGCTTGTTGGCTGCTGGTCAGCGCGATTCCGCGCTGACGCGCCGAGCCGGCGCCGGCTCGACCGGTCATGCGCCCCTGCCGTCGGTGCCCTCGCCCCAACGCAACGCATCGCCCGCGCCAGGGCACCGCTGCCCATGCAGTCTCCGCACCCTCGCGTGAGCTCAGGCCCGGAAGGCTGCGGACTCCGCCCCGGGCCACGGCCGGACGGAACACCAGGAGTTGCGTCGACGTATACCCCTGGGGGTATATTGGGGCTCATCGATCGACCGTTGGGAGCACTGCATGATCGAGCACGCGACGGTGGCCGAGCTCAAGGCCGCCATGGACGCCGGCACGGCCACCGTGATCGACGTCCGCGAATTCTTCGAGTACCAGGCCGGCCACGTCCCGGGGGCGGTGCACATCCCGATGCACACGATCCCGGTGCGGCTGGACGAGATCCCCACCACCGGCGAGGTGTACCTGATCTGCGAGAGCGGCAACCGCTCCTGGCAAGTCGCAGCGTTCCTGCAGCAGCGCGGCGTCAGAACGGTCAACGTCCAGGGCGGTACCGGCAACTGGCGCATGGCGGGCTTCCCCGTGCAGACGGCGGTGACCGCATGACCTCGACCACGTCGCACAGGCCCGACGCGATCACCCCGACGCGCTCCCCCGCGATCGAGGTCATCGACACGCCCAACCTGGGGGACCGCTCCTATGTCGTCCACCTCGACGGGACTGCCGTCGTCGTCGATCCGCAGCGGGACATCGATCGCGTGCAGGCCGTCCTGGACGCCCATGCGTTGACCGTCACGCACGTGCTGGAGACCCACATCCATAACGACTACGTCACCGGAGGACTGCAGCTGGCGCGCGAGCTCGGCGCAACCTACGTGGTTCCCGCCGGGTACTCGTTGCAGTACGAGGCGCTGCAGCTCTCCGACGGGGACGCTTTCGACGCCGGCCCGATGGCCTGGCGCGCACTCCACACGCCGGGCCACACACCGCAGCACCTGTCCTACGTCGTGGCGATCGAGGGCATCGACGCGGCTGCGTTCACGGGTGGATCGCTGTTGTACGGCTCGGTCGGCCGCCCCGATCTCATCGGCCCGGAGATGACCGGCGAGCTTGCCCACGCCCAGTGGCGGTCCGTGCGCCGCCTTACCAGCGAGGTCGCCGGGCACGCCGGAGTCTTCCCGACGCACGGCTTCGGTTCCTTCTGCAGCGCCACGGCGACGACGGGTCTGGCATCGACGATCGCCGAGCAGGCCATGTGGAATCCCGCGTCGCTGCTTCCCGAGGAGGAGTTCGTCGCCGACCTCATCGCCGGTCTGGACGCCTACCCCGCCTATTACGCCCACATGGCGCCGGCCAACCAATCGGGGCCGGCCGCGATCGACCTGACGCTGCCGGACCGCGCGGATCCCGAGGAGCTGCGGCGGCGCATCGATGCCGGGGAGTGGATCGTCGACCTGCGCAACCGCCGGGTCTTCGCCGCCGGCCATCTGCGCGGCACGCTGTCCTTCGAGGGCGAGGGCAACGCCGTGACGTACCTCGCCTGGCTCATCCCGTGGGGCACCCCGGTCACGCTGCTCGCCGGCACCGAGGAGGAGATCACCGCGATGCAGCGGGAGCTCGTCCGGGTCGGCATCGACCGTCCGGCCGCGCAGAGCACGGGTTCGCCGCAGCAGTGGGCGCAGGATCCCGGCGATGTCGTCTCCTACGACGTCGTCGGCTACGACGAGGTGGCCCACCGTCTCGAGCACGGCAACCAGTTGATCCTGCTGGACGCGCGGCGGCTGTCGGAGCGGCAGTCCGGGTACCTGAGCGGCAGCCGCCACATCCCGCTGCACGACCTCCCCGGCCGGGTGGCCGAGGCTGCCTCGTGGTCGCGGGCCGCCAGCCACGCGGGACACGACCCGCGGGTATGGATCTACTGCGGCAGCGGATTCCGGGCCGCCGTGGCAGCCTCGCTGCTCGAGCGCGCCGGTGTGCCGGTCGTCCACATCGACGAGGATTTCGGCGCCGCGGCGAAGGCGGGGCTGCACATCATCTTCGAGCACCAGACCGATCATCGGATCGGCGAGACGTACAGCGACTAGGGAGCACAAGTGGGTCTGTTCAATGCTTGGCGCGTGCCCAGCGTCCGCGCCGACGAAGCGATCCAGATGGTGCACGACGGGGCGACGCTGCTCGACGTGCGCGAGAAGTCGGAGTGGAACGCGGGACACGCGCCGCTGGCGAAGCATCTGCCGCTCGGGCGGATCACCGAGGCCGGCCGGCGCATTCCGGCCACGGCGACGGTCGTGGTCGTCTGCCGCTCCGGCAACCGCTCCCGCCAGGCGACGTCGGCGCTGCGCGAGATGGGCATCGATGCGGTCAACCTGTCCGGGGGCATGCACTCGTGGGTGAAGTCCGGCGGCTCGGTTGTCGACCGCAGCAACCGCCCCGGTCGCGTCGCGTGACCGCCACCTGCTGACCGCATCCATGGCCGTGCCCGAGATCGTCATCGCCCTGCTGGTCGGAGTTGCGCTGGGGGCGGTGCTGGGGCTGCTCGGCGGGGGTGGCGGCATCCTGGCCATCCCCGCATTCGTGCACATCATGGGGATGTCGGTCGATGAGGCCAGCACGACCTCGCTCGTCGTCGTGGCGATCGGGGCGACCGCCGGCCTGATCCCCCACGCGATCGCAGGACGCGTGGCATGGCGGACGGGGCTGATCTTCGGAGCACTCGGCGTGGCCGGATCCGTGCTGGGCGCCAGGGCGGCCATCATCGCCGACGACCGGCTCCAACTCGCCGGGCTGTCCGCGCTGATCTTCCTGGCGGCCGCTGGCATGCTTCGCGACGCCGACGACAGCACGGTGCCCACGATGCGGCACCGGATCCCGGCCGCTGACGTAGTCGCCACGGCTCCGGTCTCCGGCGAGGTCCCGGGAGGCGACCCGCACGGCACCGCAGCCACACCCGCACGCGCTCGATCCGGGTCGTCGTCCGGGCGCTCCGCGGTGGGGGCCGCCCCCGCGCCGGGGACCGACGCACCCGTGGCCGCGCCCGCCGACCCGGACCGCCCGGCCTCGCGAGACCCTTCGCCGGCGGGCGCGTCGGGCGACCCTGGAGCGCCCCCGTGGTGGTCGGCGCGCGTCATCGGCAGCGCGACGGCGGTGGGCCTGGTCACGGGCTTCTTCGGCGTCGGGGGCGGATTCGTCGCCGTGCCGGCTCTGATGTGGGGTGCCCGACTGCCCGTGAAGATGGCGACGGCCACGGGGCTGCTCGTCATCGTGATGAACTCGGTGGTGGCACTCGCTGCTCGCGGGCCGGCCTATCTCGCTTGGCCCGATACCGGCGTGCTCGGCGGCGCCGCGATCATCGGCGCCCTTGCCGGAGCGCTCGGGTCTCGCCATGTCTCCTCGCGAACGCTCAAGCGCTCCTTTGGCTGGTTCCTCCTCGTCATCGGCGCCCACGAGATCTGGCAACTGGCCCAGATGTACTAGTTCCCAGCCTGCCGTTCCACCGTCCGAGTGGCCCCTCCTGCGGTCGCCCCGGCTGGCGGCGCGCGGCCGGCGTGCCCGGTGGGGCCGGCGTCGGCTACCGCCGGGTATCGATTGCGCGAACCGGCGTGGCGGGCCGATAGAAGTTCGTGCCCGGGGCGAACACCCCAGAGACGTCGACGATGACGTGGGCCGACGTGCTGCCGCGAACACAGACCTTGCCACCCTCGCCAACTCTGACGAGGGCGCCATTCGCCACCGTCTGGCCCGGACCGAAGTTCACCGACGAACTGTTCGGCACAGCGGATCCACAGGGGTACGCCAGCACCCAGCCGCCCGCCGAGCTCCCGGTGACGGTGAGGTTCACGGCCACGGCGGCTGCGCCCCGCGGAGCGGCCACGACAACGTCGCTGCCCGCGGCGGCGGGCGAGCCGGGCACGATCCGCGTGTCCCGCAATCGCTGCGGGGACAGGGAGCTGTACCCCGCGCCGTCCGGCATCGCGCCGGTCATGTCCACGATGACGTGGGTCGCCGTGCTGAGGCGGACGCAGACCGTGCCCCCGCTGCCGACCTTGGCGATCACGCTGTTCGGCACGGTCTGCCCGGCCCGGAAATTCACGCTGGAAGACAGGGAGAAGGCGCCGCACGGATAGGCGGCCACCCAGCCGTCGGTCTCCGGCTGCGTGACCGTGATGGTCAGCGCCGCTGCCCCGGCACCATCCGGCACCCGGACGACGACGTCGGTTCCGCGGCCGGGCTTGTCAGCGGACCCCCGGGTGTCGCGCAATCGCTTCGGCTGCACCGCAGTGAAGGCGCTTCCCTTCGGGAAGTAGCCCGCGTAGTCGGCCACGATGTGGGTCCGTGCGGTGGAGTAGGCGCACACCTTGCCGCCGGCGCCGACTCCCACGATCACGGAGTTCGCCACCGTCTGCCCCGCGGCGAAGTTCAGCGTCGAGGTCGTCGGGCGCGCCGCGGCGCACGGGAAGACCGTGACGTACCCGGCCGCGGCGGGCTGTGTCACGGTCACGTTGAGACTGACCGCCTCCGCATCGGCGGGCACTCCCGTGCGCGACCCGGTGATCGGGATCTCCAGCACTTGACCAGCACCGATGCGCCCGGTGTCCACCTGCCCGAGGCCCTCGACACGGAGGCCCGCCTGGCCGACAGGCAACTGGAAGTAGATGGTCCCGTCGCCGCCGAGCGTCAGCACGTGCTCCTGCGGCGTCGCCGACCCCGGCGAAAGGGAGACCCGGGAGCCGGCCGACGTCCAGATCGCCACCGGAGCGGGCGCGTTCACCGACAGCTTGGTGACCCTGATCCGCTGCTGCAGCTCGACCCCCTTGCCCGGACCCGGCACCCTGATCGCCTGGATGCTGCTGTCGAGGTAGCACGGCTGGCGCGTCCCCTGCCCGGCCAGCGGGTCGAAGAGCACCGACGGACTGGCGGGCGATCCCGGATCGCGCGCCACCGGATCCCCTGCCCGGCAGTCGTCAAGCAGCACGGCAGTCCCGTCGTACCAGGACGTGTCGGCCCCGGCCCCGTGCCACGTCATCGAGATGTGCATGTGGTCGCGGTGGCAGGACGTGTCGTAGGAGGAGGAGGTGTAGCGCGACTGACAGGAGCTGTACTCGGTCCACCCGCGTGCCATGCCGTAGGTCCGCCACATCTTGGAGTCCCAGATGAGATACATGATCCCGGCCCGCCGAGCGTTCTCGCCGTTGTTGGCCGTTGCCCACCGCGCGAACGCATCGCCGAGCGCGCGGGAGTCGTTGCGGACGCTCACGCCCCAGTCGATGGCACGGCCGTCCTTGTGCTCGCTGATCCCCCGATCCCAGGTCGCGTTGCAGTCCCGGGAGATCCCCGCCCAGAGGTCGCGGCCGTACGTGCGCCACAGGGTGTCGCGCAGCTGCAGCGTGCCCGGCTTGGGCGTGGGGTCGCACAGCTGCTGGCCCTGGTAGTCGTCGATGATGTCCACCTGGTCCGGCAGCTCGACGGTCGGGACCGGCACCGCGGCGGCCGTCGCCGCTGCGGCGGTACCCGCGGCGAGCGGCAGCAGCCCGGCGACCAGGGCAGCAGCAAGAGCCCCGATGAGCAGACGCACGGCATCGCCCGATCGGGACGGGACGAGGCGGCGGCCGGTCGTGCCGCGGGAGGGACCACCGTTGTGCATGTCCGCACAGTGCCAATGCCGCAGGTCCGTGGCAGCAAGAATGCAGAAAGTTCGCAAATACGTCACAGGTTGTCCGATATGCGGTGGGATGTCGCTTGTCCGCACCTGCCACCCAGCGCGATGCCGCACGGTCGGCGCATCCATCGCCTCTCGGACGAGGGTGACCGCTGCCGATCAGCCTGGCCCTTGCGGCACCGGATCGCGGCGATCAGCGATCAGCAGCCACACCACGATGACGAGGAAGGCGGACCCGACACCGAGCAGCGTGGCCAGCAGCCGATCCCAGCCGACGGTCAGCGCTGCTTCCCGAGCCAGCCCCTTGCTCAGGACGATCAGCGCCGTGAGGAAGCACGGGAAGACCGTGGAGTTGACGCTCATCGTCGCGACGAGCACGGAGGCGGCCCCGATGAAGCCGGCCAGCAGCCCCACGGTGCTGCCCCCGCTGACCACGACGTCGGCCACACCGGGGGCCCCGCCCGCGAGCGTCCCGATCGCTCGACTGGCGCCCGTCACGACGATGCGGCGCGCCGGGGGCCGCACGACGAGGACGACGGTCAGGGCAGCCCAGGCCGGGTGCTCGGGGAAGATCGGGAACCCGAGCAGCACGCAGACCCCGACGGCGAGCGCGCGCAGCAACGAGAACCTGATCACGGACGACGCCTGCGGCGCTCCCCCGAGTCAGCGCCGCCCGGATCCTGCTCGGCGTCGGCCCCGTCGACCCCCTGGCCCCCTTGCCCAGCGGTCGCCGACGACAACGGCGCGAGTGTGCCGACGAGCGCTCCGCGCAGATGCCGTCTGCCGCCGTCGAAGCTGAGCACTTCCCGCACCACGCTCGCCAGGACCGACCGCTCCAGGGGTGATGCTCCCCTGCGAGGCATCGAGCAGCGCACGGGAAGAAGACGTCGCGGGTCCCGGCGAGGGCAAGGAGACGAACGCGGCGCCCGCCTCCGCCCCGCGTCCGGCATGATAGCCCGATGGAACCCCTCACCACCCCCGACCGCGCGCTCGTCGTGGTCGCGCACCCCGACGACATCGACTTCGGCTGCGGCGGCACCGTGGCGACGCTGGTGCAAGGCGGCTGCGAGGTCTCCTACTGCGTGGTGACCGACGGCGATGCCGGTGGCTTCGACCCGTCGGTACCGCGCTCGGAGATCCCCGGTATCCGCCGCGCGGAGCAGCGCGCCGCGGCAGAGGTGCTCGGCGTCGGCGATGTCCGGTTTCTCGGCTACCGCGACGGGCAGCTGACGGTGAGCCACGAGCTTCGGCGCGACATCGCCCGCGAGATCCGCCGAGTACGGCCGCATCTGGTCATCACCCAGTCGCCGGAGCGCAACTATCAACGGATGTACGCCTCGCACCCCGATCACATGGCGGCCGGGGAGGCGACGCTGCAGGCGGTCTATCCCGACTCCCGCAACCCCTTCGCCCACCCCGCGCTGCTCGCCGATGAGGGCTTGGCAGCATGGGCCGTCGAGCAGGTGTGGGTGATGGGAAGACCGGACCCGGACTTCTTCCTCGACATCGCAGGTGTGCTGGACACCAAGCTGGCGGCGATCGGCGCCCACGTCTCCCAGGTCTCGCACCTGACCGATCTCGAGGACCGGATGCGCGGATGGGCCGCCGCGACCGCCGAGCAGGGCGGCCTGGCGGAAGGCGGCCTGGCAGAGGCCTTCACCGTCATCGACACCCGCGGTTGACCCGCCCGGGAGGGTCGAATCGCACCGAGCAGGCAACGCATCGCAGCTCCGGCGGACCGCGCCTGAGCCATCAGCCGAGCAGCGACTGCCCCCAGTACTCGCCGTCGCGGACTCCGGGCGGCAGAGCGAAGACCGCAGACCCGGTGTGGGTGACGAAGCGGTTGAGATCATCGCCGAACGCCATCCGCGACATGACGGGGATGAAGCCCCTCGTCGCATCGGCCTGCAGCGCGACGAACAGCAGCCCCGACTCCCCCGCCTCGCTGTAGTTGTACCCGCGGCGGAACATCCGCGCCCCGCTGTTGGTGTCCGGGTGCGCGATCCGGACGTGCGAGCTGCTCGGAATCTGCAGTTGCCCATCGGGCGTCTGGGCGTTGAGTGGGACCGGTGCGAACTCGTCCCCCTCCCCCAGAGGCGCTCCACTGTCCAGGTGCCGGCCTAGCGACGCGCTCCCGGGTCCGCGCATCGGCGCGCCCCCATGACGCCAGGTCCATGCGAATGCGGCGCAGGACGAGCGTCGTGCCGCCCTCGAACCACGGCGGGTACTCCGGACCGGCGGCCCAGACGGTCGCGGCGAATCGGTCGCTGTCCGTCGGATCGTTCGCCGTCCCGTCCTTCTGCCCCAGCAGGTTGCGCGCAGTCTCGCCCTCGGCGACACCGACCGAGCGCTGGAACCCTGACTGCCGCCACCGTACCGATGCCACGTCGGCGGCAGCAGCCGCCAAGGCCTGCACCGCGTGACTGGCCGCGACCGAGTCCTCCGAGCAGGCCTGGATCAGCAGGTCGCCGTCGCTGTACTGCGCAAGCAGCTCGTCCTTGTCGAAGGGCGGCAACTGCACCACACCCGCCGGCCGGGCTCCCGGCTGGCCGATGGCATCGAACAGGCCCGGCCCGAAGCCCACGGTCACGGTGAGTCGGGCGGGATTCGCCGCGAGCTGCGGCACCGGATCCTCCGGGTGCTCACTCCCCTGCGTCAGGGCCTCGGCGAGACCGGTCCAGCGCCGCAGGAGATCACGGATCTCGGCGACCCCCGCCCCGGGCAGCAGGTCGAAGGCGGCGAACTCGGCGCGCGCCTGGGCCGGTGTGGCGATCCCGGCCTGATGCTCGCCGCGAAAGGCGAGGGTACCCAGACCGAGGTCGTCGCCCTCCGTGCGCGGCGAGGCCGCCACGGCTACTGCGGCTCCGGCGCCGACCGCCGCACCCGCCGCTCCGGCGCCGATCAGGGACAGCAGCGTCCGTCGCCGAAGTCCGGGCTCGCGCCCGCGGTCGGACTCCCGGTCCTGGCCTTCGTGGTGCGCAATTCCAACCATCGCTGCCTCCCCGCCATGGGGCGGCGACACCGCGCCGCCCCATGACTGGTTCGTGTCCTACATCGAGTCGGACATGTCCGTGCTGCCCTGGCCATCAGGAGGGGTGAACGGCTCGATCGGCGCGACCAGGCTGCCGGTCTGGCCGGAAGCGAACTCCAGCGTCACCTCGACCTCCTCGCCGGCCGTCAGCGGCTCGGTCAGGCCCATGAACATGAGGTGGTTGCCGCCGGGCGCCAGCGTGACGGACCCGGCGGCGGGCACCGGGAACTGCGGCACCTGCTGCATGACGCCGTCCACGGTCTGGTGCAGCTCGATCATCGGGATGCCCTCGGCACTGGCGCCGACGAGCGCGTCGTCGGCGCTGCCGGTGTTGGTGATCGTGCCGAAACCGGCCGAGAGGTCCAGTGAAGACTCCCGGACCCAGAACCCGGAGACCTCCAGGGTGTCGCTGATCGACGCCGAGACGCCCACCGGCATCTCCGTGGTGCCCGCAGACCCCGATGACGCACTGGCGGAGTCGCCGTCGTCGTTGCCGGAGGAACAGCCGACGAGTGCCAGTGCGGCGGCCAGGGTGAGAGCTGCGGCAGGTGCGACCCGCCGTGCGGTGAGGTGCTTCATTGCGGTAGTCCATTTCTCGGCCGCTTCGGCCGGGACGGGCTCGCCTACTCGATGGTGGCGAGCAGTAGTTGGATGTCTTCGCGGAATTCCGTGACGGTGGTGCCGCTGGTCCACAGCAGACTCGCGCTCCCGCTCGGCGGCGCGAAGGCCAGCACCTGCGCACCGTGCTCCACCAGGATGTCGCCGTTGTCCGCCTCAGTGGGTGGCTGCACGTCGATCCCCATCGCGTTGCTCGCCCCGATCAGCGCCTGCTCCTCGCCGACGACACCGACGAACGTCGAGTCGAATTGGTCGAGGAACGCCCGCATCCGCTCCGGGGTGTCCCGTTGGGGATCGGTCGAGAACATCACGACCGACACCCGCGAACGATCGCCCTCATCGAGTCCGCGCAGGGCGGCCGCGATATCGGCGACGGTCGTGGGACAGACGTCCGGGCAGTTCGTGTAGCCGGCGTACACCAGCACGACGTCCCCTGCCGTGTCCCGCGCCAGGTTGAACGGCGCACCGGTGGTGTCCTGCAGCGTGACATCGGCCTTCTCGAGCGGTTGCTGCAGCTCGACGCCGTGGTACGGGCCCGGGTCGGCCTGCGCTACGGCCACGGGGGCGCTGGTGGAGGTCGCCAGTCCGTCGTAGTCGCGACCGCAGCCGGCGAGCACGACAAGGCTCGCAACGGCGGCTGAGGCGATGACGGTACGGGCGACACCGGCATGATCGGGCATGGTGCCTCCTGCGTGATCGGATGCTAGGGACCGACCGGGACAGGTGGTCCGCGCACTCCGACTGCGCCGGACAGGTGGAAGGAGAGCATCGAGCGGGGCGGCGGGAAGCCTGTGCGGATCGGGCGGCTGCCGCCGATCGCTGGGATTCGCAGGCGTCGATGCCGGCCCAGGACCAGGTTCACCCAGGCCTGTCTCGCGACCGACCAGAGCCGCTGCTCGGCGTAGCGCAGCCACACGACCGCGACGGCGGTCGCGACGACATGCGCAGCGAGCATCCGACCGGTGAGGCCATGGCCGGCGGTCGTGCCGTGGACCGCATGGTGCCCGCCCGTTGTCGTCAGCAGGAGATGCAGGGCCGCCTGGGCGACCGCCAGCGCCAGCGCGATCCGGGGCCACGTGGCTTCCCGTCCCAGTACCGGGATGGCCAGCAGCGCAGCGGCCGCGCCTCCGAGGAGCAGCAGCCAGACGTCGGGCAGCGTGCCGCCGCCGACGCCGTGGGCGACGGCCCCCAGCAGGGCCGAGGTGGCGCCGAAGCCCGCAGCGCGCTCGAGTCGGGCCGGAGTGGCCGGTCCCGGGCGGCGGGGCTTGGACATGCCTCCATGCTAGATGCGCGGCGCCGGCACTCCGACGGCGCCCGCCGACGGGTTGCGCGGCGCCTCGGGCCAGCCCCCGCTACTCCCACTCGATGGTGCCGGGCGGCTTGCTCGTGATGTCGAGCACGACGCGGTTGACCTGCGGCACCTCGTTGGTGATGCGGTTGGAGATGCCGGCGAGGACGTCGTGCGGCAGGCGTGCCCAGTCCGCGGTCATGGCGTCTTCGCTGGTGACGGGCCGGAGGACGACCGGGTGTCCGTAGGTGCGCTCGTCGCCCTGCACGCCGACCGACCGGACGTCGGCCAGCAGCACGACCGGGAACTGCCAGATCTGCTGATCCAGACCCGCGGTAGCGGTCTCTTCGCGCACGATGGCATCGGCGGCTCGCAGCACGGCCAAGCGTTCCTCGTCGACCGCGCCGATGATGCGGATCGCCAGCCCGGGCCCGGGGAACGGGTGGCGGCCGACGATCTCGGCCGGCAGCCCCAGCTCCAGGCCGATCTGGCGCACCTCGTCCTTGAACAGGGTCCGCAGCGGCTCCACGAGCGAGAACTGCAGGTCCTCCGGCAGCCCGCCGACGTTGTGATGACTCTTGATGTTGGCGGTGCCGCTGCCGCCCCCGGACTCCACGACGTCCGGGTAGAGCGTCCCCTGCACCAGGAAGTCGATCTGCTCGCCGTGCGAGCCGGCCTCGGCCACGAGGTCGCGTTCCGCGGCCTCGAAGACCCGGATGAACTCGCGGCCGATGATCTTGCGCTTGGTCTCCGGGTCGCTGACCCCGGCCAGCGCCTCCAGGAAACGCTGCCGGGCGTCGACGACGACCAAGCGGATGCCGGTGGCCGCGACGTAGTCGCGCTCCACCTGCTCCCGCTCGCCGGCGCGCAGCAGACCGTGGTCGACGAACACGCAGGTCAGGCGATCACCGACCGCACGGTGCACGAGCGCGGCAGCGACGGCGGAGTCGACACCGCCGGACAGGCCCGCGATGACGCCTCCGGAGCCGACGCGCTCGGCGATGAGGGAGACCTGCTCGTCGATGATGCTGCTGGTCGTCCAGTTGCGGGGAACCCGGGCGACGTCATCGAGGAAGTGCTCGAGCATCCGCTGACCGTAGTCGGTGTGCCGGACCTCGGGGTGGAACTGGACCCCCGCCATGCGTCGCGCCGGGTCCTCGAAGCCGGCCACCGGCGTCACCGCCGTGGTCGCGGTCACCGCGAACCCCTCCGGGGCACGCGTCACCGTGTCGCCGTGCGACATCCACACCCACTGCTCGTGCGGCGAGGACGCCATGATCGCCCCGGCTCCCGTGGTGGTGGAGCAGCGTGCGGCCGTACTCCCGCTGACCGGTCCGCTCGACGGCGCCACCGAGTGCCGCAGCCATCACCTGGAAGCCGTAGCAGATACCGAAGATCGGTACGCCTGCGTCGAAGACGGCCTCGTCGAGCCGACGGCGCCCCGTCCTGCGTACACGCTGGACGGGCCGCCGGACAGCACGATGGCCGCCGGGTCGCGGGCGAGCATCTCGGCCGCCGACGCCGACCTGGGGACGATCTCGGAGTACCGGTCCGCCTCTCGGATCCGCCGGGCGATCAACTGCGCGTACTGGGCCCCGAAATCCACCACCAGCACCGGCCGGGTCATGGACACCTCTCTTCTGCTGGGCCGCACGCGCGACCCGATACGAGGCTAGGAGATCGTGCCACCGGATCCCGGCGCCAGGCCCGGGCGGCTGCTCCGGCGCTCGCCGCGATCCGCTCCTAGGACAGCTGCTCCGATCGCTCGAGGCCGCCTCCGCCTTGCCGGGCGGATCCGCCGTGGCGGATGTCCACCACGGGAAGCCGGAGCGCCCCGGGGGCCTGCTCCGGCACGTACGGCTGTCGGGGAGG
This sequence comes from uncultured Actinomycetota bacterium, assembly GCA_963766005.1. Classification (GTDB taxonomy): domain Bacteria; phylum Actinomycetota; class Actinomycetes; order S36-B12; genus CAVXYG01. Next base: position 310,383 of record CAVXYG010000008.1, on the reverse strand, counting down.
GACCGGGGCCACCTGCTCGTAGGCGGCCCCGAGCGGTGGCCGAGGATCCCCCTCGCCCTTGTTCGGCCAGTGCGCCATCGCGCGCTCCGCCTGGGCCGTGATCGTCAGCGAGGGGTTGACGCCGAGGTTGGCCGTGATCGCTGCGCCATCGACCACGTGCAGCCCGGGACAGCCATAGACGCGGTGGTAGGCATCGATCACGCCGCGGTCGATGTCCTCGCCGATCACTGCGCCGCCCACGAAGTGCGCGGTCATCGGCGCGTCCACCAGATCGCCCATGTTGCCGTATGCCTCACCGTCGATCTGCCGGGCCATGCGTCGCGCCACGTCGTTGGCGACCGGGAGGTACGTCGGGTTGGGCTCGCCCTCCCCCTGCCGGCTGCTCAGCTTCCACCGACCGGTACGGGTGCGGGTGCTGAAGACGGTGACGGAGTTGTCCACCGATTGCATCACCAGCGCGATGATCCCGCGCTCCGACCACTGCCGCACCCACAACGCCCGGGCCTTGCTGCCGGGGTGCTGGACGACGTGCTTCAGCCACGTCCGCCAGCGCGGAACGCCCGGCTCCTCGTCGGTCAGCACCGTGGCCAGCAGCCCCATGAGGTTGGAGCCCTTGCCGTACCGGACCGGTTCCACATGGGTGTGCGGCTCCGGATAGAACGAGGAGGTGATCGCCACTCCCTGGGTGAAGTCCTGCTCCGACCGCTTGGTCGCGGCGCCGAGCAGGGCTTCGGAGTTGGTGCGCGTGAGCCGGCCCAGCGTGGGCGACAGCCCCGGCAGCCGCCCCTCGTCCTTCATCCGGTGCAGCAGCTTCTGCGTGTTGTAGGTGCCGGCGGCCACGATCACCTGCTGCGCCGTCATGGTGCGGCGCAGGCGCTTCGCGCTCGAGCCGGTCCGGTGCACGCGAACCGCGTAGCCCCCGCCGGTCAGTGGCTGCAACGCCGTGACGGTGGACATCGGGTGCACCGTGGCGCCAGCAGCCTCGGCCAGTCCGAGGTAGTTCTTCGGCAGCGTGTTCTTGGCGTTGTGCCGGCACCCGGTCATACACTCCCCGCACTCCAGGCATCCGTTGCGGCTGGGGCCCTTGCCTCCGAAGAACGGGTCCGGGGACGGGATTCCCGGACCCTCACCGAAGAACACGCCCACCGGGGTCGTGGTGTAGGTGTGGCCCACGCCCATCTCGTCGGCCACCGCCCTCATGACGACGTCCGCCGGAGAGCCGCCGTGGTACTGCACAACACCGAGCATGCGGATCGCCTGGTCGTAGTACGGCGCGAGCTCGTCGGCCCAGTCCGTGATCCCGGACCACTGCGGGTCCTCGAAGAAGCGCTTTGGCGGGACGTAGAGCGTGTTGGCGTAGTTCAGCGAGCCGCCCCCGACACCGGCGCCGGCGAGGATGACGACATCGGGCAGCACGTGGATGCGCTGGATGCCGAAACATCCCAGCTGCGGGGCGAAGAGGAAGTCCCGGACATGCCACGACGTCTTCGGCAGATCGGCGTCGGTGAAGCGCCGACCGGCTTCCAGGACGCCGACCCGGTAGCCCTTCTCAGCCAGGCGCAGGGCACTGACGGAGCCGCCGAAGCCGGATCCGACGATCAGGACGTCGTAGTCGAAATCCCGGCCGGTCATTTCATGCCCAACTTCGTCATCGCCGAAACCGCGAAGGTGAGCGCCTCGCCCCACTGTCGGTCGGTGAGCCGATCGGGAGCGCCGAACCCCAGGAAGCGCTGGATGGCCACGGTCTGCTGCTCGGTGTACTTCAGCATGCCCTCATCGCCGTGCCGGCGCCCGAGCCCGGACTCCCCGACACCGCCCATCGTGGAGCGGACCGTGCCCCATGCCGGTGCGTAGCCCTCGTTGATGTTCACGGTCCCGGAGCGCAGCCTGGCCGCAATCGCGGCGGCGCGTCGTGTGTCGCGGCTGATGATCGCGGCGTTGAGGCCGTACGGGGTGTCGTTGGCGCGCTCGATTGCCTCGTCCTCGTCGGCGAACCGGTACACCGACACCACGGGCCCGAACGTCTCCTCGCGGCAGGCGACCATCGAGTGGTTGACGTCCGCCAGCACGGTCGGCTCGTAGTAGTACGGTCCGAGGTCCGGGCGGGGTCGGCCACCGGCCAGCACGGTGGCGCCCTTGGCCACGGCGTCGCGCACATGCCCGTCGACGCTGTCGAGCTGCTGCTGGGAGATCAGCGAGCCCATATCGGCACCCCATCCGACCTCCGGGATCATCTTCATCCCGGCCACGCGCTGCAGGAAGCGCTCCAGGAAGGCATCGGCGATGGCCTCGTGGACATACATCCGCTCCATGGAGATGCACAACTGGCCGCTGTTGGCGAAACTCGCTCGGACCGCGACCTCCGCTGCCTTGTCCAGGTCGGCGTCCTGCAGGATAAGGATCGCGTTCTTGCCGCCCAGTTCCATGGAGCAGCCGATGAGCCGCTGCCCGCAAGCCGAGGCCAGCAGCTGCCCGACCGCGGTGGATCCGGTGAACATCAGGTAGTTGCTGCTCGCCACGATCTGCGGCCCGAGCCGGCTGCCCGACCCGACGATGACCTCCAGCAGCCCGTCTGGCAACCCGGCTCGGCGCAGCATGTCCACCGCCCACAGCGCGCTGAGCGGCGTGTTGGAGTCGGGCTTGAGCACGACCGCGTTGCCGGCCAGCAGCGCCGGCACGGCATCGGAGATTGCCAGCGTCAAGGGGTAGTTCCACGGGGCGATGATGCCGACGACGCCCTTGGGGTGGTGGTGCTCGCGCACCTTGGTCGCCAGCGGGAAGGCACCGCGGTGGCGCCGCGCACGCAGCAGTCGCGACACGTCGCGCGCGTAGTGGCGCGTGGTGACGACGATGTCGAGATACTCCTCCAGCGCATCTCGGCGCGCCTTGCCGGTCTCCCACTGCACGACGTCGAGGCCTTCATCGCGGTGCTCGAGCAGGAGGTCGATGAAGCGCATCATGATCTGGGAGCGTTGCTTGAGTCCGACCCGGCGCCAGCGGCGCTGGGCGTCGCGCGCCAGGGCGAACGCTGCAGCGACGTCGGAGTCGCTGGACTGCGGGACCTCGGCGATCTGCTCGCCGGTGAAGGGGGAGAAGTCCGGCAGCGGTGGCATCGAGCCGTCGCTGATCACGCGGCCGGTCACCCGGCGCAGGAGGTCCGGCGGTAGCGGCCCATGTGTCGCAGTGGCCTGCTCAGGAACGGTCGTCGTCATCGCCGCCCTCCTTCCAGTGGTGTCCAGCCTCGGCGAAGGCGCGGTAGTGCGCCAACTGCTCGTCCACGACGGCCTCGTCCCACCCTGCCGCGGGCGCTGCCAGCGCTGCCACGTCCGACAGGATCGACAGACCTGCGTCCGGCAGTTCCAGTCCGATACGCAACCGCCGCATCATGATGTCGGCCAGTCTACGCGCTCCCTCGTCAGCCACCGCGGTGACCACCTCGGCGCGGATGTGCAGCGATCCGGGGTGCAGCGGTCGACCCAGGTCAGGGTCCGCCTCGACCCGGTCGAGCACCGCCGTCACGCGGTCGCCGTGGCGCCGCAGCAGGTGCGCGACCGTCTGCTCGGACAGTCCGCTGCTGCGGGCCAACCGCCTTCGCGCCGTCCACTGCTCGTGGTAGCCGGCGGCGCCGACGAGCGGGATGTTCTCGGTCGTGGATTCCGGGATCGCCGCGCCGTCGAAGTCGGCCATGGCCAGCGACGTGGCCGCGGCGTCCACGGCATCGGCCGCCATGACGCGGTAGGTCGTGTACTTGCCGCCGGTCACCACGACCGTGCCCGGCACCGGCTCGAAGACCACGTGCTCCCGTGACAGCTGCGTGGTCGTCTCGTCCTGCGCAGCCGCCACGTCGGCCGCGACCAGGGGGCGCAGACCGCAGTAGGTCGCCACGATGTCCGACGGGCCGATGGGATCGACGAGCCACCGGTTGGTCTGCTCGATGAGGTAGGCCACATCCTCCGGCTCGACCTGCGGCTCAGCGGGATCGCCGCTGTAGGGGGTGTCCGTCGTCCCGATGATCCATCGGTCGCCCCACGGCAGGATGAACAGCACGCTGTACGGAGTACGGGCGATCACCGCCGAGGTGGAGCGGATCGCGTCGCCCCGCACGACGAGGTGGACCCCCTTCGCCTGACGGACCCGGGACGACCCCGCCTGCCCGCACATCGCCAGGAACTCATCGGTCCAGACCCCGGTGGCCGACAGCACGACCCGGGCGTGCACGTCGAAGGTGCCGCCGTCATCGAGGGCGACGCTGGCGCCGACGACCCGGCCGCCCTCGTGCAGCAGACCCGCCAGACTGGCTCCGCCAGCGACCGCGGCGCCGTGGGCCACAGCGGTCCGCAGCACGGCGACGGTGTGCCGGGCGTCGTTGATCTGGGCGTCGTAGAACTGCACCGCCCCCTGCCAGCCGGAGGTGTCCAGCGATGGCGCCAGGCCCTTCACCACGGTGTTGCTCAGCAGCCGGGGACGGGGCATGGACCCCCCGTACGCGCCGATCCGGGACAGGGTGTCGTACAGGGTGACGCCCATGCCCGCGTAGGGCTTCTCCCACGCCTTGCCCACGACTGGGAAGATCATCGGGACCGGCTTCACCAGGTGGGGGGCGAGTTTGTCCAGCAGGAGGCCCCGCTCGGTGAGCGCCTCGTGGACCAGGGAGAACTCGCGCTGCTCCAAGTACCGCAGTCCCCCGTGGGCGAGTCGGCTGGACCGTGAGGAGGTCCCTGAGGCGAAGTCGCGGGCCTCGATGAGACCGGTGGACAGCCCGCGCGTCGTGGCGTCCAGCGCCGCTCCGGCACCGACCACACCGCCGCCGACGACAAGGACGTCCAGCGGCGCCGCGGGCGTCGTGCGTCGCAACCGGTCGAGCGCATCGAGTCGTTGCTGCGGGTTCAACCGGTCCGACCCTGTGGCCGACCCGCCCGTCTGCTCCGGTGTCGTCACCGTGCCAACCTACCCCTCACGTCCTCGGCCGGCGCCGGCCGGCCGTTGCCGTCGCCGTTGCGCCAGGACCTCCCGGTCACCGGGGCCGCACATTGACCGCGACCCGCTGGAATTCCTTGATGTCGCTGTAGCCGGTGGTGGACATCGCCTTGCGCAAGGCACCCACGAGGTTCCGGGTGCCGTCGGCGCGGTCGCTGGGGCCCGTGAGGATCTCGGCCAGAGTCCCAGACGTCCCGAGCATCACGGGTTCGCCGCGCGGCAGCGTCGGGTGCACGGCCTCCGGGCCCCAGTGGAAGCCGCCGCCGGGCGCCTCTGCCGCGCGGGCCAGGGCAGCCCCGACCATCACCGCATCGGCGCCGCACGCGATCGCCTTCACCAGGTCTCCGCTGGTTCCCACGGCGCCGTCGGCGATGACGTGGACGTAGCGGCCGCCGGACTCGTCGAGATAGTCCCGGCGCGCCTCTGCCACGTCGGCTACCGCACTGGCCATCGGCACCCGGATGCCCAGCACGTTCACCGTGCGGTGTGCCGATCCCCCGCCGAACCCCACGAGCACGCCCGCGGCACCGGTGCGCATCAGGTGCAGCGCAGCCTGGTAGGTGGCACAGCCGCCGACGATGACCGGCACGTCGAGGTCCGAGACGAACCGTTTCAGGTTCAACGGCTCGCCGCCGCGGGACACGTGCTCGGCGCTGACCGTCGTCCCCCGGACGACGAGGATGTCCAGGCCGGCGGCAGCCGCGATCGGGGCGAGCGCAGCTGCGTGCTGCGGGCTGACTGCGGCGGCCGTGGTGACCCCGCTCTGCGCGATCTCGCCCACCCGTGCCGTCACCAGATCCTCGCGGATGTGGGCTGCGTAGAGACGGCGCAGCAGCTCGACTGCTGCTTCGGCACTGCGCGCCTGCCGAACCTCGGCCAGGCCCGCCGCCGGATCCTCGTGCCGGGTCCACAGGCCTTCCAGCGGCAGGACCGCCAGTACGCCCAGCCGACCGAGCGCGATGGCGGTCTGCGGCGACACCACGGAGTCCACCGGCGCGGACATGATGGGGGCCTCGAAGGAGTAGGCGTCGATCTGCCAGGACGTCGAGACCAGGTGCTGATCACGAGTGCGCCGCGAGGGGCTGAGGTAGATGTCGTCGAAGGAGTACGCACGGTTGGCGCGCTTGCCGCGACCGATCTCGACCTGCTGCATACGACCACAGTATCCGCGCTCGGAGCGTCACGGCCGCGCGCGTGCCGGCGATCCCCCACGGACGCGGTCCCGGGCGGCTGCGGCGCCGGCACTGCGGCTGCGTTCGGGCAGTCGGCCGGACGGGCCGGGGCCACGGGGGTGCCGGTGACCGGGGCGATCCGCCAGCAGTCGCGGCCCGGGGCAAGCACTGCCGCGTCCGACCGGATGAGGTGGTGGCCGGATCGGGTTTGGACGGCGGGCGGCCGGCGCCCGCCTGCGCCAGCTAGCCCGCCGCGTCCACTGCATCACCCAGAGCCCTCATCGCCGCGGCCACCTCGCCCGCGGGACAGTGCTTCGCGGCCGAGTTGCGTAGCGAACTGTGCCACCGCGAACCCCCGCTCGGTGTCGATCCACAGGTAGTTGCGGAAGGCGCCCAGCGCGAAGAACTCGCCGTCGGAACGCTGCGGTAGCCAGAACTGCAGGCAGTAGTCGCTCCGGCCTGGGGCTGCGCCACGCTGTCGACCCAATCGTCGGGCACCGTTTGCTGGCCGTTGATGACCAGGTCCTCCAGATACAGCTGGCCCAAGTGAGCGACATCCTGCAGCCGGAGCGAGAGGCAGCAGTGGCCGAGGGCCATCACGCCGTTGGCCTCCGCGCCCCCGCCTCGCCGCGCGGGGCGGGCGCCCAGCCTTCGCGGTGCTGGTGGCCTACGCTGGGCGCCGTGTCCCAAACGCGCTTCGTCTTCCGGCCATCATGGGTACGGGTGGTCGTCGTCGTAGCCCTCACCGGCCTTGCACTCGCCGTGGCATGGGACTTGATCACCTCTGCCCTCGATGGCGACTCGATCTTCCATCCGATGGTCACCGTCGGCGCTGTCGCCATGGGTGTGGCCATCGTGGCGGCCACCCTGTGGTTCGTCCCCAAGGTAGTCCGGCCAACCTCCATCGACCAGGGGAAGGTCAGCATCGCAGGCCACCTCTGGTTCACCACGGTGGTGACAACCGAGGATGCGATGTCTGTCTGGGTGCAGTCGCCCAAGCCCGGTTCAGGGGACAACTTCACGCCGTTCCTGCGCACGAAAAACGGGGAAGACATCAAACTCAGTCGGCTGTCCGCCGTGGCGGAGCCGGAGGCGCTGCGCGCCGCCGCGAAGTGCGCCGCCGCGCTTGGCGTTCCCAGACCGAGGGTGAGTCGTGCCTCGAGGCCGGAACTGGTGGCTGGGGATCCGGAGCACCAGGAGCGTTGATCGGCGGCCCGGTGCCGCGCTGCCACGGGAAGTGCGGGTCGGCGAAGTAGACCGCGCCGGTGTCGATGCTGAACCGGGCGTGCTGGGCCATCTCCTTGCCCTGGTCCCAGGTCAGCGAGCGGGCCAGGTGCGCCGGCAGGCCGACGATCACGGCGGCGACGCTGGAGGTTGCGGAGAGCGCGCTGACGGGCGAGAGCGCCCGGTGCCGAAGGACGGCGGGACGTTGGACGACCCGGACACCGCACTCGGCGACCGCTCGAACACGGTATTCCAGAACACCTCGGTCACCCGAGGCACGGCCACCGTGATCGTGACCGGCACCGGCACCGAGACCGAGATGGGCAAGATCGCCGGGATGCTCAACGCGGTGGAGCAGGCGCCGTCCCCGCTGCAGAAGGCAATGCGCACGCTGAAGTCTCGGCTGATCATGGTCGCCTGGGCGGCTGTCGCGGTGCTTCTGATCATCGGCTTCTCAAGGGGCCTCGACGCCGGCGAAGTCATCCTGCTCGGCATCACCACGGCGATCGCCGCCATTCCCTCCGGGGATCGATATCGCCGTGGACCCGCGCCCGGGCAAGCACGAGATCGGCGGCCCGGTGGCGGCGGTATCGAACCACTTCGGGGGCCTGGCCGACGCTGTCCTGCTGGTGGACGCGTCCCCGCGCCTGCCGAGGATCGTGGCCCGAGATGTCATCTGGAAGGTACCGATCGCCAGGGGGTGATGAAGGGCGTCGGCGCGATCCCGGTGCACCGCCGTGCCGATGGCGGCCGCGGGTCGAACGAAGTTCGCCAGCGCGTATGCGTCGCGGGCGCACGGAGACATGATCCTGATCTTCCCCGAGGGGGTCACGCAGGATGTGCCGCATATGGCCGAGGCGAAGACCGGTGCCGCCCGGATCGCGCTCGGCGCAAAGGCTTCGGGCACCAACAGTGTGCGGATCGTCCCCATCGGCGTGCACTACGAGAACAAGGCGGTCTTCCGCAGCCGGTACTGGTGAACATCGGCGAGCCCATCGATGTGGATGCGTGGGTGGCAGATTGGGGCGCGCCGGCGGCGGCGGACGACCACGGGGCCGCTCACGCGCTGACCGACCTGATCGATGACCGGGTACGCGCCGCCGCCCCCAACTTCCCGGCTGGGCGACGGCCCACACCTACACCACGGCCGCCGAGGTGCCGCTGTACGGCCTGGGGGACTCCAGCGAGCCCCTTCGCTCTGGAGATACCCAGCTACTGGCCAAGCGGCTGCAGTCGGTGGACGAAGGCAAAGCAGTGCTGCAGGCCGCCGGCGACTATGCCGCCTCGCTCGCGGACGCCCGCGCCTCCGACGAGACCGTCGCCCGCCACGGCAGACGGCGACCGGCGGCCGAGGGCGAATCGCGCTTGGCGAGACCTCCTGCTCAGCCTCATCCTGCTGCCCTATGCAGCCGTGGGGGTTGTCCTGGCCTTCATCCCCCGGCAGTGCGCCGGCGCAAGGCCGACGCGCATCAGCAGCTCGTGGTCGCGGTGCTCAACCATCAGGCGGGACTGCTCGACGAGACCGAGCACCACCAGCGGACCGAAGCCCTTCGCGCGGCCAGGACGATGCGGAGCCCTAGCGGCGATCTTGTTGGCGTTGCATGAGGGGCTGGCGTTCGGTTGCAGTGCTTACACCCGGCGTTGACGCGAAGTGGGTTGGATCTGCTTGCTGGATGCACCCGTGGTTGAGGTCTGCACCCGTCGTCGACGCAATGACGGCGGCTCGGGCGGCCGCGGGGCGACGGCAGGTGCTAGCGGTGGCCTCCGCGGGGAGCCCCGCCCGCTGCCACCGCCGGACCGGAAGCACGCCGCACCGCCAGACGGCCTCGGGTGGCTAGCGCGGGCTGTAGTTCGGCGCTTCGTTGGAGATCGTGACGTCGTGCGGATGGCTCTCGCGCAGGCCCGCGGAGGTGATCCGGACGAAACGTCCCCGCCGCTTCAACTCCCCAACGGTGCCGGCGCCCACGTATCCCATGGATGCCCGCAGACCGCCGACGAGCTGGTGGGCGACCATCTGCAGCGGGCCGCGGTAGGCGACCATGCCCTCGATCCCCTCCGGCACGAGCTTGTCGTCGGAGAGCACGTCGTCCTGGAAGTACCGGTCCTTCGAGTACGACCGCGCCTCGCCGCGGCTTTGCATGGCACCGAGCGATCCCATCCCCCGGTACGTCTTGAACTGCTTGCCGGAGACGAACACCACCTCGCCGGGCGCCTCGGCGCAGCCGGCGAGCAGCGACCCCAGCATGACCGTGTCGGCGCCGGCGACGAGCGCCTTGGCGATGTCGCCGGAATGCTGCAGACCGCCGTCTCCGATGATCGGCACCCCGGCGGGTCCCGCTGCCGCGGCCGCCTCCGCTATCGCGCTGACCTGGGGCACACCGACGCCGGCAACGACGCGGGTGGTGCAGATCGAACCAGGCCCCACGCCGACCTTGATCCCGTCAGCACCCGCCTCCACCAGTGCTGCGGCGGCCTCGCGGGTGGCGATGTTCCCGCCCACGATCTCGGAGTCGGTATCCCGCTTGAGCCGCGCCACCATCTCCAGAACCGACCGCGAGTGTCCGTGGGCGGTATCGACGACGATGAAGTCCACGCCCGCCTCGATGAGATGCCTGGCACGCTCGTAGGAGTCGTTGCCCACCCCGACCGCCGCGCCGACGACGAGGCGTCCCGACGTCGTCCTTCGTGGCATGCGGGTACTTCTCGGACTTCGTGAAGTCCTTGATGGTGATGAGTCCGCGCAGCCGGCCGGATTCATCCACCAGGGGCAGCTTCTCGATCTTGTTGCGCGCCAGCAGGTCGAGCGCCTCGTCGGCATCGATTCCTGGCCGACCGGTGACCAGGGGCATCGGCGTCATGATGCTGCGGGCTGGCACGGACTGGTTCTCCACGAACCGCATGTCGCGGTTGGTCACGATGCCGACCAACCGTCGGTCGGCATCCACCACAGGCACGCCGGAGATCCGGTAGCGCTGGCAGAGTTCCTCGACGTCGGCGAGCGTGTCGTCGGGGGCGCAGGTCACGGGGTTGTTCACCATGCCCGCCTCCGAGCGCTTCACCAGATCGACCTGCATCACCTGCTCGGCGACCGCCATGTTCCGGTGCAGCACGCCCACGCCGCCGATCCGCGCCATGGCGATGGCCATCCGCGCCTCGGTCACCGTGTCCATCGCGCTCGACACCAACGGCGTGCGCAGCGTGATCCGCCGAGTCAGCCGCGTGGAGGTGTCCACCTCGGAGGGGATGACATCGCTCGGCGCCGGCAGCAGCAGCACATCGTCGTAGGTGAGCGCGAGTGGGGCGAAGGCGTCGGGATCGACCATGGCTTCTCCAGCGTCGGTGCGGCGGTGCGGCGGTGCGTTCAGGGTACGGCAGTCGGGGCCGGGGCCCCACCGATGTCCGGGTCGCCGGTGGGACGCCGACGGCCGTGGGCGGGCGCTGGTCGGGGAGCGCGGCCGCGAGCCCCGTCCCACGGCGCGCACGGCGGTGCGACGCCTCGGCGGAGGGCTACGTCAGGTGGCCGCGGCGGAAGCCCTCCGCCACGGCATGGGCCCGGTCGTTGACGCGCATCTTGCGGAAGAGCCGCCGCGCGTGGGTCTTGATCGTGTCCTCCGACAGGAACAGATCGGCACCGATCTCGCTGTTGCTGCGACCACGGCTCATCCCCTGCAGGACCTCCAGTTCGCGGTCGGTCAACGCCGCCTCCTCGTCGACGCCGGTCGCAGCAGCGCCGAGGCCCGCAGGCCGCGGTCCCTCCTGGGCGGGGATCATCGCCAGCGCGGCGGCCGCTTCCGGCACTGCGGCATCGCGAGCCAAGTAGCCCACGGCGCCGGCAGCCATGCCCGCCACGACGTCGTCGGGATCTGTGCCCATGGTCAGCAACAGGATCCGCGCCCTCGGCGCATGCGCCCGGACGAGCCGTACAGCTGCCCCGGGACGGGCGCCCCGGGGCTGCGATGCCAGCAGCACGATGTCGGGGCGCTCCTGCCCGAGCAGCACGTCGAGCGCCTCGACATCGTCGACGACGCCCACCGAGTCGATTCCCGGGACCTCGGCGATGCGCCGGGCCAGGACTGTCCGCAGCGGCGACGGCGGATCGCAGATCACCACCTCCGACACGGAGCCTCCTTCGACGCACGACTCTGCCAGGATCGCGCCGCCGCAGGGGGGATGCGCGGTGATCTGCGCCCTCGCAGGCGGCGCTGCTGCCGGCGCCGCCTGCTCATTGGGGTCCGAATCCGCGGCGGCAGAACCCGGCCCGGGTCAGGCGCCTGGCGGCAGGTGCCGGCGCAGCGTGGCACGGGCCTGCGCCAGCGGCTCGCGATACCGCTGCGCCGCACCCTCGTCGAGCTCGGCCAACTGCTCCACAGCTGGCACCACCAGCGGCGCCAACCCGGCATCGACGGCGATGCCGATCGCCCGGGCGAGGTTGTCCGCAGCGGCCGCCGGTTGCCCCGCGCAGCGCTGCGCGACGCCCAGGAAGAGCAGCGTCTTCGCGCGCTCGTGCGGCCATCGCGTATTCGCCACCGCCCGGGGCCGCACCCCGGCCAAGGGCAACAGTTCTGCCACGGCGCTGGCCGGGTCACCGGCCAGCAGGGACACCTCGGCGCTCACCCAGGCAGCCGTGAGCCACGGGTCGAACCAGCGCCCGGCCCAATGCGACGGCGGAACCTGGGCGAGCTCCTCGCGGGCCCGCAGCAGTCCAGACCGGGCGCCCGGTGCGTCGGCGGCCCCCACCCGGTCGGCGACCAAGCCGAGTGCAGCCATCGCCCGGCCGAGCTCGTCCGGCCGGGGCGCAGCCAGCGCCTGGTCGTCGAGCGGTTCGGCGAGGTCGTGCCGGCCCGACTGGCGGTAGATGCTGGCCGCCAGCGCGCGGCATGCGGAGTACTCGATCCGCTCCGGTCCCACGCCCGCGCACAACCGCAGCGCCTCGTCGAAACGACCTGTGTCGGCGGCCCGGCAAGCCAGCTCCACCTGCTGCGCCATGGGATCAGCTCTGGGGCGGTCGGGCGCTGTTGCAGAGCAGCATCACGGCCTCGCTCAAGGATTGCGCGGTGGCAACCTTCTGGGGCAGCGCCACACCGTGCCAGCCCGGGCCGCCCACCACGACTGACGCTGCTGGTCGGATGTCCGGGACGGCAACGGCTAGGTCGACCCTCGGTCGCGACTGCGCCCAGATGAAGACAGCGAGCGGGCCGGTGCGGCGGACGGCGGCGGCGAGCGCGGCATCCGGTGTGCGCGCTCCAAGCAGTCGACTGGCGATGCCCCGCTCGGCCAGCGCCGCGGACAGCGCAAACAGCGGCAGCGTGTGCTGCTCGTCCGGGGCCGACGCCAGCAGGATCGGTCTCGGGTTCACCGGATCGCGCACCTCGGCGTGGCGCGCCAATTCGCGGATGACGATGTGCGAGAGATGGTGCTCGATGTCCACGCCCGTGTCATCGTCGTCCCCGGCTTCGTACTTCTCGCCGATGATGCGCAGCACGGGAGCGATGACCTCGTCCCAGGTCCAGGTCACGCCGCGCAGCTGCAGGCTCTGCCGGATCACATCGGTGGCGACCGCTGAATCCATACAAGCGGCTGCGCGGTAGAGGCCTCGCTGCCAGGTGGCGCTGCCCGGTAGCGGCACCACAGTGCCGAGCTCCGGCACGGCCGCGTTGCCGAGGTCGTCATCGCTAGCCCGTCCGGGCGCTGCAACGCCGACCGGTGCCGAGATGGTGGTCTTCGCCGCCCTTGCCGCGTCGGCCGGCGGCATCCCGGCCACCATGAACGACTGCATGCGCTGCAGCAATTGCACGTCGGTGTCGCAGTAGCGCCGATGCGCCCCAGCAGTGCGCATGCTCGGCGACATGCCGTAGCGGCGGTCCCAAGTGCGCAGGGTGGCCGGGGCCACGCCGAGGCGCCGGGCAACCGCCGATACCGAGTACCCGCTGTCCTGCGGTGCCGACACTGCTCGCGAACCCATTGTCACCTCCCGTTCGGTACCGGTGTTCCGGCACCGGATGCGCCGTGTCGATTGTGGGGCACGCCGTCTGCATCCGCACCTGCAGGCGGGGCGCGCGCCGGCACCCTGGCAACGGCGGCCCGCTCGCGCACTGCGCGTGCCACGACTCACGGGGGCGAGCGCTGTCCCGTTCAAACTTGTTCACATGTTTGTAATCCAAGGTACTTGCATAACTTGTGAAGCGTTTTGTATGGTCTTCTCAGAGACGAGGAGGACACCATGGCGAACTTGAGTCGGCTCCCGGGACCGAATGCAGACTTCTGGGACTGGCAACTGCAGGCGGCCTGCCGCGGGCTGGATTCGGAGGCCTTCTTCCACCCGGACGGCCAGCGCGGCGCGGCCCGGGCCGAGCGCGAAACCAAGGCCAAGGAGATCTGCGCCAGCTGCCCGGTCATGGCGCAGTGCCGGGAGCACGCGCTGCGGGTCCGAGAGCCCTACGGCGTGTGGGGCGGTCTCACCGAGGACGAGCGGGACGCCATCCTCCGCTCCAGGCGGGCATCGCCGGCCGCCTGAGCGCTCCGGCACCTCCACTCCGGCACCTCCACTCCGGCACCTGGAGACGTCAAGCGGGGCCCTGCACGTGCAGGGCCCCGCTTGCGTTCGCCGGTGAACAGCCGGGTCAGTGGGTGTGGCCGTGGTGGCTGTGCCCGTGGCCGTGCTGCGGCTCCTCTTCCTCGGGCTTCTCCACGATCAGCACCTCGGTGGTGAGCAGCATGCCCGCGATCGACGCCGCGTTCTGCAGCGCCGAACGCGTCACCTTCACCGGATCGAGCACCCCCGCGTCCAGCATGTTGCCGTACTCCTCGGTCGCGGCGTTGAAGCCCTCGCCGACCGGGCGCTCGGCGACGTGGGCGACGACGACGTAGCCCTCGCGGCCGCCGTTCTCAGCGATCCAACGCAGCGGTTCCACTGCGGCGCGACGCACGACGTTGACACCGATGGCCTCGTCCCCGGTCAGCCCGAGGTCGCCGTCGAGCACCTTGGCCGCATGCACCAGCGCCGAACCGCCGCCGGCCACGATGCCCTCCTCCAGCGCGGCGCGCGTGGCCGAAACGGCATCCTCGACGCGGTGCTTCTTCTCCTTCAACTCGACTTCGGTAGCCGCGCCGACCTTGATGACGCACACCCCGCCGGCAAGCTTCGCCAACCGCTCGCTGGCCTTCTCGCGGTCCCAGTCGGAGTCGCTGTTCTCGATCTCCCGACGGATCTGCGCGACCCGCTCCGCGACGACCTCGTGGTCGCCTGCACCGTCGACGATCGTCGTGGCGTCCTTGGTGACGACGACCCGGCGCGCGTGGCCGAGGACCTCCAGACCCACCTTCTCCAGGCTCAATCCGATGTCGGAGGACACGACCTGGCCGCCGGTCAGGATGGCGATGTCCTGCAGGATCGCCTTGCGCCGATCGCCGAAAGCAGGGGCCTTGACCGCGACCGAGGTGAAGGTGCCGCGGATCCGGTTCACCACCAGCGTGGACAGGGCCTCGCCCTCAACGTCCTCGGCGATGATGAGCAGCGGCTTACCGGACTTCACGATCTCGTCGAGCAGCGGCAGCAGCTCCGCCACGTTCGACAGCTTGGCCGGTACCAGCAGGATCGCCGGGTCGTCCAGCACCGCCTCCATGCGCTCGGTGTCGGTGACCATGTACGGGGAGATGTAGCCCTTGTCGAACTGCATCCCCTCGGTGAACTCCAGCTCCATCGCCGTGGTGCTGGACTCCTCCACCGAGATGACGCCCTCGACCCCGACCTTGGCGAATCCGTCGGCGATGAGCCTGCCGATCTCGGCATCCTGGCTGGAGATCGTGGCGACCTGGGCGGTCTCCTCTGCGCCATCGACCTCGCGGGCCGTGGCCAGCAGCTCCTCGATCATGGCGGTCACGGCCTTGTCCATGCCGCGCTTGACGTCCATCGGGGCGGCGCCCGCGGCCACGACCTTCAGGCCGGCCCGCACCATGGCCTGCGCCAGAACGGTGGCGGTCGTCGTGCCGTCGCCGGCGATGTCGTTGGTCTTCGTGGCGACCTCTTTGGCCAGCTGCGCACCGAGGTTCTCGTAGGGGTCGGACAGTTCCACCTCGCGGGCGATGGTGACACCGTCGTTGGTGATCGTGGGTGCGCCCCACGACTTGTCGATGACGACGTTGCGGCCGCGAGGACCGAGCGTCACCTTGACCGCATTGGCCAGTTGGTCGACACCGCGCTCCAGCGAGCGCCGTGCCGCCTCGTCGAATTCCAGGATCTTGGGCATATGCCTTTCCTCTGTCAGGATCTGGGCACCGGTTTCCCGGCGCGGAAGAACGCGACCGCCCCGACAGCCCGAGCAGTGGGCCGCCGGGGCGGTCGGATCGCTGCTTCGGCGATCAGCGCTCGATGATGGCCAGCACGTCGCGGGCCGACAGGATCAGGTACTCCTGCCCGTTGTACTTCACCTCGGTGCCGCCGTACTTGCTGTAGATGACGGTGTCGCCTTCGCTGATATCCAGCGGAATGCGGTTCTCGCCCTCGTCGTCGAACCGGCCCGGGCCAACCGCAAGGACCTTGCCCTCCTGGGGCTTCTCCTTGGCGGTGTCCGGAATGACCAGGCCGGAGGCCGTGGTCTGCTCGGCGTCGAGCTGCTGGACGAGGATACGGTCCTCGAGTGGCTTGATTGAGACCGACACGGTCTGACCTCCCCCTCTACGGGATGTCGGATGCCTGTGAAACACACCGTGTGGCGTCCCCGTCGTCGCGGGTCCGGAGGCGCCGGTGCGTTGGCAATCTCACCTTGAGAGTGCCAAGCATCACGATATGCGCGGATTAGCACTCCGTCAAGGCGAGTGCCAAACGGCGTGGCGGGTCGCCGACGCGCGGCGCGTGGATGCGCGCCTGGCCAGCACGAAGCCGGGTCCGACCGCACCGCGCCGCTTGCCTACACCTGGACCTCGACCACGGGCAAGGCGGAATCGGCGTCGAAATCCAGTCCCGAGGGCGCCCGGCCAGCCGCCACCATCGCCGACCCCAGCGCGGCGACCATCGCCCCGTTGTCGGTGCACAGCCCCGGCCGGGGAACTCGCAGCGCCACGCCCGCGGCAGCGCACCGCTGCGCTGCCCGGGCACGCAGCCGGCTGTTGGCGGCCACCCCGCCACCGAGGAGCAGGTGCTCCACGCCGGTCTCGGCGCACGCGTCGAGCGCCTTGCGGAGCAACACGTCGACGACCGCCTCCTGGAACGACGCGGCGACATCGGCGACGGGGATCTCCACGCCCTGGCGCTGGTTGAGCTCGACCCAGCGGGCCACGGCCGTCTTGAGCCCGGAGAAGGAGAAGTCGAACCGGTGCCGCTGCAGGTCGCGCGCGGAGGTGAGTCCGCGCGGGAACTCGATGGTGACGGATCCCTCCTGCGCGGCCTTGTCGATCTCGGGCCCACCCGGAAAGCCGAGCCCGAGCACCCGGGCGACCTTGTCGAACGCCTCCCCCGCGGCATCGTCGATCGTCGCGCCCAGCGGCGTCACCTCGGCGGTCACGTCGTCCACCTGCAGCAACGAGGAGTGCCCGCCGGAGACGAGGAGAGCGATCGCCGGCTGCGGCAACGCACCGTGCTCGAGCCGGTCCACGGCGACATGGGCCGCGAGGTGGTTCACGCCGTAGATCGGCCGGTCTAGCCCCAGCGCCAGAGACTTGGCGGCCGCGACCCCGACCAGGAGCGCCCCGGACAGGCCCGGGCCGGCGGTCACCGCGATGGCATCGATGTCGGTCAGCGCGACCCGCGCAGTCCCCACCGCCCGTCGCACCGCCGGACCGATCGCCTGGACGTGGGCGCGGCTGGCGACCTCCGGGACGACGCCGCCGAAGCGTGCATGCTCGGCGACCGAGGAGGCGATCTCGTCGGCGAGCAGCGCGCTGCCGGAGACGATACCGACACCGGTCTCGTCGCACGAGGTCTCGATCCCCAGCACCAACGGCACGCTCACGCCTCATCGCCTCCCCACAGTTGCGAGCCGAGCGGCTCGCGCAGCTGCCGCCGCATCGTCACAGCGTGCCGGTTCTGCCCGTAGTAGTGCCGGCGCTGGCCGATCTCGGCGAACCCAAGGTCGCCGTAGAGCGCGCGCGCCGCCGCATTCTCCTCCTCGACCTCGAGGAAGACCGCAAGGCAGCGCCACCGGACGGCAGTCTCCAGCAACGCCGCCACGAGAAGGCGGCCGCTGCCGCGGCGCCGCTGCTCGGGCGAAACGGCCACGCTGAGCACGTCGGCATCGGAGCCGCCCCGCAGGATTCCGGCATAGCCGGCGACCAGTCCGTCCCGCAGCAAGACGATGTAGCGCCGATCGGCTCCCTGCGATCGGGCCTCCTGCATCCAAGCCTCCCAGCTCCAGGCATGCACTCCGAAGATCGCCTCGTCCAGAGCGGCCACCTCGGCGACATCCTCGGTCTGCAGCGCGCGGATCACTGCCGCCCCAGTACCGAGCGGGCAGGATTGGCCCGCGATGTGTCCGGCCGGCGCAGGTACATCGGGGTGGCCGGCTCCCCGGGCAGGTCGCGCCGCCACCGGTCCGCGGCGATCGCCGCGACCTCGGCTGCCAGGCCGTCCCACCGCGTCGGCACGCCCGCGAAGCCGAGGTCCGCCGCCGCGGGGTCCACGAACAGCGCGGCATCGGGGATCTCCTCGGGGATCCCGTCCGTGCCGCGCAGGGCGTCCCGGCCGAGCGCCCGAGGCTGATCGAGCGGTCGACCGGCCGCGGTGAAGCACTGGGCGAACACCTCGCGGCGACGGGCGTCGAGCAGCACCGCGAACGGCCCCACGGGGCGGTTGTCGTGCACGACGCGGTGCGCGGCGGCCGCCAGCGTGCTCACGCCGGCCAACGGGAGGCCTCGGGCAAGGGCCAGCATCTCCGCCGTCACCAGCCCGACCCGCATGCCGGTGAACAGCCCCGGTCCGCGGGCGGCGGCGACGTGGGTGACCGCGCCGAGATCCACTCCCGCCGATGCGGCGGCCGAGGCCATGAGGCCCGGCAGCACCCTCGCATGGGCCCGGGGCTCGTTGCACACCGCAACACCGGTCCGGTTCGGGCCCGCGACGGCAGCCGAGGCCGCCGCCGCGCTGGTGTCCACGGCAAGCACGATCACCGCGACCCCTCGAGATCCGCCAGTCCGGCGGCCGACCATCGCTGCCCGTAGCCGGTGATCGTGAGGGTGCGCGGAGCGTCCGGGTCGTCGCCGGTGAGGGCGATCTCCACCTCGAGGCGTTCCCGGCTCCACGACTCGACCTTGTCCCGCCCCCACTCCACGACGGCGACGCACTCGCCCGCCTCAACGTCGAGCTCGAGATCGGCAAGCTCGTCGGCGGACAGCCGGTAGGCGTCGATGTGCAGCAGCGGCGGCCCCTGGTCGGCCGGCCGGTGCCGCCGCGCGATCACGAAGGTAGGGCTGCTGACATCGCCGCGCACGGCCAATCCGGCGCCGATGCCACGGGTGAGCGTGGTCTTGCCGGCGCCCAGCGGACCGTGCAGGAGCACCAGGTCCCCTGCCCGGAGCAGCTGCGCCAGCCGCTGGCCCAAGGACGTCATATCGGTCGTGGCCTCCGCGACCAGCCGCACTGCGACGGTCCCCCGCTGCGCCACGGCGGTCACCGGTTCATCGTTCGCCGCGCGAGTTGGCGCAGCCGGTAGTTGACGTCGGCGTGACGTTCCAGGATCACCATGTGGCCGCTCTCCGGCAGCACCACGTACTCCGCGTCGGGGACCTTGCGCAGGATCTCCTCGCTGTGCGCCACCGGCGTCAACAGGTCGTGGTCGCCCACCAGGACCAGGGTCGGCACCTGTTGCAGCAGCTCCAGCGATTCCATCTTGTCGTGCTTGGTCAAGGTCGGGATGAACTCCGCCACCACGTCGACCGGGGTCGCGGCATTCATGTCGCTGACGAACTTCGTCATCGACGGCGACGACCAGCCGCCGAACGAGTAGATCTTGGTCAGCAGGTAGGTCAGGTCGGTGACGCGGCTGCGCACCGGGTCGATGTAGGGCTGCCGGGCCCCCATGATCGCGGCAACGTCGTCGGCGTACCGGTGCATCAGCGAGGCGGCAGAGCGGGGCAGCCCCAGCGAGACGGTGTCCATCTGGCCCGACGACGTCGCGATGAGCGCCACGGCCTCCACCCTGGTGCCGATGAGTTCCGGGTACTGCTCGACCAGGGACATGACCGTCATGCCGCCCATCGAGTGGCCGACGAGGATCACCGGCCCCGAGGGTGCGGTGTCGGCGATCACCGCCGCCAGGTCGCGACCGAGCTGGTCGATGGTGTGGGTGCCGTCCGGCGCGCGGTCGGATCGACCGTGCGAGCGGTGGTCGTAGAACACCAATCGGCCGAGCCCCGACAGATCCCGGCGCTGGTAGTGCCAGGCGTCGTCGCGCAGCGCGAACCCGTGGACGAAGATGAAGGTCGGATCCAGCCCGGGGCGGAAGTCGGCCGGCTCCTCGACCTCGACGTACAGGCAGACCCCGTCGGGCAGGACCAGTCGGTGCTCCGGAGCGCGCAACTGACCGTACGGCTCGAACCTGTCGGGGTCGTGTCGAAAGGTCTGCTTCACCACCGCCCGCTCGGCGGCGACGCCCAGCCCGGCGCCGAGCACCAGCGAGGCCAGGCCCAAGGCGCCGATCCCCACGGCCTGGCCGCTAGGACGGGACATGGGCACCTCCGGTGTACGAGCGCGGAATCCGGCGACCGAGCCGCGTCACGATCTCGTAGTTGATCGTCGCACACGCCTGCGCCCAGTCATCGGCGGTCGGCCCCGCGACCGGGTCCGGACCGAACAGGGTGACCGTGTCGCCGGGCGCGATGTCGGCGTCGCCGATGTCGAGGACGAACTGATCCATCGCGATCGTGCCCGCGACCGTGAACCGGGTGCCTCCGATGGCCACCGGGAGCAGCCCGGACCCGGCGCGCGGGACGCCGTCGGCGTACCCCACGGGAACCAGTGCCAGCGTCGTCGGCCGCGGTGTCCGGTAGCGCAGCCCGTAGGAGACCCCCTGGCCTGCCGGGACCTGCTTCACGTTGGCCACCTGCGCGACCACGGTCATGGCCGGGCGCAGTCCGAGGTCGTTCGCCGACCCCATCGGGGCGCCGGGCGACAGTCCGTAGACCGCGATGCCGCAGCGCACCATGTCGTAGTGGCTGTCCGGAGCCAGGATGGTGGCGCCGGAGGAGGCGATGTGCCGGACCTGCGGACGGACTCCGCGGGCGGCTGCGACGGCCAGGGCGGCCTCGAAGGCCGTGCACTGCTCATCGGTCACGACGAGGTCGGGCTCGTCGGCGCACGCCAAGTGCGACCAGATCCCGACGATCTCCACGTCGCCTGCGCGCTCGGCGTCCAAGGCGGCATCGAGGAGCGCGACCCACCCGGCCGCCGATGCTCCTCCCCTGCCGAGGCCGGTGTCGATCTTCAGGTGCAACCGCGCGCTGCGGCCGACCCGCCGGGCCGCAGCGGCGACCGCCGCCACCGACCAGGGGGCGGAGGCGGACAGGTCCACGTCGCCGGCCACGGCTTCGGTCAAGTCGTCGCCCGGCGAGTACAGCCACGCCATCAGGCGGCCGCCATCCCCGGCCTCCCGCAGGGCGACCGCCTCCGACGGCAGCGCGACCCCGAGCCAGTCGGCGCCTGCGGCCCGCGCGGCCGGGGCCACCCGGGCAACACCGTGGCCGTAGGCATCGGCCTTGACCACCGCCATGAGGGCCTGGCTGCGCGCGGTGCGCCGCAGGAGCTCGATGTTGGACGCCACTGCGTCGAGGTCGATGATCGCTTCGGCTCTGCTCACAGCGCCATGATGGTGGATTCAGGCCGGTCGGCGCAGGGCGGCCACGGCCGCGCCGATGTTGTCGATGACATCGGTGGCGACGACCGGCATCCCACCGCGGCCCGCCAATCGCCCGGCCATGCCGTGCAGGTACACGGCGGCCGCCACGCAGCGGGCCGACTCGGTGCTGCTGCGACGGGCGGCACGATGGGCCAGGAAGCCGCCCATGAGCCCGGTCAGCACGTCGCCGCTGCCTGCGGTGGCCAGCTCGTGCGCCGCGATCGGGTCGACGTAGGCAGCGCCCTTGGGCCCAGCGACCACCGTGCCGGAGCCCTTCAGCGCGACCAGGCAGCCGGTGGACGTGGCCGCAGCCCGCGTGGCCCTGATGGGCCCTTCCTCTCCGACGGGCCCGAACAGCGAGGAGAACTCGCCGGCGTGCGGCGTGAGCACGGTCAGCGCCCCGCGCTCGGTGCGAGAGCGGACCTGCCCGGCGACGTCGTCGCTATCGCCGAGGATCCGCAGGGCGCTGGCATCGAGCACGACCGGGACATCTGCGGCCAGCACCCGGTGCAGCCACCGCTCGTCCTGGCGCCCGTGTCCGAGCCCCGGGCCGACCACCCAGGCCGACACCCGCGGGTCGTCGGCCGGCTGCTCATGCTGCAGCACCACATCGGGGTACGCGCGCACGACCGCCTCGCCGACACCGTCGCCGCGGTCGGCGAAGCGCACCATCCCCACGCCGGAGCGCCGCGCGCCACCGACGGTCAAGAGGCCGGCGCCGGGGTACTGCGCGGAGCCGGCCACGACGCCCACGACGCCGCGGGAGTACTTATGGTCCCCGGGGCCGGGCGGCGCGATGAACTCCGCGAGGTCTGTCTGCTGCAGGACCCGCACCAGCGGCACCGGCGGGAGGTAGGGCGACAGGCCGATGTCCACGACCTCCACCGTCCCGGCGCGGTCGCGGCCGGGCGCGGTGACCAGCCCCGGCTTCAAGCATCCGAAGGTGACCGTGAGATCCGCGGTGAAGACCGCGTCGTCGTCGGCGATCGCGCCGGTGTCGGCATCGACGCCGCTGGGGATGTCGACCGCGATGCCGAACCCCGACCCGACCGCGGCCGCTCGGATCAGCGTCGCCGCCGGTTCGGCGACCGCACCGCGACCGCCGATGCCGAGCACACCGTCGACGACGATGTCGGCCTGCCGCGCGAGCATGGACGCCTGCGAGATCGCCCTGTCGCCGGTGAGCGGCAGGACTCGTCCGCCAGCCTCACGCAGCGCAGCCAAACCGGCGTCGTGGCAGGTGCCGAAGACCGGGACGGCCTCCACCCGCACGCCGCGCTGGGCCAGCGCGGCGCCGGCGAACAGGGCGTCGCCGCCGTTGTTCCCGGAGCCGACCAGGAGCACGACCGAGGCGTTGGACAACCCCCCGCGGCCGGCCACGAGCACGCGGCGGCTCAACGCCGCCAGCCCGCCGGCGGCGCGCTGCATCAGCTCCAGATCCCCCAGGTCGCCGATCGCGCGGGCCTCAGCCGCCCGAATCGACGCGACGTCGTATGCCCGTCTCACTTGGCCTCCAAACTCCGGGTCGCATCCCGTGCCTCGTCGCGCTCGGCGATGACGAACGCGACGGCGACATCGCCCTCCTGCGACAGCGATACATGCCACCGTGTCACGCCCGCGCGCTCCGCTGCCGACGCGACACTCCCGGTGACGACCAGCACCGGACGGCCACGATCGTCCGGCAGCACCCGGCAGTCGGCGCGGTGGAGGCCTTCGGGCACGCCGAGCGCCTTGGAAGCGGCCTCCTTCGCGGCATAGCGGACAGCCAGCGATCCCAGCGATCGCGGCTGACCATCTTCTGCGAGGAGCTCCTCCGGGGCGAAGTACAGATGCTTCAGCCCCCTGAGGGTGCCCACCGTCGCGGCAAAACGCGGCACGTTCACCAGGTCGACACCGATCCCCACGATCATGCCGCCAGCGTCGCACCGGCCGTAGGGCGACGCAGGACGAGTCATGATCGACACCGTCGGGACCGAGCGCCTACTCCACCGTGACGCTCTTGGCCAGGTTGCGGGGCTGGTCCACGTCGTGACCCTTCGCTGTGGCGAGCTCGCAGGCGAACACCTGCAGCGGGACCGTGGAGACCAGCGGCTGCATCAGCGTCGGGCACTGGGGCACGCGGATGATGTGGTCGGCATACGGCACGACGGACTCATCGCCCTCCTCGGCGATGACGATCGTGAGGGCACCGCGCGCCCGTACCTCCTGGATGTTGGAGATGATCTTGTCGTGCAGGACCGCGCGCCCGGTCGGCGAGGGCACGACGACGACCACGGGGATCCCGTCCTCGATGAGCGCGATGGGTCCGTGCTTGAGCTCGCCGGCCGCGAAGCCCTCCGCGTGCATGTAGGCCAACTCCTTCAGCTTCAGCGCACCCTCCAGGGCGACGGGATAGCCCACGTGCCGACCGATGAAGAGCACGGAGGGCTGCTTCGCCAGCTCCCGGGCCAGTTCGCGCACGCCTTCGACGGTGTCGAGCACCAGGTCGACGGCCTCCGGCATGGCGCGCAGGTCGTCGACGATGTGGCGGATCTCGTCGCCGAACATGTTGCCGCGCACTTGTGCGAGGTACAGCCCAACGATGTACACCGCGACGATCTGGGTGAGGAACGCCTTGGTGGACGCCACGGCGATCTCGGGTCCGGCGTAGGTGTAGAGCACTGCGTCGGATTCGCGCGGGATGGTGGACCCGACGGTGTTGCACACCGCAAGCACGCGCGCGCCCTGCTCCCGGGCGTGGCGCAGCGCCATGAGCGTGTCCATCGTCTCGCCGGACTGGGAGATCGCGATGCACAGCGTGCGGTTGCCGACGATCGGGTCGCGGTACCGGAACTCGCTGGCCAGCTCCACCTCCACCGGGATTCGAGTCCAGTGCTCCACCGCGTACTTGGCGACCATCCCGGCGTGGTACGCCGTCCCGCAGGCCACGACGATGATCTTGTCGATCTCGCGCAGCTCGTGGTCCTGGATCCGCACCTCGTCGAGCGCGAGCCGGCCGTCCCTGCCCACGCGGCCGCGCAGCGTGTCCGCTACTGCTCGCGGCTGCTCGGCGATCTCCTTGAGCATGAACAGGTCGTAGCCGCCCTTCTCAGCGGCGGAGGCGTCCCAATCGACGGTGTAGGGGGCGACATCGGCCGTCGTGCCGTCGAACGAGGTCACCGTCACCGAGTCCCGCCGCAGCTCCACGACCTGGTCCTGGCCGAGCTCGATGGCGTCGCGGGTGTACTCGATGAACGCCGAGACGTCCGAGGCCAGGAACGTCTCCCCCTGCCCAACCCCGACCACGAGCGGGGAGTTCCGTCGGGCCCCGACTACGACGTCGGGCTGCTCGGCGTCCACCGCGACCAGCGTGAAGGCCCCCTCGAGCCGGCGGCACACGCGCCGCATGGCCTCGGGGAGATCGCCCTCGGCGCGCTGCATCTCCTGGGCCAGCAGGTGCGCGGCCACCTCGGTATCGGTCTCGCTGGACAGCGCGACACCGCTGTCCTGCAGCTCTGCGCGCAACTGCGCGAAGTTCTCGATGATGCCGTTGTGGATGACTGCGACCTTGCCGTCGGCGCTGACGTGGGGATGGGCATTGGCGTCAGTCGGACCGCCGTGCGTCGCCCAGCGCGTGTGCCCGATCCCGGTTCCGCTGTCCGGCAGCGGATCGGTGCCGAGCAGTTCGCGCAGATTCGCCAGTTTGCCCGCCTTCTTCCGCACCGCGAGGCGCCCCTCGGCCACGACTGCGACCCCGGCGGAGTCGTAGCCGCGGTACTCCAGCCGTTTCAGCCCCGCCACCACGACCTCGAGCGCGTTCCTGCCTCCGACGTATCCCACGATGCCGCACATGCCCATAGCCTAGGGAAGGGGGCGGAGGTTCTCCCGC
Source organism: uncultured Actinomycetota bacterium (assembly GCA_963766005.1). Taxonomy (GTDB): domain Bacteria; phylum Actinomycetota; class Actinomycetes; order S36-B12; genus CAVXYG01. The sequence continues at coordinate 285,319 of CAVXYG010000008.1, read as the reverse complement.
GGGCAGATGCGCGCCGCGCCGCCCCGGCGCGGCCTGGCCTGGGCGAGGCGCTACCGGAGAGCGAGCTCCTCCAGTACGACGTCGGCCAGCGATTGCGCCAACGACTGCGCGCGTTCTGCGGTATCGGCTTCGACCATCACCCGGATCAGCGGCTCGGTCCCCGACACCCGCAGCAGCACCCGGCCGTCACCGCCGAGCTCGGCCTCCGCGGCGAGGACCGCGTCCCGCACGACTCGGTTGCCCTCCAGCCCGGCCTTGTCGACCCCGGAGACGTTCACGAGCACCTGCGGGAACCGCGTCATCGCCTCTGCCAGTTCGCGCAGGGACTGCCCGCGCGCCACCTCGGCGAGCAGGTGCAGCGCAGTGAGGACGCCGTCGCCGGTCGTGGCGTAGTCGCTCATGATGACGTGGCCGCTCTGCTCGCCGCCGAGCTGGTAGCCGCCGGCGCGCATCGCTTCGAGCACGTACCGGTCGCCGACCGCGGTCTCGATCACGTGGATGCCGGCACGCTCCATCGCCATCTTGAAGCCCAGGTTCGACATGACCGTGGCCACCACGGTGTCGTCGGCGAGCCGGCCGTCCCGGAACCGAGCCAGGGCCAGGATCGCCATGATCTGGTCGCCGTCCACGACTGCGCCGCCGGCATCGACCGCCAGGCACCGGTCGGCATCGCCGTCGTGCGCGATCCCGACATCTGCCCGGTGCCCGAGCACCGACATCACCAGCGACTGCATGTGGGTGGATCCGCAGTCCCGGTTGATGTTGTACCCATCCGGGGTGTCGTGGATCGCGACGACCTCGGCGCCCGCCGCCGCCATGGCCGCCGGCGCGACCGCACTGGCCGCGCCGTTGGCGCAGTCCACGACGACCTTCAACCCGGTCAGCGGTCGCGGCACGGTGCTGACGAGGAAGTCCACGTATTTCGCCGGAGCAGCCGGGTCGTCGCCCACGCGACCCACGGCTTCCCCGATAGGCCGGTCCCACCGCTGTCCCAGACCTGCCTCGACGGCATCCTCGATGTCGTCGGGCAGCTTGTGGCCGCCGCGGGTGAAGAACTTGATCCCGTTGTCGGGCATCGCGTTGTGCGAAGCAGACAGCATCACGCCGAGGTCGGCGTCCGTGGTCGCCGTGAGGTGGGCGACCCCGGGCGTCGGCAGAACCCCGACCCGCAGCACGTCAACTCCTGCGCTGGCGAGCCCGGCCACGACGGCGGCCTCAAGGAATTCCCCGCTGGCGCGCGGATCCCGGCCCACCACAGCCAACGGCCGGCCTCGCTCGCCGCGGGCCAGTTCGCCGGCATCGCCGAGCACCCGGGCGGCTGCCACCGACAACTGCGTGGCAAGTTCCGCCGTCAGGTCGCGGTTGGCCAGCCCCCGGACACCGTCGGTCCCGAACAGCCGCCCCATGGTCGTCTCCATCCTCCGGTGCCGAACAGCACTGCACCCTCGGGAGCGTATCCCGAGGGTGCAGGCGGAAGGCGAGTGGCGAACCCTGGAGTCAGCGCTTGCTGTACTGCGGCGCCTTGCGGGCCTTCTTCAGACCGTACTTCTTGCGCTCCTTCACCCTGGGGTCGCGGGAGAGGAAGCCGGCCTTCTTCAGCGCCGGGCGGTTGGCCTCGGCGTCGATCTGGTTCAACGAGCGTGCGATACCGAGCCGCAGCGCGCCCGCCTGGCCGGAGATACCGCCGCCGTCGATACGTGCCACGACGTCGTAGGTGTCGGCGGCCTCGAGAGTCACGAAGGGCTCGTTCACCAGCTGCTGGTGCACCTTGTTCGGGAAGTACTCCTGCAGGGTGCGGCCGTTGATCGACCACACCCCGGTGCCCGGGACCAGGCGCACACGCGCGACGGCGCGCTTGCGGCGGCCGGTCCCGGCGCCGGGGCCCGTGATCGCGGGGCGCGGCTGGTCAGCACCGGCGGATTCCGGCGTACTGGTGGTGTAGCTGCCGTCCTCGGCGAGCTTGACGTCGAGGTCTGCGACGGTTGACTGTGACACTGCGGTTCCTTCCGGACGCGGACCAGGCTCCTGCCCGGCGCTACTGGGCTACCTGGGAGATGACGAACTCCTGCGGCAACTGAGCCGCATGAGGATGCTCGGGTCCGGCGTAGACCTTCAACTTGCGCAACTGCGCACGGCCGAGCTTGTTGTGCGGGAGCATCCCCTTCACTGCCGTCTCGACGGCGCGGCGGGGGTTGGTCTCGATGATCTCGCCGACCGCGGTCGCCTTGAGACCACCCGGGTAGCCGGAGTGGCGGTAGGCCATCTTGGCGGTGGCCTTGTTCCCGGTCAGCGCCACCTTCCCGGCGTTGATGACGACGACGAAGTCGCCGGTGTCCAGGTGCGGAGCGAAGGTGGGCTTGTGCTTGCCCCGCAGCAGCACGGCGACGTGCGACGCGAGCCTGCCGAGCACGACGTCGCTCGCGTCGATGACATGCCACTGGCGGGTGATATCCGCCGGCTTCGGGGAGTAGGTGCGCACGGTAGGTCGCCTTCGTCGCAGGTGGTCGGTCATGGTGGGCGCGATGCTCGACCCCACATCAGTCGTAGCGGACGCTGGGCCACCGCGATGAGCATCCGAGGATCGGAGCACACACGGGGCTGCGGGCCGCTGAACAACGCGCCACTCCCGCAGCGCGTCACGACGCCGCCACAAGAGACTCGCTAAGCGTACCCGTCGGTGTGGTGACGGGTCAAAACACCACCCGCGACGCACGCCTACTCGAGACGGACCGCGGGGCGGTCGCCTGCGCGACCGCCCCGCGGATGCTACCCAATCTGGCCTCAGTGGAACTTGACGTCCCCCTCGTGGTCCGTGGTGACGCGGGTTCCCGCCTCTCCGGAGATGATCTTCGGCAGATCCACCAATGCGCCAATGACGGCCACGGCGCCCGGCCGGGACCGGGCGAAGTCTGCTGCGGCCTCCACCTTGGGGCCCATGGATCCGGCCGGGAAGTCGTAGCCCTCGATCTGATCCGGGGTCGCTTCGCTGATGTTGCGCTGCTGCGGCGTGCCCCAGTCCAGTGCCACCGCCGGGGCGTCCGTGGCGATGATGAGCATGTCGGCCTCGAGATCCTTGGCCAGCACGGCCGTGGACCAGTCCTTGTCGATGACCGCCTCGACACCCACCAGCGTGCGCGGGTTGAAGTCGTAGGGACCTTCCAGACCCTCCTCGTCGAGGTACATCGTGGGAATCCCGCCGCCGCCGGTGCAGACGACGACCGCGCCCTTGTCCAGCAGCCACTTGATCGGGCGGATCTGGAAGATCCGCTGCGGCTTGGGGCTGGGCACGACGCGGCGCCACACATCCCCGTCCTGCTTGACGGTCCACCCCTTCTCTGCCGCCAGGCTGTCGGCCTCTTCCTTGGTGTAGACCGGCCCGACGAACTTCGTCGGATCCTTCATGGCCGGATCGTTGGCATCGACCTCGGTCATCGTCAAGAGGGTCCCGAGGGGCTTCTCGAAGGGCAGCAGGTTGCCGAGCTCCTGTTCGATGAAGTAGCCGATCATGCCCTCGGTCTGCGCCCCGAGGACATCGAAGGGGTAGGACGACTCGTCGTTGTACGACGATGCCTGCAACGAGAGCAGGCCGACCTGCGGGCCGTTGCCGTGCGAGACCACGAGTTCGTGCTCCATCGCGACCGGCGCCAGGGCCTGACAAGCGATCCTGACGTTCTCCCGCTGGTTCTCAACGGTCATCGCCTCCCCGCGCTTCTGCAGAGCGTTCCCGCCCAGAGCGACCACTACGCGCATGCTGCGCCTCCCAAATCTGAGGGTTCGTTGCGGTGCAGCCTGTCACCGCCAACCCGGTGTTGCACGGCAAACCGGAAGATTTCGTCCGACGGCCACGCACCCGAGGGATCCGGTCCGACACGGAGACCGACCTCGGCCAGCAGCACGTCGACGCCCCCGGGCGCGGTCGGCGGGCAGCTGTGGGAGCGAGTCAGGGGCCCCTCAGGGGCGCTCGGGTCCGACGCGTGCGAGCCACCCGTGCGGCAAGGTGCTCCGGCGCCGGGTATCCGACCTCCATGAGCACGAGCCCGTGGGGCGGCGCCACCGGTGCCGCGGCATCGCGGGAGGCGGCTCGCAGCAGCTCGGCCAGCCATTCCGAGGGCCTGCGCCCCGCGCCCACCGCGAGACTCGCACCGACGATCGAGCGCACCATGCTGTGGCAGAAGGCGTCTGCACGGATATCCAGGACCACCACACCGTCCGCCGCCCGCTGCCATCCGACCTCGAGCACCTCGCGAACGGTCGTCGCTCCTGCGCGCGGCTTGCAGAAGGACCCGAAGTCGTGCTGACCGAGCAACGGCTGCACTGCGGCGTGCATCGCGTCGGCGTCCAGCGATGCACGCGTGGCAAGCACCGAGTGCCGGGCCAGGGGATCCGGTATCTGGTCGGTTACCCGGTAGCGATACCGGCGCCACAACGCGCCGAAGCGCGCATCGAAATCCGCCGGCGCCACCTCGACCGCGCGGCATCGGATATCCGGCGGTAGCACGGCGTTGAGTCCGGTGCGCAGTCGTCGCGGGTCGTGGCGGTCGGCGGCGTCGAAATGGATCACCTGGCCCGCGGCGTGCACCCCGGCATCGGTACGACCAGCACAGGTGATGTCGATCTCGGCGACGCTGAGAATGCGTGCGAGCGCCGTTGCGACGGCTCCCTCGACCGTGATCACAGCGGGCTGGCGCGCCCAGCCGTGGTAGCGGGTGCCGTCGTAGGCGAGTTCGGCCCGAAAGCGCCGAAACCCGCCCCCGGCCGCAACTGCGGCGGGGGCGGGCACGTCGTTGGCCGGCAAGGCTCAGCGCTCGGGCTGGTCTTCCGTGTCGGCGGTCGTCTCCTCGGCCTGCCGTACCGGAGCATCCTGGGCCGGTGCGGCATCGGCAGCGGCCCGCTTCGTGGCGGCCGTCGCCTCGGCCAGGACCTGCTCCGTCAGCGGCTCCACGAGCTCGATGATCGCCATGGGGGCGTTGTCCCCCTTGCGTGGGCCGAGCTTGACGATGCGCGTGTAGCCCCCGTTGCGGTTGGCATAGCGCGGACCGATCTCGGTGAACAACTCGTGCACGACGCTCTTGTCCTTCACCACCGTCAACACTCGGCGCCGAGAGGCGAGGTCGCCGCGCTTGGCGAAAGTGACCATCCGCTCGGCCAGCGGGCGCAGGCGCTTGGCCTTGGCCTCGGTCGTCGTGATCCGACCGTGCTCGAACAGCGAGGTGGCGAGGTTCGCCAGCATGATCCGCTCATGGGCGGGCCCGCCACCCAGCCGACGACCCTTGGTTGGGGTAGGCATGTCACTTCTCCTTCACACCCGGCGGCCCGGGCTCTGCGCGGCCGCCGCGCGGCCATAGGTCCGTTGCTGCCCGGCCGCGGCGCGGCCGGGCGGTCAGTACTGCTCGGTCTCGGCGAATCCGGAGCCGTCGTCCTCGCCGAAGTAGACGGCCGTGCTCGGATCGAATCCGGGCGGGCTGTCCTTCAGTGCCAGGCTCATGCTGGCCAACTTGTCCTTGACCTCGTCGATCGACTTCTGACCGAAGTTGCGGATGTCGAGCAGATCCGCCTCGCTGCGCGTCACGAGCTCGCCCACCGTGCGAATCCCCTCGCGCATGAGGCAGTTGTAGGAGCGCACAGACAGGTCGAGCTGCTCGATTGGCGTGCTCATCTGCTCGGAGTGGAAGACGTCCACCGGGGACGGCCCGACATCGATGCCTTCGGCCTCGACGTTGAGCTCCCGCGCCAGGCCGAACAGCTCCACCAGCGTCGAGCCGGCCGAGGCCACGGCATCCCGCGGCGAGATCGACGGCTTCGTGTGCACGTCGAGGATGAGGTTGTCGAAGTCGGTGCGCTGTTCGACCCGTGTCGCCTCGACCTTGTAGGTGACCTTGAGCACGGGGCTGTAGATCGAGTCCACAGCGATGCGCCCGATCTCCTGGGCCACCAACTGCCTGTTGAGATCGGCGGTGACATAGCCGCGGCCGCGCTCCACGACCAGCTCCATGTTCAGCACGGCCTTCTCGTTCAGCGTGGCGATCGCGAGCTCGGGGTTGCAGATCTCGACACCGGCGGGCACCTGGATGTCGGCGCCGGTGGCCACGCCCTCGCCCACCTTGTGCAGGTAGACCTGCACCGGCTCGTCGAGGTCGCTCTTCACCACGAGGGCCTTGATGTTCAGGATGATCTCGGTGACATCCTCCTTCACGCCCTCGATCGTGCTGAACTCGTGCAGCACGTTGTCGATCTTGACGCTGGTCACCGCAGCGCCGGGGATCGAGGACAGCAGGGTTCGACGCAGGCTGTTGCCCAGCGTGTAGCCGAAACCGGGTTCCAGCGGACCGAGCGTGAACCGCGAACGCAGGTCATCGATCGGTTCCTCGTGGAGTGAGGGTCGCTGCGAGATAAGCACTACGCATCCTTCCCACGGCGCCCGCCATATGACGCCGCGTCATCTGAAGTTCTTCCCAGGCCGAGCACCAGCCAGGGCAAATCCGGGTGGTCGGGCGGCCAGGGCCACCCGACCAGTGGGCTACTTGGAGTAGAGCTCGACGATGAGCTGCTCCTGGACCGGGGTATCGATCACCGCGCGCTCCGGCAGGGAGTGCACGAGGACTCGGCCCTGGGCGTGGACAACCTCCAGCCAGGCCGGGACCTCGACCCGACCGGACTCCGCACGGGCGATCTCGAAGGGCGCCAGGTGCTGCGAAGACGGCCGCACGGAGACGATGTCGCCGGGCGAGACCCGATAGGACGGGATGTTGACGGGCTTGCCGTTGACCTCGAGGTGGCCGTGACGCACGAGCTGCCGCGCCATGTCTCGAGAGCGCGCAAAACCGCCCCGGTAGACCACGTTGTCGAGCCGGCTCTCCAGGATGCGCAGCAGATTCTCGCCGCTCTTGCCCGACTTCCTGCTCGCCTCCTCGTAGTAGCCTCGGAATTGCTTCTCCAGGACGCCGTAGATCCGAGCGAGCTTCTGCTTCTCCCGCATCTGGAGCAGGTACTCCGACTCCTTCACACGGCGCAGGCCGTGCTGGCCGGGCGGATAGTCCCGGCCCTTCTCGATCGGGCACTTGGCCGACTCGCAGCGGGCGCCCTTCAGGAACAGCTTGGTCTTCTCGCGGCGGCAGCGCTTGCAGTCCGCCCCGGTGTATCGCGCCATAGTGGTTCTCGCTTTCGTGTCAGACGCGGCGCCGCTTGGGCGGGCGGCATCCGTTGTGGGCGACAGGGGTGACATCGCTAATGGAGCCGACCTCCAGGCCGGTGGCCTGCAGCGCCCGGATCGCGGTCTCACGGCCGGAGCCGGGACCCTTCACGAAGACGTCGACCTTGCGCACGCCGTGCTCCATCGCCCGTCGGGCCGCCGCCTCGGCGGTCAATTGCGCCGCGAACGGGGTGGACTTCCGGCTGCCCTTGTAGCCGACCTGACCGGCCGAGGCCCAGGCGATGACATCGCCGTTGGGATCGGTGATCGACACGATGGTGTTGTTGAACGTGCTCTTGATGTGGGCGTGGCCGTGGGCCACGTTCTTCTTTTCCTTGCGGCGCACCTTCTTGGCGCCCGCACGACCCTTGGGTGGCATCGGGTTGCAGTTCTCCTGTCCGTACTGGAGCGGCGGTTACTTGCCGACCTTCTTCTTGCCGGCGACGGTCTTGCGCTTGCCCTTGCGGGTTCGCGCGTTGGTGTGGGTGCGCTGGCCGCGAACTGGCAGACCACGGCGGTGCCGGATCCCCTGGTAGCTGCCGATCTCCACCTTGCGGCGGATGTCGGCCGCGGTTTCGCGACGCAGATCACCCTCGACCTTGTAGTTGGCCTCGATCCAGTCACGGAGCTTGACCAGTTCCTCGTCTCCGAGGTCATGCACCCGCAGGTCCGGGCTAATGCCCGTCTCCTTCAGCGTCTCCTGAGCGCGGGTGCGGCCAATACCGTAGATGTACGTGAGTGCGACCTCCATGCGCTTGTCGCGCGGGAGATCAACACCGACGAGTCGTGCCATCGGGCGTCCTACTTCCTTCTCAGCGACAGGTCTGCCGGCGGACCATCCCCACCGCCCGGGTGGGCCCCGGCCTGTCATCCGGGGGTGTCGTCCGCCGACCGGGCACGTGCACGGTCAGCGGGGGCGGGTACCGCCTTGTTCAGTTGGCCCGGCTCGTCGCGGTCATCGCGACCGCCGCCGGAAACGAGAAGCCGACAGGCTCAGCCCTGGCGCTGCTTGTGCCGCGGATTCTCGCAGATCACCATCACCCGTCGGTGGCGACGGATGACCTTGCACTTGTCGCACATCGGCTTGACGCTCGGCTTCACCTTCATTGCACTCTCCGCAAAGTCCGGGCGGGGCAGGCTGACCTGCGCGCCGGTGATGATGGTCGGTTCACTTGTACCGGTAGACGATGCGACCGCGCGTGAGGTCGTAGGGCGACAACTCCACCACGACGCGGTCATCGGGGAGGATCCGGATGTAGTGCATCCGCATCTTGCCGCTGATATGGGCGAGCACCTTGTGCCCGTTGTCCAACTCGACTCGGAACATGGCGTTCGGAAGGGACTCGACGATGATGCCTTCCATCTCGATTGCCCCGTCTTTTTTCGCCATGCTCCTGATCAACCTCGCGTCTCGTGTTTCCGGTAGGCCAGGTGCCGCCAACGCACACCGCTACCCGCGATCATCGTGCTCAGTACATGGTGCTGAGTACATCGGGCAGCGCGCACGCGCTGATGAGCCGGCAGTCCAGCCGAAACCTCATTCTAGGGCACACACGCCGCCAAGCCCAAATGGGGTAGTACGGCTCCCCCGGCCGACGCCCCTGGGTCCTGCCAGCGTGCTGCCGGCAGTGCCAGAGCGGCCCGCGGCCATCCCGAGTGGCTGCACCCTGGTCGCGACTGGCGCCGCCGCTCGGAGACACCCCAGACCGCATCCGGCTCTGGGCCGGTTCGGTGCAGAAGTGCGACCCGAGGCCGGGCCCATCTTCGCCGCGCCCTCCCGGCCCGAGCAATGGGCTCAGCGGCGCGCTGCGGGGCTGGACACGCCGAGGGCGGCGAAGCGCTCCGCTCCCCCATCCGGCGCCGTCAGCACCCAGGGTCCGTCCTTGGTGATGGCTACCGTGTGCTCCCAGTGCGCGCTGGCCGAGCCGTCACGGGTGACCACCGTCCAGCCGTCCCCGGCGACGCGCACTGTGGCCGAACCCAACGTCACCATGGGCTCGATCGCTAACGCCATGCCCGGCTCCAGCCGCGGCCCGCGTCCGGGGGGCCCGAAGTTCAGCACATGGGGCTCCATGTGCATCTGCGTGCCAATGCCGTGCCCGCCGTAGTCGGTGAGGATCCCCCAGGGGGCGGGCCCCGGCGCGGACCTGCCGCGAATGCTGGCCTCGACCGCATGGCTGATGTCGCTGAGTCGACCGCCTGGCACGGCCGCTGCGAGGCCCGCCCACAGCGCAGCTTCGGTCACCGCTGAGAGCAGTTGCCGCTCCGGCGCGATCTCCCCCACCGCGACCGTGATCGCCGCATCGCCGTGCCAGCCTTCGACGATCGCCCCGAAGTCCACCGAGATCAGGTCGCCTGCGGCAAGTCTCCGCGGCCCGGGAATGCCGTGGACAACCTCATCGTTGACCGACGCGCAGATCACCGCAGGGAACGGCGGATGGCTGTAGCCGAGAAAGGAGCTCGTAGCGCCGTGCTCATCGAGACACGCACGCGCGACCGCGTCGAGGTCAGCCGTGGAGACGCCCGGCGCCACGGCATCGCGGATCCGGGCGAGCGCCTCGGCGACGACGAGACCGGCTCGCCTCATCGCGGCGAGCTCGGCCTCGGACTTCACCTCGATACCGCGGCGGAAGCGCACCACGAATCAGGCCCGCAGCGCTGCCAGGATCCGCTCGCTGACCTGCTCCACCGAACCCATTCCATCGACCTTCGTCAGAATGCCCTGCTGGGAGTACAGATCGGTCAACGGCGCGGTCTGCTCGGCGTAGACCTCCATCCGGCGCCGGATCACTTCCTCGGTGTCGTCGGCTCGCCCCTGCTCCTTCGCGCGGTTGAGCAGCCGGGCGACCACCTCGTCGGTGTCGGCCGTGATCTCGATGACGCAGTCCAGCGCCTGGCCGGACTCCGCCAGCATGGCATTGAGTGCGTGCACCTGGTCGACGGTGCGCGGGTAGCCGTCCAACAGGAATCCCGCTGCCGCATCGCTGTGGGACAGGCGATCGGCGACCATGCCGTTGGTCACGCTGTCGGGGACGTACTCGCCGGCCTCCATGTACTTCTTGGCCTCCAGCCCCAAGGCGGTCCCCTCCTTGAGGTTGGCGCGGAAGATGTCGCCGGTCGAGATATGCGGAATCCCGAGGCTCTCGGCGACCACGACGGCCTGCGTGCCCTTGCCCGCTCCGGGCGGACCCATGAGAACAATGCGCATCAGCGGAGAAACCCTTCATAGTTGCGTTGCTGCAGTTGCGACTCGATCTGTTTGACCGTGTCCAGGCCGACACCGACCATGATGAGCAGGCTAGTGCCCCCGAAGACGAAGTTCCCGCCGACGCCGAGACCGGCGAAGGCCAGGACCGGCAGTCCGGCGATGAGCGCGAGGTACGTGGACCCGGCCGCGGTCAGTCGGGAGATCACGTACTGCAGATACCGGGCGGTCGCGCGGCCCGGTCGAATTCCGGGGATGAAGCCGTTGCTGCGGTTGAGGTTCTCTGCCACTTCCTCAGGATTGAACGTGATGGAGACGTAGAAGTAGGCGAAGAAGACGATGAGGACGACGTAGGTCACCAGGTAGACCGGCTCGGTCCCGTTCTGGAAGTTCTGCAGGAACCACTGCGCCACCGGACCGTCGGAGCCGGTGAGGTTCACGATGAGCGTGGGAACGAAGATGATCGACGAGGCGAAGATCACCGGAATCACACCGGCCATGTTCACCTTCAGCGGGATGTAGGTGCTGGCTCCGCCGTAGTAGCGACGACCCACGAGCGCCCGCCCGTGCTGCACCGGGATCCGACGCTGCGCCTGCTCGATGAAGACGACGAAGGCAATCACCGCCAGCCCGACACCGAGGGTCAGCGAGAACACCAGTGGGCTCTCGGTGCGCCAGATCTGCGAGAACTGCTGGGGGATGACGGCGATGATGGATGTGAAGATCAGCAGCGACATGCCGTTGCCCACCCCGCGGTCGGTAATCAACTCGCCGAGCCACATGACCACGGCGGTGCCCGCGGTCATCGTGACGACCATCGTCATCATCTGCGCCGCGCTCTGATCGGGGATGATCTGCTCGTTGCAGCCGGTGAGGAGCGCACCGGGGGTCCGGGCCAGCGCCAGGATGCTCGCCGACTGCAGGATCGCCAGGCCGATGGTGAGGTAGCGGGTGTACTGCGTGATCTGGGCCTGTCCCTGTTGGCCCTCCTTGTGCAACGTCTCCAGCCGCGGGATGACCACGCGCATGAGCTGCAGGATGATGCTGGCGGTGATGTACGGCATGATGCCCAACGCGAAGACGCTCAACTGGAGCAGCGCCCCGCCGCTGAACAGCTGCACCAGGCCGAGCAGCGAATTGTCCTGCACCAAGGTCAGGCAGCGATCCACCGCGGCGAAGTCCACGCCCGGGGTGGGAACGACCGATCCCAGTCGAAAAATGGCGATCATGGCGAGCGTGAAGAGCAGCTTCTTGCGCAGATCAGGCGTCCGGAACGCCGAGACGAAGGCGCTGATGCGCACCGGTACCCCTCCCGGTCGGGTGCACCACGCCATGGAGTGGCGTGGGTTGCGGCCTGTGTACGCCGCACGACGCTCAAGGCTAGCAGTGTGCCGAGACGACTCGCGCCGCCCGCGTGCACGTCGTCGGGAAGGCGGCGTCATCGGCGGACCGACGGTCGACCGAAACTCTCCATCTGATGGCGCGCAGGCCGTCCGGTGGCGCTCCCGCGCGGCGTGCTGTGGCGGCTGGAGACACAAGCGTGGACTCGACGCTCCGAGCGTCACCGCGGGGTCGGATCAGCAGAGCGCAGCGGCCCGGATCGACGTTCCGATCCGGGCCGCTGCGTCCTTGCTGTCCGTGGCTACACCAGGGTGACCGAGCCGCCAGCAGCTTCGATCTTCGCCTTGGCCGAGGCGGAGGCTGCCGAGACGCTGAGCTGCAGCGCCACGGTCAACTCTCCGTCGCCGAGCACCTTGACGGGCAGTCCGGGGCGCACTGCGCCAGCCGCCGCGAGGGCAGCCTCATCGACCGCGCCGCCCGCGGGGAACAACTCCGTGAGGCGAGCCGTGTTCACGACCTGGAACTGCACCCTGGCGGGGTTCTTGAACCCCTTCAACTTCGGGATCCGCATGTGCAAGGGCATCTGCCCGCCCTCGAAGCCGGCCGGCACCTGGTACCGGGCCTTGGTGCCCTTCGTGCCGCGGCCGGCCGTCTTGCCCTTGGACCCCTCGCCGCGCCCAACGCGCGTCTTGGGAGTCTTGGCGCCGGGTGCGGGGCGCAGGTGATGTGCCTTCAGCGCCATATCAATCCACCTCCTCCACCGCGACCAGATGGTGCACGGTGCTGATCATGCCGCGGATCTCCGGGCGATCGTCCTTGACGACCGTGTGCCCGATGCGCTTCAGACCCAACGACCGCAGCGACTCGCGCTGCGACTTGGTACCGCCGATTTCCGAGCGCGTCTGGGTGACCTTCAACTGCGCCATCACGCACCAGCCCCCGCCTGGGCCCGCAACATCGCAGCCGGTGCCACGTCCTCCACAGGCAGCCCACGGCGCGCCGCGACCTGTTCCGGCAGTTCGAGCATCCGCAGCGCCGCCACGGTGGCGTGCACGATGTTGATGGCGTTGTCCGAGCCGAGCGACTTGCTGAGCACGTCGCCGATACCGGCGCACTCCAGCACGGCGCGCACCGGCCCCCCGGCGATGACGCCGGTACCGGGCGACGCCGGACGCAGCAGCACGACCCCGGCCGCATCCTCACCCTGCACCGGGTGCGGGATGGTAGCTCCGATGCGCGGCACCGTGAACATGCTCTTCTTCGCCTCTTCGACACCCTTGGCGATCGCCGCAGGCACTTCTTTGGCCTTGCCGTAGCCCACGCCCACCTTGCCGTCGCCGTCACCGACAACCACGAGCGCCGTGAAGCTGAACCGGCGCCCGCCCTTGACGACCTTGGCGACGCGGTTGATGGTCACCACCCGCTCCAAGAGCGGATTCTTCTCCTCGCGGGATGTGCGGTCCCTCCGTTGCCGGTCGCCGCCACCCCGTCGCTGCTGTGCAGCCATGGATTTTCCTCTCCGCTCTGTCAGAACTTCAGCCCGGCCTCGCGGGCCGCATCGGCAAGTGCCGCGATGCGCCCGGCGTACCGGTTGCCGCCCCGGTCAAACACGACGGCTTCGACGCCGGCACTCTGTGCCCGCTGCGCCAGGAGCGTGCCCACATCAGCGGCGCGTGCCGACTTGTCGCCACTGGCCGAGCGCAGATCCGGCTCCATGGTGGATGCCGACACCAGCGTGCGACCCACCGAATCGTCGATCACCTGGGCGACGATGTGGCGCGTTGACCTGCTGACCACGAGGCGGGGGCGCGCCGCCGTGCCCACGACCCGCTTGCGCAGGCGCTGGTGCCTGCGCTGACGCGCAACCCGCGTGCGTCCGCTCGATGAGAGCTTGACGGCTACCGCCATGGCTACTTCCCTGCCTTTCCGGCCTTGCGGCGAATCACTTCGCCCTCGTAGCGCACGCCCTTGCCCTTGTACGGGTCAGGCCTGCGCAGCTTCCGGATCTTGGCCGCCGTCTCGCCGACGAGCTGCTTGTCGATCCCGGTGACCTTGAACCTCGTCGGCGATTCCACCTGGAAGGAGATTCCCTGCGGGGCCTCCACGACGACCGGGTGGCTGTAGCCGAGCGCGAACTCCAGGTTCGACCCCTTGGCAGTCACGCGGTAGCCGGTGCCGGAGATCACCATGGTCTTGCTGTAGCCCTCGGTGACCCCGACGACCATGTTGTTGATGAGGCTGCGCGTCAGGCCGTGCAGCTGACGCGACATGCGCTCCTCGTTGGGTCGCGAGACGACGATCTGCTCGTCGGCCACCTCGACCATGATGGGCTCGGGTGCCTCGAGGCTCAGGGCGCCCTTCGGGCCCGAGACGTTGATCTGCTGGCCAGTGATATCGACCTTGACACCCGCTGTCAGCGGGATGGGAAGCCGTCCGATACGTGACATGTCGCTGCTCCCCCTCTCACCAGATGTAGGCGAGGACTTCCCCGCCCACACCCTGCTTGGCGGCCCGCTTCTCAGTGAGCAGACCGGACGACGTAGAGATGATCGCGACTCCGAGCCCGCCGAGCACGCGCGGCAACTCGGTGCTCTTGGCGTAGACGCGCAGCCCGGGCTTGCTGATCCGGCGGATGCCGGCGATCGAGCGCTCCCGGTGCGGCCCGTACTTCAAGCGCAGGGTCAGCGTCTTGCCGACCTCTGCGTCCTCGACTGCGAGGTCCGCGATGTACCCCTCTTGCTTGAGGATCTCAGCGATCCCCACCTTGATCTTCGATGCCGGCATGGCGACGGTCTCGTGGTACGCCGAGTTGGCGTTCCGGATCCGCGTCAACATGTCCGCGATCGGGTCTGTCATTGTCATGGCCCTGTTACCGGCCTTCCTCGCCGCGGTTTCCCCTTGGACCTGCGGCGTCGATTGCTACCAACTGGACTTCGTTACGCCCGGCAGTTCGCCGCGATGCGCCATCTCCCGCAGGCACACCCGGCACAGGCCGAATTTGCGGTAGACCGAGTGCGGTCGCCCGCACCGTGAGCAACGGCTATAACCCCGGACCGGGTACTTGGGCTTACGGTTCGCCTTGGCGATCAGCGCCTTCTTCGCCACGTCACATCTCCTTGAACGGGAAGCCGAGCTGCCGAAGCAGCGCGCGTCCCTCGTCGTCGTTCTTCGCCGTCGTCACGATCGTGATGTCCATGCCTCGCACGCGATCGATCTTGTCCTGGTCGATCTCGTGGAACATGGACTGTTCGTTCAGGCCGAAGGTGTAGTTGCCGTTGCCGTCGAAGTGCCTCGGCGACAATCCGCGGAAGTCGCGGATACGGGGCAGGGCGATCGACAGCAGCCGGTCGAGGAACTCCCACATCCGATCACCGCGCAGCGTGGTGTGGGCACCGATCGGCTGCCCCTCCCGCAGCTTGAACTGGGCGATCGACTTGCGCGCCTTGGTCACGGCCGGCTTCTGTCCGGTGATGCTGGCAAGGTCGCGGATGGCTCCGTCGATGAGCTTGGAATCCCGTGCCGCCTCGCCCACGCCCATGTTCACCACAACTTTGGTGACGCCGGGCACCTGCATGACGTTGGCCAGGGCGAACTCGTCACGCAGCGCGGGCACGATCTCTTCGCGGTAGCGCAGCTTCAGCCGCGGCATCGAGGGTGCGGTCGTCATCAGATGTCCTTCCCGGTGCGCCGCGAGATGCGCACGCTGCGGGTCGCCGTGTACGTGGAGCCGTCGGGGCGTGACTTCGTGACCTCCTCGCGCCGGAAACCGACGCGGGTGGCCTTCTTGTCCTCCGGGTCCACCACCATGACGTTGGAGACGTGGATCGGAGCCTCCTGGGTGACGATCCCACCGGTCTTCGCGCCGCGGTTGGACTCCCCGATCCGGGTGTGCCGCTTGACGCGGTTCACGCCTTCCACGATGACCCGCTGCTCCTCAGGGAGCACCGAGATGACGCGGCCCACGAGCCCGCGGTCCTTGCCCGCGATCACCTGGACCTGGTCGCCCTTGCGAATATGCATGCCCGGCATCACAGCACCTCCGGAGCCAGCGAAACGATCTTCATGTACTTCTTGTCGCGCAGCTCGCGGCCCACCGGGCCGAAGATGCGCGTCCCACGCGGCTCGCCGTCGTTCTTCAAGACCACGGCGGCGTTCTCGTCGAAGCGGATGTACGACCCGTCGGGCCGGCGCCGCGACTTCGAGGTGCGCACCACGACCGCCTTGACGACGTCGCCCTTCTTGACGTTGCCGCCGGGGATGGCGTCCTTGACCGTGCACACGATGGTGTCCCCGATACCGGCGTAGCGCCGGCCGGACCCTCCGAGTACCCGGATGACAAGGAGCTCCTTGGCACCGGTGTTGTCGGCGACGCGAAGTCGCGACTCCTGCTGAATCACTGTCCTTCTCCTGATCGTCGTGCCGGTTCTCGCTGTCGCGAGCCTGGCCGAACTCCTCGTCCGGGAACCCGGACGCTGCCGGTAGCCCTGGGCCGCCGGCGGTTGACTACTTGGCCTTCTCGAGGATCTCGACCACGCGCCAGCGCTTGGTCTTGCTCGAGGGCCGGGTTTCCATGAGCAACACCCGGTCGCCGACGCCGCACGCGTTCTCCGCGTCGTGCGCCTTGAGCCGGCTGGTGCGTCGCACAACCTTGCCGTAGAGACGATGCTTGAAGCGGTTCTCGACCGCCACCACCACCGTCTTGTCCATCTTGTCACTGACCACGAGGCCCTCGCGAACCTTGCGGTCGTTGCGCGTGCCTTCGACCATCTGTGTGCCTTCGCTCATGCCGCACCGCCTGCGGACTCCTCATCGACCGGGGTGATCCCCAGTTCGCGCTCCCGCATCACGGTGTAGATGCGGGCGATGTCGCGCTTCACGGCGCGCAGCCGGCCGTGCGACTCCAACTGCCCGGTCGCCGACTGGAAGCGCAGGTTGAACAACTCCTGCTTGGCATCCAGCAGCCGCGCCGACAACTGGTCGTCGGCCAGCTTCCGGAACTCCTCGGCCTGTGTTCCCGCAGACATCAGACATCCCCTGCCACGTCACGCCGGACGATCCGGCACTTCATCGGTAGTTTGTGCGCCGCCCGCTGGAGCGCCTCGCGGGCGACTTCCTCGTTCGGGTAGCTCAGTTCGAACATCACCCGGCCCGGCTTCACGTTCGCGACCCACCACTCGGGGGATCCCTTGCCGGACCCCATCCGGGTCTCGGCCGGCTTCTTGGTCAGCGGACGGTCGGGGTAGATGTTGATCCACACCTTGCCGCCGCGCTTCACCCGCCTGGTGATGGCGATACGGGCCGACTCGATCTGCCGGTTGGTCACGTACGCCGACTCGAGCGCCTGCAGGCCCCACTCCCCGAAGGAGACCTTCGTGCCGCCCTTGGCGGCACCGGAGCGCTTCGGGTGGTGCTGCTTGCGGTGCTTGACCTTGCGTGGGATCAGCATCGACTAACCCTCCGTTCCAGACTCTGCCGGCGCAGCGGCAGGCGCGGCGGCCTGCTCGACATCGCGCTGTCCGGCGCGCGGACGACGGCCCCGGGGGGCTCGTGCGGCCTCGGCAGCCGCGCGGTCGCGCTCCGCCTTCGTGGCCGGTGCCTCGCCGCGGTAGATCCAGACCTTGACACCGATGCGGCCGAAGGTGGTCTTCGCCTCGCGGAAGCCGTAGTCGATGTCCGCGCGCAGCGTGTGCAGCGGCACCTGGCCCTCGCGGTAGAACTCGGTACGGCTCATCTCGGCCCCGCCGAGCCGGCCGGAGACCTGCACCCGCGCGCCCTTGGCGCCGGCCTTCATCGTGGACTGCAGCGCCTTGCGCATCGCGCGCCGGAACGCCACCCGTCCCTGCAACTGCTCAGCCACGCCCTGTGCCACCAGTGCCGCCTCGAGCTCCGGCCTGGCAACCTCGCGGATGTTCAGCTGCACCTGCTTGCCGCTGAGCTTCTCCAGCGCGCTGCGCAGCTTGTCTGCCTCCTGGCCCTTGCGGCCGATGACGATGCCGGGCCGGGCGGTGTGGATATACACATGCACACGGTCACGCGTCCGCTCGATCTCGACGCGGCTGACACCGGCCCGCTCCAGCTTGCTGGCGATCAGCCGGCGGATGGCGACATCCTCGGCCACGTAGTCCGCATAGCGCAGGCCAGGCTTGGTCGTGTCGGCGAACCAGCGCGTGTTGAAGTCCCTGGAGATGCCGAGCCGGAAGCCGTTGGGGTTGATCTTCTGCCCCATGTCTCAACCCTTCCTTCCGGCGGTCGCCGGGGTTGCAGTGTCGTCGGAGACGATGACGGTGATGTGGCTGGTGCGCTTGCGCACCCGGTAGGCGCGTCCCTGCGCCCGCGGCCGGATCCGCTTCATGGTCGGCCCCTCATCCACGTAGGCGGCCGCGATCACGAGCTCCTCGGCCTGCATTTGGTGGTTGTTCACCGCGTTCGCCACGGCGCTGGCAAGCACCTTGCCGACCGGTTCGCTGGCCGCCTGCGGCGCAAACTGCAGCGTGACAAGTGCGTCCTCGGCCCCCATCCCGCGGATGAGGTCGATCACGCGGCGCGCCTTCATGGGCGAGACCCGCACGTTGCGTGCCTGGGCCCTGGCTTCCATCACGTTTCCCCTTGCTCTCGTGCTCGCCACCCGCGCGTCAGCGCCGGCGCGCCTTCCGGTCGTCCCTGACGTGGCTGCGGAACGTGCGGGTCGGGGCAAACTCGCCCAACTTGTGACCCACCATGTTCTCGGTGATGAACACCGGGACATGCTTGCGGCCGTCGTGCACCGCGATCGTGTGACCGAGCATGTCGGGGGTGATCATCGAGCGCCGCGACCAGGTCTTGATCACGTTCTTGCTGCCCTTTTCGTTGGCGGCGGCCACCTTCTTAGCAAGGTGGTCGTCGACGAAGGGCCCCTTCTTCAAACTGCGTGGCATGCTCGCTACTTCCCTCAGCGCTTCTTGCCGGTCTTGCGGCGGCGGACGATGTACTTGTCGCTCGGCTTGTTCTTGCGACGGGTGCGGCCCTCAGGCTTGCCGGTCGGGCTGACCGGGTGCCGACCGCCCGAGGTCTTCCCCTCGCCGCCACCGTGGGGGTGATCGACGGGGTTCATGACGACGCCGCGGACCGTGGGGCGCTTGCCCTTCCAGCGCATGCGTCCGGCCTTGCCCCAGTTGATGTTCGACTGCTCGGCGTTGCCCACCTCGCCGACCGTGGCGCGGCATCGGGCATCGACGTTGCGGATCTCGCCCGAGGGCATCCGCAACTGGGCGTAGGGACCGTCCTTGGCGACGAGCTGGATGCTGGCCCCTGCCGAACGGGCGATCTTGGCTCCCCCACCGGGACGCAGCTCAACCGCATGGATCACGGTGCCGACAGGGATGTTGCGCAGCGGCAGGTTGTTGCCTGGCTTGATATCGGCACCGGGTCCGGTCTCCACGCGGGCGCCCTGCTGCAGCTTCGTCGGCGCCAGGATGTAGCGCTTCTCGCCGTCGGCGAAGTGCAGCAGCGCAATGCGGGCCGTGCGGTTCGGGTCGTACTCGATGTGCGCCACCTTGGCGGGCACGCCGTCCTTGTCCGCACGCCGGAAGTCGATGACCCGGTAGGCGCGCTTGTGGCCACCGCCTTGGTGGCGCGTCGTGATGCGCCCGGCGTTGTTGCGGCCGCCCCTCTTCGGCAGCGGCTCCACCAACGCCTTCTCGGGCTCGCTGCGCGTGACCTCGACGAAGTCGGCGACGCTGGCACCCCGGCGTCCCGGCGTCGTGGGCCGGTACTTGCGGATTCCCATGCTCGTTCTTCCCGTCTCGTATGCAGCCCCGGTCAGCGGACCGGGCCCCCGAAGATGTCGATAGTGTCGCCCTCGGCGAGGGTGACGATCGCGCGCTTGAGATCCGCGCGCTTGCCGAAGCCGGCGCGTGTCCGCTTGCGCTTGCCGCTGCGGTTCATGGTGTTGACCGCCGTCACGCGCACGCCGAACACCTCCTCGACCGCGATCTTGATCTCGGTCTTGTTGGCACCGGGCGCCACGATGAACGTGTACTTGTTGTCGTCGAGGAGCCCGTAGGACTTCTCGCTGACAACCGGCCTGATCAGGATGTCTCGCGGATCGCTGATTCTCATTCCGCCGCCCCCTCGGTCTGCTCGGCGCCGGCAGCGCGCGCGGTGCGGCTGGCCAGGAAGGTCTCCAACGCGGCCTTGGTGAACACGACCTGGTCGGCCACGACCACGTCGTAGGTATTCAACTGATCGGCGGCAAGCACGTGCACCGTCGGCACGTTGCGCACCGAACGCCAGGCGGCCTCCTCGGCCCGGTCCAGCACCAGCAGGCACCGGCCGTCGGTGGCGAGGGTCCCCAGCGCCGCCATGACCTGCTTCGTCGACGGGACATCGCCGTCCACCAACGAGCCGAAGACGACGATGCGTCCGTCACGGGCACGGTCGGAGAGGACCCCCCGCAGCGCAGCAGCCTTCATCTTCTTGGGCGTGCGCTGCGCGTAGTCGCGCGGCGTCGGACCATGCACGATCCCGCCCCCGGCGAACTGCGGCGCCCTGGTCGACCCCTGGCGCGCGCGGCCGGTGCCCTTCTGCTTGTAGGGCTTGCGACCGCCTCCGCGCACCTCGCCGCGAGACTTCGTGTCGTGGGTCCCCTGGCGCGCAGCTGCCAACTGCGCAGTCACGACCTGGTGGATCAGCGGAATGTTGGTCTGGACGTCGAACACCTCGCCCGGCAGTTCGACCGAACCATCGGTCCCGCCGTCCGCGGTACGGACATCGACGGATGCCATCTCAGGCTCCCTTCACAGCGGTACGGATCAGGACGAGCGCGCCGCGCGGGCCTGGGACGGCGCCGCGGACCAGGATGATCCCCTGCTCGGCGTCAACAGCCTGCACCGTGAGGTTCTGCGTGGTCTGTCGCTGACCGCCGTGGCGGCCCGCCATGCGCAGCCCCTTCATCACCCGTGCCGGCGTGGCGCAAGCGCCGATCGAACCCGGCGCCCGGTGGATGCGGTGCGCGCCGTGCGAGGCCTTCTGGCCGGAGAAGCCGTGACGCTTCATCACGCCGGTGAAGCCCTTGCCCTTGGATGTGGCGGTCACATCGACGACATCGTTCACGGCGAACACCTCGGCGGTGATCTCCTGGCCGAGCTGGTACTCGGCTGCGTCGGCGGTGCGCACCTCGGCGACGTGGCGCCGGGGCGCCACACCCGCCTTGGCGAAGTGGCCCTTCTCCGGTCGAGTCACCTTGCGGGGGTCGATCGCACCGAACGCCAACTGCACCGCGGCATAGCCGTCGGTTTCCGGCGTACGGATCGCGGTCACCACGCACGGGCCTGCCTGCACCGCGGTGACGGGCACCACTCGGTTGTCGGCATCCCACATCTGGGTCATGCCGATCTTCGTCCCGAGAATGCCCTTCACGGCGGTCTCGTTCACAGTCGTTGCCATGGTTGCTTGCGTCCTTACAGCTTGATCTCGATGTCCACGCCGGCCGGGAGGTCGAGGTGCATCAGCGAGTCGACGGTCTTGGGCGTGGGGTCGAGGATGTCGATGAGGCGCTTGTGGGTGCGCATCTCGAAATGCTCGCGGCTGTCCTTGTACTTGTGGGGCGACCGGATGACGCAGTACACGTTCTTCTCAGTCGGCAGCGGCACCGGGCCGGCTACCTGCGCACCTGTCCGGGTCACCGTCTCGACGATCTTGCGCGCCGAGGAATCGATGACCTCGTGGTCGTAGGCCTTGAGCCGGATGCGGATCTTCTGTCCCGCCATGGGGCGTCCTTCTCGTGGTCGTGCCGCTGCAGAGCGGTCGCGTGCTGGGTGGGGCGGTAGTGGGGGCGGCGATTGCGAGAACCGCCGCCCCCACCGGGGGTGCTACTTGATGATCTTGGTGACCTGGCCGGCGCCCACGGTGCGGCCACCCTCACGGATGGCAAACCGCTGGCCCTCTTCCAGGGCGATCGGATGGATCAGCTGGACCGACATCTCGGTATCGTCGCCCGGCAGGACCATCTCCTTGCCCTCCGGCAGCGTGACCACACCGGTCACATCCGTGGTGCGGATGTAGAACTGCGGCCGGTAGTTGTCGAAGAACGCCGTGTGACGGCCGCCCTCCTCCTTCTTCAGGATGTAGACGCGCGCCTCGAAGTCGGTGTGCGGCGTCGTGGTCCCCGGCTTGATGACGACCTGGCCCCGCTCGACGTCATCGCGCTTGATCCCGCGCAGCAGCAGCCCGACGTTCTCGCCCGCACGGCCCTCGTCGAGCAGCTTGCGGAACATCTCGACGCCGGTGACCGTCGTCTTCATCGAGGTGTCCTTGATCCCGACGATCTCGACCTCCTCGTTCACCTTGACGATACCGCGCTCGATGCGACCGGTCACGACCGTGCCGCGACCGGTGATCGTGAAGACGTCCTCGATCGGCATCAGGAACGGCTTCTCGATCTCGCGCTCCGGGGTCGGGATCGACTCGTCGACCGCGTCCATCAGCTCGATGATCGTCTCGCCCCACTTCTGGTCGCCGTTCAGCGCCGGGAAGGCCGCGACCCGCACCACCGGGATGTCGTCGCCGGGGAACTCGTATTCGCTGAGCAGCTCCCGGACCTCCATCTCGACGAGCTCGAGCAGGTCCTCATCGTCGACCATGTCGCACTTGTTCAGCGCGACGACGATCGCCGGCACGCCGACCTGGCGGGCGAGCAGCACGTGCTCCTTGGTCTGGGGCATGGGGCCGTCGGTCGCCGCGACCACGAGGATCGCTCCATCCATCTGGGCCGCACCGGTGATCATGTTCTTGATGTAGTCGGCGTGGCCGGGGCAGTCGACGTGGGCGTAGTGCCGGCTCTCCGTCTGGTACTCCACATGTGCGATGGAGATCGTGATGCCGCGCTGGCGCTCCTCAGGAGCCTTGTCGATCTCGTCGAACGGCGTGTAGGGGTTGATCTCCGGGTACTTGTCGTGGAGCACCTTGGTGATCGCCGCGGTCAACGTGGTCTTGCCGTGGTCGATGTGGCCAATCGTGCCGATGTTGACGTGCGGCTTAGTGCGCTCGAACTTCGCCTTCGCCACTGGGTCCTCCTAGACCTCTCGAATCGCCCGGAGGACGCGCTGCCCTCGGACTTGCCTGGTGATTCCTTCCGGTCCCCGTGCGCGCGAACGCAGAGCGGGGTCCGTTTCGTGCAGATCGGCTGCACGTGTCTTGGGGCGACCATCCGCTGGTCGCCGATTCAGTTGTCTCGCGGGCGCCCTGCGGCGCCCTATTGGTCGGATCCGGTGGGAGCTATTCGCCCCGCACCTTCGCAATGATCTCCTCGGCCACACTCTTCGGGACCTGGGCATAGGAGTCGAACTGCATGGAGTAACTCGCCCGGCCGGAGGTCTTGCTCCGTAGGTCACCGACGTAGCCGAACATCTCCGACAGCGGCACCAGTGCGGTCACGAGCCGCGCACCGGCGCGCTCGTCCATCGCCTGGATGTGACCGCGTCGTGAGTTCAGGTCACCGATGACCTCGCCCATGTACTCCTCGGGCGTGACGACCTCGACCGCCATCATCGGCTCCAGCAGTGCCGGCCCGGCGCGGCGTGCCGCCTCCTTGAACGCCATGGAGCCAGCGATCTTGAAGGCAAGTTCGGAGGAGTCGACGTCGTGGTAGGAGCCGTCCTGCAGGGTCACCTTGACATCGACGATCGGGTAGCCGGCCAGGATGCCGTACTCCATCGCCTCCTGGCAGCCGGCATCGACCGAGGGGATGTACTCCTTCGGGATGCGGCCACCGGAAATCTTGTCCTGGAATTCGTAGCCGCCGTCGCCCTCGCCGCCGGTGGGCGCGACGTCGATGACGACCTTGCCGAACTGACCAGAACCGCCGGTCTGCTTCTTGTGGGTGTAGGAGACCCCGGAGACCGCCTTGGTGATGGTCTCTCGGTAGGCGACCTGGGGCTTGCCCACGTTGGCCTCGACGCGGAATTCGCGGCGCATCCGGTCGACCAGGATGTCGAGGTGCAACTCGCCCATTCCGGAGATGATCGTCTGGCCGGTCTCCTCATCGGTGCGGACCTGGAAGGTGGGATCCTCCTCGGCCAACCGCTGGATCGCCACACCGAGCTTGTCTTGGTCGCCCTTGGTCTTCGGCTCGATCGCCACCGAGATGACCGGCGCCGGGAAGCTCATCGATTCCAGCAGGACCGGGGCCGAAGGATCGCACAGCGTCTCGCCGGTGGTGGTCTGCTTCAACCCCATCACCGCGACGATCTCGCCGGCGCCGACGCTGTCGATCTCCTCGCGCTTGTTGGCGTGCATCCGGTAGATCTTGCCGATGCGCTCCTTCTTGTCCTTCGTGCTGTTCAGCACGTGCGTGCCGGTCGCCAGCGTCCCGGAGTAGATGCGCAGGTAGGTCAGCTTGCCCAAGTGGGGATCGGACATGATCTTGAAGGCCAAAGCCGAGAACGGCGCGTCGCTGCGCGGCTCGCGGGTGATGACCACGTCCTCGTCACCCACCTCGTGGCCCTCGATGGCCTCGACATCCACCGGCGAGGGCAGGTAGTCGACCACCGCGTCGAGCAGCGGCTGCACGCCCTTGTTCTTGAACGCGGTGCCGCAGAGGACCGGGGTCAGGGACCCGGCGATCGTGGCGCGACGGATCCCGGCCTGCAGTTCCTCGATGCTGGGCTCGTCGCCCTCGAGGTACTTCTCCATCATCTCGTCGTCGTTCTCGGCGATCGTCTCCAAGAGGCGGTCGCGCCACTCGCGCGCCACCTCCGCGTGGGAGGCAGGGATGGGCTGGACGTCGTAGTCCTCCCCCATCGTCGTCTCGCCCTCCCAGAGCAGCGCCCGCATCTCGACCAGGTCGATGACGCCCTTGAAGTCGGCCTCCGAGCCGATGGGCCACTGCAGCACCAGCGGGACGGCATGCAGGCGGTTCTCGATCATGTCGACGCAGCGGTGGAACTCGGCACCGACCCGGTCCAACTTGTTGACGAAGCAGATCCGCGGCACGTTGTACCGGTCGGCCTGTCGCCACACGGTCTCCGACTGCGGCTCTACGCCGGCGACCCCGTCGAACACCGCGACCGCGCCGTCGAGCACGCGCAGGGAACGCTCCACCTCGACGGTGAAGTCGACGTGGCCCGGGGTATCGATGATGTTGATCTGGTAGTCGTTCCAGTGGCAGGTCGTCGCGGCGGACGTGATGGTGATGCCGCGCTCCTGCTCCTGCTCCATCCAGTCCATCGTTGCGGCGCCCTCGTGGACCTCACCGATCTTGTAGTTGATCCCGGTGTAGAAGAGGATGCGCTCAGTCGTGGTGGTCTTCCCCGCGTCGATGTGCGCCATGATCCCGATGTTGCGGACCTTGGCGAGGTCGGTTCCAGTCGTCGTGGACACGAGAGTGCGCTCCTGCTTTCGTCGTTCGAGGTGTGGTGATTACCAGCGGTAGTGGGCGAAGGCCTTGTTGGCTTCGGCCATCTTGTGGGTGTCCTCGCGCTTCTTCACGCTGGCGCCGAGGCCGTTGGAGGCGTCGAGGATCTCGTTCATCAGTCGCTCGGTCATCGTCTTCTCGCGACGCTGCCGCGAGTACGTGATCATCCAGCGCAGCGCCAGGGTGTTGCTCCGCCCGGCACGGACCTCGATCGGCACCTGGTAGGTCGCGCCGCCAACTCGGCGGGAGCGGACCTCCAGGGTCGGCCGGACGTTGTCCACTGCGCGGCGCAGGGTCGTCACCGGATCGTTGCCGGTCTTGTCCCGCACCCCCTCGAGGGCTCCGTAGACGATGCGCTCGGCAGTGGAACGCTTGCCGTCGAGCAGTACCTTGTTCACCAACTGCGTCACCAGCGGCGAGCTGTAGACGGGGTCGATAACGACCGGTCGCTTCTCAGCGGGTCCCTTGCGCGGCATTACTTCTTCTCCTTCTTCGCGCCGTAGCGGGAACGGGCCTGCTTGCGGTCCTTGACGGCCTGGGTGTCGAGCGTGCCCCGGACGATCTTGTACCGGACGCCCGGCAGGTCCTTCACGCGACCACCGCGGACGAGCACCATCGAGTGCTCCTGCAGGTTGTGCTTCTCGCCCGGGATGTAGGCCGTCACCTCGATGCCGGAGCTCAGGCGAACGCGCGCGACCTTGCGCAGCGCAGAGTTGGGCTTCTTCGGCGTCGTCGTGTACACACGCGTGCACACGCCGCGGCGCTGGGGGCTGCCCTTCAGCGCGGGCGTCTTGTTCTTAGCGACCTTGTCCTGCCGGCCCTTGCGGACCAGCTGCTGGATGGTAGGCACCGCGTCTCCGTGTTCCTCGAAGTAGTCCTCGAACGTCGTTTTGGCGGGGTTGCGTGCGCCGGATTCCCCGGCCCACGCGGTCGGGCGTTTCGCACCTCCCGCACACCCCGCTGCTCCACAGAGCACCGCGGCGATCTGGGCAAGCCCTGCAACGCACACCGATCGGATGGCCCTGCTGCGATGGGCCGACCGGGTCTGTTTCGTCCCGAAAGCCCTCACAACAGGAGTGCAACTCCTTGAGGCACGATTCCCACCACACCGTCGCGCGAACACAGATCGCGAACACGCGGACGCTGGGCATGGTTCATGCCACGAGGACTCAGCATAGCGGTGCGGCGGCCACTCGGTCAAAGCGGTGCCGTCTCCCCGCCCCTTGGCACACCGAACCACGGATGCAGGCACCCGTGACGCGCGGCGCCCAGACGCAGTTGGCGCGTCTTGCAGGAGTCCCGACCGATTCCCGCGATCGTAGACTAGGTGAATGTCGCCACGCTGGAGAATGCTGGTCGTCGCGGGCGTCGGTGCTGCCGTGGCGTGGATCGGCTTCGGCGCGGTCCACCAGGCCGACGCCCCGGAATCGATCCCGGCCGGCACTGCATCGCCGGAACCAGGGACGCCCGCCCCGGACCCCTTCCCGGCTGCGGTGCAGTTGGCGCAGCGGACGCTGCTCGACCCGACCATCGATGAACTGTCCGGGCTGGCAGCCAGCCGTTTGCACCCCGGTGTGCTGTACGGGATCAACGACTCCGGGGGTTCCGCCTCGGTGTACGCCATCGATGACGCCGGCGCCACTGTTGCCACCTTGTCGTTGGCGGGAGTCGATGCCCGCGACTGGGAGTCGCTGGCCCCGGGCCGTGCAGCCGACGGATCACCAGTGCTGTGGATCGGCGACATCGGGGACAACAGCGAGAACCAATCGCGGGTTCGGCTGCTGGAGATCGACGAACCGGCCGAGCTCGTCGACCAGGACGTCGCCTTTCGCTCCTTCTGGATCGCCTACGAGGACGGCCCGCACAATGCCGAGGCACTGGTCGTCCACCCCTCCGACGGTCGGGTCTGGGTGGCGACGAAGGGCAACGGCGAGCCGGGCGGCCTCTATCGTGCTCCCGGGGAGCTGAGCCCGGATCGAACGACGATCCTGGAGTACGTGCGACCGGTCCCGCCCAGCATCACCGGCGGCGACTGGGAGTTGTCGGCCGCGGCTGAGCCGCGCCTGGTCCTGATCGACTACTGGCGCATCCACCGACTCGAAGGGAACTCCTGGGTGTCCAAGCTCGGACCCCTGCAACTGCAGCGAGAGGCGATGGCCTGGCCGTGGCTTCCGGATGCCCCGGACAACGATCGGGTCCTGCTGGGCAGCGAAGGAGCCGGATCCGGCATCGTCGTCGGCGACGTGCCCTGAGCCACCGGCCCCACCTCGATCCGCACCCGGATCGGCGACGCGGTGCACTGCCAAGACTGACCGGCCGACGCCCCGCCACACGGCCGACGGGCGGTCCCGGACTCCGGGACCGCCCGTCGGCACGTTGCTCGACGCAGGTCGGCGACTACCAGCGCTCGCGCGCGTCGAAGCCGTCGAGCGGCACTGACGGGCCGTCGATGTCGCGGAACCCGGACTGGTAGACCGACTCGTCGTACGGCGTGAAGGCCGGGTACATGGCCTCCTTGGCCTCCTCCGTGGGCTCCACGGCGATGTCGGAGTACACCGGCATGCCGGTACCGGCCGGGATCAGCTTGCCGAGGATGACGTTCTCCTTCAGCCCGACCAGCGGATCCTGCTTGGAGTTCATCGCCGCATCGGTCAGGACGCGAGTCGTCTCCTGGAAGGACGCAGCGGACAGCCACGAGTCCGTCGCCAGCGACGCCTTCGTGATACCCATCAGCTCCGGGCGGCCGGACGCCGGGCGGCCGCCGTCGGCAACCACCTGGCGGTTATGCCGCTCGAAGGTACGGCGGTCGACGAGCTCCCCGGTCAGGAAGTCCGCATCGCCCGACTCGATGATGGTCACCCGGCGCAGCATCTGTCGGATGATGACCTCGATGTGCTTGTCATGGATCGACACGCCCTGGCTGCGGTAGACGTCCTGCACCTGCTCCACCAGGTGCTTCTGCACCTCGCGCGGACCCAGGATGCGCAGCACCTGCTTGGGATCGACGACGCCCTTGACCAGCAGCGTGCCGGCCTTGACCTCCTGGCCGTCCTCGACCAGCAGCGCCGTGCGGCGGCTCACCTTGTGCTCCACGCCCTCGGAGCCGTCGAGCGGCTCGACCACGATCTTGCGCGCCTTGTCGGTGTCCTCGATCCGCACCACGCCGTTCGCCTCCGCGATCGGCGCGACACCCTTGGGCGTGCGGGCCTCGAAGAGCTCCACCACGCGCGGCATGCCGTGCGTGATGTCCTCCCCGGCGACACCGCCGGTGTGGAACGTGCGCATGGTCAGCTGGGTGCCCGGCTCGCCGATGGACTGTGCGGCCACGATGCCGATCGCCTCGCCGACATCGACCAGGTGCCCGCTGGCCAGCGACCGGCCATAGCACTTGGCGCAGACACCGACCTTGCTCTCGCACAGCAGGACGGAGCGGACACGCACCGTGTCAACACCGGCGGCGCACAGTCGGTCGACCATGGACGGAGTGATTTCCTCCCCCGCCACGGCCAGCACCTCACCGTCCACCTCCACGTCGCGCGACAGCAGTCGCGACACCACGGAGCTGTCCACATCGTCCATCGCCCGCACGCCGTCGCCGTCGGGCTCGGCGATCTGCATCGCCAGTCCGCGCTCGGTGCCGCAATCGGAGTCGCGGACGATGACGTCCTGCGCGACATCGACCAGGCGCCGGGTGAGGTAGCCCGATTCAGCGGTTCGCAGGGCGGTGTCGGCCAGCCCCTTGCGGGCACCGTGGGTGGAGATGAAGTACTCCAGCACCGTCAAGCCCTCGCGGAAATTCGACTTGATCGGACGCGGGATGAACTCCCCCTTGGGGTTGGCCATGAGGCCGCGCATCCCCGCGATCTGGCGGATCTGGCTGTAGTTGCCGCGGGCACCCGACGTCACCATGATGTTGATCGGGTTGTCCTGCGGGAACGCGGCCTGCATCTTCTCGCCCAGTTCGGAGGCGGTGTGCTGCCAGATGACAATCATCTCCTGGCGGCGCTCCTCCTGGGTCATGGCACCGAGGTCGGCCTTGCGCTGCACCTCGGCCGCCTTCTCCTCGGCCCGCACCAGCAGCGCCTCCTTCTCCGGCGGCGAGACCACATCGGAACTGGAGATGGTCACCCCGGAGCGGGTCGCCCAGTGGAAGCCCAATTCCTTGAGGCGGTCCAGCGTCTCGGCGACGTCGGTCTTCGAGTACCGCTCGGCGAGCCGGTTGACCAAGGTCCCCAACTCGCTCTTGGCGATCAGCCGGTTCACGTACTCGAAGTCGGCCGGCATCGCCTCGTTGAACAGGGCGCGACCCAGCGTCGTGGACAGCGTGAACGGCTGTCCCGGCTGCCAGCCCTCCGGCAGTTCGGTCCCGGCGGGCGGCACTACCTCGGTGAGCCGGATCCTGATCGGCGCCCGCAGCGACAGGTTCCCCGCATCGAAGGCCATCAGCGCCTCGCCGACACTGACGAAGAGGCGCCCGGCGCCCGGATCGTCGTCGCGAAGACCTGTCAGGTGGAAGATGCCGAGCACCATGTCCTGCGTCGGCGTCGTGATGGGCTTGCCGTTGGCCGGCGACAGGATGTTGTTCGTCGACAGCATCAGGATGCGCGCCTCGGCCTGGGCCTCTGCGCTCAAGGGCAGGTGCACGGCCATCTGGTCGCCGTCGAAGTCGGCGTTGAAGGCGGTGCAGACCAGGGGATGGATCTGGATCGCCTTGCCCTCGATGAGCTGCGGCTCGAACGCCTGGATGCCGAGGCGGTGCAGCGTGGGCGCACGGTTGAGCAGCACCGGGTGCTCGGCGATGACCTCTTCCAGGACGTCCCACACCTGCGGCCGGGAGCGCTCCACCATCCGCTTGGCGCTCTTGATGTTCTGCGCGTGCGACAGATCCACCAACCGCTTCATCACGAACGGCTTGAACAGCTCCAGCGCCATCTGCTTGGGCAGTCCGCACTGGTGCAACTTCAACTGCGGCCCGACCACGATGACCGATCGGCCGGAGTAGTCGACGCGCTTGCCGAGCAGGTTCTGGCGGAACCGGCCCTGCTTTCCCTTGAGCATGTCGGACAGCGACTTCAGGGGTCGGTTGCCGGGCCCGGTGACGGGGCGCCCGCGGCGGCCGTTGTCGAAGAGCGCATCCACAGACTCCTGCAGCATGCGCTTCTCATTGTTGATGATGATCTCGGGAGCTCCGAGGTCGAGCAGTCGCTTCAGCCGGTTGTTGCGGTTGATGACCCGCCGGTACAGGTCGTTGAGGTCCGAGGTCGCGAACCGGCCGCCGTCGAGCTGGACCATCGGCCGCAGATCCGGCGGGATCACCGGGATCGCGTCGAGGACCATGCCCATCGGGCTGTTGTCGGTGTTGAGGAAGGCGGAGACCACCTTCAGCCGCTTCATGGCGCGGGTCTTGCGCTGGCGGCTACCGGTGGCGATCTGCTCCTTCAGCGACTCCGCCTCGGCATCGAGGTCGAAGCTCTCCAGACGCTTCTGGATCGCCTCGGCGCCCATGTAGCCGTCGAAGTAGCGGCCGTATCGCAGTCGCATGTCGCGGTACAGCACCTCTTCGCCCTCGAGGTCCTGCACCTTGAGGGAACGGAAGCGGTCGAACACTCGATCGAGGTGCGCGATCTCGCCCTCGACCTTGATTCGCTGCTTCTTCATGGCCTTCTCGGCGCCGTCGCGGACCTTGCGCTTGGCGTCGGCCTTGGCGCCCTCCGCCTCCAGCGCCGCGAGGTCCTCCTCCAGCTTCTGTTGCTGCTTGGCGAGGTCGGCGTTGAGCCTGGTACTGAGGCGGTCCTTCTCCTCGGCGTGCCGGCGCTCCAGCGTCGGCAGATCGTTGTGACGGGCCTCCTCGTCAACGCGCGTGATCATGTGCGCGGCGAAGTAGATGACCTTCTCCAGATCCTTCGGCGCGAGATCCAGCAGATACCCCAGTCGGCTCGGCACGCCCTTGAAGTACCAGATGTGGGTCACCGGGGCGGCGAGCTCGATGTGGCCCATCCGCTCGCGGCGCACCTTGGCGCGCGTGACCTTGACACCGCAGCGCTCGCAGACGATGCCCTTGAAGCGCACCCGCTTGTACTTGCCGCAGTAGCACTCCCAGTCCCGGGTGGGACCGAAGATCTTCTCGCAGAACAAGCCCTCCCGCTCCGGCTTGAGCGTGCGGTAGTTGATGGTCTCGGGCTTCTTGACCTCGCCCTCCGACCAGGTGCGGATCTCCTCGGCCGTAGCGAGGCCGATCTGCAACTGATCGAAGAAGTTGACGTCCAGCACAGTTGATTCCTTCGTGTCTTCAGCGTCGGTTGTGGCTTGTGTGGTGGCGGCCCGCCCGCCGGCTCAGTGGTGTGCCGGCGGGCGGTGCACATCAGACGTCGTCGACGCTGGCCGGCTCGCGCCGGGACAGGTCGATCCCGAGTTCCTCAGCGGTGCGGAATTCGTCCTCGTCGGTGTCCTTCATGTCGATGGCGCGACCGTCGGTCGAGAGCACCTGAACGTTGAGGCACAGCGACTGCATCTCCTTCATCAGCACCTTGAAGGACTCCGGAATACCCGGCTCGGGGATGTTCTCCCCCTTCACGATCGCCTCGTAGACCTTCACCCGACCGATGACGTCGTCGGACTTGATGGTCAGCAGCTCCTGCAGGGCGTAGGCCGCGCCGTACGCCTCGAGCGCCCACACCTCCATCTCGCCGAACCGCTGGCCGCCGAACTGCGCCTTCCCACCCAGCGGTTGCTGGGTGATCATCGAGTACGGCCCCGTCGAGCGGGCGTGGATCTTGTCGTCCACCAGGTGCAGCAGCTTCAGGATGTAGAGGTATCCGACGCTGATCGGCTGCGGGTAGGGCTCCCCGGAACGGCCGTCGAACAGCCGGGCCTTGCCGTCGGACCCGACCAGTTCCAGGCCGTCCTCCGTGGGCCGGGTATTGGCCAGCAGCGAGGTCAGCACCTCCTCGCGGGCACCGTCGAAGACCGGCGTGGCCACGTTGGTGCGCGGCGGCACCGACAGCGGGGCCTGGCCGAAGCTCTGCGCCGCGGCGTCGTCGGCGGGAACGTCCCAGCCGGCGTGGGCCACCCAGCCCAGGTGCGTCTCCAGGATCTGGCCGATGTTCATTCGGCCCGGGACGCCCAGCGGGTTGAGCACGATATCGACCGGGGTCCCGTCCTCGAGGAACGGCATGTCCTCCACGGGGAGGATCTTGCCGATGACGCCCTTGTTGCCGTGGCGGCCGGCGAGCTTGTCGCCCTCCTTGATCTTGCGCTTCTGCGCGACATAGACCCGGACCAGCTGGTTCACACCGGCGGGCAGCTCGTCGCCGTCCTCGCGGCTGAACTCCTTGACCCCGATCACCTTGCCGGACTCGCCGTGCGGCACCTTCAGCGATGTGTCCCGAACCTCCTTGGCCTTCTCGCCGAAAATGGCGCGCAGCAAGCGCTCCTCCGGGGTCAGTTCGGTCTCGCCCTTCGGCGTGGTCTTGCCGACCAGGATGTCGCCGGGAAGCACGTCGGCGCCGATGAGGATCACTCCGCGATCGTCGAGCTTCGCGATGAGCTCCTCGGACAGGTTCGGGATCTCCCCGGTGATCTCCTCCGGGCCCAGCTTGGTGTCGCGGGCATCGATCTCGTACTCCTCGATGTGAATCGAGGACAGCACGTCGTCCTGGACGAGCCGCTGGCTGAGGATGATCGCGTCCTCGTAGTTGTGGCCCTCCCACGGCATGAAGGCGACCAGCAGGTTGCGGCCCAGCGCCATCTCGCCGCCGTCGGTGCTCGGACCGTCGGCGATGACCTGCCCCGCCTCGACCCGGTCGCCGACCGAGACGATCGGGCGCTGGTTGTAGCAGGTGCCCTGGTTGCTGCGGCGGAACTTGCGTAGCGAGTACTCGTCGTACTGGCCCTCGTCGCCCATGACGACGATCCAATTCGCCGAGACCTCCACCACCGCGCCGGCCTGCGTGGCGACCACCACATCGCCGGCATCCTTCGCTGCGCGGTACTCCATGCCGGTGCCGACCAGCGGAGCCTCCGCCCGCAGCAGCGGCACGGCCTGGCGCTGCATGTTCGAGCCCATGAGGGCGCGGTTGGCGTCGTCGTGCTCCAGGAACGGGATCATCGCCGTGGCAACCGAAACCATCTGCCGCGGCGAGACATCCATGAAGTCCACGTCGAAGCCGGGGATGAACTCCACCTCGCCGCCCTTGGTCCGGACCAGCACGCGGTCCTCGGCGAACGTCCCGTCCGCGTTCAGCGGCGAGTTCGCCTGGGCGATGACGAAACGGTCCTCCTCATCGGCGGTGAGGTAGGAGATCGTCTCGGTGACGACCCCGTCGACGACCTTGCGGTAGGGCGTCTCCACGAAGCCGAACGCGTTGACCCGCCCGTAGGAGGACAGCGACCCGATCAGGCCGATGTTCGGGCCTTCCGGCGTCTCGATAGGACACATGCGGCCGTAGTGCGAAGGGTGCACGTCGCGCACCTCGACACCGGCCCGCTCCCGGGACAGTCCGCCAGGGCCGAGGGCCGACAGCCGGCGCTTGTGGGTCAGCCCGGCCAGGGGGTTGGTCTGGTCCATGAACTGCGACAGCTGACTGGTGCCGAAGAACTCCTTGATCGCCGCCACGACGGGACGGATGTTGATCAAGGTCTGCGGCGTGATGCTCTTGGCCTCCTGCGTGGTCATCCGCTCCTTGACCACTCGCTCCATGCGGGACAGGCCCTGCCGAATCTGGTTCTGGATCAGCTCGCCGACGGTCCGCAACCGACGGTTGCCGAAGTGGTCGATGTCGTCGGTCTCGACGATGAGCTCGCCGCGGGGCGAGGACAGCGTCTCCTCCCCGGCATGCAGTGCGGCCAGGTACTCGATCGCCGCGGCGATGTCCTCGTCGGTCAGAACCGTGGCGTCCGTCGGCGCCTCGAGGCCGAGCTTCTTGTTGACCTTGTAGCGCCCCACCTTGGCCAGGTCGTAGCGCTTGGGGTTGAAGTAGAGGCCGTTGAGCAGGTTGCGGCCGTTGTCGACCGTCTGCGGCTCACCCGGGCGCATCTTGCGGTAGAGGTCGACGAGCGCCTCGTCCTCGGTGTGGACCTGGTCCTTCTCGAGGGTCTGCATGACCGACTCGTAGCGGCCGAAGCGCTCGGCAATGCGCTCGGCGTCCCACCCCAACGCCTTCAACAGCACCGTGACGTTCTGCTTGCGCTTGCGATCGAGCCGGACGCTGACGATGTCCTTCTTGTCGATCTCGAACTCCAGCCAGGCGCCCCGGCTGGGGATCACGCGGGCCACGAAGACGTCCTTGTCGGTGGTCTTGTCGACGGACCGCTCGAAGTAGACGCCGGGTGAGCGCACCAGTTGCGAGACCACGACGCGCTCGGTGCCGTTGATCAGGAAGGTGCCCTTATCCGTCATGAGCGGGAACTCGCCCATGAAGACGGTCTGCGACTTGATGGCCCCCGAGCTCTCCTCCCACAGCTCCGCCGTGATGAACATCGGCGCGGCGTAGGTCAGGTCCTTCTCGCGGCACTCCTCCACCGTGTAGGTGGAGTCCTCGAACTTGCAGTCGCGCAGCGTCAGCGACATGGAGCCCTGGAAGTCCTCGACTGCCCCGAGCTCTTCGAAGACCTCGTTCAGCCCGGAGGTGGTGTTGATGTCCGTGCGCCCCTCGGCCTCGGCCTGCGCGACCCGCGCCAACCAGCGGTCGTTGCCGACCAGCCAATCGAAGCTGTCCCGCTGGAGCGCGAGCAGGTCAGGAAGATCGAGGGGTTCGTGAATCCGAGCGAATGACACTCGTCGGGAGTTCGAAGGGACAGTCTCGTCGATGTGCGAGGCGGTCAAGTGGCGTCCTTCCGGAACAGCGCGCTACTCACCCGAAGAACGCATCCCCTACCCAACCGTGCACCAACCCCGGCTCCCGGGCGCGGTTCGGGAACTGGAAGATGGGGGCTCATCTGAAGAGGAAGCGCAAAACCTAAGGCTATCGCACCTCGCCCGATCCACCAAATACGGTGGCATCGACACAGCCGCGGGCGGCTCCCCGGGATGGGGAACCGCCCGCGGCGATGTCGCGAGGCGCAGAACTACTTGACGGTGACCTTGGCGCCGACGGCCTCGAGGGCCTCCTTGGCCTTCTCGGCAGCGTCCTTCTCGACCTTCTCCAGGACCGGCTTGGGCGCGCCCTCGACCAGATCCTTTGCCTCCTTCAACCCGAGGCTGGTCAGCGCCCGGACCTCCTTGATGACCTTGATCTTCTGGTCGCCGGCACTGTCGAGGATGACGTCGAACTCGTCCTGCTCGGCAGCGGCCTCGGCCTCCCCGCCAGCGGCCGGCGCGGCACCGGCGGCGGCGACCGCGACCGGTGCGGCTGCGGTGACCTCGAAGGTCTCCTCGAACTTCTTCACGAACTCGCTCAGCTCGATCAGCGTCATTTCCTTGAACGCGTCGAGCAGTTCATCGGTGGTCAGCTTCGC
The DNA here is from genome assembly GCA_963766005.1 of uncultured Actinomycetota bacterium. Classification (GTDB taxonomy): domain Bacteria; phylum Actinomycetota; class Actinomycetes; order S36-B12; genus CAVXYG01. The sequence goes on along the minus strand of CAVXYG010000008.1, from coordinate 249,739 downwards.
CATGATGGCGTCCTTTCTCTGCTCCGGCCGAGGGCCGGACGGTGTCGTCACCGCGACGGGGTCGCCGCGGGTCAGGGCGTCAGCCCTCGGAGTTCTCCTGCGACGCGTCGCCGGAGGGTGCGGCCTCGTCGGCGGGTGCCGAGTCGGTCGCCTCGGGCGCCGCGGCGGCGTCCGAAGAATCTGCGGCGGCGTCGGCCACCCCGGTGCCTGCGCCGCCTGCCAGGACTGAGGGATCCTCCTCGGCCTTGACGCGCAGCGCCTCCATCGTTCGTGCCGCCTGCGACAGCGGCGCGTTGAAGAGCGCAGCAGCCTGGGACATCGACGCCTTCATCGCTCCGGCCAACTTGGCCAGCAGCACCTCGCGGGACTCCAGTTCGGCGAGCTTCGCCACCTCGTCCGCGCTCAGGACCTTGCCGTCCATGTAGCCGGCCTTGATGACGAGCGCTTCGTTGTCCTTCGCGAAGGCGCGCAACCCCTTGGCTGCTTCAACGGGGTCTCCCCCGATAAACGCGATCGCGCTGGGTCCGACCAGTTCCGCCTCGAGGCCCTCCACGCCGGCCTGGGCCGCGGCCCGACGGGTGAGGGTGTTCTTCACCACCGCGTAGGTGGTCTCCGGCCCGAGCGAACGGCGCAACTTCGACATCTGCGCCACGCTGAGGCCGCGGTACTCGGTCAGCACGGTCGCCGACGCGCCCTGGAACAACTTCGAGAGTTCGTCGATGACGGCGGTTTTGTCCGTCCGCGCCATAACTGTCCTTCCTTGGACTCGGTGGGACCGACGGCCCAACGACAAAAAGCCCCAGCGCCGGCGCGCTGAGGCTTGCCGCTGGTACCCAGCGGACCACTCTCACACACCTGCGCAGGCGCCCGGTCGGGCTTATGTCGCTCTCGCGACACCGGCGGTCTTCGGCAACGCCATCGTAGATGCCCGGGCACGCAGGGTCCAAATCGGCCTGCATTCCCTCAGCCGACGTGCCGCGATGCGACCGCTGCTGTTCAGGTCGCGGGCGCGGCTGCGTGGCCGCGTCCCGCGCCGGGCCACGACTCGCCCAACCGTGCGCTCCTGCCGCCGGAGCGGTCGTTCGCGGCCGGGCGGGCTGGTGCCGGGGCGGTGTCGGGACCGCGACACCTGCACCCGACCGCCCCGACTGTCGCTGCTACCGCATCGAGGCGGCAGTCCGCTTGGCTGCGGACCACCCGGCCGGACTGCTCCACGGGCAGCGGACCAAGACTCGTGCACCGGCTGCAGCGACGCAGCCGGTGCAGGTGCGCGACGGCCCCCATGAACCAGCACAGCGCGGGACCGATCCTGCGATCGAGTCCCGCGCCGCGAATGCCTGAGCGTGCTACTTCCCAGCGGTGTCCAGCGGAATACCGGGACCCATGGTCGTCGACATCGTGGCCTTGCGGACATAGCGGCCCTTCGCGGCGGAGGGCTTCAACCGCATGACCTCGTCCATGGCCGCGTTGTAGTTCTCCACCAGCGCCTCGTCGGGGAAGGAGACCTTGCCGACGATGAAGTGGAGGTTGGAGTGCTTGTCGACGCGGAACTCGATCTTGCCGCCCTTGATGTCGGAGACCGCCTTGGCGACGTCCATCGTCACGGTGCCCGTCTTCGGGTTCGGCATCAGGCCGCGGGGGCCCAGCACCTTGCCCAGCCGCCCGACCTTGCCCATCTGGTCCGGGGTGGCCACGGCGGCGTCGAAATCGGTCCAACCGCCTTGGATCTTGGCCACGAGATCATCGCTGCCCACCTCGTCGGCGCCGGCCGCGAGGGCAGCTTCCGCTGCGGGCCCGGTGGCGAACACCACGACGCGAGCCGTCTTCCCGGTCCCGTGCGGCAGGTTGACGGTGCCACGGACCATCTGGTCGGCCTTGCGAGGGTCGACCCCGAGCCGCAGGGACACCTCGACGGTGGCGTCGAACTTCGCCTTGCCCGTCTGCTTCGCCAGGGCAACGGCCTCGGCGGCGCCGTACTGGATGCCGGGCTCGATCAGTGCCTCGCTGGCCCGGTAGTTCTTGCTGCGCTTCATCTGACTGCTCCTTGTCTGCAGTATGTGGTCAGCGGGCGAGCGCTCGCCCTGCCACGCGGGACCGGAAGTCCCCGGTGTCGGCTGATCAGCCCTTGACGGCCACGCCCATCTGACGGGCGGTGCCTTCGATGATCTTCATCGCCGCGTCGATGTCGTTGGCGTTGAGGTCCGGCATCTTCTTCTCGGCGATCTCGCGGACCTGGTCGCGGGAGATGGTCCCGGCCTTGTCCGTCAGCGGGTTGCTCGCGCCCTTGCTGATCCCTGCCGCCTTGAGGATGAGTTTCGCGGCCGGCGGGGTCTTCAGGACGAAGTCGAACGAGCGGTCGTCGTAGACCGTGATCTCGACCGGCACGACCTCCCCGCGCTGCGACTCGGTCGCGGCGTTGTAGGCCTTGCAGAACTCCATGATGTTGACGCCGTGCTGGCCCAACGCGGGGCCGACCGGCGGCGCCGGGTTGGCCTTGCCGGCCTGGATCTGCAACTTGATGTAGCCGGTGACCTTCCGGCGCTTCTTCGGTGCTGCCATGGCGGTGTTGCGTCCTTACTGCTTGCTGGTGGGTGATGAACCGGCTCAGATGGCCGTGATCTGGTCAAAGCGCAGCTCGACCGGTGTGTCGCGCCCGAAGAGCTCGACCATGGCGGTGATGCGCTGCGCCTCGGGGTTGACCTCGGAGATCGTGGCCTGGAGCGACTCGAACGGGCCGTCGACGACCGTGACGACATCGCCGACGCTGTACTCCGACACCTCGATTCGCTTCGCGGGGGCGCCGCCGACCGACTCCTCCTCGGCAGCCTTGCGGTCCGCGGGGCGGTCCGGACCTTTGAGCATGTCGAAGACTTCGGGCACGCTCAGCGGGATCGGATCACCCCCGTGGCCAACGAAGCCGGTGACGCCAGGCGTGTTGCGGATGGCGGTCCAGGACTGCGCCGAGTGCTCCATCCGCACGAGGACATAGCCGGGCAGCTTGACCCGCTCGACCCGCTTGCGCTCGCCCTTCTTGATCTCCCAGACGGTCTCCATAGGTACCTCGACCTGGAAGATCTCGTCCTCGAGGTCCTGGTTGCGCCGCGCGACCTCGATGTTCTGCTTCACGCGGCGCTCGTAGCCGGCATAGGAGTGCACGACGTACCACTCGCCGAGCGCGACCTGCAGCGCCTCGAGCAGCTCCTCGTTGGGATCGGCCGGCGCGGCATCCGCCTCGCTGGGCGACTCCTCGTCGGGAACGGCCGGCGCGGCATCCGCCTCGCTGGGCGACTCCTCGTCGGGAACGGCCGGCGCGGCATCCACCTCGCTGGGCGACTCCTCGTCGGCCGGCGCGGCAGCGTCGGTCGGGGCGTCGTCGACCGAGGCCACGGGCCCCTGGGGCTCCGGCGTCAGCGTCTCGTCAGACACAGTGAATCCAGTCCTTACGTTCCTGCGGGTGGCCGACTGCTAGTCGCTGCCGAACACGGCGAGTACCCCCTGCGAGAACAGGAAGTCAAAGAGTTGCACGATGCCCGCCATGACCAACACGAACACGATCACGACGGCCGTGTAGGTGACCAGTTCCTTGCGGGTCGGCCAAATGACCTTGCGCAGTTCCGCGATCACCTCGCGGATGAACAGCGAGATCCGGGCGAAGATACCGGGCTGGTCCTTCTTCGACGGACCCTTGCCCGACCCGGAGGAACCCGAGGAGTGCGTACTGGTATCGCTCACGTATCCTCCGCCTCGCTCGAATTCATGCCGTCCCGCCGCAATGCAACGCGACGGACCGTCTCAGCACCCGCTGTTCGCGGCGCCGAGACGCGCAGGGCCGGAGGGACTTGAACCCCCAACCGCCGGTTTTGGAGACCGGTGCTCTACCAATTGAGCTACGACCCTAGGAGCGGCGGCGCACCTGCGTCCAGAAGGAGTGACCCATCTGAGAGCACGGCGAAGCAACCGATACCTTCGCGCCAGTGTAGGGGAATCCGGCGACGGCGGTCCAATCCCCCTCGGCACGGCACGCACGGGGAGCCGCGCGCTTTGCCACAATGTGCAGCATGACGACCACTGCCAGGATCTCGCGCCGCATCGGTTCCATTGCTGAATCCGCCACCTTGGCGGTGGACGCCAAGGCCAAGGCCCTGAAGTCCGCCGGCCGCCCCGTGATCGGCTTCGGCGCAGGCGAGCCGGACTTCCCCACGCCGCAGTACATCGTCGACGCGGCGATCGCGGCGTGCTCCGAACCTGCCATGCACCGCTACTCCCCGGCGGCGGGGCTGCCCTCGCTGCGGGAGGCGGTGGCCGAGAAGACCCTGCGCGACTCCGGGCTAGAGGTCTCCCCGGGCCGAGTGCTCATCACCAACGGCGGCAAGCAGGCGATCTACAACGCCTGCGCGACACTGCTCGACCCGGGCGACGAGGTGCTCCTGCCCTCGCCGTACTGGACCACCTACCCGGAGGCAATCGCGCTGGCCGGCGGGTCGCCGGTCATCGTGCCGACCGACGAGACCACCGGCTACCGGACGTCCCCGGCGCAACTCGACGAGTACGTCACCGACCGCACCAAACTGCTCATGTTCGTCTCACCCTCGAACCCGACCGGGGCCGTGTACTCCCCGGCAGAGGTGGAGGCGATCGGGCAGTGGGCGGTCGAGCGGGGGCTCTGGGTCATCACTGACGAGATCTACGAGCACCTGGTCTACGGCGATGCCGAGTTCGCGTCGATGCCCGCACTGGTCCCGGCGCTGGCCGACCGCTGCGTCGTGGTCAACGGCGTCGCCAAGACGTACGCGATGACGGGCTGGCGCGTGGGCTGGCTCATCGGTCCCACCGACGTCGTCAAGGCCGCCGGGAACCTGCAGTCCCACGCCACGAGCAACGTGTGCAACGTGGCGCAGCGGGCGGCGCTGGCCGCGGTCAGCGGCGATCTCACCGCGGTCTCGATGATGCGCGAGGCCTTCGACCGGCGCCGACGGACCATGACGGACCTCTTGAACGCGATTCCGGGTGTGTCCTGCCCGGAGCCCGAGGGCGCCTTCTACGCCTACCCCTCGGTGAAGGACGTCCTGGGCAGGTCGATCCGGGGCCTGGTCCCGCAGTCGTCTGGCGACCTGGCGGCGCTGATCCTCGACGAGGTCGAGGTGGCGGTCGTCCCCGGGGAGGCGTTCGGGACACCCGGCTACTTGCGCCTGTCCTATGCGCTCGGCGACGACGATCTCGTTGAAGGAGTGGAGCGCATCGCGTCCCTGCTGCACGAGGCCGAGTAGCGCGGCGCGTCCTCCCCCGCTGCGCCGGGGGCATGTGCGCTCAACGGCGGCCTGCCTCGCCGACAGGATCCACCTCACGCTGGGCTCCGTGTCGACCGGCGCCTCCGGCGAATCGGCGCGCCCCGGCAGCGGCCTCCCCCGACTCCAGCACTGCGCGGCCACCGGTGGTCTCCCGGTACCGGGAGACGTCGAACTGCAGGGCCCGCCCCTCCCTGGCCGCGGCCAGATCCTGGCGCAGGCACGTCTGGGGGAACGCAGCGATCGTCCGCGCGAGCTCCAGTGCGGCTGACAGGGCTGTTGCCGGCTCGACCACGCGATGCACCAATCCGATCTGCCGGGCCTCCCCGTGCGTCGACGGGGCGTCCGGTCAGCATGAGGTCCACGGCCCACCCGTGCCCGATAAGCCGCAGCGCACCGACCCCCCGTCGATGAGCGGCACGCCCCAGCGGCGGCTGAAGACGCCGAACACGGCGTCGGCGGCGGCGACGCGCCGGTCGCACCACAGCGCCAGTTCCAGACCGCCTGCCACGGCGTGGCCCTCCACAGCGGCGATGACGGGCTTCGCCAGGGCCAGTCGGGTCGGACCCATCGGGGCGCGACTGCCCACCATCTGCGACGGCGCGGACACCTCGTTGGGGTCGCCCTCGGCGATCGCCACGAGATCGGCGCCGGAGCAGAGCGTGCCGTCGGCACCGGTGAGGACGGCGACGCCGCAACGGTCATCGGCGTCGAGGCCGGCGAACGCGTCGGAGAGCGCTTCGGCCGTCGCCCGGTCCACCGCGTTGCGCCGGTGCGGGCGGTCGATCGTGACGACCAGCGTGCGGTCGACGACATCAGCAGCGATGCTCACGGAGCCACCTTGGGCCTACCGCGCGCCGGTACGCGCCGCCGGGGCGCGAGCCGCGACCGATGTTCCCGCAATGAGCGCGGACGGAGCTCGCGCCCTCGGTCTGTGCGGCCGCCTCACCCGTCCAGGCTGCAGCCCACGAGGACCGGTTCCGGAACCAGCGTGATGCCCGTACTCTCTCGGACTCCGTCGCGGACCTGCCGGGCCAGCGCGAGCACGTCGGCCGCTGTGGCCCCGCCCCGGTTGGTCAGGGCCAGCGAGTGCTTGGTCGAGATGCGAGCCGCACCATCGCCGAAGCCCTTCCCGAAGCCGGAATGCTCGATCAGCCAGGCGGCAGAGACCTTCAGGCGGCCGTCGCCGGTCGGGAAGCCTGGCGCATCATCGGGCACCAGATCCGCCGCAACGATGGGATTGGTGAAGAACGATCCTGCGCTCCACGTGTCATGATCCGCCGGATCGATGACCATGCCCTTGCCGCGCCGCAGGTTGAGCACCGCGTCGCGCACCTCTTGCAGGCCGGCTCGATCGCCGACGCCGACGTTGACCGTGCGCGCGAGTTCGCCGTAGCGGATCGGCCGGGAATGCTTGGATCGGGGCATCTCGAACACCACCGAGAGGACCACGTATCGCCCGGGGTCCCGCTTGAACCTGCTGTCGCGGTAGCCGAAGCCGCACTCGGCGGCAGTGAAGTCGATGACGGTGCCGTCCGCTCGGTCGAGGACTCGGACCCGGTCGAGGATCTGGGAGATGTCCTGGCCGTAGGCCCCGACGTTCTGGATCGGCGTCGCGCCGACCGATCCCGGAATTCCCGATAGCGCCTCCGCACCGGCGTACCCCTCCTGGATCAGCCGGGCGACGAAGGGGTCCCAGGCTTCGCCGGCGGCTGCTTCGACGCGGCCGGCCCCGCACATGACGCCCGCGTCGACCCCTCGCACATCGATCTTCAGCACGAGGCCGTCGAAGCCCGCGTCCGCGATGAGCAGGTTGCTGCCGCCGCCGAGCAGCAGCAGGGGGATCCCGGCGGCGTCGGCGTCGCGCACCGCGGAGACCAGACCGGCCTCGTCTGTGACGGTCCGGAACTCGCGCGCCGGGCCGCCGACATGCAGCGTGGTGTAGTCGGCCAATCGGGTCTCGTCCATCGAGATCAGCCTAGGGTGCAGCGCGCCGCGCCTCCCGCTGAACGACAGGAGACTGCGATTCCCGGGGGGTGCTGCGCGCTCAGCTGCCGGTGTTCGCGCGGACGACGGCCTGCGCGTCCTGCAAGACCGCGACACCAGCGGACGTTGCGGACAGGGCCAGCGTGACGCTGCCTTCCCCGATCGCGACGATGCTGCCGGCGACGGCCACCGTGGCACCCGTGCCGTCATCCCGCACGACCACGGGGGCGCTGAACCGGCCGTTGAAGGACTCCAGCGCCGTCGGGTCGCCGGCCCAGTCGGTGACGTAGCGCGCCACCTGCGCCATCGTGAGCATGCCGTGCGCGATCACGTCGGGCAGCCCGACCGACTGCGCGACCCGCCGGTTCCAGTGGATGGGGTTGAAGTCGCCGCCGGCACCGGCGTAGCGCACCAGGTCCGGCAGGGTCACCGAGAACTCCCGCACGCCGAGTGCATCGCCGACCTTCACCGCCTTGCCCCCGCGGTGCCCCGCGTGAGGATGACCTCGCTCGTCGTGACCACCGGGGCTCCCTCGGCATCGACGAGTTGCGAGCGGGTGGTCAGCACCTCGTTGCTGCCGCGCACTGCGATATCGACCAGCGTGCACGTCACGGTGATGGCATCACCGGCGACGATCGGGCGGTGGTAGCGGAAGTGCTGCTCGCCGTGCACGGCCATGGCGTAGTCCAGTTCGAGGTCGGGGTCGAACATCGCCTCGTTCATCGCCCGCATGGTGATGACGAAGGCAAAGGTCGGCGGCGCTACGACGTCGCGGTAGCCCGCGCTGCGCGCCGCGGCGACGTCGTGGCACAGCGGGCTGCGCTCCCCCACCGCCGTCGCGAAGGCGCGAACGGCCTCGCGTCCCACCAGGTAGGGCTCGGCCGCCGGGTACTTCTTGCCGATCAAGGCACGGTTCATCGTGGCTACATGCCCCCCAGTTGGCCGCCGGTCACGGGGATGGTCACACCGGAGACGAAGTCGGCGTCGGCGCTGCACAGGAAGGCGGTGACGGCCGCGATGTCCTCCGGCACGCCCAACCGGCCAAGGGAGATCATCGCCCGCGCCATCGCACGCATCTGCTCCGGGATGCCGTAGTCGTCACCAGCGGCCTTGGCCTGGGTCAACCTGGTCTCCACGAAGCCTGGAGCAACGGCGTTGACGTTGATGCCGAACGGTCCGAGCTCGCGGGCCAGCGTCTTCGTGACGGCGATCAGCCCGCCCTTGGCCGCGGTGTAGTTGAACTGGCCGGGATTGCCCATGAGGGCTGCCACGCTGGAGGTGAAGACGATCTTGCGCTGGTAGCGCGGTGCGCCGTGCTCGGCCATCTCCTGCTTGGCGACGTCGCGCAGGTACGGCATCGCGGCCCTTGTCGTGTGGAACGCGGTGCGCAGATTGGCATCGACGACCAAGTCGAACAGTTCGTCGGTCAGCCCGTGGAACATCTTGTCGCGCGTGGTGCCGGCGTTGTTCACGACGATGTCGAGCTGGCCGAACTCCTCGACGGCAGCCGCGACGAGGCGCTCCGCCTCGGCGAAATCGACGGTATTCGCCACGACCGGGGCCGCGCGCCCGCCCGCCGCAGCGATGGCCTGCGCGGTCTCCACCGCCGGGGATGCATCAATGTCGTTGACGACGACCGCGGCACCCTCGGCCGCGAGCCGCCGCGCCGTCGCCGCGCCGATGCCGCGACCGGCACCGGTCACGATGGCCACCCGATCCTCGAAACGCCCCATGCCAGTTGCCTCCCGCGTCGTCACCGGACACAGGGAACCTAGCCCATGGCCCGCAGCCCTCGAGTCGCGGGCTCCAATCGGCCTTGGGCCCTCCTGCCGGCGCGGCCGACGCGATGCGGTCTCGGCGCCTGGCGCTACCGAGCGTCCAGGGCAAGCCCGGGATCCTCGACCTGGCAGATCGGATCGACAGCGCGCGCGGCACATGAGCCGTCGGGACACCGACCCGCAGACGGGACCAGCCCGTCCAGCCTCGGCTCCGAGATCACCGACGGGGGTGCCGGTCATCCCACCCGGACGGGGATCCCGGGCATGCAAACGGGCTGCCCGCCGGTACAGCAGGACAGCCCGATGTGCCAGGGTGCGGTCCTAGCGGGTCTCTTTGTGTGGCGTGTGCTTGTTGCACGTCGGGCAGTGCTTGGACAACTCCAAGCGGTCGGGGTTGTTCCGACGGTTCTTCTTGGTGATGTAGTTGCGGTTCTTGCACTCCGGGCAGGCCAGGGTGATCTTGGGCCTGATATCCGACGCCTTGGCCATGGCAGTACCTCTCGGTTCGATCGGTCCGCGGCCGGACGGATGCCGCGACTACGGTAGCGGGGGCGGGACTTGAACCCGCGACACAGCGATTATGAGCCGCTTGCTCTGCCAGGCTGAGCTACCCCGCCCAGTGACCGCGGATACGCCGCGGCCCTCGAGCCCCAATACGGAATCGAACCGTAGACCTTCTCCTTACCATGGAGACGCTCTGCCGACTGAGCTATTGGGGCAGTGCTCCGCGCTTCCGCGCCGAGCCACCCCAGAGTACTAGCGGGTCGCAGCAGTTGCGAAATCGCGATGGTGGCAGGTGTTGGGTTCGAACCAACGTAGGCATAAGCCGACGGTTTTACAGACCGTTCCCTTTGGCCGCTCGGGCAACCTGCCGTGCTCCGAAGCGACCGCCTGCGGCGCCGCATCGGGACGTAGGCAAGGATACACAGCGAACCAGGCGGAACACGAATGCCACCGGAGGGAGCAAGATGGCTGACAGCAGTTTCGACATCGTGAGCAAGGTCGAGCGGCAGGAGGTCGACAACGCGCTGAACCAGACCGCGAAGGAGATCGGCCAGCGCTACGACTTCAAGGGCACCCAAGCGAGCATCGCCTGGGCCGGCGAGCTCGACGTCGTACTGAGCGCCACGAGCGAGGAACGCGTGCGGGCTGTGCTCGACGTCTTCCAGGGCAAACTCGTCAAGCGGGGCGTCAGCCTGAAAGCGCTGACCGCCCAGGACCCGAAAGCCTCGGGCAAGGAATACCGGATCACCGGTTCCTTCCAGTCCGGCTTGACCTCCGAGCAGGCGAAGCAGGTCGCCAAGATCATCCGGGACGAAGGACCCAAGGGGGTGAAGACCCAGATCCAGGGCGACGAGTTGCGCGTCTCGAGCAAGAGCCGCGACCAGCTGCAGGCCGTGATCGCCCTGGTCAAGGGCAGCGACCTCGACTTCGCCGTGCAGTTCACGAACTACCGATAGGGCTCCGCGCCCGCCGGTGAGGGCCGGCCCGCCGCGTTGCCTATCCTGCGCCGACCAGCGACCGCGGACGACCAGCCGCCCGGATGCCGTCGTCGTGGGCAGAGCGCAACACGCTGTCCACCCGGTGCTGCGCTCCTTGACATTGCGGGGGACACTAGTCCGAAGAGGTGCCGCTGCGACGCGGCCCGATCGACGATGATCAACCGCGGATGGCTCCGGACGACGTCCGCGGGACGGCGAGGCGAGGCAGACGGCGTGGCCAAACAACTGATTCAGCGCGACGATGTCATCATCCGGTTCGCTGGCGATTCCGGCGATGGTATGCAGCTGACCGGGGACCGGTTCACTTCGGCCACCGCCGCGTTCGGCAACGATCTGTCGACGTTGCCGGACTTCCCTGCCGAGATTCGGGCCCCGGCTGGCACCCTGCCGGGCGTGTCGGCGTTCCAGCTGCACTTCGCTGATCATGCGATCACCACACCGGGCGACGCCGCCGACGTCCTGGTCGCGATGAACCCAGCAGCGCTCAAGGCCAACCTCGCCAACCTCCGCCGCGGCGGAGAGATCATTGTCAACACCGACGAGTTCACGCCCCGCGCCGTCGCCAAGGTGGGCTACGGGGGGAACCCGCTGGAGGACGGCAGCCTCGAGGGCTACCGGGTGCACCCGGTAGCCCTGACCTCCATCACGATCGAGGCCCTGCGCGACTTCGACATCACCAAGAAGGAGGCCGCCCGGGCGAAGAACATGTTCGCCCTCGGCCTGCTGTCGTGGCTCTACCACCGCCCCACCGATGCCACGAAGGCGTTCCTGCACGAGAAGTTCGGCGCCAAGCCGGCGATCCTGGCCGCGAACGTCGCCGCCCTCGATGCGGGCTGGAACTACGGCGAGACCACAGAGACCTTCTCCGTGCGGTACCAGGTGCGGCCCGCGAAGCTCCCGCCGGGCACGTACCGCAACATCACCGGCAACACCGCCCTGGCCTACGGCCTCGTCGCGGCTGGCCGGCAGACCGGGTTGCCGGTGTTCCTCGGCACCTACCCGATCACGCCTGCCAGCGACATCCTGCACGAGCTCGCCAAGCACAAGGCGTTCGACGTCACGACCTTCCAGGCCGAGGACGAGATCGCCGGTGTCGGGGCCGCGCTGGGAGCTGCCTACGGCGGCGCCCTGGGCGTGACGACGACCTCCGGGCCCGGGATCGCGCTGAAGTCGGAGACCATCGGCCTGGCGGTGGCCCTGGAACTGCCGCTGGTCATCATCGACGTGCAGCGCGGCGGCCCCTCCACCGGACTGCCGACCAAGACCGAGCAGGCAGACCTGCTGCAGGCGATGTTCGGGCGCAACGGGGAGGCCCCGGTCCCCATCGTCGCGCCCAGCACCCCTGCCGGCTGCTTCGACGCCGCTCTTGAGGCGGCCCGGATCGCCACCACGTACCGCACTCCGGTCTTCCTGCTGTCCGACGGCTATCTGGCCAACGGCGCCGAGCCGTGGCGGGTGCCCCGGGTGGCGGACCTGCCGGACCTGCAGGTGGCCTTCACCACCGAGCCGAACCACGTGGCCGCCGACGGCACCGAGGAGTTCTGGCCGTATCTGCGCGATCCGGAGACCCTCGCCCGGCCGTGGGTGATCCCGGGAACCCCGGGCCTGGAGCATCGGATCGGCGGGATCGAGAAGGCAGACGGCATCGGCACGATCTCCTACGACCCGGACAACCATGAACGCATGGTGCGGCTGCGTCAGGCGAAGGTGGACGGGATCGCCGACACCGTGGCGGAACTGACCGTCTACGATCCGCAGGCCGACGCCGACGTGCTGATCCTCGGCTGGGGATCGACCGAGGGCCCGATCGCGGCGGCCTGCGCACTGGTGCGCGAGCAGGGCCTGCCCGTCGCGCAAGCCCATCTGCACCACCTCAACCCGCTGCCGAGGAACACCGGCGACGTGCTGCGCCGGTATCGCCGGGTGATCGTGCCGGAGATGAACCTCGGCCAGTTGGCGATGCTGCTTCGAGCGAAGTACCTCGTGGACGTCGTCGGCGTCAACCGCGTCCGCGGACTGCCGTTCCGGGCCGACGAGCTGGCAGAGACCATCACCGCGATCGCCACCGGAGCCGAGAAGGGAACCGAGACCGTTCGATGACCGACACGTACCCTGCCCTGGACCTGGTGCCGAAGACCGACACCCCGCAGAAGGCCAAGGACTTCAAGAGCGACCAGGAGGTCCGCTGGTGCCCCGGCTGCGGCGACTACGCGATCTTGGCGGCCGTCCAGGGGTTCCTCCCCCAGCTGGGCCTGCGCCGGGAGAACATCGTGTTCGTCTCCGGCATCGGCTGCTCTTCGCGTTTCCCCTACTACCTCAATACCTACGGGATGCACTCCATCCACGGCCGCGCCCCCGCCATCGCCACCGGGCTGGCCACATCGCGGCCGGACCTGTCGGTCTGGGTGATCACCGGCGACGGTGACGCCCTGTCCATCGGCGGGAACCACCTCATCCATGCCTTGCGGCGGAACGTGAACCTCAAGATCCTGCTCTTCAACAACCGGATCTACGGGCTGACGAAGGGCCAGTACAGCCCCACGTCCGAGCTCGGCAAGGTGACGAAGTCGACCCCGTTCGGCTCCCTGGACTACCCCTTCAACCCGGTCTCGCTGGCGCTGGGCGCCGAAGCGACCTTCGTCGCCCGAACGATCGACTCCGACCGCGCGCACCTGACCGAGGTGCTCCGGCAGGCAGCCGCCCACGAGGGCAGCGCACTGGTGGAGATCTACCAGAACTGCAACATCTTCAACGACGGAGCTTGGGATCCGGTGAAGGATGCCGCGACGAAGCAGGATGTGCTCATCCCGCTGCGAGACGGCCAGCCGATCCGGTTCGGCAGTGACTTGGAGAAGGGCGTGGCGCGGCTGCCGGACGGCAGCATCGCCATCGTCGATGCGGCCAACCACGGAGTGGACAACCTGCTCGTGCATCACGCCGATGCCCCGGACCCGTCGATCGCGTTCGCACTGTCCCGGCTCAGCGACCCGGTGACGCTTGCGGACACGCCGATCGGCGTGTTCCGCAGCATCGAACGGCCGAGCTTCGATCGCGAGCTGCGGGAGCAGGCTGCGCGGGCCCGGGCGCTGAACCCGGATCCGGATCTCCAAGCGCTGATCAGCGGCCGCGACACGTGGGTCATCACCTGACCGGCGCACCTGTGGGCTGCCGGTGCCCGGTCGCCTAGAGCACCGCCCCCTCGGCCCCGAGGCCTTCGGCACCGCCGCTGCCGTGGCGGCCTACGCGCTGTGGGGACTGGTGCCGCTCTACTGGCCGCTGGTCGAGCCCGCGGCGCCGCTGGAGATTCTCGCCCACCGGGTCGTCTGGACGCTGGTCGTCGTCGGCGGCCTGCTCTGGTGGTCGCACGGTTGGCGCACGGTCCGGCAGGCGGCTGCCGACAGCCGCACCCGCGGCCGTCTCGCCGTGGCGGCCGTGCTGGTCACCACCAACTGGGGCGTCTTCATCTGGGCCGTGGCCAACGGCTATGTCCTGGAGGCCTCGCTGGGGTACTTCATCAACCCGCTGGTGACGGTGCTGCTGGCCGTGGTTCTGCTCGGGGAGCGGCTGCGGCCGATGCAGTGGTCAGCCGTGGCGCTCGGAACCGCCGGCGTCCTGGTCATCACCGTCGGCTACGGCCGGGTCCCTCTGGTCTCCCTGCTCCTGGCGATGTCGTTCGGCCTCTACGGCCTGGTCAAGAAGCGCGCGGACATCGATGCCATCCCCAGCCTTGCCATCGAGAGCGCTTTCGTCGCACCGATCGCGGCGGGCTACCTGCTGTGGTTGGGCGTCACGGGCAGGGGAACCTTCCTCGCGGAGGGCCCCGGGCACGCGGCGCTGCTGATCGGGGCCGGAGCGGTGACCGCCGTGCCGCTGCTGCTGTTCGGGGCGGCAGCGGTGCGCATTCCGCTGAGCCGGTTGGGAGTCCTGCAGTACATCGGGCCCGCACTGCAGTTCGTGATCGGCCTGGTGGTCTTCGACGAGGCGATCACCCCCACACGATGGGCGGGCTTCGTCCTCGTCTGGCTCGCCCTGGCCGTCTTCACCGCCGACGCCGTCCGGATTCGCGCCGCCCGGGTCAGCCCACCCGCAACGAGTCGAGGCGCCGACCCGAGCACCGACGCGAGCACCGACCCGGCCGAATCTTCTCGCCGCGCGCCAGGCGGTGCCCGCAACAGTCCGCGCGAAGGTCCGCAGGACCCTGGCGAACCGCGCGTCCGCTGACCATGATGGGGTGAGGCGAGGAGGCGACATGAGTGGCACCATCCTGTTCGGTGATGACGGCTCGACGGCGGCGGATCTGGCCTGGGCGTGGCTGAATGCGCAGGACTGGGACGGCTGGACGGTCGACGTCCTCGAAGCCGACCCCGGCCACGCGAGCGAGGTCAGCGACGACATCGTCGAGTGGGAACCGGAACTGCCGCGCGTCCTCATCAACCCAGCGGCGATAGCAGCGGTGCGCCACCTGCATACCCGCGCGGATCCGCGGGTAGCGATCGCGGAATGCGCCGACCGCGACGTCATCGTCGTCGGGCCCCGCGGCCGTGGGCTGCTCAAAGCGCTGCACCTCGGCAGCACCTCGGAGTGGCTGCTGCACAACCCGCCAGCGCCGCTGGTCATCGCCCGACACGGCCAACCGGTCCGCAGCGCTGTGGTGTGCAGCGACGGTTCGCCGGACTCCATCGCAGCCGCGCGCGTGCTCGCCACCATGCCGTGGCTGCCGGGAGTCGATGTCACCGTGATCAGCGTCCCGCAGGGCGAGCTCGACGCAGAGGAAGCCGTCCGCGTCGCGGCAGCCGAACTTCACGGCAAGGCGAAGTCGGTGCGCCAGCTCGTTCTCAACCCGGACAGCACGGAGGTCTTCTACCACGTGCGCGACATCATCCTCGACTTCCTCAGCGAGCATCGCACCGACCTCGTGGTGCAGGGAACCACGGGGCTGTCCGCCTGGAAGTCCCTGCGCGCGGGATCGATCGCCTCCTCCCTGGCGGCCCATGCGACATCCTCGGTGCTCATCGTCCACGACCGGACGGCGCTGCCGGATTCGGCTGCACCGTCGTGACCGACCCCTTCCAGACGCCGGAGCGACGCGCGCTGGCTGATGCCGTCCGGAGTTTCGCGCTGGCTCGCATCGTGCCGGATCTCCAGCTGTGGGAGGCCGACGGGGAGTTGCCGCGATCCCTCCACCGCGCCGCGGCCGGGGCCGGTCTCCTCGGGCTCGGCTTCAGCGAGGACGTCGGCGGCCAGGGCGGAGATCCGATCGACCAGCTCGTGGCCGACGAGGCGCTCCTCGCAGCCGGCGCCAGCGGCGGCGTCATCGCAGCACTGTTCACCCACGGCATCGCGCTGCCCCACGTCATCGATGCTGCGGCTGCTCGACGTAGCGCCGGCGATGAAGCGGGCGCCGACTACCTGCTGACGCGCTACGTCCGCCCGGTGCTGCAGGGGGAGGCCATCTGCGCGCTGGCTGTGACCGAGCCCGACGGCGGCTCCGACGTGGCCAACCTTCGCACGTCCGCCGTGCAGCGGGACGGGGCATGGCGCGTCACGGGAGCCAAGACGTACATCACCTCCGGCTGCCGGGCCGACTTCGTCGTGGCCGCGGTGCGTACCGGCGAGCCGGGCGCCGGCGGTGTGAGCCTGGCGATCCTCGATGCCGATGCGCCCGGCTTCGCGGTGACGCGTCGATTGGCGAAGATGGGGTGGTGGTGCAGCGACACCGCGGAGCTGTCGTTCACCGATGTCCCGGTGCCTCGGGAGAACCTCCTCGGCCACGGCAGCGGCTTCGCCTCCTTGGCGCGGCATTTCGTGACCGAGCGGCTGTCGCTGGCGGTGACCGGCTACGCAACCGGCCAGCGCTGCCTCGATCTCGCCGCGGCCTGGACCAAGGACCGGACCACGTTCGGCCGACCGCTGGCGCAGCGGCAAGTAGTGCGGCACACGTTGGTCGAGATGCACCGGCAGATCGACGTCGCCCGCTGCTACACCCGCTGGGTCGCCGCCCGGCACGCGGCCGGGGAGCCAGTCGTCGCCGAGGCGGTCCTGGCCAAGCAGACCGGGGTGGCCGCCGGCGAGTACGCGGCCGACCGGGCCGTGCAGTTCTTCGGCGGTGCCGGCTACATGCGGGGCACCGAGGTGGAGCGGCACTACCGTGATGTTCGCATCCTCGGTATCGGCGGGGGTGCGACCGAGGTCATGACCGACCTCGCGGCGCGGCTGCTCGACTACTGATCCAGCCGATCCCCCGCCCGTGTCGCACAACGCTGGCGACTCTGTGACGATGATGCGCATGCAACGGCCACGAGTGGTGATCCTCGGCGTGGGCTTCGGCGGGATGAACGCGGCCCGCGCGCTGGAGAACGAGGACGTCGAAGTCATCGTCGTCGACCAGCACAACTACCACACGTTCCTGCCCCTGCTGTACCAGGTGGCGACGAGCGGGCTGAACCCCGCCGATGTCGCCTACCCGGCACGCGGACTGTTCCGGCGCCGCCGACGGGTGCTGTTCCGACAGGGCACCGTCACCGGGATCGACTGGGAGCGTCAGCAGGTCCAGTTGGCCGGAGAGGACCCGGTCTCCTACGACCACCTCATCGTCGGGGTCGGGGCCAAGGCGAACTACTTCGGCGTCCCCGGCGCCGCGGAGCACACATTCCCGCTGTACTCGATGCCCGATGCCCTGCGCGTGCGCAACTACCTGCTCGGGCTCTTCGAGGCCGCCGATGCCCGACAGGACCTGATCCACGCCGGCATCCTCAACATCGTCGTGGTGGGCGGCGGACCCACCGGCATCGAGATCGCCGGAGCTATCGCCGAGCTCATCGACGATGTGCTCGAGGCCGACTTCCACGATCTGGACGTGCACCGGTCGCGCGTGATCCTCGTGGAGCAGACCGATGCCCTGCTCCAGCCGTTCGATCCCGCCCTGCGCGCCTATGCCCGCGACGTCCTGTCCGCCAAAGGCGTGGAGGTGCGGTTGGCCACGTCGGTCGCCGAGGTCGGGGCGGACTACGTGCTGCTGGGCGAGGCGGGCGACTACATCCCCACGCGCATGGTGATCTGGGCGGCCGGCAACCGTGCCAGCGGCCTGGCCGATGCGATCGACGTACCGCAGAGCCGCGGCGGGCGCATCGTGACCAATCCTGACTGCTCGATCCCGGGCAGGCGCAACTCCTACGCCGTCGGTGACGTGGCCGCGATCCCCGACGGTCGGGGCGGTGAACTGCCCGGCCTTGCCCAGGTGGCCATCCAGAGCGGTCGACACGCCGCCGAGCAGATCGTCCGCACGATCAAGGGGCAGCCGCACACGGTGCTGCACTACCACGACAAGGGCACCATGGCCACGATCGGGCGCACCGCGGCCGTCGCCCAGTTGACCAACGGCACGACACTGACCGGCTACCCTGCGTGGTCTGCGTGGCTGGGACTGCACCTGGTCTACCTCGTCGGCATGCGCAACCGGGTCTCGGTCACGCTCAACTGGGCGTGGAGCTACATGACCTGGGATCGCGGACCGCGCTTGATCCTGGAGACGCCGCGCTTCCGTCCGCCGCGTCGCGACGGACCGTACATCCCGCCCCCCGACGTGGTGCAGCGGCACGGTATCGCGCCGTAGCCGAGGTCGCGGGCGTCACACCAGGGGCAAGCCCGGATTCGGCCGCAGTACCGCCTTGACGCAGGCCGCGCGAGGTCCGTCCGACGCTGTCGCCAGGGCGTTGCGCCACTCGTCGAGGGCGAACTCGTGGGTCACGATGCCGTCCACCGGGTACCGGTCGTCGGCCAGCCACTCGCGAATCTGTGCGAAGGTGGTCCGGCCAGCCAGTGCCGCCTCCGGGCCGGAGTTGATCGTGCCCGCGATCGTCAAGCCGCGGTTCCAGACCAGCGACCAGTCGACCTGCTGCTTGGACGCGCCCCCGACGAGGATGAAGGTGCCGCTGGAGCGCAGGAGGTGCAGCCCCAGGTCGATCGTCTCCGGCAAGCCCACGCAGTCGAATACCGCGTCCACGCCGCGCTGCAGGATCGGGGTCCGGGTCATTCTCGGCCGCAGCACACGACCGCCGTCGCTGGCGGCCAGCGATGCCACGGCCTCCGACCCGCTGCGCAGGACCCGGGTGGCGCCCGCGGCCAGAGCATGGCCGTCGCCGAAGGGGTCCGGACTCACCACGATGATGTCGAGGTCGGGGTGCAGCATCCGCAGTGCCGCCGTGGTGAGCAGACCGATCGTGCCGGGACCGATCACGACGACACGATCCCCCCGTCGCTCCCAGCGCAAGGCCGCGTGCAGCCCGATGGTCGCCGGCTCGGCCAGCACGGCGCGGCGCGACGGGATCGAGCCCACGGGATACAACTGGGACTCGTGGGCGATGCACTCCTCTCCCCAGCCACCGCCCACGGCGGCGTCGAAGCCGATCGTGGGCGCGCGGCACCCGGTGTCGCCGGGTTCGTCGAACCGCTCGCAGACGTCGGGCCGCCCCTCAGCGCAGGCCCGGCACACCGGATCGAAGCCACGCTGACGGCAGGCGAACACCGGATCGACGACGACGCGGTCGCCCGGCGCGACCGTGCTCACCCCCGGCCCGACCTCGGCCACGACGGCGACGATCTCGTGGCCGGGCACCTGAACGGGCGCGGTGTAGAAAGCCGACAGCACGAAGGACGACTTGGCGTGGGCAATGCCGATGTCGCTGCCGCAGATGCCCGCAAGTTCCGGTCGCAGCCGGACCCAACCCCGAGCGCGGGGCAGCACGGGAGCCGCAGCGTCCTCGGCCAGCCGCAGCAACCCGCCCGGCCCCCACCCGGCGCGCCTCCCCCGGCCCCGAGGCAGTCGCTGAGCGGCGGCGGTGAAGAGATAGCGGCGCGTGGACAGGTCGGCGACGACGGCGTGCACGCGGCTCTCCCTTCGCTGCGGACCGGGACGGTCCGCACGCCCCACGTGCGCATCGACGCGGGTCGCTGTCGGTCAGCATACGCAGTCGCCCGGTCGACCGGATCGGTCCCGGCGCCGGCTACGCGGTTCGGCCGACGACGTAGTCGCACAGCCGGTACAGCGCCTCCCTGCTCGCCGCGGGCGGCAGGGAGTCGAGTTGACGCCGGGCGTCGTCGGCCCAGCGGCGAGCCTCAACCCGCGCCAGCGTCACCGCCTCGTGCTCGCGCAGCAGCGCCAGAGCCTCGGCGTGCTCACGATCGTCGGACAGCGGCCGCCGCAGCAGTTCCTGCAGCCGGCCATCGCTGCGGCTGTCTGAGCGCAGGGCATACAGCCCAGCGAGCGTGAGCACACCCTCGCGCAGGTCGGTGCCCGGGGTCTTGCCGCTCGCGTCGGCCGGTGTCAGGATGTCGACCAGGTCATCGGCCAGCTGGAAGGCAACGCCGATCCGCTCACCGAACCGGGTCAGCGCATCGGTGTCCTCGGCGGGAGCACCGGCGAGCATGGCGCCGAAGCGGGCCGAGGTGGCGATCAGGGAGCCGGTCTTATCCGCCAGCACGGACAGATGGTGAGCGATCGGATCGTCGTGCGGCCCCGAGCCGATCGTCTCGCGGATCTGGCCGGAGCACAGGCGCTGGAACGTCGTGGCCTGCAGCCGGACCGCCTCGGGCCCGAGATCGGCCAGAATCTCCGAAGCCCGGGCGAACAGGTAGTCCCCGGTGAGGATGGCCACGGCATTGCCCCACCGCTCGTTCGCCGACACCGCGCCCCGGCGGCGGGGCGCCTCGTCCATCACGTCGTCGTGGTAGAGCGTGGCCAGGTGGGTCAGTTCGACGACCACCGCTGCCGGGATCACCCCGGGTGCGTCCGGGTCCCCGAACTGGGAGGCCAGGAGGACCAGCAGGGGCCGGAACCTCTTGCCGCCGGCGGCCGCGAGATGGCCGGCGGCCTCGGCGATGAAGGGATCATCGGCCTCGGTCGCTGCGAGGAGGCTCCGCTCCACCTGCGCCATCCCGCGGTTGAGCTGCGCCGCGAGGTCGGCGTCGACCGAGGCGAGCGAGACTGCCGCGTCGGGGGTGAGCACCCCGTTGGAGGTGTCAGCCTGAACAACCACGGCACCACCTCTCGCTGACGGCCGTCCGGGGATCGACGATGCCCCGCGTTTCCATGCTACGGGCGCCTACCGCACGAACAAGTCGGCCTGGTTGGCCAGCTCCAGCAGCGGTTCGGGAAACACGCCGAGGACAACGGTGATCGCGATCGTCGCCCCCAGCCCGACTGCCGTGAACGCGCTCGGCACGACGACGCGCACATCGTCGGTCGTGGGGGCGGTGAAGAACATGAGCACGATCACGCGCGCGTAGAAGAACGCCGCCACCGCGCTCGCGAGCACCGCGAGCACCACGAACACGCCATCCCCGGCATCCACACTGGCCGAGAACACGGAGAACTTGCCGATGAAGCCGCTGGTGAGCGGAATCCCGGCGAACGCCAGGAGGAACAGCGCGAAGGCCCCGGCAACCATCGGGCTGCGCCGGCCCAGCCCAGCCCACTGCGACAGCCGCGTGGCCTCCCCGTTCGCATCGCGAACCAGCGAGATGATCGCGAATGCACCGAGCGTGGCGAAAGCGTAGGCAGCGAGGTAGAACAGCGTTGCCGCCAGGCCCGCCCGGCTCAGCGCTGCGACACCGAGGAGCAGGAAGCCCGCGTGCGCGATCGAGGAGTAGGCGAGCATGCGCTTGATGTCGGGCTGGGACAGCGCGACGATCGAGCCGACGAAGAACGTGATCGTGGCGACGACGAGCAGCACCGGGACCAGATCCCATTCGACGCCGGCGAGGGCAACGTACATGACGCGCAGCAGTGCCCCGAAGGCCGCCACCTTCACGCCAGCCGCCATGAACCCGGTCACGACGGTCGGAGCGCCCTGATAGACGTCGGGCGTCCAGGCGTGGAACGGCACCGCCGCCACCTTGAACAGCAGGCCGACCAGGAGCACTGCCGCACCGGCCAGCACCAAACCGTTCTCGCCCGGCTGGGCGGAGAGCGCGTTGAGGATGTCGCCGAGGCGCACCGAGCCCGCGAATCCGTACAGCAGCGCGGCGCCGTAGATGAAGAACGCCGAGGAGAACGCCCCGAGGATGAAGTACTTCAGCGCCGCCTCTTGCGACAACAGGCGTCGCCGCCGGGCCATGCCGGTCAGCAGGTACAGCGGCAGCGACATGATCTCCAGCGCGACGAACATGGTCAGCAGGTCGTTGGACGCGACGAACAGCAACATCCCGCCAACTGCGAAGAGCAGCAGCGGCCACACCTCCGTCTGCAGCCAGCCCGCGGTGGTGAAGTCGCGCTCGTCGCTCGAACCCGGGACCGCCGAGGCCCGAGGTGCGAAGGCGTCGCCCGCCGGGTCCACTTGGCGCTCGGCGAGGAAGAGGCTGGCGATAGCCGCGACGGCGAGGACGACGCCCTGCAGGAACCTGGCCGGGCCGTCCGCCGCATAGGCGCCCGACATGACCACCTCGAAGGTGCCGTCACCCTGGACCACCATCACGAAGGCCGCCACCAGCGCGACCGGGACCAGGACCAGCTGTGTGCGCCGCCGAGCCCGTCGGGGCACGAACGCCTCCACCAGCACACCGACGGCGGCCGCTGCCAGGACGATTGCCACCGGCGCGATCGCCGCCCAGGCGATGTCGGGGGCGACGAATTCCAGGGGCTGCTGGTCCTGGATCGGGATTGCGGTCAACGCTTGCGCACCGATCATCGCGGGGCTCCTTCGGACAGTGGCACTGTCGGCTCCGGGTCGGTCGCGCCCACCTGCTCCATCAGTTCGTCCACGGTGGGATTGATGACATCCAGCGCGGGCTTGGGGTAGAAGCCGAGCAGGATGACCAGGGCGATCACCGGCACGATCGCCGCGAGTTCGCGACCATTGAGGTCGGGCATGCCGCGGACCTGCTCGGTCACCGGCCCGGTCATGGTCCGTTGGTAGAGCCACAGCACGTAGACGGCCGCCAGGATGATGCCCAGCGTCGCGATCACCGCAACCCACGGGTACCGGGTGAACGTGCCGACCAGCACCAGGAATTCGCTGATGAAGGTGCTCAGCCCAGGCAGCGCCAGCGCCGTGAGCCCGGCGATGAGGAACGTGCCGGCGAGGACGGGCGCAACCTTGTTGACGCCGCCGTAGTCGGCGATCTGCGCGCTGCCGCGGCGGCTCATCAAGTAGCCGGCCACGCAGAACAGCAGGGCCGTCGACAATCCGTGGCCGAGCATGTAGAAGGTCGCGCCCGACAGGCCTTGGGTCGTGAAGACGAAGATCCCCAGCGTGATGAACCCGAAGTGGCTGATGGACACGTAGGCGAACAGCCGCCGCATATCCGTCTGGCCGATCGCCAGCAGTGCGCCGTAGAGGATGGAGATCACGCTGACCGCGATGATGACGGGCGCGAACCGCTGCGCCGCGTCCGGGAACAGCGGCAGACACAGCCGCATCATGCCGAAGGTCCCGATCTTGTCCAGCACGCCGATGAGGAGCACCGCTGTCGTCGGGCGCGAGGAACCGGCGGCGTCCGGCAGCCAGGTGTGCACCGGGAACAGGGGGGCCTTGATGGCGAACGCGATGAAGAAGCCGAGGAAGAGCCATGCCTGCGTGGTCTCGCTGATCTGCAACTCCGCCAGCGCACGCACGTCGAACGTCGGACCGCCCTGACCTCGCGAGACCGCCCACAGGCCCGCGAGGGATGCCAGCATCAGCAGGCCGCCCACGAGGCTGTAGATGAGGAACTTCACCGCCGCGTAGGCGCGCTGGCCGGTCCCGTAGCGGCCGATCATGAAGTAGACGGGGATGAGGATCGCCTCGAAGAAGACGTAGAACAGGAAGACGTCGATCGCGGTGAAGACGCCGATCATCATGGCCTCGGCAACGAGGATCAGGGCGAGGTAGCCCTTGACCGAACCGCCCTCCTGCTCTGCCGGACCGGTGCCCGCGGCAGCAGCGGAGGATCCGCGAGGCCCGCGCGGCACGGCATTGCCGCCAGCGGCGCCGACCGCGACCGGAACGGCCGCGGCGTTGGCGTTCGTCGCGATGTGCGTGCGCTCGTTCCAGCCAGCGACGAGGACGACGGGGACCAACAGCACCGCCAGCAGCAGCAGCACCAGACCCAGCCCATCCAGGCCGAGGGTCCAGGAGACGCCCAGAGAGGGGATCCAGGACACCGATTCCACCATCTGATAGCCGCTGGCACCGCTGTCGTACTGCACCGCAACGACGCCGGCGAGCGCGAGCGCGGCGAGGCTGAACCCCAGGGCGACCTGCTTGGCCAGGGTGGCGTTGGCGCGCGGCAGTGCGGCAACTACGAGGGAGCCCACCAGCGGCAGCGCCGCCAGTAGCGTCAGCAGACCGAGTCCGTCGTTCATACCAGCCTCACCACTACCAGCGCCGCGACGATCAGCAGCGCACCACCAACCATGGTCAACGCGTACTGTCGGGCGAACCCGGTCTGCAAGGTCCGCAGCTTGCCGGACAGCGCCGCGAACCCGGACCCGATGCCCCGAACCGCGCCGTCGATGCCGCGGTTGTCGAACCACACCAGCCAACGGGTGAGGTAGAGCCCGGGCCGCATGAAGACTGCTTCGTTGAACGCATCGCCGTAGAGGTCGTTGCGGGCCGCTCTGGTGAGCGGGCTCACTGCGGTCGGCGCGACGCGGGGGACCTCGTGCTGCTGGTACTGCCGGTAGGCGAGCAGGATGCCCACCGCGACGACCAGGAGGGTGATCGGGATGAGCACCGCACTGCTGATCGCGCGCTCCGGCTCGCTGAATCCGACGACCGGCGCCAGCCAGCCCTCGATGTCCAGCGCGAAGAGCAGGACCGCGCCGGCCAGGACCGAGCCGAACCCGAGGATGATCATCGGCACGGTCATCACCGGCGGCGATTCGTGCGGATGCTGGTCATCGTCCCAGCGCGCCTTGCCGAAGAACGTCATGATCACCATGCGGGTCATGTAGAAGGCGGTCAGCCCGGCGCCGGCGAGCGCGGCGATGCCGTAGGCGAAGTTCGTCTCCATCGCGACCTTGATGATCTCGTCCTTGGAGAAGAAGCCCGCGAATGGCGGGACACCGATGATCGCGAGGTAGGCGGCGAAGAACGCCGCGAACGTGACCGCCATGAATCCCCGCAGGGCGCCGTATCGGCGCATGTCCTCCTCGTTCTTCATCCCGTGCATGACCGAGCCGGCCCCCAGGAACAGGCCCGCCTTGAAGATGCCGTGGGTCAACAGGTGGAACAGCGCGAACACGTAGCCCACCGGGCCGAGCCCGACGGCGAGGATCATGTAGCCGATCTGCGACATCGTCGAGCCTGCCAGCGACTTCTTGATCGGGTCCTTGGCCGATGCGATCATCGCGCCCATGAGCATCGTGATCGTGCCGACGACGGCAACGGCGGTCAGCGCAGTGGCCGACAGGTCGAAGATCGCGTTGCTGCGGGCGATGAGGTAGACCCCGGCGGTGACCATGGTGGCCGCGTGGATGAGGGCCGAGACCGGAGTCGGGCCCTCCATCGCATCGAGCAGCCAGGACTGCAACGGGAACTGGGCGCTCTTGCCGCAGGCAGCCAGCAGCAGCGTCAGGCCGATGAGCGTCAGCGCAGAACCGTCGGCTTCGTCCGCCGCGGCGAACACGGTGTCGAAGGTCACCGACCCGAACGTGGCGAACATGAGCATGATCGCGATGGAGAGACCCGCATCGCCCACCCGGTTGACCACGAAGGCCTTCTTCGCGGCAACCGCAGCGGTGGGCTTGAGCTGCCAGAAGCCGATGAGCAGGTAGGACGCCAGGCCAACCCCCTCCCAGCCCACGTAGAGCAGCAGGTAGTTGTTCGCCAGCACCAGCAGCAGCATCGCGGCGACGAAGAGGTTGAGGAAGGCGAAGAACTTCCGGCGGTCGGGGTCGTCGTGCATGTACCCGATCGAGTAGATGTGGATCAGGGCGCCGACGCCGGTGATGAGCAGCACGAAGGCAGCCGACAACGGATCGATGCGCAAGGCCATGTCCGCGTTGAACTGGCCCGCGAAGGTCCAGTCCCACAGGTCCAGCACGACGGCGCGGCCATCCTCCGGCAGGCCGACCATCTGCACGACCAGGATCAGGCCGACCACGAAGGACGCGAGCACAGCCGCGACTGCGGCGAGGTGGCCCCAGGCATTGCTGCGGCGGCCGAGGACCAGCAGCAGCGCGGCAGTGACCGCCGGGATCGCGATGATCAGCCACAGCAGCGAGAACGCGCCGCCGGCTCCGGCCGCGGAGACGGTGTCCAGGATGGGTTCGACCTCTTCGCCAGAGGTCGGCAGGAACGTCGCCATGTCAGTTCCTCAACAGACTGGGCTCATCGACGTTCGCCGAACGCCGGGTGCGGAAGATGAGCATGATGATCGCCAGGCCGATCACGACCTCCGCCGCGGCGACGACCATCACGAAGAACGCGATGACCTGGCCGTCGAGCTGGCCGTGCATCCGGGCGAAGGCCACGAAGGCGAGGTTGGCCGCGTTGAGCATGAGCTCCACCGACAGGAAGACGATGATCGCGTTGCGGCGCAGCAGCACCCCGAACGTCCCGATCGTGAACAGGACGGCCGACAGCACGATGTATGCGGATGGATCCACCTAGTCCTCCCCCCGCTCGATGGCCGACTGCCCCTCGTCGGTTCCCGGGCTCGACGGTGCGCGAAGCGGCATCGGGATCGACTCCTGCGAGGGCGTGCCGTCGGGCAGCAGAGCCGGATTGCCGATGGCGTTGGTGCTGCTCAGCACGCCCGGGTTCGGGAGCACCCCCGGGTGCCGGCCGGACGAGAAGCGCTCGCGGCTGAGATCCGCCTGCGTCTTGCGCGGCTGCAGATGCTCGCGGTGCGCGAGCACCAGCGCCCCCAGCGCCGCGGTGATGAGCAGGGCCGCCACCGCTTGGAACGCCAAGAGATAGCGGTCGAAAATGAGGTAGGCCAGCCCCTGGGCGTTGCCGCCGGCAGCCTCGTTGGCCTCCGTCAATCCGAGGCTGGTCATCTCCGCCATACCGGTGACGATGCCGGCGATGAGCAGTCCCGAGAACCCCAGGACCAGCACCGCGGTCCAGCCGCGCTGCGCCTTGATGGTTTCGGTGAAGCTGTCGGAGGCATCCACTCCGACGATCATGAGGACGAACAGGAACAGCATCATGACCGCGCCGGTGTAGACGATGACCTGGACCAGGCCCAGGAACGGCGCTGAGTTGGCGGCATACAGGATCGCCAGGTTGATCATCGTCAGCGCGACGAACAGGGCGCCGTGCACGGCTCGGCGGGACAACACCAGGCCCAGCGCGCCGACCACGGCCAGGGTGCCGCAGATCCAGAAGGCGGCCTCCTCGCCTGCGCTCGAGGCGACCGCTTGGGCCGCCACCGGGGCCAGCATCGACAGGGAGCTCACGAGGCCTCCGTCGCGGTCGGATCGGCAGGCTGCCGGACCGTGGAGGGCCGACGCACCGTGGGCGCATCAGCCTCTCGCAGCGCCACCTCCTGACGCTGCTCCTCGGTCGCGGCGTTCACGGTGCCGAGGTAGTAGTCCTTCTCCGTCGTGCCGGCCACCATCGAGTGCGGCGGCTGCACCATCCCCGACTGCAGCGGCGCCAGCAGATCCTGGCGCTCGTAGATCATCTTCGCCCGGTCGCTGTCCGCCAACTCGTACTCGTTGGTCATCGTCAGCGCCCGGGTGGGGCATGCCTCGATGCACAGACCGCAGAGAATGCAGCGCAAGTAGTTGATCTGGTAGACGCGGCCGTAGCGTTCGCCCGGCGAGAACCGCTCCGCCTCGGTGTTGTCGGCCGCTTCCACGTAGATCGCGTCGGCCGGGCAGGCCCAAGCGCACAGCTCGCAGCCGATGCACTTCTCCAGCCCGTCGGGATGCCGGTTCAACTGATGCCGGCCGTGGAAGCGCGGCTTGGTGGGCACCTTCTGCTCGGGATACTGCTCGGTGACCGCGCGCTTGAACTGGGTCTTGAACGTCACCCAGAATCCGGCGAGCGCTGGGGGCAGATCAGCCATCGGAGCCCTCCTGCTCGGTCGCGGGCGAATCCGTGGCGACCGTCGATCCGGTGACGGTGCGCCGCGCCCGCGGCGTGTATGCGAACTCTTGTCCGGGCATCGGCGGCACCGGGTAGCCGCCTGCATACGGATCGAAGTGCTCGGCGCGCTCGGCCGCCGTCGCCTCCTCGGCCAGCGCCCGCGCGGCCTTGCGCCGTTCCAGGATCAACTGCACCAGCACGGCGACGACGAGCACGCCGGCACCGATGGCCAGCAGGGCCGCCGTGCTCACCTCGTACTCCGACTGGATCGCCCGCGCGCCGCTGACCAGCACCAGCCAGGCAAGAGAGACCGGAATCAGGACCTTCCAGCCGAACGCCATGAACTGGTCGTAGCGGAAGCGCGGCAGGGTACCTCGCAGCCAGATGTAGAGGTAGATGAAGGCCGAGACCTTGATCAGCCACCACAGCAGCGGGACCCAGCCGGTGTTGGCCCATTCCCAGTCGAACGGGAAGCGCCAGCCGCCGAGGAACAGCGTGGTCGCCACGGCCGAGACCGTGACCATGTTGATGTACTCGGCGAGGAAGAACATCGCGAACTTCAGCGAGGAGTACTCGGTGTGGAAGCCGCCGACGAGCTCGCCTTCCGCCTCGGGCAGGTCGAACGGAGCGCGGTTCGTCTCGCCGACCATCGCCGTGACGTAGATGACGAACGACGGGGCCAGCAGCAGCGCGTACCAGCCGTTGGCCTGCGCGGACACGATCTGCGAGGTGGACATGGAACCGGCGTAGATGAAGACGGCCACGAAGGCCAGCCCCATCGCGATCTCGTAGGAGATCATCTGCGCGGTGGAGCGCAGGCCGCCGAGCAGCGGGTAGGTGGACCCGGACGACCAGCCCGCCAAGACCAGGCCGTAGATGCCGATGGCGGTGATGGCCAGGATGTAGAGCGTCGACTCGTTGAAGTCGGTCAGCTGCAAGACGGTGCGCTCGCCGAAGATGCTCACCTCGGGGCCGAAAGGAATCACCGCGAACGCCGCGAAGGCAGCGGTGGCGGAGATGATCGGAGCAAGGATGTAGACGGCCAGCGAGACCCTCTTGGGGATGATCTCCTCCTTGAAGGCCAGCTTGAAGCCGTCCATCAAGGTCTGCAGCAGGCCGAAGGGACCGGTGCGGTTCGGGCCGATGCGGTGCTGCATCTCGGAGACCACCCGGCGTTCGGCCCAGATCGTGAGCAGGACGATCACCACGAGCAGCACGAAGACCATCAGCGTCTTCAGCAGCACCAGCCAGATGGGGTCGTTGCCGAAATCGGAGAGCGCGGGTCCGGTCGTCGCCGACAGCGCTGCTGCGAGCGTCGTCATCGCTGGTCACCTCCCGCCGCGAGCAGCACCGGATCGCCCCACCCGGCGCACAGATCCCTGGTCACCCGGATGCCGGGCGAATTCGCGGGCACCCACACCACATCGTCGGGCATGTCCGTGACCGCCACCGCCAACCGGGCGCTGCCGGCTGCTGTGGAGATGATCACAAGGTGGCCCTCAGCCACGCCGACCTTCTGCGCGGTGGCCGCCGATATGCGCGCCATCGGCTCCCGCGCACCGGCTGCGAGGTACGGCTCGCCCTCCTGCAGAGTGCCGCCGTCGACGAGTTGCCGCCAGGTGGCGAGGATCGCTTCGTGGGCTTCGCCCGCGGGGTTCGCAGCGGGCGATTCCGGTGTTGGATCGACGGCAGCCGACTCCGGCACCTCCGCCGCCTCGGCCTCGGTCTGCGGCGGCGCGGAACGGGGGCCTGCGAAGCCCCCCAGTCGAGTCATCGCGGCCCGCAACCCGTCGGCCGCCCCGCCGTGCAGCGTGGCAGCCGGTACGTCGGTGATGCCCGCGACCGCATCGGCGATGAGCGCGAGCACCCGGGCGTCGGAGAACGCAGCGGTCTCGTCGAAGACCTGTCCGAAGGGCCGCTGCCGACCCTCCCAGTTGGTGTACGACCCGGCCTTCTGCGTCACATCGGCAACCGGAAGCACCACGTCGGCGTACTCGGCGACGGGGGTGAGCCGCTGCTCCAGGCTCACCAGGAACGGCACGTCGGCCAGCGCCTGCCGGAAGGCCACGGGGTCCGGCATGTCGTCGGGATCGACGCCGCCCACCACCAGCGCTGCCAGCATCGGCGCGAACTCCTCCAGCGTGCCGTCGGCTTCGGCCGCCCTGCGGGCCTCGGCGTCGGCGGCCACGGCAGCGATGATCCCGGACGCGTCCCGGCCCGCCTGCGAAGGCAGCGCATCGGTCGGCACACCGAACTGGGCAGCCACCTCGGTCCGGCAGGCATCATCGCTCAGCGGTCGCCCGCCGGGCAGCAGCCCCGGCAGGAGTCCCGCCTCGAGCGCGCCTCGCTCCCCCGCACGGCGCGGCACCCACGCCATCCGGGCTCCGGTCCGCTGTGCCAGCGCCCTGGCCTCGGTGAGCAGTCCGGGGACGGCGGCTGCCCGCTCGCCGACGAGCAGCACGGCACCGGGCTCGGCCAGTGCGGCAGCGACGGTGCTGTGAGCCAGCGCTGCCGGCTCGCTTCCGGGGACCGCCAGCACGACGTCGGCCCGGAGCTTCTGCGACCCGTAGCTGGCCAGGGGCGCAACCGCGACGATCCGCTGCCCGCGGGAGCGAGCAGCCTTGCGAAGACGGAGGAAGACGATCGGCGACTCGTCCTCCGGCTCGAAGGCGACGAGCACCACAGCCGGCGCTGCCTCCAGATCGGCGTAGGTGACGCCGAGACCGGTGCCCGCGACAGCCTGTGCGAGGAACTGCGCCTCCTCGACCGAGGCCGCGCGCGCTCGGAAGTCGACGTTGTCGCTGCCGAGCACGCCGCGGGCGAGGATGCTGTACGCCAGTGCGTCCTCCTGCGTCACACGTCCGCCGGTCAGCAGGCCGGTCGCCGAGCCTGCCCGCGCCAGCCCGGCCGCAGCAACCTGGACCGCCTCCGGCCAGGAAGCCGGTCGCAGGGCACCGTCCTCACGCACCATGGGAGTCGTGAGGCGCTGCTCGGTGGTGTAGACGAAGCCGAAGCGCCCCTTGTCGCAGTTCCACTCCTCGTTGACGGCCGGGTCGTTGCCCGCCAGGCGGCGCATGACGACCGAGCGACGGTAGTCGGTGCGCAGCGCGCACCCGGAGGCACAGTGCTCGCAGACGGTGGGCACGCTGACCAAGTCGAACGGCCGCGCGCGGAAACGGTACTTGGCGCTGGTGAGCGCACCAACCGGACAGATCTGCACCGTATTGCCGGAGAAGTAGGAATCGAAGGGATGACCGGGGTTGATGCCCACCTGCTGACGGCCACCGCGCTCCAACAGCACGATGAACGGATCCCCGGCCACCTGGTCGGCGAATCGGGTGCACCGGGCGCAGTTCACGCAGCGCTCGCGGTCGAGCAACACCTGCGACGAGACGTTGATCGGCTTGGGGAAGGTCGCCTTGGGCAACGTGAAGCGGGACTCGCCCCGACCGTTGGTCATCGCCTGGTTCTGCAGCGGGCATTCGCCGCCCTTGTCGCAGATCGGGCAGTCCAGGGGGTGGTTGGCGAGGATGAACTCCATCACCCCCTCCTGCGCGGCATCCGCCATCGGCGACGTCCGTTGCGTCTTGACCTCCGTGCCGTCGCCGAGCGCGACCGCGCAGGCGGGCTGCGGCTTGGGCGGGCCGGGAGCGACCTCGACCAGGCACATCCGGCACATCGCCACCGGATCCAGCAGCGGATGGTCGCAGAACCGGGGGATCTCGATGCCGATGAGTTCGGCGGCACGAATGATGAGCGTGCCCTGGGGCACGGTCACGCTGATGCCGTCGATCGTGGCGGTGACGGTCTGGACCGGCGGCCGGGCGGCCGTGGCGGCGTCTGCGGGTGCGGTCATCAGCGCGCTCCGGCGTAGATGGTGGCGAGGTCCGGGTCGTAGGCAGCCCGCACCGGAGTGGCGGTTCCGGCGAGAAACTCCTCGCGGAAGTGTCGCACAGCCGCGGGGAACGGCGTGGCCGCCGCATCGCCGAGTGCGCAGAAGGACCGGCCCAGGATCTGGTCGCACAGGTCCTGCAGGGTCTGCAGCTCCTCCTCCGAACCGTGGCCGGCCTCGAACTTCTTCAGCAGCCCCATGATCCAGCCGGTGCCCTCGCGGCATGGCGTGCACTTGCCGCACGACTCGTGCTTGTAGAACTCCGACCATCGTGTGATGGCGCGCACGACGCTCACCGAGGTGTCGAACACCATGGGGGTCCCGGTGCCGAGCATCGTCCCCGCCTCCGCCATCGCCTCATAGGTCAGCGGGAGGTCGAGGTGCTCCGGCAGCAGCATGGGGACCGACGACCCGCCGGGCACCCAGAACTTCAGCTCCGCGCCCTCGCGCATCCCGCCGGCATGCTCGAGGAGCTCCGCCATCGTGATCCCCAGCGGCGCCTCGTAGATACCCGGACGGCGCACATGGCCGGAGACGGCGAAGAGCTTGAAGCCTGGGGACTTCTCGGTGCCGAACTGGCGCAACCAGTCCGAGCCGTTGCCCACGATGAACGGGATATTGGCGATGGTCTCGACGTTGTTGATGACCGTGGGGCCGGCGTAGAGGCCGGCGACCGCGGGGAAGGGGGGCTTCAGTCGCGGCTGACCGCGACGGCCCTCCAACGAATCGAGCAGCGCTGTCTCCTCGCCACAGATGTACGCGCCCGCGCCCGCGTGCACGACGATGTCGAGGTCGAAGCCGGACCCGAGGATGTTGCTGCCGAGGTACCCGGCTGCCTTGGCCTCGGCGACGGCCCTGGCGATGCGGCGAATCGGGTGCGGGACCTCGCCGCGGATGTAGATGAAGGCGTGCCGTGCGCGGATCGCGTACGACGTGATGATCATGCCCTCGATGACGGCGTGGGGATTGGCCAGCATGAGCGGGATGTCCTTGCAGGCGCCCGGCTCCGACTCGTCGGCGTTGACCACGAGGTAGTGGGGGTTACCGTCCTGCGGGACGAAGCTCCACTTCAGCCCGGTGGGGAAGCCTGCGCCGCCGCGGCCGCGCAGACCGGACTCCTTCACCTCGCCGATGATCTGGTCCGGCTCCTGCTGCAGCGCCTTGCGCAGCGCCCGGTAGCCGCCGTGGCGCTGGTAGCCGCCGATGGTGTAGGAGTCGGGCTCGTCCCAATGGGCGGTGAGGACCGGTGTCAGCGGCATGTCACTTCCCCTTCGTGGTCGGCGGCGCCTGGTGGCCGAGTTCCCGGGCTCGCCGCAGTCCGGCGAGCATGAGGTCGTCCGCGGCAGGTCCCTCGTCGGCGAGGCCGTCGTCGAATCCGGCGAGCGTGCGCTCGGTCGCCTGGAAGTTGCGGATCGTCGCACCGCGGGTGGGAACGACGGTCTCCCCCGCCTCGAGACGGTCGATGATCTCGATCGCCTCCTCGACACCCACCTGGTCGAAGAACTCCCAGTCCACGGTCATCACCGGACCGTGCGTGCAGGCCGCCTGGCACTCGATGCGCTCGGCGCTGAACAGGCCCCGGGGATCGGACTCCTCGTGCCCGATGCCGAGTCGATCGCTGACCGCGGCCCAGAGCGCGTCGCCGCCGAGGACCGCGCACATGGTGTTGACACAGACGCCGATATGGTGCCGACCCACGGGTCGACGCTTGTACATCGTGTAGAAGGTCGCCACGGCGCTCACCTCCGCGGGCGTGAGCCCGAGCACGTCGGCGCACAGCGCAATCCCGCCGGGCGAGACGTAGCCCTCTTCCGACTGCACCAGATGCAGCATCGGCAGCAGCGCCGATCGCGCCTGCGGATAGCGGGCGGCCAACTCCTCTGCCTCCGCCCGGGTCGTGTCACTGAGCGCCATCAGCGGTCCACCCCACCCATCACCGGATCCACGGATGCCACCGCGGCCACCACATCGGACACCATCGACCCCTCCGACATCGCAGGGACGGCCTGCAGGTTGTTGAACGACGGGTCGCGGAAATGGACCCGGTACGGCCGCGTGCCGCCGGTGCTGACGACATGGCAGCCTAGCTCCCCGCGGGGCGCCTCGACGGCGACGTAGGCCTGACCGACCGGCACCCGGAAACCCTCGGTGACGAGCTTGAAATGGTGGATCAGGGCTTCCATCGACTCGCCCATGATGTGCTTGATGTGCCCCAGGGAGTTGCCCTGCCCATCGCCGCCGAGCGCCAGCTGCGCCGGCCAGGCGATGCGCTTGTCCTCGACCATGACCGGGCCCGGCCGCAGTTGCTTGACCGCCTGCTCGACGATGTTCAGCGACTGCTCGATCTCGGCCAGGCGCAGCAGGAAGCGCCCGTAGGTGTCGCACGTGTCGACGGTCGGCACCTCGAAGTCGTACTTCTCGTAGCCGCAGTAGGGCTCGTCCTTGCGCAGATCGCGCGGGTAGCCGGTGGAGCGCAGCACCGGACCGGTCATCCCCAGCGCCATGCACCCGGTGAGGTCGAGGTAGCCGACACCCACGGTGCGGTCCATCCAGATCTTGTTGCCGACGAGGAGCTTGCGGGTGTCCTGGGAGTTCTTGCGGACCGTCGCGATCCCGTCGAGGATCTTCTGCTCCACGCCCTGGGGCAGGTCCTGGGCCACCCCGCCGGGACGGATGAAGGCGTGATTCATGCGCAGGCCGGTGATCTCCTCGAAGAGGTCCAGGATCACCTCGCGCTCGCGGAATCCGAAGATCATGGCGGTCAGCGCCCCGAGCTCCAGCCCGCCGGTCGCCAGCGCCACGAAGTGGCTGCCGGCCCGGTTCAGCTCCATGAGGATGACGCGGATCGCCTGGGCGCGCTCTGGCACCTGGTCCGTGATCCCGAGCAGCTTCTCCACCGCCATGCAGTAGGCGGTCTCGTTGAAGAACGAGCTCAGGTAGTCCATCCGCGTGACGAAGGTGGTGCCCTGCACCCAGGAGCGGTACTCCAGGTTCTTCTCGATGCCGGTGTGCAGGAAGCCGATCCCGCACCGGGCCTCGGTGACGGTCTCGCCCTCGAGCTCCAGGATCAAGCGCAGCACGCCGTGGGTGGAGGGGTGCTGCGGCCCCATGTTCACCACGATCCGCTCCTGCCGGCCCTCCGGCGGCGGCGTCACGCTGTCCCA
The DNA here is from genome assembly GCA_963766005.1 of uncultured Actinomycetota bacterium. Taxonomy (GTDB): domain Bacteria; phylum Actinomycetota; class Actinomycetes; order S36-B12; genus CAVXYG01. The sequence goes on along the minus strand of CAVXYG010000008.1, from coordinate 215,117 downwards.
GTCCCCGCCGGACAGGGTGAAGACCCGGCCCTCGGTGGTGTCGTAGGCGTCGGCGTACTGCTCGCCGTCATCGGTATCCCCCGGGGCCGCGCCGAAGGTCACATCGTCCATGCCTGCGTCATCCATCAGTTGTACGACCTCCGCTCATCGGGCGGCGGAATGGTTGCGCCCTTGTACTCCACGGGGATGCCGCCCAGCGGGTAGTCCTTGCGCTGGGGGTGGCCGACCCAATCGTCGGGCATCTCGATGCGCGTCAGGTGGGGGTGTCCGTCGAAGACGATCCCGAAGAAGTCCCAGGTCTCGCGCTCGTGCCAGTCGGCGTTGGGGTAGATGGCAACGACCGACGGGATGTGGGGGTCGGTGTCCGGGCACGTGACCTCGACCCGGATCCGGCGGTTGTGCGTGAACGATGCCAGGTGGTACACCGCGTGCAGCTCCCGGCCGGTCTGCTCCGGATAGTGCACGCCGCTCACACCGGAGAAGTACTCCAAGCGCAGAGCCGGCTCGTCGCGCAGGGCCCGCATCACCGTCAGGAGGTGCTCGCGCCGAACGAAGTAGGTGATCTCGCCGTGCTCGACGACGACCTTCTCGATAGCCGAAGTGGCGGGGAGCGAACGGTCCTGCAGCGCGAGTTCGAGTTCGTCGCTGACTTCGTCGAACCACCCTCCAAAGGGCCGTTGCGCCGGCTCGCCGACCACGATCGGCGCCACGACACCACCGAATCCGCTGGTATCGCCGCTCCCGGAGACGCCGAAAGCCCCGTGCCGGACACCGACGACCTCGGCGCCGCCGAGCGGGGCAGGGGCGACGTCGGCGCCGGTCGCGGCCTGGGTGCTTGGCTCCTGTGCACTCACCGCAGCAATCCCTTCATCGCCGAGGTCGGATCGGCAACCAGGGCCCGGCTCTCGAGCTCGGCGACTTCCTGCTCTCGATGGGCGCCCATCTTGGTGTGCTGGATCTTGTCGTGCAGCTGCAGAATCGCGTCGAGGAGCATCTCCGGGCGCGGCGGGCAGCCGGGCAGGTAGATGTCGACCGGCACCACATGATCGACGCCCTGCACGATCGCGTAGTTGTTGAACATGCCGCCCGATGAGGCGCACACGCCCATCGCGATGACCCACTTGGGGTTGGGCATCTGGTCGTAGATCTGGCGCAGCACCGGGGCCATCTTCTGACTCACCCTGCCGGCGACGATCATCAAGTCCGCCTGGCGCGGGGACGGCCGGAAGACCTCCATGCCGAACCGCGCGATATCGAAGCGGGGACCCCCGGTCGCCATCATCTCGATCGCGCAGCAGGCCAGGCCGAAAGTAGCGGGCCACAGCGAGGTCTTGCGGGCGTAGCCGGCAACCGCCTCGACGGTGCTGAGCATCACCCCAGCAGGGAGCTTCTCCTCAATACCCATGTGCGCTGCGTTCCTTCCGTCGCCGTCCGCCGACTCGTCAACCCGTCAGTCCCAATCGAGGCCACCGCGGCGCCATTCGTAGACGTAGGGGATCGTCAGGTTGACCAGGAACAGCAGCACAGCGAGGAACCCGAAGAGCTGCAACTGGTCGAATGCCACCGCCCACGGGTAGAGGAAGACGATCTCGATGTCGAAGATGATGAACATCATCGCCGTGAGGTAGTACTTCACGGGGAACTTGCCGCCGCCGAGCGGCTGCGGGGTCGGCTCGATGCCGCACTCGTAGGCGTCGTACTTGGCCCGGTTGTAGCGCTTGGGGCCGGTCAGGCTGGCGGCGAAGACGGAGAAGATGGCGAACAGCGCTCCGAGGCCGGCCATCGTGATGAGCGGGATGTAGACGTTCAACCCGACCTCCTCGCCTACCCGCGTGATGGCTGCGCCGCCAAGCGCGCTCGTGCTTGTGCTTCGTTTCTCAAGCGAGTCTAGTGGTCCGGCAGGTCCGGGATGGCAATGGGAGGAGAACCGGCCGCCCGTTCTGTCCGCTCCGTCCCGTGTTCCGCGGCCGATCGCTGCGGTGCGCGCCCGCCCGACCCCGATCTTGGCCCCCTGCGTCGAGACCCGGCACTGCCCGGGCGGAGCTTCGACCGGCCGGGATCAGGGCCGCTGCGCACGGTGCAGCGCGACGATCCCGCCGGTGAGATTCCGGTAGGCGACATGTCGCCACCCGGACCGGTAGATCTGCGCCGACAACTCCTCCTGGTCGGGCCAGGCGCGGATCGACTCCGCCAGGTAGACGTAGGCCTCGGGGTTGCTCGCCGTGCGGCGGGCCAGCGCGGGCAGCGCCCGCATGAGGTACTCGAAGTAGGCGGTGCGCAGCACCGCGGCGGTCGGGGTCGAGAACTCGCACACCACGAGCCGGCCCCCGGGCCGGGTCACGCGCAGCAGTTCCGACAACCCGCGCTGCGTCGCCTGCACGTTGCGCAGCCCGAACGAGATCGTGACCGCGTCGAACGCGGCGTCGCGGAACGGCAGCGCGAGGCCGTCCCCGGCCACGAACGGCAGTCCCGGCTGCTGACGGCGGCCCTGCTGGAGCATGCCCAGGGAGAAGTCGCACGGCACGACCACGGCCCCCGCCTCGGCGAACGGAAGGCTGCTCGTGCCGGTCCCTGCCGCGAGGTCCAGGATGCGCTCGCCGGGCAACGGGCGCACCGCCTCGGCGACCGCTGCTCGCCAGCGCCTCGCCTGGAACCCCGACAGCACGTCGTTGGTCAAGTCGTAGCGGCGCGCGACGCCGTCGAACATGGCCGCAACATCGCGGGGGTCCTTGGCAAGGTCCGCTCGAGTCATGCGCTCATGGTCGCAGGTGTCCGTCCGGATGCACGTCGCTGCGTGCCGCCGACCCCGGGATGCCGATCAGCGTTCGCTGCTCGGCACGGATCTGCCGCAACGCTCCACTGCCCCTACCCTGAAAGGGTGCGAGTCCTCCCGAAACCCAGCGGCGGCTCCGTACCTGCTGCGGGGGTGGTGATCCGCACTGCGCGGGTGCTGGACGGCGATCCCATCGCCGATGCCGCACTGCTGGATCTGCTCCCGGCGGGCAATACCGTGGCGTGGGTCCGCGGCCGCGATGGGCTCATCGGATGGGGGCAGGCGGCGCGCGCCCGCTTCCGCGGCGCCGAGCGCTTCAGCCGTGCGATGACCTGGTGGCACGACTGGCTCGATGCCGCCGAGATCCGCGACGATGTCGGCCTCCCGGGAACGGGCCCCGTCGCGTTCGGGTCCTTCGCCTTCGACCACCGGCCCGGCGTCTCGGAGGTGGTGGTCCCCGAGGTCCTCGTCGGCCGTCGCGGCGGGACCACCTGGCTCACCACGATCGGCGGGGCGCAGCTGCCGGCCCGCACCCCGCCCCAGCCGCCGGAGCGCGTGGTCTATCGCGCCGGGACGCTGAGCGAAGCCGCATGGGGCGAGGCGGTCAGCCGAATCGTGGCTCGCATCGAAGCCGGCGAACTGGACAAGGCCGTGCTGGCACGCGATCTCGTCGCCGCAGTGCACGGGCCGCTGGACGAGCGCCACCTCATGGCGCAGCTGCACCTGGACTATCCGCAGTGCTGGACCTTCCACGTCGCCGGGCTGGTCGGGGCCACCCCGGAACTCCTGGTCCGGCGCGAGGGCATGCGCGTCACCTCCCGCGTCCTGGCCGGAACAGTGCGGCGGTCCGGCAACGGGTCCGACGACGCGGCCGCAGCCGCCCTGCTCGCCAGCGACAAGGACCTCAACGAGCACGGCTACGCGGTGGCGAGCGTGGCCGAGGTCCTGGCCGCGCACTGCACCGACCTCGCGGTCCCGCAGCGACCCGGGGTTCTGCGCCTGGCCAACGTGCAGCATCTGGTCACCGACATCGCGGCGACGCTGGCCGACGGCGGCTCGGCGCTGGCGCTGGCCGCCTCGCTGCACCCGACGGCCGCTGTCTGCGGCACGCCGACCGAGCGGGCGCTGGCCATCATCCGGTCCACCGAGGGCATGGATCGCGGTCGCTACGCGGGACCGGTGGGCTGGGTCGACCGGCACGGCGACGGGGAGTTCGGCATCGCCCTGCGGTGCGGAGAGATCGATCGGGCGCGCCGGACGGTCCGGCTCTTCGCAGGCTGCGGTCTGGTCGCCGGCTCCACACCGGCGGCCGAGCTGGCGGAGTCCGCGGCCAAGTTCGCCGCCATGCGCTCGGCGCTCTCCCCCGCCGGATAGCCCTCCTGCAGCAACGGCGCTGCTGGCCTGCCGCTCTTCGGCTCTTCCGGCGGCTCCCGCGGCCCGACTTCGCGCGTCGGCTCCCGATGACGAACTGCGTCGTCCGGGCGTCATGACCGCGCGCTTGGGCCTACTGTTGCCTGCAGAACGGGGCGCAGGGCGGCATGGAGGGTTTCATGGCAGAGCAGTTGCAGCGGGTGTCGGCACTCGACTGGCAGTTCCTCGGCATCGAGGACAAGAGCAGCACGCACATGCATATCGGCAGCGTGATGACCTTCGAAGGGCCCGCGCCGCTGGCGGCCGAGCTCCGCGATTTCATCGCCTCCCGCATCCATCTGGCGCCCCGGTTCAAGCAGAAGCTGGCGTTCCAGGCCGTCCCCGGCGCCGGCAAGCCGAGCTGGGTCGATGCCGAGCACTTCGACATCCGCGAGCATGTCCTCGCCGTTGGCCTGCCCCGCCCGGGCGGCGAAGCCGAGCTCGACACCCTGATCGGCCAGGTATTCTCGGTGCGGCTGGACCGCGATCGGCCCATGTGGCGGATCTGGTTCGTGGAGGGCCTCCAGGACGGCCGGTGGGGCATCATCACCAAGTTGCACCACACGATGGTCGACGGTCTCGGCGCGATCGACCTCTTCGCGGCGCTGCTGGACTTCGGTCCGGAGCCCCGCGAGGTGGCCGCCGACACCGAGGAGGCAGAACCCGAACCGTCCAAGACCGACCTGATGCGGGCGCAGATGAAGCGCAACATCCAGACCGCCCGCGACGCCGGCCGGAACCTGCGTTCGATGATCGCCAACCCCGGCGAATCCGGACCGAGGATCCTCGACGTGGCCAAGGGCCTGGCGGACACGGCAACTGCCGCGTTGCCGCTGCCGCCGTCCACGCCCCTGAACGTGGAGACCGGCCCGAACCGCGGCTTCATGTCCACGACCTTCCCCCTGGCCGAGTTCAAGGAGATCCGCAAGTCGCTCGGCGGCACCATCAACGATGTCGTCCTGGAGGTCACCGGTGACGCGCTAGGCCGCTACCTGCGCGACCACGGGGTGGACACCGACGGGATGGAGCTGCGGGCCGAGATCCCCAGCGCCATACGCAGCGAATCCACCTCCGGCGCCGACCAGGGCAACGTCTTCGTCGTGCTCGTGGTCCAACTGCCGGTGGCCGAGATGACGCCCGCCGAGCGCCACGGCGTGGTCAAGGAGCGCATGAAGGCGATGAAGGAGAGCGGCGTGGCCACCGGAGTGAGCACGGTGCTGGCGGCCACGAACTTCCTCGCCCCCACGATTCTTGCCCAGACCACCAGGATCTTCTTCGGAAAGATCCTGTTCAACCTGTTGGTCAGCAACGTCCCGGGCGTGCAGTTCCCCGTCTACATGTACGGCAGCAAGATGCTGTCGCTGGCCCCGCTGCCCTGGGTCGGACCGCAGCAGGCGCTCTCCGTCGCCGTGATCTCCTACAACGGCCAGATGGCGTTCGGGATCATGGTCGATCGCGACGTCGTGGAGGATGTCGACGTCTTCATCGCCCACGTCCGCGAGGCCGAGTCCGCGTTGCTCGCCGCCGCGAGGCAAGCGTAGGAGCGCAGCGGCCCCGGAGCGTCGGCGTTGGAAGCCGGTGCCCGGGGCTGAGGCCGCCGCCCGGCACAGCCCCGGGTTGAGGGTGCAGCGCGGCTGACGGCGAACAGCGATCCCGTGCGCCGCGCCTGCGCCGGAGGCTGTGGCGAGGTCGCGACGACGTCGGGGAACCGAATCGAGCGGGGAGCCATGGGAATCTCGGTGATGCGGGCGGCACGGGCAGACGTGCTGGTCGAAGCGTTGGCACGCACGCTCGCCGGCATCCGCGAGGATCCGTTCAGCGGGGACCTCGTCATCGTCCCCACCCGCGGGATCGAGCGCTACCTCACCCAGGCGATAGCGGATCGCAACGGCCTGGCCGCGAACATCGACTTCCCCTCCCCCGCGGAGTTCCTCGACCGCGTGACGGCGGGTGGCGAGGATCCGTGGGACCCCTCGCGGGCAGTCTGGCCGCTCCTGGACGTCATCGGCCAGAGCATCGATGCCGGCCTGCCCTGGAGCGAACCGCTGGCGCGGCATCTGCGGACCACCGACGATTGGCGGCGCGAGGACCGCGCCTTCCCGCTGGCCGAGCGCCTGGCCCGGTTGTTCGCCTCCTACGCGCTGCAGCGGCCGGCCCTGATCGCCGACTGGGAGGACGGCGCCAGCGCAGATATTCCCGTCGACCTGGCATGGCAGTACCCACTGTGGCGGGCGCTCCGGCGCCGGATCGGCGTCGGGCCGCTCGACGCGCGAATCGACAGCAGTGGGCTGCCCCCGCGGTTGGCCCTCTTCGGCGCCACCCGCATCCCCGAGCGTCTGCTGGACGTTGTGCGGCATCTCGCCCGCGACCTCGACGTGGCGGTGTACCTGACGATCGCGTCGCCGGGCCTCTGGGAGCGGGAAGGGTGGACCCCGAGCCTGCTGCGTCGTCACGATGCGTCGCGCGGATTGGCCCGCCACCCGCTCGGGCGCTCGCTAGGCCGTGACACCCGGGAGCTGCGCCTCCGGCTCGGGGGCGGTGGAACGACGCTTCGCACCCCTGAGCCGCCCGCGACCATGCTCGGACGGCTGCAGCGCGAAATCCGCTCGGACACCCGGTCGACGATCGACACGCTTCCGGCCGACGACTCCCTGCAGGTCCACGCATGCCACGGTCCGGCCCGGCAGGTCGAGATCGTCCGCGAGGCCGTCCTCTCGCTGCTGCAGGAGCACCCGGCCCTGCAGCCCCGAGACGTCATCATCATGACCCCCGATCTGGAGACGTACGCCCCGATACTCAGCGCGGCGTTCGCCCACCCGGACCCGCGCATCGCCGACCTCCGGCTGGCAGTCGCCGACCGGAGCAAGGAGCAGCACAACGAGGTCCTGGGAGCCGTCGATGCGCTCTTGGCCCTCGTGGCGGGCCGAGTGAAGCGCTCCGAGGTGCTCGATCTGGTGAAGCGCACCCCGGTGCGGGAGCGCTTCCGGCTGTCCGAGGACGATGTGGGACGGCTGGAAGAGCTGTGCGTCAGCGCTCACATCCGGTGGGGCGTGGACGCGCGGCAGCGCGCCGACTTCGGACTGGCGGAGATCGACCAGGGCACATGGTCGTGGGGCCTGGACCGGATGGCCCTCGGCACGGCGATGTCGGAGGCAGACCTCGCCGTCTTCCACGAGGTACTGGCGCTTCCCGATGTCACCAGCGCCGATGCCGCTGCTGTCGGCGCGCTCGCGCGACTGCTCGACCGCCTGAGCAGGTTCTGGCAGCAGACCCGCTCGAGTGCCACGCTGCGGCAGTGGACCGGCATGCTCGCCGCGGCGATCGAGGACTTCACCGACGCCCGGTACGCGACATCGTGGCAGGCCGCGCACGCGCAGGGCGCCATCGCGCAGTACGCCGCCGCTGCGGGTGGCTACGCCGACACCGTGGAGCTGTCGCTGGCCGAGGTGAGGAGCATGCTGCAGTCCGTCCTCGCGGGGCGAGCCACCCGCGCCGGCTTCCGGCTCGGCGGCGTCACCGCGTGCCAGCTCGAACCGATGCGCTCGGTGCCCTACCCGGTGGTCTGCCTGGTCGGGCTGGACGATGGCGCGTTCCCGCGTGCCGGGGGGCGCGACGGCGACGACCTGCTGCTGCGCGATCCCCGCGTCGGGGAGCGCGACGCCCGCAGTGAGGACCGGCAGCTCTTCTTGGACGCGATCATGGCGGCCACCGAGCACCTCGTGATCGCCTACACCGGTCGGGACCCGCGCACCAACGACCCCCGCGAGCCGGCCGTACCCCTGGCCGAGCTCATCGAACTGCTCCCCGACGACTCGGTCCAGCGCCACCCGCTGCAACCCTTCGATCCGCGCTGCTTCCAGCCGGGACGCCCCTTCAGCCATGACCGGGCCGCCCTGGCCGGGGCCCGCGCCGCACTGGGGCCTCGCGAACCATGGCGGTTCCTGAGCGCCCCCCTCGCCGCACCCGACCCACTGCCGGAGCGCTCCCTGGACTCACTGGCGAAGTACCTCAAGGACCCGCCCTCGACGTTCCTGGAACGGCGGCTCGGGCTACGGGTCCAGCGGGGCTCGGGGCAGGCCGACGAGGGCCTCGCTGCGAACCTCGGCCCGCTGGACCGCTTCGGCGTCGGCAACCGACTGCTGCAGCAGCGGCTGCGCGCCGGCGATGCCGGCAGTGTGATCCGAGCCGAACGCCTGCTCGGGGTTGTCCCCCCCGGACGGCTGGGCACCGACACGATCGACCGGCGGATGGCCGAGGTCGATGCTGTGCTGCAGCACTACGAGGCGTGGCGCGGCGGCGAGTCGATCGGCCCGGCGACCTTCGCCGTCGACCTCGGCGGCGGCCGAGCCGTGCCGATCACGGTCCCCGACGTGTGCGGCACGAGCATCATGCGCGCCACCTTCGCCAAGATCAAGGTTGCGCACGTGCTGGGCATCTGGCCCGAACTGCTGGCACTGGCCGCCGCGTTCCCCGATCAAGCGTGGTCGGCAAAGGTCTCGGCAAGGGGAGGTTGGCTCGACCTGGCCGCTCCTGCTGCACAGCAGGCCAGGGCGATCCTGGAGCGGATGTTCGCTCTGGCCGAGGCGGGCCTGCGACGACCCTCGCCGCTGATGCCGGAGACCGGCTTCGCCTATGCCAAGGCCCAGCGGGGGCGCGATCCGGTGGCAGCGGGTCGTGCCGCGGGCAAGGCGTGGCTCCGGGAGCGGACGTCGCAGTCGGTGATGCTGGCGTTCGGCGCTGACGCGCCGCTGGAGCGGCTCCTGGCCGAGGAGCCGCTCCAGGACGAGCAGCATCCTGCTGAGACCACGGGCTTCGGATCGTTGGCCCGGCACGTCTTCGACCCGTTGTTGGACCAGGACGGCGACGCCGGCATCACGACCTGGCCGTCGTCCGCGGCGGTGAGAGGACGGGCCATCACATGAAGCCGCCGGATGTCGGTGCGGCCTACGATCCGGACGGGCCCCCTCCCAGGTCGGGCGTCCACCTGCTCGAGGCCAGCGCCGGGACCGGCAAGACGTACACGATCGCCAAGCTCATCGGCCGCTACGTCGCCGAGGTCGGGGTCCCCGTCGACCGGATCCTCGCCATGACGTTCAGCCGCAGCGCCACTGCAGAACTGCGGGACCGCGTCCGGACGGAACTCCGCCGCTACGCCGCCGACAGCGATGACGCGCAGCACTGCGACCGCGCGCGTGCCGCGCTGGCCGGGTTCGACGACGCGTGCATCATGACGATCCACGAGTTCTGCGTGGACGCGTTCGCGCGGTTCGGGCTGCGCGCCGACGCAGATCCGGACGAGATCCTCGTTGAGGATCTCTCCGACATCGTGGCGGAAGCCACCTCCGACGCCTACCTCTCGCTGTTCTGGCGGACGCCTCCCGACGCCGAGCCGGATGCCAAGGGCCGGTTCCGCACGGATGCATTGACACCCGGCAGCGCGCAGAAGATCGCTGGATCGCTCATCGCCAACCCCGATGCCGAGCTGCTCACCGAACCGGAGGTGGCACTGGCCCCGGAGCGAGAACGGATCGCCTTCGCGCACCACGTCCGGGCGGCGGTCGAGTCCCGCAAGCGCAGCTCGGGCACCGTGTCGTTCGACGACCTCGTGCTGCGCCTGCGGCGGGCGGTGCAATCCGATCCGGACGTCCGGCGCAGACTGCGGCGCCGCTTCTCGGTGGTGCTCGTCGATGAATTCCAGGACACCGACCCCAGCCAATGGGCGATCGTCCGCGACGCCTTCGTGGAGCCGGATCCGAGCGACCCGGCAGTCGGCGGCCCGGCAGTCATCCTCATCGGCGACCCCAAACAGGGGATCTATTCGTTCCGCGGTGCCGACATCCACAGCTACACCTCGGCTCGAGACACCACCGGGACCCGACTGAGCACGCTGAGCACGAACTACCGCAGCGACGGCCCGGTGATCGCCGGCGTGCTCGACCTGCTCGGCGGGTTGGAGCTGGGCGACGGGATCACGGTGGGCGCGGTGCAGGCCCACCACACCGGGACGCGCATCAGCGGGCCGGCGATGGACCCGTCCGGGCGCCGTGTCCGGCTGCGCGTCCTGAACACGCCGGACAAGACGCCTGCCGGAGAGGTCGCGGCCATCGTCGCCCGCGACGTCGCCGGGGAGATCCTGCGCACGCTCGCACAGGGTGCTGCAATCGGCGCTGCTCCCGGCAGTTCCGCAGCGCCGGGCCCAGGAGGCCTCGCACCCCGCGACTTCGCCGTGATCGTGCGCACGAACGCCCAGGCCGAGACGATGCGATCGGCGCTGTCGGGGGTGGGGCTCCCGGCAGTGGTGAACTCGCGCACCAGCGTGTTCGCGACACCGGCAGCCGGGGCCTGGCTGGCGCTGCTCCGAGCGATGGAGCGGTCCACTGCCGCGCACCTGCGGGCGGCCGCACTGACGGACTTCCTGGGTGTCCCGGCAGCAGACCTGGCGCTCCAGCAGGAGCAGACGGTGGCTTCGACCGCCGAGGAAGTCCGCCACTTGACGCGGCAGTTCGATCGCCACGGCATCCCCGGCATCGTCGCCGCCACCGCGCAGCCGAGCGGCCACGCCGAGGCGACGGGGGCGGGCATGCTGGCCCGCGTCCTGGCCCGGTCCGACGGTGAGCGCACGCTCACCGACCTGCGGCACGTCGCGGGCCTGCTCCACGAGGAGGAACGGCGCACTCGATGCGGGCTGACCCAGCTTCTCGACTGGCTGGAGGACGCCGTGGAGTCGGCAGACGCCGAGGATGACACCCATGCCGAGGCGCTCATCCGGCGGCTGGAGACCGACGCGGACGCTGTCCAGGTCATGACGATCCACCGGTGCAAGGGGCTGCAATTCCCCATCGTGTACGCCCCGTTCGGCTACATCGCCTCGCGGAACCAGGACTCCGCGGTGATCTGTAGCACCGATGAGGGGACCGACCCCCCGCGCAGGCGGCGGGTCATCGATGTCCGCAGCTACACCACGGGCAGCAAACTGCCGCACAAGCAATCGGCCACCATGCGATTGAAGGCTGAGCGCGACGCGGAATCCCAGGCGGAAGAGCTGCGCATGCTCTACGTCGCCATGACCCGCGGGATCCACGAGGTGGTCGTGACCTGGGCCCGCCACACGTCCACGCCGCGATCCCCGCTGCATCGCGCCCTGAGCGCGCAGGGGGGTGTTCCGCATCGGGACTACTCGTGCGACGCCGCGCCCCTGGCCAAGGCGGAGGACTCCCCCAACGTCATCGTCGAATCGATCGACGCAGGTGCGCAACCACTGCCGGATCCGACTCGAGCCCCTCGCCGCGATCCGGCGGCCGGCCTGACTGCCGAGGACCTCGTTGCCGCGCCCTTCGACCGCAGCGATATCGACGGGTCGTGGAACCGGTTGTCGTTCACCGCACTGACTCGAGGCGCCCCGCACGGCCCCCTGACGCGGTCCGACCCCGCTGAGTCCGATGCCGACGCCCTGGCGGAGAAGGACGACGAGGACGATGTGCAGGCGACGTCGGCCGCAACGCCGACAGACCTCGCCGGCATCGGGCTGGACGCCGCCTCACCGTTCCACGCCATGCCTGCCGGCACGGCGTTCGGTACCTTGGTCCACGCCGTGCTCGAGCACCTGGACACCGACACCCCCGACCTGCGCGCCGAACTGCGCCTGCGGTGCGAGGAGCAGTTGGGTATCCGGCCCGTCGCAGGGCTCGATGCCGACGGACTCGCCGAAGCGCTGCTGCCAACGCTTCGCACGCCCTTGGGCCGGCTGGCGCCCGAGGCATCGCTGGCCGGCGTGCCCAGCCGCGATCGGGTGCCGGAACTGGAGTTCGAACTGCCGCTGCAGCAGGGGCAGGACCCGGCCACGACTGTTGCCGACATCGGTCGGCTGCTGGAACGGCAGGCGGCGGAGCCGGCGTGGGTGCGCGCCTACGGAGGATCGCTGCGGGGCTCCCAATTCGGCTGGAAGCAACTGCGCGGCTACCTCACGGGCAGCATCGATGCCGTGCTGGGCATCGATGCCCGCTACTTCGTCGTGGACTACAAGACCAATCTCCTCGGGCCGCCTGGCGGAACGCTGCGCGACTACCGGGCCGGCGCCTTGCCCAAGGCGATGACCGGTGCCCACTACCCGCTGCAGGCCCTGTTGTATGCGGCCGCGCTGCACCGGTTCCTCCAGTTGCGGCTCGGCGACTACGACCCGCAGCGCCATCTCGGCGGGGTCTGGTACCTGTTCCTGCGTGGGATGGCGGGGCCGGACACCCCCGTCGACACGAACGGCGATCCGTGCGGCGTGTTCTCGTGGCGTCCCGGCACGTCGCTCGTGGTGGGCGTCTCCGATCTGCTGGGCGGTGCCCGGTGACCGGGACGCCGACCTCGGCCCACCCGCTGGGCGGGTACGTGGACATCGGCGCGATCAGCGAGGGCGACGCCCTGATCGCTGCCCGGCTGGGACGAATCGGAGGCGACTCGCGATTCGAGGTGGTGCTCGCGGCAGCGCTGTGCGTCGCGGAACTGCGCCGCGGCGCGGTGTGCCTCCTGCTGGACGCCCACCCGCCCGTGCCCGCGCCGCCAGCAGTGCCGCCGTGGCCGGAGCCGTCCGCGTGGCGGGCGATGCTGGCGGGCAGCGCGCTGGTGCGGGTCGGCGATGCCCCCGCGGATCGACCGCTGCGCCTCATCGACGACCGGCTCTACCTGCAACGGTACTGGCAGGACGAAGAAGTGATCCGGTACGCGATGCTCGCCCGGGGCGAGGCGCCGAGTCCGCCCGCCGAGGTCGTGCAGGTCAGCGATCGCCAGGATGTTCGCCGACCCCGGCCACGCGCCCTCGGCGGAGCAGGCCGAAGCCGCCCGCGTTGCCGCGACGTCGCGCACGACCCTGATCGCCGGCGGACCCGGCACCGGCAAGACCTGGACCGTGGCGCACATCCTCGCGATCCTGGCCGACGTCCACGGACGCGAACTCAGCATCGCGGTCGCGGCGCCGACCGGCAAGGCCGCGGCCCGGCTGCACGAGGCCATCGCCAAGGAGCGCCCGGCCGCGGCACCGGCGTGGATCGCGGACCTGCGCTCCGCCACCATCCATCGGCTGCTGCGGCGCCGGCCCGGATCGCACGAGTCATTCCGCTTCAACCGCGACAACCCGCTTCCGCACGACGTGGTCGTCGTGGACGAGATGTCGATGGTCTCGCTGCCGCTCATGGCTCGCCTGGTCGAGGCGGTGGGGCCACAGGCGCAGATGATCCTCGTCGGGGACCCCGATCAACTGGCATCGGTCGAGGCGGGTGCGGTCTTCGGAGACCTGGTTCGCATGCGCGACGCCGGGCCGGACCTGGTGACCCTGCGGGAGAACCACCGCTTCACCGGGAACCTCGCAGTGCTGGCCGCGGCGGTCCGTGACGGGGATCCCGGCACCGCGCTGGATGCCTTGACCGCCGGCGGCAACGTCGAGTTCGTCGAGTCGGTCGACGGCCGCGCCGCCTTCCCTGCGGTCGAGCCCGATGTCGCCGCCCAGGCCGCTGAGCTCGCCCGCTGCGCCGAGAGCGGGGATGCTGCCGGAGCGCTGGCGGCGCTGAGCACGTTCCGGCTGCTCTGCGCACACCGGGACGGCCGGTACGGCGTGGCGCGCTGGAGCCGCCTGATCGATGCTTGGAGCGCGGATGCCACTGGACGCCCCGCGGATGCCGGCCAGTGGTACCCCGGTCGGCCCTTCATCGTGACCGGCAACGACTACGACCTCGGCGTCTTCAACGGGGAGACCGGTGTGGTCCTGCACTCCGGGGGCCGACCGATCGCCGTCATCGACCAGGGCGATGCGCGGCCGGAGTTCTCCCCGAGCCAACTCACCGACGTGGAGTCCTTGCACGCCCTGACCGTCCATAGGGCCCAGGGAAGCCAATACCGGCGCGTCACCGTCGTCCTCCCGACGGCGGACTCGCCGCTGCTCACCCGGGAACTGCTCTACACCGCGATCACCCGGGCCCAGGAAAGCGTGCGGATCGTCGGAACGCGCGACGCGGTCGCGGTCGCCGTCGGCCGCAGGATCCGGCGTGCGAGCGGTCTGGCGCGCTGAGGGGACGCGGATCGGCGGCCGATCTGCGTTGGCCCGCAAGCATTCTCGCCGGAGCCCTCGACGGGGCACCGTGCACGACATCACACCCGTGGCCGCGTTTCTCGACCCCGCGACCGGGCACACCGTTGGTGCTGACGCGCTGTCAGCCAACGTCAAGGAGTGCCATGTCATCCTCGCCATCCGCCACGCTGGAGCGGCCCCGCATTGCCCCCGCGATGCAGCCCGGCGGCACCGCCCCGGCGGCCGTGCGAGCGCCGATCACCACGGTTGCGCGGCCGCCCAGGCGCACGCCGGTCACAGCTGCCGACCTGAGCATCGCTGCCTGCAGCCACTACGGCCCGCCGGTCGCCATCCTGGTCGGCCTGGTCTTCTGGCCTGCGGGGATGCTCGTGGCCCTGATCCCCATCGCGATCCTGCTCACCGCCGGCAGCCGGTCGGCCTACGTCGCGGCCCAGGCGACCGAGTCGCTGAACTTCGTGCTGACGTGGATCCTCGGCTGGGGTGCTGTCGTCATCGTGCAGGCCGTGACCGCCTTCCCGCTCGGCTGGCTCGTGCTGCCCCTCGCGCTGATCTACTGGGTCTTCCAAACCGTCATGTTCGTGAAGGCTGGCACCGCGGCCCGGAAGGGACGGCTGTTCCGCTACCCCGCCACGCTGCGGCTGGTCAAGTAGCAGCCCACCGCCCGGCACCCAGAGCGGCCGCCGCAACGCGACGGCTCCCGGGTTGGCGCCGGCCACGACGGCGGGCCCCGGCAGCGCTGCGCCATGCGGCGTCACAGGGATCGCTTGGCAAGACGCTGCAACGCCTGGGTCTTCGCTCGAGTCCACGTGCCCAACTGCGTGCGGATGGTCTGGCTCGAGGGCATGCCGGGTGTCCGTCGGGCCCACCGCTCATAGTCCGCGAAGGAACCGCGCGACGACGGCAGCGACAAGTACTGCGCCACAGCGTCCACGAGTTGATCCTTCGTCCAGCGTCGCGAGTAGTGCGCGCGCACCGGCTGCCCGTGGGCGACCCCGGCCGCCGCGCATGCGTCGCGCCAGCTCCCGAAGCGCTGCAGCACCAGTGGCGCGCTCGCTCCGTCGAAGGATCCCCGCACCTGGTCGTAGCTGCGGACGGTCAACGGCTCCCCCGCGTACCGGGCACCCAGCCGTAGGTGCTCCAGAATCAGCTCGTCGCTGAAGACCGAGGTCGACCGGTGCGGCGTGACGAGCAGCCGCCGGGCCTCGGGACCCAACGCTGAGCGCACCGCGTCCGCGGTCGTGCCGAGTGCCGATGCGACATCGTCGACGGTGGAGCCCGGCGCCCGGCGGATCTCCGCCAGCGCGCGTTCCCGCAACTGCCGTCGCTCCTCCTCCTCGCGGGCTCGGCGGGCGGCTTCTGCTTGCGAACCGCCGGGGCCGCCGGCATCCCGGATGATCTGGCGCACGCGTTCCCTGGTCAGGCCGAACGCGAGCCCGATCTCGGAAAGAGAGGCCCCCCCGGCCCGCATCCGGCACATGCGCTCGGCCCGGTCGTCGTTCGGCGCGGTACTGCTTGCGCCACCGTGCTCATCTGATGCTCCGCCCACTATCGACTTTCCCCCGTACGCCATGGACGATCAGAGGATGCCGAGGAGGTCCGACACGCAGCCCGCAGTTGGCTGATGAACCGTGTCTCGGCAACGCCGGTGCCTTCCCCCGCACCGCCGTGCCTTCTCGGCACCGCTGCTGATCCTCCGCCTCTTCCGGGGGCCGCAGTGCCCCCTCGTCGTGCTCGTCAGCTACCGGCCCCGCCGGGTCCGCCCCCGCGGCTCATCCGGACAGCCGCAGGGCCGACCAGCGGAGAGCAACGCCGAACCCGCGGCCATCCTAGCCAGCGGCTCCGCCACGCGGGGCTACGGCGTCGAGTTCCGCACCCGCAGGTGCCCCTAGCCGGCCTCGGCCACCGCGGCAACAGCCTCGATGCGCGCTCTGGCCATCAGGTCGGCCTCCGATCCACGGTCGGCGACCTGGGCCACGAGCACTGAGGCTCCTTCCGGCGGATCGGCCAGGGCGGTCACGAAGGACTCGGCCTCATCGACGCCGCGTGCCGGCACGCCGCACAACCGAGCCCTGCCGACCAGGTGAAGGCCGTGCGGGGTGCCGAACACACGCTCGAAGTCGGCCCGGTACTCCGGCCTGCCCTGCTCCAACTGGGAGAAGATCCCGCCGCCGTCGTTGTCGGTCACGACCAGTTGCAGCGGGGGGCGGTCCTCCCCTGCCTGTGCCAGCAGGCCGTTGCCGTCATGCAGGAAGGCCAGATCCCCCAGCATCGCCACAGTCGTCCCCCGTGTTGCCGCCGCATGGGCCAGAGCCGCGCCCCAGGCGGTGGAGACCAGTCCGTCGATGCCGTTGACGCCGCGGTTCGCCATGACGCGCAGCCCGGTTCGCGCGCCCGCGGTCAGTTGCACCTGGCGGATCGGCCAGGACGCGGCGAGGAACAGCAGGGCCGAGTCCGGGGCGGATCGCCAGAGGTGCCGCGCAACGTGCAGTCCGGTGAACATCCGCTCCTCGTCGAGCACCGCGTCGATACGGCGGGCGGCGCGGGCTCCGGCCGCCAGCCACGCCGCCAGCCAGACGGTCGTGACGTCGGTCGTTGGCGGCGCAACCGGCACTGCGCCTGCAACCACCGCGGCGGCGGTGCCCGTGGGATCCGACCAGCGCGACGAGGGGTCGACGACCACCCTGTGCCGTGCCGAACGGACCAGCGCGGCCACCTCGCGAGTCAATCCCACGCGCCCGGCGGACACCACGAGTTCCGGCTCGTGCTCGCGCAGCCAGTCGCGACTGCCGGCGACCAGCGAACCGGCAGGCAGCCAGGTCGGGGCACCATGCAGCTCGGCCGTGGGCTCGGCGATGATCGGCCAGCCGCACGCCTGCGCGAGGGCGGCGATCCGCACGGCGGTGTCCGAGCCGACAGGGATGTCACCGACGACGACGAGCCCGCGCTCGGGGATCGAGTCCAGCCCGATCGTTTCGAGGACCTGCGCCATCGCCGGCCCGTCGGCCCGCGGTTCGCGACGGACGGCACGCGCCTGCCCCTCATCATCGAACACCGGCTCCCCGACCGGCCCGCCGGTGTCGGGCACCAGCGGTTCGTCGAAGGGCAGGTTCACGTGGACCGGGCCCGGGTCTTCGGGGTGGCTGGCCCGTTCAACGGCCCGGCCGATCACCGAGCGCCAGTAGGCCGCCTCCCCGGATCCGTCGGCGGCCACGCGCGACGTCGACGAAGCTGCGCACCGCCGTGCCGAAGATCTTCACCTGGTCGATGGTCTGCGGCGCACCCGCCCCGCGCAGCGCTGGCGGCCGGTCTGCGCTCAGCACGAGCAGCGGCACGCCGGCGAAGGACGCCTCGACGACCGCCGGCATGAGGTTTGCCACCGCCGTGCCGCTGGTGACGACCACCGGCACCGGTCGACGAGCGGCCTTGGCGAGGCCGAGCGCGAGGAAGCCGGCCGAGCGCTCATCGATGCGCACATGCAGGCTGATGCGACCCGAGCGCTCGGCCTGGGCCAAGGCGAAGGCCAGGGGGGCCGACCGGGAGCCCGGAGACAGCACCGCGTCGGTCACGCCGAGGCGGACCAGTGCGTCCACCATGACGCGCGCCTGGGCTGTGGACGGGTTCACCGGTGCTCCCACGCCTCGACGAGCCGCTGGCGCACGCGGACCTCCTCCGCCGCCGTGACCGCGGCACTGGCGGCTGCCAGCGCATCGGGTTCGGGCGCGATGGACACAACCGACAGCCTGCCATCCCGCGGCAGGAGCGGCGAGGCGATCAGGTCGGCCGCCAGCAGGGCCCCGGTGCCCAGGCCGCACGCCCGCGGCTCCATCGGCAGTGCGCAAGCAGCGGCGATGCCCGCGGACAGGCCGATCGAGGTATCCATCGCGCCGGAGACGACGACCGGGATGGCCAGTGCCTCGGCCAGCCGCAAGACGGCTCGCACTCCCCCGAGCGGAGCGACCTTGAGCACCGCCACGTCGGCGCTACTGCGGACGGCGGCAAGCAGGTCCGGATCGAACGGGTCGATGGCGCGCCGCAGCGACTCGTCCACGGCAACCGGGATGCCGGTCGTACGCCGCAGCTGCGCCGTCTCGGCCAACGAGGCCAGCGGCTGCTCGACGTACTCCACGCCGCCGGCGGCCTCCGCCAGCGCCGGCAGCTGCTCCAGCGCCTGCTCCAGCGACCACCCCTGGTTGATGTCGATCCTGAGACCGGCGTCGGCGCCGAGGACCGCACGGACCTCGGCCAGCCGCGCGGTGTCGGCCGCGAGATCGCCGGTCACCTTGACCTTCACCACGAGCGTGCTGCCCGAGGCCTGGGATCCGGCGCGTTGAGCCGAGCGCAGCACGTCGGACAGCTCCGGGGAGCCCGCGCGCAGCGCGGGAACGATCGCGTTCACCGCCACGGAATCCCGTACTGGCGCGGGCCACCCCGCGTGTGCGGCCTCGAGCGCGGCGGCCAGCCAACGGCCGGCCAACGGCGGGGGGTAGTCGTCGAACGGAGCGAATTCGCCCCACCCGGCCGAACCTGGGAGGAGCAGCCCGATTCGACGACGCAGGCCACGGAACCCCACGCGCAGCGGCACCGCGAACGGCACCGCGCTGTCCAGGACGTCGGCCAGCGCTGCGCTCACGGCCGTTTGGGGAACTTCTCGAACTCCGGTCGGCGCTTCTCCTTGTAGGCGTCGCGGCCCTCCTGGGCCTCCTCGGTCATGTAGAACAACAGGGTTGAGTCCCCGGCCAACTGCTGGATGCCGGCGAGGCCGTCGTCCGCGGCGTTGTGGGAGGCCTTGACCATCCGCAGGGCCAGCGGCGACAGCTGCAGCATCTCGCGGGCCCAGGCGACGGTCTCCCGCTCCAGGTCGGCCAGCGGCACCACGGCGTTGACCAGTCCCCAGTCGTAGGCTTGCTCGGCGCCGTACTGCCGGCACAACATCCAGACCTCGCGGGCGCGCTTCTGCCCGATCTGGCGCGCGAGCAGGCCCGATCCGTAGCCGCCGTCGAAGGAGCCCACCTTGGGCCCGGTCTGGCCGAACCTGGCGTTGTCCGCCGCGATCGTGAGATCGCACACGACGTGCAGCACGTGGCCGCCGCCGATGGCGTACCCGGCCACCATGGCGATCACCGGCTTCGGAGTGCGGCGGATCTGTACCTGCAGGTCCAGGACGTTGAGCCGGCCGATGCCCTTCTTGGCAACCTCGTCATCGCCGATGTAGCCGTCGTTGCCGCGGATCACCTGGTCGCCGCCGGAGCAGAACGCCCAGTCCCCCTGCCCGGTGAGGATGATGACCCCGACCTCGTCGTCGTCACGGGCGATGGTGAACGCCTGCTGCAGCTCGAACAGCGTCTGCGGCCGGAACGCGTTGCGCTTGTGGGGCCGGTTGATCGTGATCTTCGCGATGCCCTCGGCCGTCTCATAGCGGATATCGCCGAACCCGTCCAGGGCTACCCAGTCCGCGCCCGGTTCGATGCTCGAGTACCCCGGATCGGTGCGGGCCGGGGAATCCTCGGCCACGACCGGGGGCAGGGTGTACCTCGTTCGAGAGTCCATGGAAGGGCCGTCCTTTCACCGAGATGGCACCACGCCTAGGCTAACGATGATGAGTCGAATGACACCGCGCCGCCTCCCGGTACGCCCCGGGCCGATCGGCGTCTCCGATGTCGCACAGGCGATGCGGCGGATCCTCCACGGCGAGGAGCGGCCGGTGGCCATCGCGCCCGCCGTACTGGACGACAGCCCCAGCAGCCACCACGCGGCGGCGCTCGCAGCGGCGTTGCGCGACGACGCCCCGATCGATCGTGACGACGCGGCAGTGGTGATGCCGACCAGCGGGTCGACCGGAGAGCCGCACGGGGTCCTGCTGTCCACCTCGGCACTCGTCGCTGCGGCCGATCGCGGCGCGGCGACGCTCGGCGCGCCGGGCCTCTGGCTGGTGGCGGTGCCCGTGACCGGCATCGGGGGGGCGATCGCGGTCCTGCGCAGCGTCCGCAGCGGGCACGAGCCGGTCGCGCTGCCCTCGGTCGGCGGAGCCGGCCCGTTCCTCGCCGAAGAGTTCGCGCAGACCGCCCGGCAGGTGCAGCAGCAGGCCCAGCAGCTGGGGGCGCCGGCCTATGTCTCCCTGGTGCCAACACAACTGCGACGGCTCGTGGCCGACGGCGGTGCCGGGCTCGACGCCCTGACCGGGTTCGGAGCGGTGCTGGTCGGCGGTGCTGCCGTGCGCGACGAGGACCGCGACGCCGCGCGCGCGCGCGGAATCCGGCTCGTGGAGACCTACGGGGCCACCGAGACGTGCGGCGGCGTCATCTACAACGGCGATCCGATCCCGGGCGTGGAGCTGCGCTTCATCGATCCGGACAGCGGGGTCACCGGCGCCGACGGTCCGGGGCGCATCGTGATCGACGGGCCGACGCTAGCCCTGGGGTACCGGCTGCGGCCCGACCTCACCGAGGCGGCCTTCCACGACGACGGCTTCCATTCCCCCGACGTCGGCCACCGGGTACCGGGCGGTCTCGCGGTAGACAGCCGGCTGGACCACATCGTCAAGGTCGGCGGCGTGAAAGTCTCGCTGAGCGCGGTGTCCAATGCGCTGCGGTCCCATCCTCAGGTGATCGACGCCCTCACCGTTGCCGAGAGCGACACCGAATGGGGCGCGGTGCCGACATCCTTCGTGGTCACCGACGCCGACGAGTCCGGGGGTGAGCAGTTGCGCACCGAATTGCGGGCACTGGTCGCCGATCGCCTGGGCAGGGCCAGCCAGCCGCGGCGTATCGACCTCGTCGAACGACCTCCCGCTGGGCCCGACCGGCAAGCCGACCCGGCCCACGGTCGCCTAGTGGCCACCGCGGGGCAGTGGGTCGCCGGTGCGCGGCCCCGGACGCTGCCGGCGGCGGTGGCCCCGGTCGCAGCGGGCTCCGGCGTCGCGGCGGTGGACGGCTCCTTCATCGCGGGGCGCGCCCTGCTCGCCCTGGCCGTCGCGCTGTGCCTGCAGATCGGCGTGAACTACGCCAACGACTACTCCGACGGCATCCGCGGCACCGACGACGCCCGGATCGGACCGGTCCGACTGGTGGGACAGCGTCTTGCGCCGCCGGCCGCAGTCCGGCGGGCGGCGATCCTCTCCCTCCTCGCCGCGGCTGCCCTCGGGCTGCTCCTGGTCGTCCTGGCGCAGGCGTGGGCGTGGCTGGCGGTCGGTGCCGCCAGCATCGCGGCAGCCTGGCTGTACACCGGAGGCCCGCGCCCCTACGGCTATGCCGGTCTGGGCGAGCTCTTCGTGTTCCTGTTCTTCGGCCCCGTGGCGGTCCTGGGGACGGCGTACGTCCAGGCCGGCACAGTGACCTGGCTCGGTGTCGCCGCCAGTGTCGCGATCGGGCTGCTGTCCGCGCTGATCCTGGTGGCGAACAACCTCCGCGACATCCCCACCGACCTGCTGTCCGGCAAGCGCACGCTCGCCGTGGCACTGGGCGACAGCGCCACGCGCACGCTGTTCACCGTGGGCGCGCTCGCCGCCTTCCTCGCCGTCGCATTGGTCGCGGCGGCCCACCCCGGTGCGCTGGCCGGGCTGGCCGGCGCGGTCCCCATGGCCGCAGCGGTGCGCGAGGTGCGGGGCGGCACCGAGGGCCGGGCGCTCATCCCGGTGCTGGGGAGGACCTCGTTGGCGCTGCTGCTGACCGGCGTCGGGCTCGGGCTAGGACTTGCCCTGCTCGGCTGATGGGGCGGGATCACGGGGCGGCGAATCGTGCGAGTCCTCGTCCGGGGCCACATCGTCCTCGGCGCGCGCCGCATCGTCGATGCGCTGGTTCATGCGGGAGAAGAAGCCGGACAACACCCCGCTGAAGCGCTCCCGGACCCCGTTGAGCAGGACGAAGGACAACCCGCCGGAGAGCAGCAGCGCGAGGGCGAGCAGGAGGAATCCCCGCACCCCCAGCAGATACAGCGGGGCGAGCACTGCCAGGAACAGGGCGAGCCGGGCGAGCGTGTAGACGAAGATCGGGTGCCGCTGGAGAAGCCGCGCTGCTGCCTGACGCATACCTCCAGGTTACGACGAGCGGCTCGGCTCAGGAATCGGCAGGAGGCCGCGATGGGTCTTGCGGCGCGGAGGGGTCAGAACCTTCGGCCCCCTCCTCGCCCGACGCACCGGCGTCGGCCTCGGGCGCCGGTCCGGGACCGACAGCCTCGCCGGTGCCGGTAGCGGCATCTCGCGCCGCGTCCTGCCCGTCGAGATCCGCGGTCGTCGCGCCGTCCGGTGCCTGCCCTTGCTCCTCGGCACCGGCTCCTGCCTCCGACGCGCCGTCGCCCTGAGCGGCGCCCGCGCCGGGCTGACCGGCCGGGGCCGCGTCGGACCCGGCCGCCGCGGACGGGGCGGCGCCGTCAACAGTCGATGGCGCCGGCGCCGGCCCGCCGGGAGCCTCGTTGTGCTGCTGCGCCGCTCGGCGCGCGCGCCATGCCCGTTCATCCAGGGATCGCAGGAACTCCGGATCGTCGTCCGGGGCCACTGGTCGGCCGCGTCGGCCCAACTGGACGACCGAGTCGGGACTGGATCCGCGGACCTTGCGCGGCTTGCCAACCGCGAGCCAGAGCACCGCACCGATGACGGGGATGACGGCCACGAGAAGCCACACGGGCTTGCTCAGCGTGCGCAGGCGGCGGGCATCGGTGGCCATGACGTCGAAGAACGTGTAGAGCACGAAGCCGAGCACGATGAGCAACGGCAGGTAGCGGACCACCAGAAACCTCTCTGAAGAACGTGTGCCGCCACTGTAGACCGCATCCCTGCGCATCGCCTGAGAAGCCGCGGGCGTCCCGCCGGAGGTGGGCGGGCAGACAGCACCGGGCCGCCGAGATTCGTTCACTCGACGGCCCAGCGCTACCAGCGCCCGCGCAGCCCAGGGAGGGAGGAGGGGAGGGCCAGACCGAATCATGCGATTCGGGGCGCGGGCTCTTCGATTGTCGGACGTGGTGTCCGGTGCTGCGCTCTCAAGCGCACGCCCCGGGTATACCCGGTACGGTCTCTTTCACACCTCACCGGGTATGCCCTGTGTCACACGCCGGCGTAGGAGTGCAGCCCGCTGAACAGCAGGTTCACGCCGAAATAGTTGAAGACGAACGTCACCAGGCCGGCGACGCCGAGCCACGCAGCCCGGCGGCCCCGCCAACCGGCGGTCGCTCGGGCATGCAGGTAGCCGGCGAAGACCAGCCACGTGATGAGCGCCCAGGTCTCCTTGGGGTCCCAGCCCCAGTAGCGGCCCCAGGCGGCTTCGGCCCAGATGGCGCCGGCGACGATGGCGAAGGTCCACAACGGCATCGTGAAGGCCACCGTCCGATAGGCCATGGTGTCGAGCCGGTCGGCCGGCGGCAGCGCAGCGGCCCACCCGGTCCCTCCGCGCCGGTCGGAACGGTCCCGCACGAGGTAGAGCGCGGACAGCAGCCCCGCCACGACGAAGGCGCCGCCGCAGATGATCGCCGCCGAGACGTGGATGACCAGCCAGTAGGAGTCCAGCGCCGGGACGAGCTGGGCCGCCTCGGTATAGAGCACCGTGACCGCCAGACCCAGGGTCAACAGGACCGCCGGAACCAGGAACACCCCGAACCAGCGCACATCCCGGCGAGTGGAGAGCAGGAGGAAGACGCCCAGCGCCGCGGCGGCGGACGACAGCGAGAACTCGTACATGTTGCCCCACGGGGCACGGCCGGCCCAGATGCCCCGGGTCGCCAGCCCCAGCAGCAGCAGGGCGAAGGCGAGCCACGTCAGGGCCATCGCGATGTTGCCGGCGCGGCGGCCGGGCTGGACATCCGGCAGGCGGCCCACGGGCGGCGGCTCGGCTGCACCAACCGGGTCGGCCCCAACGCCCACCGCAACGGGCTGCGCCGCCGGCCGCGCTGCTGCAACGGTGCTGCGCCGGCTGGCGAACGCCGCTGCGAAGAACACCATGGCCAGCACCAGCACCAGCATCGCCGAGTAGATGGCGATGTTCGAGATGTCCGCCCACTGCTGCGCCGTCATCGGCTCGCTCCCTCTGCCGCGGTGTGTGTACGATTCTGCCCTGCCGCGGCCGACTGACCCGACAGAGCATCCGCCAAGGCCGCCACATCCGCCGACGGCGCGGCGCCCTCGGTCCGTGCCAACCCAGCCAGGGCGGCCCTGTCCCCCGTGCACCGAAGCCAGATCCGCCGCCGGGGGACGAACAGCGACAGCATGAGGCCCGCCATCACCAGTGCTGCGGTGATGAGCGCCCACACCCGACCGGGATCGTGCGAGATCTGCAGGGAGACATAGCGTTCAACTCCGGTGAACGCCACCGTGGTGCCGTCCGGCAGCTGCCACGATTGGCCAGGGCTGAGCCCTTCCAGCCCGATCTGCTCCAGCTCCGCGGTGTCGAGCCGGTACACGCTCTGCGGGACCCCGCCGTCCAGGCCGAGGTCGCCGGTGAATGCCGACAGGAACAACCCGGGCGCATCGGGTGCGGGGAACAGCGACCGCGGACCCGCGGCGTCGATCGTGGCGGTGGGAGCGAAGATCCCCGTGAAGGCCAGCTGGGGCCTGGCGTCGGGCAGCTTCACCACGCCGGTGGAGGTGAAATTGGCGTCCTGCGGCAGGAACACCACGGTGTCGTCGAAGAGCACCGATCCGTTCGGCCCAGTCACGGTGATCTGCGGCGCGTAGCCGTGGCCGATGAGATAGACGTCGGCGCCGTCGATCCGCAACGGCATGTTGACCCGCAGCACCTCGGTCGTCGGAGCAGCTCCCGGCTCGGGCTGCAGGGCGACCACCGCCTCGAAGTCCCGCGGAGCACCCCGCTGGGCCTCGCCCCGCTCGAAGTCGACGGTGAAGGACTCCAGCGTGAACGCGAAGGGGGGCAGGTCGGACGGCGCCACAGCCCGGCCGCCGCCCCACTGGTCGAACTGGGTCAGCGTGTTGGCGAAGCCCTGCCCCTCTCGGACGACGACGTTGCCGCGCCAGCCGAACACCGACCCCAGGCCCACCGCGATGAGCAGCGCCACGATGGACAGGTGGAACCCGAGGTTGCCGACCTCCCGCAGGAAGCCCTTCTCCGCGCTCACCCAGTCATCGCCCGCGTTCACCCGCCACCCCGCGGCGCGGAGGTGGTCGGCCGCGCTGTCGACGGTGGTCTCGTCCGCGGGGATCCACAGGGCGCCCGTGCGCTGCGACACCCGGCTCGGCGGCTGCGGCGGGCCCTCGCGCCACTGCCGCCACAACTGCCGGCTGCGCGGGACGACGCAGCCGACGAGCGAGACGAAGAGCAGCAGGTAGATCGCGGCGAACCAGGTGCTGCCGAAGACATCGAACATCCCGAGCCGATCCAGGATCGGCCCCAGCGTGGGATTCGCCTCGAGGAACTCGTTGACGGCGAACTCGTCGGCGACGCGTTGCGGGAAGACCGACCCGGGAATCGCGGCCAGGATGAGGATCAGCAGCAGGATCAGCGCGGTCCGCATCGAGGTCAGGGAGCGCCAGATCCATCTGGCCCAGCCGGCGGGCCCGAAGCCGCCGGCGCCCGAGCCTCCAGGCCCGGTGCCGCCATCGTCGGCGGCGTCCCATCGGTCGGCCTCAGCCGGGCCCTCGGTCGGATCGAGGCGCCCTTCGATTCCGCCGACGGTCTCACGCTTCGTCAACGACACCGCTCCATTGTCACCCAAGGTGAGCCGACGACGTCACCGGGATCGCCTGCGGCGTCGCGCGTCGCATCGGATGGCGGTTGCGCCGCCCGTCCGGCCGGCACTGCGCGGCCTCACACGGACTCCGCCGGGCCAGGACGCTCTCCCGGGGGGTGCCCGCCGGCTCGGCGCGGGCAGCAGCCGCACTCGCGCTGGCGGGTCGATCGGCCCTACAACGCCGGGGCGAACCCGGCGACCCACACCTGCATCTGCACCACCAGCTCAGACCACAGTCCCGTGAGCAGGAGCAGCCCCAGCACGACCAGCAGACCGCCGCCGATACGGCTGATGAGCACGGCGTGCTCACGACCCCAACGCACGGTCCCGGCCAGGCTGGAGAACCCCTGGGCGATGAGGATGAACGGCAACCCAAGACCCACGCAGTAGGCCAGCGCCAGCAGTGCGCCACGGGTAGCCGATGCCTCGGTGAAGGCCAAGGTCTGCACCGCGGCCAGCGTCGGTCCGATGCACGGTGTCCATCCCAGACCGAACACCACACCCAGCACCGGTGCGCCCCACAGGCCCGGCTTCGGCACGCTGTGGATGCGGGCGTCGGCGTTCCACCACATCGTGCGGGCCAGCGGGCCGATCCCCATGTAGGTCAGGCCCATCACGATCACGACGACGCCCAGGACGCGGCTGATCACGTCCTGGTACTCCAGCAGCGTCGAGCCGAGGCCGCCGAAGAGCGCCCCGTAGGAGACGAAGACCGCGGTGAATCCGGCGACGAACAGGATCGAGCCGGTGACGACCCGGCTGCGCTGGGCGTTGCGCACCGCCGTGGTGACCCTGCCCTGCTGATGGGGCTTGCGGTCCTGCTTCGCGCTGCCCTCCGGCACCGTCCCGCCGGTCAGCTCCTCCCCGGCGAGACCGGTGATCATGGTGAGATAGGCCGGCGCCAGCGGCAGGACGCACGGGGACAGGAACGACACCATCCCGGCGAAGAGTGCCAGCGGAACGGCGAGCAGCAGGCTGCCGGTGAAGATCGTCTCGGTCACCAGCCCCAGGGTGTTCATCGCGCGGCCATGATCGGCGCCGGTGGCTCGCTGGTGGATTCCTCGGCGACCAGCGGCTCGATGAGGCCGAGCAGCTGCGACTGCGTCACCACGCCGAGCACGCGGCCGGCGACCCGGCCTTCCTTGTCCAGGACCAGCGTGCTCGGGATGGCCTGCGGCGGCAGCGAATCGCGGAAGAGCAACTGGCGGCGGCCATCGGCGTCCAGGATCTGCGGATAGGTCAGCGAGAAGGTCTCCACGAAGCCGCGGGCGGCGGCCTCGGAATCGCGCGTGTTGATACCGACGAACTGCACCTCGTTGCCCTGCGTGGCCTCCCACACGGTCTGGAGGTCGGGCGCCTCGGCCCGGCAGGGCGCGCACCAGGACGCCCACACGTTGATGACCACCACCGAGCCCCGCAGATCGGCGGTGGTGAGGTCGCCGCCGGACAGCAGCGGACCGGCGAGCTCCGGAGCGGCAACCCGATCCTCGGCGGACAGCAGCACGATCGAGCCGTCACCGGCCACGAAGCGCTGTTCGCCGCCCGCAGGGGACTCCCCCGACGCGGATCCGCCGCAACCGCTGAGCAGGAGCACGCCCAGCACCGCCGTCGCCGCCGCGGCAGAGATCCGTCCCCCCATCCGTCCCCCCTTGCTGGGTCAGGCGCCGGTGGCCTTGCTCGCACGGGGCAGCAGGTCAGCCGACGGCTCGGTGTACACCACGGCAGTCATCGTGTTGTCGTCGAAGTGCAGCGACGTCAGCGACGCTAACGAACATTGTCGCTTGCGGGGGTCGTGGGCGAAACGCCGACCTTCGAAGTCCAGCCGCGCGACCCAGATCGGCAACTGATGGCTCACCAGGACGGCCTCCCGCCCGCGGGCCTGCTCCCGGGCCCGGCCGATGGCGCTGCGCATGCGTCCCGCGATCTCGAGGTACGGCTCGCCCCAACTCGGCGTGAAGGGGTTGACGAGGTGCCGCCAGTAGCTCGGGTTCTTCAGCAGTTCCTCGGGGGTGATCTTCTTGCCCTCGAAGACGTTGTCCGCCTCGATGAGATCGGCATCGACGCCGACCGACAGCCCGTGCGACTCCGCCACCGGCAGCGCGGTCTCCTGGGCCCGATCCAACGGCGAGGCGGTCACGATCGCCACGTCGTTGCCCGACAGCGCCTCGGCCGCGCGCTGCGCCATCTCACGCCCGAGTTCGCTGAGGTGGTAGTCCGGCATACGGCCGTAGAGCACACCGCTGGGGTTGAAGACCTCGCCGTGGCGCAGGAGATGGACAACGGTTGTGGTGGCCATTCATCGCTCCAAGTCCGGATGCGTCGCAGCCGCTGCTGCGCGGGCCGCCACCGGCAGGGCGTCGGCGATGCGCTCCAGCGCGGCATCGTCGTGCGCTGCCGAGACGAACCACGCCTCGTAGGCCGAGGGCGGCAGGTAGACGCCCTGGTCCAGCATGGCGTGGAAGAAGGCCGCGTATCGGAACGACGCCTGATTTTGCGCCTCGACGTAGTTGGTGACCGGGGTGTCGGTGAAGAAGACGCTGAACAGGTTCCCGGCGCGCTGGAGAGTGTGCGCCACGCCTTGTGCGGCCAGCGCGGCACTGGCCAGGTCGCCGACCCGCTCGGCGATCAGGTCCACCGCCGCGTACACCTGCGGCGTGCACTGCTCCAGCGTCGCCAGCCCGGCCGCGGTGGCCAGCGGATTGCCGGAGAGCGTGCCGGCCTGGTAGACGGGGCCGACCGGCGCGAGGCGCTGCATCACGTCGGCGCGGCCGCCGAACGCCGCCGCGGGCAGCCCGCCGCCCATCACCTTGCCGAACGTCATGAGGTCGGGCACGACGCCGTCGAGGCCGTACCAGCCGCTCCGGCTGACGCGAAAACCGGTCATGACTTCATCAGAGATGAACAGCGCACCGTGGTCGCGGCAGAGCCGGGCCAGGCCGGCGTTGAAACCCTCCGCCGGCGCGACGACGCCCATGTTCGCCGCGGCGGCCTCGGTGATGACACAGGCGATCTGGTCGCCGTGCTCCTCGAAGGCCCGGCCGACGGCGGCCAGATCGTTGTACGGCAGCACGATGGTGTCGGCCGCCTGGGCGCCGGTGACGCCGGGCGATGTCGGCAGGCCGAGTGTCGCCAGGCCGGATCCGGCATCGGCGAGCAGCGCATCGACATGGCCGTGGTAGCAGCCGGAGAACTTGACGATCTTGGTGCGACCGGTGAATCCGCGGGCCAACCGGATCGCCGACATGGTCGCCTCGGTCCCGGAATTGACCAGGCGGACCTGCTCGACCGGCGCGACGCGCTCCACGATCGCTGCAGCGAGCTCGACCTCCCCTGCCGTTGGGGTCCCGAAGGCTGTGCCGCGGGACGCCGCCACGTGCAGCGCCTCCACCACAGCAGGATGGGCATGGCCCAGGATCATCGGCCCCCAGGCGCACACCAGGTCGACGTACTCGGTGCCATCGATCTCGGTCAGGTAGGGCCCGTGGCCGCGGGCCATGAACCGCGGAGTGCCCCCGACGGCGCGGAATGCGCGCACCGGGGAGTTCACGCCGCCGGGGATGACGGTCAGGGCCTGGGCGAAGAGCGATGCAGAGTCCACCCTCCCATTGTCCCCGGCAACTAGTCGGACTGGTCCGACGGCTCGGCGGGCTCGTCCCGCGAGGGCTGCTCGTCCTGCGGCACCGGCACCGGCGCGCCGAGGTACTCCTCGAGTCGCTGCTTGCTCTCGGCGAGCTTCTCCGCTCCCCGGGTCGTCTGGGCGCCGCTGTTGGTCACGATGCCGACGCTGAGCTGCAGGTAGCCGTCGGCGATCAGCTGGGTGACCTCCCGCAACTCCTCGTCACTGGCTTGCGGGGGCAGGTCGTCCAGTGCCACGGCGAGGATCTGCAGTTGCACGCCCAACTGCTGCTGGGTCCGCAGATCGGCGGGATCGCTCTGCTGCACCTGGGCGATCACCGCGTCCGCCTGCTGCGTCAGCACACCGAGCTGCTGCAGCACCACCGTGTTGGCCGCTTCGCTGACGACGTCGCCGGAGCTGCCGTCGAGACCATTGGCCACCAGCGCACCGCCGGCGAACAGCGCGCCTCCGACCAGGACGGCCGCGCCGATCTTGGCGAAGCGGGGCCACCGGCGCCGACCGGCCGGGTCCTGCGACCCGACCGCGCGGTCCGCCACCAGCGGGTCGTTCCTGCTCACGGCACTCCCCTCGCAGCGTTGCGCTGCCTCATCCTCACACGGCCGGTCAAGGCTGCGGGCCCCGAGCGCGCCCGGGGCCCGCAGTGACACGTCTGGGCCTACCCGGAGTTGCGCGACCCCAGCCACACCCCGAGCAGGCCGGCGCCTGCCAGCCCGAGCAAGGCCAGTGCCAGGTTGGCCCCGGTAGCAATCCCGCCGGAGCCGGTGCCTGCCAGTTCGAAGGAGTACACGCCGCTGGAGCGCACGGACTCCCCTTCCGCCGGGCCGCCGGGGATGTAGGTATCCACCAACTCCTGGTTGTTCATCGCGTCGTAGAGGGCGACTTGCCGGGCGAAATCGACTGCGGCTTCGTTGCCCGATTCCTGCAGCGGCTTGGCGGCATCATTCACGATGGTGTTCGCGCCGGCCACGGCGTCCGGGAGGCCCGCCGCGAGCTGCTGAGTCCCGGCAGCGAGCGGCCCCACGCCGTCGGCCAGTTGCTGGGTACCGGCCGCGAGGCCGCCCACGCCGTCGGCCAGTTGCTGGCTGCCTGCAGCCAGCTCGCCCGCCCCTGCCGCCAGCGGTTGCACCCCTGCCACCAACTGATCGGAGATCCCCTGGAGCAGGGTCGTCGAGATGCCGGTGGCCAGCACCCCGGACACCAGGCGGGCGACGTTCAGCACGTCGGCCGCGGCACAGGTGGCCGCGATCTGATCCGGCGTCGCGCTCGGGTTCAGCCCACTCTTCGGGTCGCCCGGGGTGTTGTACCCGGCGCATTTCCCGGGAATCCCGTTGCTGCCCACGCCGCCCAGGGCCAGCGCGGCGCGCAGTTCGCTGAGAATGCCGGTGGCGGTGTTGCCGGGTTGCGTGTTCGGGTCCGGGTTGCCGTTCGGCTGGGAAGTGATGACCAAGAGCAACTCGTTCAGCGCGGCAGGGGCGGTCGCTCCAGCCGCCCCGAGTCCGGCGCTGACCTGGCCCAACCCGGCACTGACCTGGCCGAGGCCGCCTTCGACCTGGCCGAGCCCGGCGCTGACCTGACCAAGCCCCGCGGCGGCGTCGCCGACTCCGGCACTCACCTGGCCGGTGGCGGGTGAGAGCACCTGCCCCAGCAGCGCTGCGAGTCCGCTGTTGGCCGGGTTCGCCGGATCGGCGGCCTTGTAGATCGAGGTGGTGAGGCCCTCCAGGACCGCTGCCGCCACCGGGCCGGTCCCGGTCACATTCGCGCAGGGGATCGCACCGTCCACGATGGGTCCGGTTGCCCCGGCCGGGGGTGCCTTGAGGGCGCACCCGAGCAGATTGGCCAACGTTGCGATCGCGAAGGCGCCGCCGTCCGGCGGAGCCATCGAGGTCAGCTGTTGGAAGGCGCCATCGAGGCCGCCCTGGATCTGGGCCAGGCCAGGAATCGCCTGCCCGGTCAACCCCGCGCTGATCTGGTCGACACCGCCCTTGGACTGGGCCACACCGGGCAAGATCTGCGTGTCGATGGCCGCCTGCGACTGATCCACGCCGGCCTTGGCGGCCGGCAGACCGGTCGTCGAGGAGCTCAGCCCTTCGCTGACCGCCTTGATGACCTGCCAAGCACCGCAGGGATTGGCCGGGTCGGTGGGATTGGCCAGACTGCACGCCGGGTTGGTCAGGCCGCCGGTGTCGGTCGTCGGCGTCGTTGCGGCGCTATCCGCCGGGACATCTGCCGCGCGCACGCCGTAGATGAGCGACCACAGCGTCCGGGCCGCCGTGGTCCGGGTCTTGTCGATATCGCCGCCGGCCGTCAGGTACTGGCCTGCACCGCTGCTGGAGAACACGCCCAGGGAGTCCCGCACGCCCTCGATAGCCCCGTCCAGCGAGGCGAAGCCGCCGGTGATCTGCTGGAAGTCGGCGCTGCCGGTGACGGTGCCCGGCAGGTCGCCGAGTTCGTTGACGAGTTGGTTCACGCCCGGGACGAGGCTGTTCTGCACGCCGTCGTTGAGCTCGTTCACGCCTGGTGCAAGCGTGTTCTGCACGCCGTCGTTGAGCTCGTTCACCCCGGGCTGCAGGGTGTTGGCCACGCCGCTGGCGATCTCGTCCGCGCCGGCGCTGGCCTCGGCCAGACCCTCCTCCAACTGCGTCGCTCCGTCCTCGAGCTGGGCCCCGGCGTCGTAGATCGATGTCCCGGTCTCCGCCCCGCCCGCGAGCGAGGCAGACAGGGCCCGCGCGGTGGGGTTGTCCTGCGGCTGGAGCACCGTGAACTTCAGGTTCGCCGGCGGCATGTCGGCATCGGTGACCTGTGCGGTGATGGCGATGGTGCCCTCCGGCTCGCCGAAGGGCTCGAACAGGGTCCAACTGCCGCTGACCTGGGTATCGCCGGTGCCATCGCCGGAGACCACGGTGGCGTCCTCGCTGCTGATCTCGGCCCATGACGGCGGGAAGACGATGTCCAGCGTGCCGCCCATGGCCGTGGTCAGCGTGATGTTCTCGCTGAGGGTGGCCCCCGAGCCGTCCTGGTACTCCAGGGTGGTCTCGGTCCCGGTGGTGTTGCGGGCGGTGTACTCCAGCACGACCTCGCCCGTGACGCCGGTCAACTCCGACACCTCGATCGGCCGGCCGTCCAGGGTGGCCTTGATGTCGAGGTCCACCGGCACGACGGCCGGATCGAAGTCCTGCGCGGTGCGGAAGGTCTCCGGCCCATCGGCGTCGACGGTGTACACCGCCTCGCCGTTCTCGACGTCGGGTCCGCCGAAGCTATCCATGTTGCTGGGGTCGCCCCCCTCGACCGTCGGCACCGCGAAGGAGACTTCGCCCTGGCCGTCGACCTGGATCTGGGTGATGAGCGTGGCGCGGGCGACCTCGGCTTCGGCGTTGGCCTGCAGCAGTACGGCCCGCGTGACGTACGCCGTGGCATCCCCGGAGCTCTGGGCGCCGGCGGTCCCCGGCAGCGCGACCGCCGCAGCAATACCGGTGCAGGCCGCGATCCCGACCGCGCTGCGCAAGGAACGGCGCATCATGATGACACCTCCGATTGCTCCTGCCACGGCGTCCAGGAATCCGGCTCTTCCCGCTGGGGTGGTGGTGGGCCCTGATCGCCGCTGCTGGCGCTGAACCACAGCGTCGCCAGGAATGCCAGCGCAACTGGGACGAGTGCCGTGGAGACCTCCGGCAGCAGTTCGGACAAGATGTTCTGCGGCGCCTCCTCGAAGGCCGCCTCATAGGCACCGATCACGGTCACAGCGCCCAGCAGCCCGGCCCACATCGGCAGCCAGTTCTTGGACACAGCGGCCATCAGGGTCAGGGCGCCGATGATGACTACGGCACCCGCGAGCAGCCCGAGGTCGGAACTGTTGCCCACCAGCACCCGCCCGATGTAGGCGGCCAGCACCACGGCAACGCCGATGACGTAGCCCAGCAGCCGGCCAAGGATCGTGCCGTCGCCGACCAGTCCGAGCACGCCGCCGATGGAGATGCCGAGCAGGGCAAAACCCAGGCCCAGTCCCAGCAGCGAGTCCAGTCCGATTGCAGCGGCGGCCGCCCCGAAGAGCGCCAAGCCGCCAAGAAAGGTGCGTCCCATAGCCCGTACTCCTCTACGCACGTCCAGCGACGCGCTACCAGGAATCTATGCGGAGGGTGAGGGCTTGGCAGCGCTTTTCCCTCGATTTCGTAGCAGCGCAGCTACGCTCGGTAGCGACGCAGCGAGAAAGCCGTTGCGCTGCAACGCGGTTCGAGGCCGGTCGGTGCGGTGCTGGTGCCGGAACGACACGCCCAGTGCTGGCCGGGCTTGGCCGAGTGCTTGCCGGGCCGGGCCGGGCCCGGGTCAGCCCCGCGCCAGGCGCTGCGCCACCTCGACCGCCCAGTAGGTGACGATCGCATCGGCACCCGCTCGCCGGATGCCCAGGAGCGTCTCGTCGATGACCGCGTCGCGATCGAGCCACCCGTTCCCGGCGGCTGCCTCGATCATGGCGTACTCGCCGGATACCTGGTACGCCCAGACCGGCCGATCGGCCAGCGCGGCGACGTCGGAGAGTACGTCCAAGTAGGCCAGGGCCGGCTTCACCATCACGATGTCGGCGCCCTCATGCAGATCCAGGAGCGCCTCACGGCGGGCCTCCCGCCGGTTGCCGGGGTCCTGCTGGTAGGTGCGGCGATCCCCGGCGAGCGAGGAATCCACGGCGTCCCGGAACGGGCCGTAGAAGGCGCTGGCGTACTTCGCCGCGTAGGCGAGCAAACCGACGTCGGTGCGTCCGGCCTCGTCGAGGGCGACGCGGACAGCACCGATCTGGCCGTCCATCATCCCGCTGCACCCGAGCACGTCCGCCCCGGCGGCTGCCTGTGACCGGGCCATCTCGCCATAGCGCTGCAGCGTCGCGTCGTTGTCCACACGGCCGGCCGCATCGAGGACCCCGCAGTGGCCGTGGTCGGTGAATTCGTCGAGGCAGAGGTCGGCGATCACGACCAGGTCGTCGCCCGCCTCGTCCCGGGCGAGGCGCAACGCCCGGTTCAGGATTCCATCGGCCGCATCTGCCCCCGACCCGCAGGCATCGCGCCGCGCCGGGATCCCGAACAGCATGACACCGCCGACACCGGCCTCCGCGCACGCCCGCAGCGCAACCGGTAGTGACTGCAGAGTGTGCTGGACGACACCCGGCATCGAGTCGACGGCCCGCGGCTCGGTCAGGGCCTCGGCGACGAACAGCGGCTGCACCAGGCGGCGCGGCGCCAGGTCGGTCTCGCGAACCAAGCGGCGCACGGCCGCACCGGTGCGCAGGCGGCGCGGCCGCTGCGGCAGTGCCATGTCAGTTGGCGCGGCGCCGTTGCGACCCGCGGCGCTTGCTCGGGCGCCAGGAGCTCGAGCCGTTCTCCAGGGCGGCCACGCGCAGTTCCTCTCCGTAGCGGGCCAGCGCCGAGGCAAGCTCCGGCGCCGAGGGCTGCGGCGCGCGGACATGCACTCGCAAACCGTGCTCCTCCGCCGTCGCAGCGGTGGCAGGGCCGATCGCGGCGATGACCGTGCTGGCATGCGGCTTGCCGGCGATGCCGATGAGGTTGCGCACCGTGGAGGACGAGGTGAACAGCACCGCGTCGAACCCGCCGGTCTTGATCGCCTCGCGGATGGGCGCCGGCGGCGGCGAGGCGCGGACGGTGCGGTACGCGGTGATGTCGTCGACCTCCCAGCCGAGGTCGTTCATGCCGGCCACGAGGGTGTCGGTGGCGATATCCGCCCGGGGGAGGAACACCCGGTTGATGGGATCGACCGCGTCGTCGTACTCGGGGAACACGTCGAGCAGGCCGAGGCTGCTCTGCTCTCCGGAGGGCACAAGGTCGGGGTTGACTCCGAATGCCTTCAGCGCGGCGGCGGTGTGCTCCCCGATCGCGGCGACCTTCAGCCCTGCGAAGCTGCGCGCATCCAGACCGTACTGCTGGAACTTCTCGCAGACGGCGCGCACGGCGTTGGAGGAGGTGAAGGCGATCCACTCATAGCGTCCCGAGACCAGGCCGTGCACGGCGCGCTCCATCTGCTGCGGGGTCCGCGGCGGCTCCACCGAGATCGTGGGCACCTCCACCGGCACCGCGCCGTAGGTGCGCAGCTGGTCGGACAGGGTCGCTGCCTGCTCCTTGGTGCGGGGCACCAGGACCCGCCAGCCGAACAGCGGCTTGCTCTCGAACCACGAGCCCTCGCCGCGCTGGCCCACCACCTCGCCGACGACGAGCATGCCGGCGCCGGTCTGGCCGGATGCCTTGAGCGCCGCGGGCAGCTCGGCCAGCGTGGCGGCCACCGTCCGCTGGTCCACCGTCGAGCCCTCCACGGTCACCGCGCACGGCGTCTGCTCCGGCCACCCCGCGGCGAGCAACCGCTTGGCGAAGTCGGTGGCGCGCTCGGCGGCGTTGACGATGACGAGGGTGGAACGGCCGTCTGCCGAGGGCGCCAGATCGACCTGGGGGTCGTGCCCGTCGACCACGCGCACCTCGCGGACGCGGCCGCCGGTCAATCCGTAGCCGGCGAAGGCCGGAATGCCGGTCAGCGGGCTCACCCCGGGGGCGACCTCGTAGTGCAGACCGGCGCTCACCAGGGCCTCCGATTCCAGCCGCAGCGAGCCATCCATGATCGGATCACCGGACAGCAACCGGGCCACGGCCTTGCCCTGGCGGGCGAACCCGGCGACCAGGGCGACTCGGGCGGCGTGGCTCAAGGGCTGGCCGTCGTCGTCCAGCGCCGGCAGCACCTCGCAGCAGCCGCGGCCGAACTGCTCGGCGATCGCGACGACTTCGGGGTCGCTGACGATGATGTCGGCGTTGCCGAGCACCCCCCGCCCGCGCACGGTGACCAACTCCGGGTCACCGGGCCCTGCCACCACCAGGACGACTGGGCCGGCGGGTTGCACCGACCAGTCTCGCGCAGTGATCGATGCGTGCTGCTCCGGGTGTTGTGCGCTCGTGCTCATGGGATCCGCTCCCCCAGTAGGCCGGTGGCTCCGGCGGCGAGCAGGCGAGCAGCCAGGGCATCGCCCAGGTGCTCGGCGGCCGCCACCGGGCCGGTATCGGACAGGCGAATGACGGTCGCGCCGGAAATATCCGCGACGACCGCCGTGACGGTGATCTCGGTACCGCGCAGGACGCCGTACGCACCGACAGGTGCGGTGCATCCGGCCTCCAGCGCGGCCAGCAGGCGGCGCTCCACCGTTGCCGCGATGCGCGTGTCCGCATCATCGAGGCTGGCGAGCGCTGCGAGCAGTGCGGTGTCGCGGAGATCGGCGCGACACTCGACGGCAAGGGCCCCCTGTGCGGGGGCGGGGGTGCAGACATCGACCGGGAGGTACTCGGCGACCGCATCGGCACGGCCGAGCCGGTGCAGGCCGGCGGCGGCGAGGACGACGGCATCGGCCTGGCTCTCGGCGATGCGGCGCAACCTGGTCTCGACGTTGCCCCGGATCGGGAGGTAGTCCAGATCGGGTCGGACCGAGCGCAGCTGGGCGATGCGTCGGGGGCTGCCCGTGGCGACCCGCGAGCCGGGCGGCAGGTCGGCCAATGCCCGACCCCCGCCGGAGCACAGGGCGTCGCGCGGGTCCTCCCTGGTCGGGACGGCAGCCAGCAGCAGGCCGTCGGTCGGCGCCGTGGGCAGATCCTTCATCGAGTGCACGGCGAGGTCCGCGCGGCCGTCCAGGACGGCCTCGCGGACGGCGGTCACGAAGACCCCGGTGCTCCCGAGCGCCTCGATGGGCCGGGAGGTGTCGTCGCCGGAGGTGGCGACGCCGACGAGTTCGACCGCGCCGCCGGTCAGCGATGCGATCCGGTCGGCGATCTGCCGGGACTGGGCAAGCGCGAGCCGGGAGCGACGAGTAGCGATCCGTACGGCCATCACCACCACTCCCCCTCGTCGTCGCTCTCGGTGCGCCCGAGGGGCTCCAGGGTCGAGGCCGGCAGGTCGAACAGGGAGTGCAGCGCGTCGGCGAACCGCTGGCCCTCGGGGTCGGCTGCCAGTTCCTTGACCCGAACGGTCGGGGTGTGGAGCAGCGCGTTCACGGCCCGGCGCAGCGCGTGCTCGATCTCGGCCAGGTCGTCGTGGGACAGGTGCCCCAGGCGCGCCCGGATCCGATCGGCTTCGTGCGCTACGTGCTCCCCGGCGCGCGCCCGCAGCGAGACCACGAGCGGGTCCAGGCGGCGCCGCGCCTCACCGGCGATGTGGGCGGCCAGTTCCTCGTCCAGGATGGCCCGCGCCTGCCGCACATCATCCTCGCCGGCAGCCGTCCCGGGGCGGCCGACGAGATCGGCCAGCGCGATCCGGGACACCCCGGGCAGGGCCGCCAGCGCGGGGTCGCTGTCGTGCGGCATCGCCAGATCGAGCACCGTCAGGGGCCGGTCGTCGCCGGATCGGCACGACGCCACCTGCGCGGCGCCGAGGATGATGTCGGTCGAGCCGGTACAGGTGATGATCAGGTCCGCACGGCGCGCCAACTGGGGCAGTTCGGCCAGGCCCGGCGGTGCGCGCACCGTGCAGCGCGGCCACCGATTCCGCCTTCTCAGGGGTCCGATTCACGATCGTGAGGTCCCGCACGCCGGATTCCGCCAGCGTGGCAAGGGCCAGCGACGACATGGCCCCCGCCCCCACAACGACGACGTCGGCGCGAGGCCACGGCATGGGCAACAGCTGCGCCGCCTCGTCGAGGCCGACCGAGACGACGCTGGCGCCATGCCGGTCGATCCCGGTCTGGGTGTGGATCCGCTTCGCGCAGCGCAGGGCCGCTTGCGTCACGCGGTTGAGGCGCCGAGCCGCCGTGCCGCAGTCCTGCGCCTGCGCCAGGGCGCTGCGGACCTGCCCGACGATCTGCTGCTCGCCGACCACCAGGGAGTCCAGTCCGGAGGCGACCTCGAACAGGTGCCGCGCGGCCTGATCGCCGTAGCTCATGTGCAGGTGGGGCAGCAGCTCGTCCCGGTCGGTTCGCATCGCCTTGGCGAGCAGGTCGGACATATCCAGCGTGGAGGAGTGGAAGGCCGTCACGTCGGCGAGCAGTTCCAGCCGGTTGCACGTGGCCAGCACCATGACCTCGCTGACCGAGGTCGACAGGACGGCATCGGCGGCCAGGGCGCGCAGGCCGTCGGGATCGACCGCCAGATCCTCCAGCACCCGCAGCGGCGCGGAGTGGTGATTGATCCCGATGGCGAGCAGCGTCATGCGAGCGCACCCGTCGGGGCGGGCGCCCGCCGCGCGTGGAAGGCGAGGACCTGCAGCTCGGCGGCCAGGTCCGTTCGCCGCACCTCGACGTGCGGCGGTATCGACAGCGCCACGGGCGCGAAGTTCAGCAGGCTGACCACGCCTGCGGCGATGAGCCTGTCGGCAATCGATTGGGCGCTGGCGGCGGGCAGCGTGAGGATCGCCATGCGGATGTCGAGGTCGCCCAGCACCTGCTCGAGCAGGGCGGCGTCGTGCACCTCAAGCCCGGCCTCGATACCCGCGGCGGCGATCCGGATGCCGACGACCGAGGATCGGCGTCGAAGGCCGCCGCGATGCGGAACCCCTGCTCGACGAATCCCGGATACGCCATGAGCGCCCGGCCGAGATGCCCGACCCCGACGAGTGCGACCGGACGGGACGCTGCGAGGCCGAGCGCCGAGGCCACCTGGGCCCGCAGGTCGGCGACGTCGTATCCGACGCCCCTGGTCCCCGTGAAGCCGAGCAGTGACAGGTCCTTGCGGATCATTGCGCTGCTGGTGTCGATGCCGCCGGCGAGGTCGTCGGAGGACAGGGTGTGGATGCCGCGCCGGGCGGCCCCGTCGAGGACTCGCAGGAGCTCCGGCAGTCGAGCGATCACCGCTGTCGGGATGCCGCGCACTGCCTCTGCGGCGCCGTCCGGCTCCTCCTGCTGCATCCCCACCCCCATCCGTTGCCTCGTCCCGGCGTCAGAACGAACCAGAAAAGGGGGTGGCTGAGCAGAGCTCCATGCTGCGGGGATACCCTGAAGGTCCGGACCCCCTCAAGTCCGAATCACACTGGCGTTTCCCAATGTAGGTTGGCCGTCGAGAGCGAACACAACGGGAACCGGACAGTAACATCCGCATATCGGACATGTCGGACGCCGAGCGTTGCTCGGGTTCACTGAGCCGCGAGGATGCGGACAACTTCCCGTCGGATTTCTGCCCATGATCGTCCCGCCGTCCCTACAGTTGCGCTAGACGTATCTACTCCTCGGATTGGGGTCACCGATGTACGCACGAACCATTACCGCCGCCGTCGTGCCGGGGCAGGCCGACGAAGCGGTGAGGATCTACAACGAGCAGGTCGTGCCTCTGATGAAGCAGCAGCCCGGGTACGTGCGCTCGACCATGCTCCTGGATCGCGAGAACAACACAGCGATGACGATTTCGGTCTGGGAGTCGCGCGAGGCAGCGGAGACGACGGGGGAAGGAACGGCCTACCTGAGCCAGGCCCTCGGGATGCTCCTGGGCCATGTCGCTCCCAAGACCTTCGCGACCTGGGATGTCGCCACCACCGACCGCTGATCAGGCCGCCGCCCAGCGCCGCTCCCCCGGACCCAGTCCGGACGGGGCGGTGCTGTCGTTCGTGCGGCGGGTGAGCACTGCGCCGCCGCGACCGTACCGTGGAGCCTGTGCGTGCCGAAGCGCGGAGTGACCGGGTGGATCCGTCGGACCCCGTTGCTCTCGGGGCTGCCGCCCGAGGCCTTCGTCGTGGCGGCGATCGCGTTCTGCGTGGCCCTCGGTTTCGGTATCGCCGCTCCGGCACTGCCGTTGTACGCCAGCAGCTTCGGCGTCAGCGCGTTCCTTGCCGGCACCGTGATCAGCGTGTTCGCGCTCGCCCGCTTCGTCGCTGCGCCGGGCGCCGGGGCGGCCGTGGGGCGCATCGGGGAGCGCCGGGTCCTCACCAGCGGCCTGGCCATCGTCTCGGTTTCCAGCTTCGCCGCCGCGCTGGCGCAGGACTTCGGCCAGCTGCTCGTCCTGCGGGGCCTCGGCGGCATCGGCTCGGCCATGTTCACCGTCTCGGCCATGGCACTGCTGCTGCGCGTCGTGGCGCCCAATCAGCGCGGTCGAGCGGCTGGCGCCTTCCAGGCCGGCTTCCTCATCGGCGGGGTCCTCGGCCCGGCGGTCGGCGGCGCCGTGGTGGGCCTGTCGATCCGGGCGCCGTTCCTGGTCTACTCCGTGACGTTGGCCGTTGCCGCAGTCGTGGCGTGGCGGCAGCTGCCCGGGCACGTCCCGCGCATCGGCACCGACACCGGCACCGACCAGCGGCCGGCAGGCACGGCTCCCCCAGCGCTCCCGGTCGAGCCGCCGTCGCCGGAGGCAGCCACGTTCCGATCTGCCCTGCGCACGTCGCCCTTCCGGGCCGCGCTCGCCGCCAACCTCACCAACGGGTTCGTGACGTTCGGACTGCGCATGTCGCTGGTGCCGCTGTTCATCGTGGAGGGCCTCAACCGCTCCGAGGAGTGGTCCGGCGCAGCGTTCCTCGTCGCGGCCGTCGCCAACGTCATCGTGCTCACGCCCGTCAGCCGGATGTCCGACACCCGCGGGCGACGGCCCGCCATGATCGTGGGCACCGCCACGACAGCAGTCGGCATGATCATGCTCGCCTGGGCCGGCACGGCATGGCTCGCACTCGTCGCGATGGGCGTGCTGGGGTCGGCGAGCGCCTTCATGGGTAGCGCCCCGGCGGCCACGGCCGGCGATGTCGCCGGCAGCGGCGGCAAGGGCTCCATCATCGCCGGCTTCCAGATGACGGCCGATTTCGGCGCCATCGTGGGACCCCTCATCGCCGGGCTGCTCGCCGATGCGCTCGGCTTCACCTCGGCGTTCCTCGCCGGCGCAGCGGTTGCCGCCGTCGCCTTGCTGCTCGCGATCGCCATGACCGAGACCCTGCGCTCGTCGGGCACCGGCGCCGGCGCCGCGCAGTAGCCCGCGACGCGCACCGGCGCGGCCAGCCGGGCCCTGGCCGGAGTTCAGCCGCGCAGTTCGGCATACCTCTGCTGGCAGCGCTCCCAGCTGGGCAGCAGCCCCAGTTCCACCGCCTGCGACAACGTCGGTGCTGCGGTGTCCTTCGGCGACAGCAGGGGCGCGATGTCCGTCGGCCACGGCAGTGCCAGCTCCGGGTCGACCGGGGTGATGCCGTGCTCGGCGCCCGGGTTGTAGGGCGTGGAGCACAGGTAGGTGGCGGTGGTGTCGTCCTGGAGCGCGAAGAAGGCGTGGCCGAGCCCCTCGGCGAGGTAGATCGCCTTGCGCTGACGGTCGTCGAGCACCACGGAGTCGACTGCCCCGAAGGTCGGGGAGCCGACGCGGATGTCGATCGCCACGTCGAGCAGAGCACCGCGCGGGCAGAACACGTACTTGGCCTGGCCGGGCGGAACGTCGGCGAAGTGCACGCCGCGGACCGTGCCGGCCTTCGAGACCGACACGTTGACCTGCGCCACGGTCAGCTCATGGCCGACCGTCTCGGCGAAGGCGGGGCCCTTGAACGCCTCCAGGAAGACGCCGCGATCGTCGGGGAATTGCCGCGGGGTGAACACCCAGGCCCCCGGAACAGCCAGTTCGGTGACGTCCATCAGTGGTCCTCCTCAGCAGTTGCCGACGTTGCGACGATAGCGAAGCAGGCACCCCCGAGGCGCTACGGTGGCGGGCATGGCGACGTTGGCGGTGCTGGTGCACTACGACCCGCACGGCCAGATCGCCGACCACGTCCGCCACACCATCGACACCCTGCGCCCAGCAGCCGACCGGCTCGTCTTCGTCACCACCGCAAGCCTCACCCCCGACGCCCGCGCCCGCCTCGACACCGTCGACGAGGCCATCGAACGCCCCAACACCGGCTACGACTTCTACTCCTGGCGCACCGGCCTGCTCGCCACCCCCGACTGGCCCGACCACGACCGCGTCATCCTCGCCAACGACTCCATCGTCGGCCCCCTCGCACCGGCCGCCGACCTCCTGGCCCAGATGGCCGCCACCGGAGCCGACGCCTACGGCATCACCATCAGCCACCAGTACCTCACCCACCTGCAGTCCTACTTCATGGCCTTCGCCCCCGCCGTCCTGCGCAACCCCTACTTCCAGGCCTTCTGGCGAGCCATGCCCCCCATCGACGACCGGGAACGCGTCATCGACGACTACGAGCTCGGCCTCGCCCGCCTCCTCAACGACACCCCCGCCACCCTGGCCGCCACCTTCACCCCCACCCGACACGAGCAGCGGCTCATGGCGGCTCGGATGGCCAGCGTGCACCGCTCCCCCGCGACCCGGCCGCTGGCGGCGGCCGCCGCCTACGCACTGCAGCCGGTGCGCCAGGCTGCGGAGTCGCCGGTGCTCGGCCTGTGGGACCGGGTCTTCGACGATCACCGCCTGCCCGCGGTCAAGGTGAGCCTGTTCAGCCGCAACCCGTACCGCATCGATCGGGAAGCGGTGCTGAGGCGTCTGGAACTTCGCTATCCGGAGGCGTTCCGCGGGTTCCGCGGCTACCTGCAGCGCATCGGCGTGACCTGGTAGCGGCGGCTTGATGGATTCGCGAGCCGACGCTCGGCCGGCGCCCCGCCGGGCCACCGGCCGGCAA
The DNA here is from genome assembly GCA_963766005.1 of uncultured Actinomycetota bacterium. Classification (GTDB taxonomy): domain Bacteria; phylum Actinomycetota; class Actinomycetes; order S36-B12; genus CAVXYG01. Next base: position 172,016 of record CAVXYG010000008.1, on the reverse strand, counting down.
GGCCGCGGCAACGGTCGCTGAGCCGGCCCGGACGCCGCTACGGTGGCGGGCATGGCGACGTTGGCGGTGCTGGTGCACTACGACCCGCACGGCCAGATCGCCGACCACGTCCGCCACACCATCGACACCCTGCGCCCAGCAGCCGACCGGCTCGTCTTCGTCACCACCGCAAGCCTCACCCCCGACGCCCGCGCCCGCCTCGACACCGTCGACGAGGCCATCGAACGCCCCAACACCGGCTACGACTTCTACTCCTGGCGCACCGGCCTGCTCGCCACCCCCGACTGGCCCGACCACGACCGCGTCATCCTCGCCAACGACTCCATCGTCGGCCCCCTCGCACCGGCCGCCGACCTCCTGGCCCAGATGGCCGCCACCGGAGCCGACGCCTACGGCATCACCATCAGCCACCAGTACCTCACCCACCTGCAGTCCTACTTCATGGCCTTCGCCCCCGCCGTCCTGCGCAACCCCTACTTCCAGGCCTTCTGGCGAGCCATGCCCCCCATCGACGACCGGGAACGCGTCATCGACGACTACGAGCTCGGCCTCGCCCGCCTCCTCAACGACACCCCCGCCACCCTGGCCGCCACCTTCACCCCCACCCGACACGAGCAGCGGCTGGCCTCTTCGCGAAACCTGCGGATCTCGGCTCGCCGACCCCTGGCCGCTGCGGGCTACGGCCTGCTGCGCCCGGCCGCCGCCGGTGAGCACGATCCACGCCGCGGCGCGTTCTCCCCCGTCCACGTGCTGTGGGACCGGGCCCTCACCGGTGCTCTGCCGGCGGTCAAGGTCACGCACTTCACCAAACCGTTCCGAAGCGTCCCGCAGCTGCGACGCGACCTCGCCCACCTCCGACAGCGCTACCCGGCCGCGTTCGACGGGTTCGCCTCCTACGTGGCCCGGGTCGGCGGTCCGCGGCTGTAGCCGCGCGGGCGGCGGGGCCTACGCCGGCACTTCGATGTCGTGCCGACTCCTACGGCGGGGCGCAGGTGGGCACCGGGTGCCTGCGTCTGCGTCGGACATCTGCCACCTCGGTCGAGCACCCCGACCGCACTGTCGCCGGATCTGTCGCAGCCCGACGCCGCGACCACCCGGGACCGCTCGGCCGCCCGGCCGGCCCCAGCATCGACGGCGCCGGGCGTCTGAGGACCGGCGAGCATCCGGCGCCGCACGCCGCCTCCGGAGCCGGGGATCATCGGGCAGGCGCGTCTCGGGCCGGCCGAGCGCGGCGAACCCCGAGGCCACGACGTGGTCGCGGGATGGCTGCGCCACATCGACGCCGTCGACAACGCTGACCCCGCCCGGAGTGCCAGACCGACGAGAAGGGCTGCCCTCGCACCTGGCGCACCGCCGCCCTCACCGGCAGCCAGGACTCGCCCCTGAGGCTAGTCCGAGAGCACCGGGATGGGGATCGCGTCGGCCATGAGCCGCTGGGCGCGCGCGGTGAAGGAGTGCTCGGCGGCGATGCGCCGCGCCTGCTCCCGGCGATCCTCCTCGGTGCCGAAGTCGCCCCGGTTGCCGGGACTGCACAACCGCGCGAGATCCTCCGGGCTGCGGTAGATCTGCACGGCGCTGCCGAAGATGTCCGACAGCCCCTGCACCTCGTCGGTCACGACGCGACTGCCGCACGCCACCGCGTCGAAGAGCCTGTTGTTGAGGAATCCGTAGCCTGCCATATCGCCCCAGTGGTCGTTCAGCACGATCCCGGCCGAACGGTACGCCGCGGGCAGCGCGCTGTTGGGGATCTCCAGAGCGGCGATCTCCTCCGACGGCAGGAACTTCTCCCAGCCGCGGCCGATCACCGTAGGACGCAGCCCCGCCGTGCGGCAGTCAGCGATGATCGGGCGGTGCTGGTCCTTGGAATTGCCGACGAACAGCAACTCCGGACCGGTGTCCGGCGGCGCGACGTCGGGGTGGAACCGCGCCGGGTCGGTCGCCTGGAGCAGCGGCCGGACGTCGATGCCGTGCTCCTTGCGCACTGCGGCCGGCCAACTCGCACTCGCGGCGTACACGCGGTCGTATTCGCGCATCTCCTCCGGCGAGACCAGGTCCGGGTGGCTGATGATCCACAGCAGATGCGCCGTGCCCGGTTGTCGGGGCACCACCTGGTAGCCCCGCAGGTTGAGCACGACGCGGTCCAGGTAGGCCGCCGAGCGGCCGCCGGACCCGTCGCGGTCGACGACGACGTCGTTGCCCAACGAGCGCAGCGCGCTGGCGAGATCATCGGCGAAGAACACATCGCCCCAGGAGTCCCCGCGGCGGCCGGGCGGAGCACCGATCTTCAGTGCCCATCGGCGCGTCATGACCGGCTCGGTGCGCGCGGCGGGCCTCGCCACGACCGCTCGCCACAGATCGGCGGCGTCTGGCGCGACCCCGACCACGGACCATCCGCACTCGGCCAGTGCCGCGGCAGAGGCTGACACCGCCCCTGGCGGCGCCGACCGGGCAATCTCGCGGCGCTGCTCCGGCGACGGCGGCCTGGGAAGCAGTTGCGAGCGCTGCGCCGCGGACGCCGGTGTGAAGCGCGGGATCGCGATGTCGTGCCGGGCATCGATCAGCACCGGTCCGGATCTGCCGGATCGGGCGAGGACGACCGCTGGCCACCATGGCGCCGGGATCTCCCCGGCGTCCCTGCCGCCGGCGACCATGTCCTCGGTCCGGACGACGAGTCCCTCCGGGTGCGGGGCCGGCACCGCAACGAGTCGGCCGTCGATGTCAGAGAACGGATGGCCGCGCATCAGTCGTTGCGGCAGCGTCCGCTCGTCGGCCCACAGCAGCCCAGCGCCAAGGATGCAGCCGCCGCCGTCGCGGGCGACCGGTGCCACGGCGGCGGCATCCCGTCCCGCGAGCAGTTCGGCCAGATCGGTCAGCGCACGTGGTTCGATCTCCCACCCGGCCGGCAGGAAGGCCACCAGGGGTGTCGTCACCTGCTCCAGCGCCGCGGACCTCGCGGCGGCGGGCCGGGCAGCAGCCGCCACCGGGACCCGGTGTTCGCGCAGCCACCCGCCCAGAGCCAGCCGGCCCACGAGTCGCGCCGGACCGGCTGCCGAGAGCACGATCGGGAACCCCGCTGCCGCCAATTCGGCCAACTGGGGCTTGACCGACAGCGGAGGCGAGGTGTCGCTCAGTTCGACGACGACCGTCAGCCGTGCCCAGGCGCGCGGGTCGACCGGCTCGCCGAAGCGCGTCGCAACCACCACGTCTGGCAGGTCGCAGCGCCCCTCGCCGCTGAGCACTTCGCCTACCGGACGCTGCGCATCGGCACGGCGCACGGCGATCTGGGACCGGGTCGGCTCCGGCGCACTCGGCGGGATCCGGTCCGTCTGCGCGAATCGGGGGCCGTGCTCGACGGAGCGCGCCGCGACGGTCGCGCGAACTGCGGAATCGGCCATCGCCTGGGCAACACCGGCCAGGTAGTCCACGGGGAACCGCGCCCCCGACTCCAGCCAACACACCAGCGGCGCACTGCTGTTGGCGAGGGCACCGGCGATGTCGGCCGCTCCCGCAATGCGGGGGTCGGCAGCCGACAGATCGGCCGCGGCGGCGGCGAGGTCGGCTTCCCCACCGTGCACGATGCGCAGTTCCCAGTCCGACAGCGATTGGTGAGCCACGGACAGCGCCGAACGAGGCAGCTCCGATACCGACTCTGGTCGGACGAGGAGGAGGACGGCGACCGCTGGCACGTGGGCACTCTAGCGGCCTGGGTTGTGCCGACGCCCCGCTCCGCGCTGAAGTGCGCCGACCGTGACGCTGCGCGACCATGGAAGCATGAGCATCTTCGACCTGTTGGGCGGCGCGAAATCCTCCATGGTCGGTGCCGACAGCGCACTGCCCGGGCGGTCCGCCTACGCCTACCAGATCCCCGCACTCCACGCTGTCCTGGGATCACCCATCCAAGGGCCCTTCCCCTCCGACACCGAGCAGATCTACCTCGGCATGGGCTGCTTCTGGGGCGCCGAGCGCAAGTTCTGGCGCCTTCCCGGCGTCCTGACGACGGCGGTCGGCTACCAGGGCGGGTACACGCCCCACCCCACCTACGATGAGGTCTGCACCGGCCGCACCGGCCACGCCGAGAACGTGCTGGTGAGCTACTGCCCCGAGCAGACGAATGCCTACGAGATCCTGCGCGTCTTCTGGGAGAACCACGACCCCACCGCCGGGTACCGGCAGGGCAACGACATCGGCACCCAGTACCGCTCGGCGATCTACTGCACCACGCCGGAACAGTTCCGGATCGCCGAGGAGACGGCCCGCTCGTTCGGCCAGGTGCTCGCCGCCGACGGCTGGGGCGGGATCACGACTGAGATAGCGATGGCAGACGACAAGCCGTTCTACTACGCAGAGGACTACCACCAGCAGTACCTGCACAAGGTGCCCAACGGGTATGACTGCCACAGCGCGACAGGGCTGCACCTCCCGCCGCTCGACTTCTCGGGGCCGCACCTCCGCGCGGTGCACTGAGGAACGGCGGAGCTACGAGAAGCCCTTCGGCGGCCTCAGTTGGTGGCGAAGAACTCGTTCGCCCGGTCGTTCCACAACAGCGCCAGGACGAGCAGCGCCAGCAGACCAGCGATGACGACCGACCAGAAGCCGCCGCTGCCCCACAGCACAATGCCGGCCCAGATCGCGCCCCCGAGTCGCGCGACCATGAGGATGCTCACGAGGAGCCGCGAGAAGTTGTTGCCGCTGCCCAGACCGATCGCCACGAGGGCGATGACCGCGCCGAGCACGAGTTCCACGACCCCGTAGGTCGTGGCGGCACTCCCGCTGATGCCGGCTTCGGACAGTGCCGACTCGCTCATGACGAGGAACAGCACTCCGCCGAGGATCGTGAGCATGGCGACGATCCACGTGATCACCATGACGAGGGTGACGCTGCCGGGTCGTGGAGCGGGTGCTGAAGCGGACATTGCCCTGCCTTTCCATCGCGAACCGTACCGGCAGTGTGTCACGGCGCGCATGGGACACCGCACCCCAAACGCCGATGGGTGCCCTCGGACTCTCGGGCGGCCTATCCCCGCAGGTTCGCCCAGCACTCGGGGTTGGGCTGAGAGCGGCCCACCAGCGCCGAGTCATGGCCGCTACGGTGCCCCGCACCCCGCCCACCACCGCGTCGTCGGCAATCGGCCTCCCAGCCGGACGACACCCAAGGCCCACGGTCGCGGTCGTGGGAGATGCCGCAGGAGATAGTGGCTGTCCTGCGGCACCCCTACCAAGTCTCGAGCGGGGGCGACAGCCACGGTGCGACGGGGCACACGTTGCTGCCGCAGGCGTGAGGCGAGCCCGGCATGGCGACGGGGACCGGATCAGCGACCCGGTCCCCGCCCCAACAACTGCAGTTACACCTCGGGGTGACCGGGCGGCACCATGCAGTCGTACTCCTTGGCGGCGTGGGCGACGCCGTTCATGGGCCCGCCGAGCGCCTTGGCGTGCAGCGAGACGATCTTCCCCCGGCAGTTCGGGGCCGGCTCGTGCATATCTGCCTGCGCTGCGCCGGCGAATCCGCCGAGGGCCAGTCCGGTCGCCATGATGACTACTGCGATCCTGCGCTTCATAGTTCCTCCTCCGTTGAGTGTTGGCAGCCACTCAACCACGCCTGGCCCCCTCGTGGGAAGGGCTACCGGCGAGCATCCGGGGTTGGCCTGCCAGCTGCGCGCCAGCCAACGGGAGCCCCGCATCGCGCCCGGGGAGGCCCAGCCCAAACCCGGCGCGGACGAGCCCGGCGCCACCCTCTACCCTGCCGAAGGTGGACACCATCGCCGAGATCCCCGGTCTGCGCCTGGCCCTCTCCGGTGCGGTCGCGCACCTGATCCTGGACCGAACGGAGAAGGCCAACGCGCTGACCCAGCAGATGTGGGAGGCCATTCCGAGCCTGGTTGCGCAGGCTGCCGCCAGCCCTGCCGGGGTGCTCGTCCTGGAGTCCGCCACGCAGCGAGTGTTCAGTGCCGGGGCCGACGTCGCGGAGTACCGCGCCAACGCGGGCAGCATCGATTGGGGCCTGGCCAACCACCGCCGTGTCACGGCCGCCACCGACGCACTGCACCACAGCCGACTGGCCACCATCGCCTCGATTGCCGGTCCGTGCGCCGGCGGCGGTGTCGGACTCATCACCGCCTGCGACCTTCGCGTCGCCAGCGAGGACGCGGTGTTCGCAGTACCGCCGGCGAAATTGGGCCTCATCTACCCGCAGTCGGACACCGCCCGCCTGGTGGACCTCATCGGTCCGGCAGCCGCCAAGCGCCTGCTGCTCACGGCGGGGCGGGTCGACGCCGCCTGGGCGCTGCGGACAGGTCTCGTCGATGAGGTCGTTCCGGCAGCCGCGCTGGCCGACACCGTGGCAGACCTGGCGGAACAGATCACCAACGGTGCGCCGGTCTCGATCCGCGGCATGAAGCGCACGATCGACCTGGTGCTGGCCGGGGTCCGCGATGAGGACGACACGACCCAGGCACTGCTGCGCGAGGCGCTGTCCCATCCCGATCACGAGGAGGGAACGGCAGCGTTCCTGGAGCGCCGGGCGCCGCGGTTCGCACCCTGAGCCGACATCGGCTCCGCGCGCGACGAGCCTGCGATGCGGGAGGTCGCGACGGCTATGGACTGGCACTGCTGGCATCGGCTGGCACGGGGTTCGCGGCTCTGCTGCCGCTGGTGAACCCGTGCAACGCCGTTCCGCCGTTCCCGGTGATGACGTCTGACCCGACCGACCCCAACGCACCCGGCAGGCGACGCTGGCGGGTGTCAACGCCGGGCCGTCGACGGCGGTCGCCGGAGCGTTCATCCTGGCCTCCTTCGGCACCAACCTCGGCATGCTGCAGGTTGCCGGCGGCCTGATCGTGGGCCAGACAGCCTGGGCCATGGTGACGGGGAATCCGCAGGTGTCCAGGAGGGAGACCACGACCTGGGCGCGGGAGCAGCGCTTCGCCATCGGCAACGCCCCGCGACTGGTCGCCAGGACGGTCGAGACTCGCGACGGTCGGCGCTGCGACGCCGTCTGCGCGGGCATCGTCGGCAGGAGCCAGCGCCGGGGCCCGCACCCGCCGACGGCCTCCCGGAGCCCGAGGTCTTCACCGAGGACGCCGAACGGCCGGCAGCCCCGGACAGCACCGAAGGCGAGCATCCCGCGACCGAGGAACCGCAGCCGGACCCCACCTCGACCGAGCAGCGCTCGCCGATGGTCCGCGACGTCGCCTTCAGCCCAGTGGCTATGCCGCTGCTGGCGGGTCCGGCCGCGATGGGAGTCGTCGTCGGCCTGACCTCGCAATCCGGATCGCTGGCCGCGGACCTGGGCATCATCCTCGGAATCGAGCTCATCACGATCGTGGCGAGCTACGGGCTGCGGGCCTCCAACGCGATCCTGCACACCGTCGGAGCCTCGGGGATCCTGGCGATGCAGCGGATCTTCGGCCTCATCCTGCTGGCCATCGCGGTAGCGCTGTCGCCAATGGCAGCAGCGCGCTGTTCGCAATCCCCAGCTACACGGAATGAGCGTGACGGCCCACCGTGCAACGATGCCTGTGTGATAGCGGTGAAGCAGGCGGCCAAGGCCGTGGCGATCGGTGGCAGCGGCGCCGTCGCGCTGGCTGCTGCCGGGGCCGGAGTCCTCACCGCGCAGGCGGTCAACGCACGCAGGGAAGCCGGACCCAGGCGTCATGCGCCCCCCTACGCCGATGGCCGCTACGGCGGCTCGCGCGGAGTCTCGCTGCGCGTGGCGATGATCGGCGACTCGCTTGCCGCCGGGCTCGGTGCCGACTTCGCCCACCAGACTCCCGGCGCGGCTCATCGCCGAGAGCCTCGCGGTGAGGTCCGGACGGCCGGTGGTGTTGACCACCACGGCGATCGTGGGCGCCCGCTCCGACAGTCTGGCGCAGCAGGTCGAGCGGGCGCTCATCACCAGGCCGACGGTCGCCATCGTCATCATCGGCGCGAACGACATCACCCATGCGCGCCCGCTGCGGCGCCAGGTTCGGCTGCTGCGCAGCGCGGTTCTGCGCCTGCGCGAGCAGGACGTCGCGGTCGTCGTGGCCACGTGCCCGGATCTGGGCAGCACGACGCTCATCCGACCGCCCGCCCGGCACGTCGCGCACCGGCAGTCGCGCCGCCTCGCCGGCTTCCAGACCAAGGCGGCGCTCCAGCTCGGCGCGACGGTAGTCACGCTCGGCGACACGCTCGGGCCGGAGTTCAAGGCGCGGCCCGGCGAATTGTTCGCCGCCGACCGGTTCCACCCCAACGCCGAGGGGTACGCAGCGTTGGCGGAGGTGTTGACTCCCGCCGTGCTCTCAGCCACCGGCTTCGGCCTGGCCGGCCTGCCGGAGCGCTACGAGGAGCCCCGCACCGAGCGGATCGTCGCGGCCATCGACCAGGCCGTCGACATGGCCGGCAGCGTCATCGCACCGATCGAGCAGCCCGAGCCAGGGGAACGACGGACCCTGACCAGGCTGCTGCTGCGCCGTCGTGGCTGACGGTCGACGGCCTCTGCACCACGACGCGGCCTCCGCATCCTCCTGCAGGCCCGCCGACCGCCGTAAAGGCGTACCTTTGTCCTAGAACGCCCCCGGGGGCGGCGCCGAAAGGAGCCCTAAGTGAGCCTGCACCATTCCGAAGAAACACACCGTCAACTCGTCGAGCGCATTCCCAGCGTGACCGGCAAGAACCTCAGCGAATGGTTCTCCACGCTGGAGAACGGTCCGTCGCTGCTGCGCTTCGACGAGAAGGTCAACTGGCTGCGGGATCAGTTCAGTGTTGCCCACGGCCATGCCACCGCCATCGTGCACGAATACGACAAGAAGCGCGCCGCGCACAAGCTCAAGTAGCGCTTCGGGCGACGCAGCACAGCGAAGGAGGGCGGGTCCAGTGTGGATCCGCCCTCCTTCGCGTTGCTGCGTCGGCGCCTACTCGCGGCTCATCGCCAGGATCGCCAGCATGCGCAGGATCTCCAGGTACAGCCAGATCAGGGTGACGAGCAGGCCGAACGACATCCGCCACGCCTCCCGCTCCGGCAGGCCCATCGCGATCCCCTGCTTGATGGCCTCGAAGTCGAGCATGAGGCTGAAGGCCGCGAGCAGGACGGCGAAGGCCATCAGCGCGATGCCGAAGCCGCCCACGCCGTAGAAGCCGAAGCCGCCCCCGACCCCGAAGAACGACGAAATCAACGAGGCCACCGCGATGACCAGGTACGACACCATGGCCGACCATCATGATCTTCATGAAGCGGCCGTTGACCTTGACGATGCGGCTCTGGTAGAGCGCGAGCATGACGGCGAAGACGATAAGCGTCGCGGTGATCGCCTGCCCGACCAGCCCCGTGTACTCGGGGTTCACGGTGGCGACCCACTCGTTGTAGGTCCAGCTGATCCCGCCCAGGAACACGCCCTGAACCGCGGCATAAGCGAGGATCAGCGCCGGCGACACCTGCCGCTTGAAGGCATTCGCGAGCCCGAGGCCGAGGCCCGCGAACATCGCGACCCAGAACAGCCAAGGCGTGCTCGGCGTCAGCTGCCAGCCGATGACGGCGCCGATCAGCAGCACACCGAAGGAGATCGCCGTCTTGACGATGACGTCGTTCAGCGTGAGCCGGGCACCGACGCCGGCGACCGCGGGCGGCGGCGCGCCCTGCGTCTGCTGCGCGAAGTCCGTGGCCGCCAGGCCCGGCTGGGCCTGCTGGTAGGCCGAGACCCCCTCCTGATAGGCGAAGCCCGAGCCGCCAGTGCTCGCTGGCTCCTGTCCGATGCGGCTGAGCACCGGGTTCCGTGTCTGCATTCGTTCCGCCTTCCGGCACGTCGACGTTATTCATTTCCTGCAACACCGTGCCCGCTTCCAGTGTTCCCGAGGATCCGCGGCAGGCGCAAGCAGGACACCTCGGTGCCCGGAGCGGGACTCGAACCCGCACGCCGTCGCCGGCCGGAGGGTTTAAGCCTCCTGCGTCTGCCGTTCCGCCACCCGGGCACCGCCTGTGCAGCGTATACGCCGCCTCGACGCCCGCGACGGCGTCCCGGCCCGCAGTCGCCTCACAGGTAGTTCTTGCGCGGATGGACGTGGTGGGCGCCGGCGACCCGATCCAGGAAGAGCAGTCCGGACAGGTGGTCGAGCTCGTGGGCGACGGCCCGCGCCTCAAAGGCATCGGTCGCGATGGTCGCCGACGCGCCCGACCCCGGCAGCTGGCCGGTCACGGTCAGTCGAGTGGCGCGCTTCACGTCGCCGGTGAAGTCCGGCACCGACATGCACCCCTCGCGGCCTCGCTCGTTGCGCGTTGCCGTTTCCACCGCCGCGTTGACCAGCACGAACACTCCGTGGCAGGTGGCCGTCTTCGGATGGTCGGAGACGTCGAGGCAGAACACGTGGGCGCTGACCCCCACCTGGTTCGCTGCCAGGCCCACGCACCCGGGACTCACCCGCATCGTGGCGATGAGGTCGGCAGCCAACTGCACGATCGCGGGGTCGCGGGGATCGACGCGGTCACAGGGCGTCGACAGCACCGACGCCGGCGTCCTGACGATGCCGCGCACGGCTCCGGGCGGCAGCGCTGCCACCGCTGCAGCGATGTCGGCCATCGGGCTACATCACGTCCTCGTCGACCGCCGTGAAGTGCAGCGTCACCCCAAGCTCCGAGGCCGCTTCCCGCAGGGCCCTCAGCGCCTGTTCCTGCAGTTGCGGCCGCAACTGCACCTCGGCGACGAGGACGTAGAAGCCGCCGGCCAGTCGGGTGGACAGATCGGTGATGTTGCCGCCGAGATCGGCCAGCCGCCGGGTGACGGCGCTGACGATGCCGGGCCGGTCACCCCCGTGGACGGTGAGCAGGAACCGCTGCTGCTCGCCGTCCGCGCCGCCGGCCGCGGGCAGCTCCCGCACCGACACCACCAGGCCCGACTGCGCCATTGGCGCCAACCGCGCACTGATCGTGTCGGCATCGCTGCCGATATCGGCGATGAGCGTCATGGCGAAGTGGCCGCGCAGCAGCGTCATCGAGGAGTCCTCGAGGTTGCCGCCCAGCTCGGCGATCGCCTCGGTCACCTCTGCAACGATGCCGGGCCGGTCATGACCCAGGACGGTGACGGCGAAGGTGGGCATGGTCCAACGGTAGCGGTCGGCGCCGCAGTCGGGGGCCCGGGCGCGCCCCGCCGGACGGTCAGCCGAGCAGCGACCACGCGATGCCGTCGAGAATGTCGTGCTCGCTGACGATGACCTCATCAGCGCCGGCTGCAGCAACGATCCGGTCCAGGATCAACGCACCCGCCGGGATGACGTCGGCCCGCCCCGGGTGCATGACCGGCATGGCGAGCCGCTCCTGCCGGGTCATCCGGTTCAGTCGCACCGCGACCTCGTGCACCTGTCCGGCGGAGACCACCGATCCGTGGATTGCCGCCGGGTCGTATTCCGGCAGCCTCAACGCGATCGCCGCCACCGTCGTGACGGTGCCGGCGAGTCCGACCAGGCACCGCGCTGCACGCAGGTCGACCGCGTTGCCGGCAACGCCGATGAGCCGATCGGCGTCGGCGATGACGGCCCGCTGTTCCCCAGCCGACGGCGGATCGCTGCGCAGGTGCCGTTCGGTCAGCCGGACGCAGCCGATATCGACCGAGATCGACTGCGCGGCGCACTCGGCTCCGAGCACGAACTCGGTGCTCCCCCCGCCGATATCGACGACGAGGGCCGGCGCGGGGAGCCCGGACAGGCTGCGGGTGGCGCCGAGGAAGGACAGCTCGGCCTCCTCCGCCCCGGTGATGACCTCCGGACCCACCCCGAGTATCTGCTGCACGCCCGCCGTGAAATCGGCGGCATTGGCCGCGTCCCGGGAGGCGGAGGTGGCGACGAACCTCGTCGCGCCGGCACCGGTCTCCTCGATCGCGCCGGCATATCGGTGACAGGCGGCGAACGTACGTTCCAGGGCGGCGTCGCTGAGCCGCCCGGTCCGATCGACGCCCTCACCGAGCCGGACGACCTCCATCCGTCGGACCACATCCCGCAGCCCGCCCTCGTCGATGTCCGCCACGAGCAACCGGATGGAGTTGGTCCCGCAGTCGATCGCAGCGACCCTCATGCATCCGCCCCCGGGCAGCGACCGTGGTCCCACCAGGGGCCGATCTCGTCGAGTGCCGCGTCGCCGACCGGATTGACCCCGCGACCGGCAGCCAGCGATTGCGCTGCCAGTGCGTGCAGGCACTTGACCCGTTCGGGCATCCCCCCGGCGCTCACGCCGCTGATCTGGGGAACATCGCCGAGGGCGGAACGTTCTCTCAGGTAGCGCTCGTGGGCGCGGCGGTAGGCATCGGCGCGGTCGGGATCCGCGGCCAGCGCCGCCGCTTGCTCGCGCATGAATCCCGATGCCTCCAACGTGCTCAGCGCCGCGTTCAGCCGCGGACAGGTGAGGTAGTACATGGTGGGGAACGGTGTGCCGTCGGGCAACCGGGGCGCCGTGGCCATGACAGCGGGCCACCCGCACGGGCAGCGATAGGCAACGCCGACAGCGGCCCGCGGCGGCCGCCGCAGCTGCTGCGTCACCGCCTCCTGGTCCTGCTGCGTCCACTGCTCCATGACGACACACTCCCGCCCTCGGCGCTGTCGCACCTAGTGTTGCAGCCCTCGCCGATGCACGGTTCGGCGCCGGTTCAGCGCTCCTGCGGCACAGCTGGCGCCCCGAGGGCGACCAGGAGCTGCGCCACGCTCGGCTCGCTGAGCAGCTGCAAGTGCCCCACGCCGTACAGCCGGTGCACGATGCGGCGCGGACTGCGGTCGGCGGAGTCCTGCGGTTGGTGCCGCCGGCTGTCGCCGACGCGCGGATCGGCACTGCGTTGCGGCATTGCCCCGCCTCCTGCAGCGCTCCTCGCACGGACCATCCCGTCGCCGAGGAGCGAGCCCCTCAACCCGCCCGGCCGCCCCAGCAGGCCGACGACCGCGTGATGCTCGATGTGCTCCGGCAGCGGAACCGATGTCGTGGGGTCGCGCAGCACGTCGTTGGGATCGCGACCACCCCAATCCTGCGGGTGCATGGCACCGAAGCGCAGGTCCTTGATCCCGATCGAGCGCTGATCGCCGAACGCGGCGATGGGCTCCGACTCGCGGAACCGCCGCAGTCCCGCGAGCAGCAGCGCTGCCGCCTTCTCCAAGGGCGCGCCACCATGTGGACTGCCTAGGGTCACCAGGTGCGTCACGGACTCGACCCACGGTGCGTCGCCGGCCTGGGCAAGGGCGCTGTGCAGCACCAGGCCTCCCATGGAATGGCCGACGAGCACCAGGCGGGAGCGCTGCGCCGGCAGCGCCGCGTGGACAGCGGCGAGCAGTTCGGCCAGGTCCGCCCCGTTGGCATGGATCGGGCGACCACTGTTGTAGCGCACGAAGGCGGCCGTGAGGCCCCGGGATCTCGCGGCATCCTGGTAGGCGGGATCCCACTGGAACTCGGTCCCGGCCAATCCGTGGACGAAAACCATCAGCCCTGCAGCATCGGCGGCTGCCGCCTCGCTCGGCGGGACCTGCACGCCATCGCGACGAAACGCCATGACCGGCATCAAGGCCCTGGCGCGATCGTCCCCCGCGAGCCGGTCGCCGAGCGCGGCGCCGAGCCCGGCCAACCTCGTGGCTCCTTGCGCCGTGTGCGCCGCTGACGTCGCATGGTCATCGACCAGGACGGCCGCGGCGGCCGCGCCGGCATGGCCGGCCGCAGTCCCAGCCGAGCGGACCGCGGCGTACGTCAGCCGGGCAGGCAGCTCGATGCCATCGACCCAGGCGGCAAGCCCCGGGGCGGCCCTCGCGGTCGTTCCCCGGATCCTGCTGAGAATCCCGCGGTGGACGCCCTCGACAGCAGTCGTCGCTTCCACCACGACGTTCGCCGCCACGTGGCAGGCGGCGGAGGTTTCGGCCCGGTTCATTCGGTGCCGCAACTCAACGCGGCGCGCTCTCGCGCACCTGCACCGGCTCGCCGAGCGCGCTCTGCCCGCGCCCCGATGCGGAGTCGATGGTCTGCCAGAGGCTCTCGTGCCAGGTCTGCGGCTGCTCGGTCGAAGCCTCCGACCCCGCGGGCCCGAGGACGACGATCCCGACCTCGCCGGGTCGCACGTAGTTCAGCCGCAGCCGTGCCTGCTCCTCGACGTAGGCGTCGTCGCGCCACTGCTGCTGCTGCTCCTGCAGTGCCGCGATGCTCGCCTCGGTGGCGGCGAGGTCGGCCTGGACCTCGGCGATCTGCGCCCGCTGCAGGAACCAGGAGCGCACGGGCAGCGCCAGCATCGCCACCAGGGCGGCCGCGACCAGGACCAGCGCAGCAGTCCGCCCCGACGGACCCATCGGTCGCGTCGGGGCGGAGGTCGTGCTGGTCATGCCCTCGATCGTGCCACGACTACGCGGTGAAACGGGGGAATGCGTCGGCGCCGGCGTACCGAGCCGCATCGTCGAGTTCGCTCTCGATACGCAGCAGTTGGTTGTACTTCACCACGCGGTCGGTACGCGCCGGGGCGCCGCTCTTGATCTGCCCGCAGTTGAAGGCGACCGACAGGTCGGCGATGGTGGAGTCCTCCGTCTCGCCGGAACGGTGGCTCATCATCGTGGTGAACCCGGCGCGATGAGCGGCTTCGACGGCCTCGGCGGTCTCGGACAGCGTGCCGATCTGGTTGACCTTGACCAGCAGGGAGTTTGCCGTCTTCTCCTTGATGCCGCGCTTGATGCGCTCGGTGTTGGTCACGTAGTGGTCGTCGCCGACGATCTGCACGCGATCGCCGAGCGCAGCGGTGAGCACGGCCCAGTCCACCCACTCGTCCTCGCTGAGGGGGTCCTCGATCGAGACGACGGGGAAGTCGTCGACGAGCCCGGAGTAGTAGTCGACCATCTCCTGCGTCGACTTCGGCGCACCCTCCACGAAGTAGTGCCCCGGCGGGCACTCGCCGGACCCCTTGAGCACCTTCTCGTAGAACTCCGAAGCGGCCACATCCATGGCCAGCGCGACATCCTCGCCTGGCCGGAAGCCAGCCCGGTCGATGGCCTCGCTGATGAGTTCCAGCGCGGCGCGGTTACTCGGCAGGTTCGGCGCGAAGCCGCCCTCGTCGCCCAGGCCGGTGGCGTAGCCCTTCCCCTTCAGCACGCCCTTGAGGGAGTGGTACACCTCGGCGCCCATGCGCAGCGCCTCGGCGAAGCTCGGAGCACCGATCGGGGCGATCATGAACTCCTGGAAGTCGACATCGGAGTCGGCGTGGCTCCCGCCGTTGATGATGTTCATCATCGGCACCGGCAGCAGGTAGGCGTTCGGACCGCCGAGGTAGCGGAACAGGGGCAGGTCCGCGGAGTCTGCGGCCGCGTGCGCCACTGCCAGCGAGACGCCGAGGATCGCGTTGGCGCCCAACCGCGCCTTGTTGGGCGTGCCGTCCAGATCGATCATGGTCTGGTCGATGAGCCGCTGCTCGGAGGCGTCGAAGCCGATCACCTCCGGGGCGATCTCGTCCTCGACCGCGGCGACGGCGCCGAGCACGCCCTTGCCCAGGTAGCGCTGCTTGTCGCCGTCGCGGCGCTCTACCGCCTCGAACGCACCGGTGCTGGCGCCGGAGGGAACCGCAG
This sequence comes from uncultured Actinomycetota bacterium, assembly GCA_963766005.1. Lineage (GTDB taxonomy): Bacteria > Actinomycetota > Actinomycetes > S36-B12 > CAVXYG01. The sequence continues at coordinate 156,482 of CAVXYG010000008.1, read as the reverse complement.
CGCGACCGACCGTGCCGTCGTCGAGCGCTACTTCCACCTCAACCGTGGGGTTGCCGCGCGAATCCAGAATCTCGCGGGCGATGACGACGTCGATTGCGGCCATACTGATGCTCCTCTGGGTTGTCGTGCCTCAGCGGCAACAGTATCGGGATACCATCGCCGACACCCGCGGACATCGGCGTTTTCTGGCCCCTGCGCGCCACCCGGAGGAGCCTCGACATCGTCCCGCTCCCGAGCCTGTGCCCGACTCCGACGCGGGTCCGAGACCGGATCACACCAGGCCGAGCAGGTCGCGCACGGCATCGGGCGGGACCGCGCCGTTCATGAGCAACCGGTCGTGGACCTGACGAGCCGACCAATGGGCGTTGCGTTCGCCGACCTCACGCACGAGGCCGGCCATCAGATGGTGGCCCACCACGTAGGTCGTCAGGGTGCCGGCGCTCATCTGCACCCGGCGCCACTTCCCGACGACTTCGCCCTCCTCCGCCATGGCAGCGGTCGCCAGCAGCCGCCGCGCCCTCGGCTCGTCCATCCCCTGGGTGTGGAAGCCGATGTCGAGCAGTGCGTTGACCGCGCCCCGCATCCGCAGCTTCACCTGCTGCAGGGCGAAGGCGGTGGCATCGCCCTCGCCGGATCCGGCGAATCCCTCGCGCATCATGAGGTCCTGCGCGTACACCGCCCAGCCCTCGGCGAAGAGCGGATCGGGGAAGACGGCACGGATCGCGGTCGGGGCGACGACGGCGCGGGCATGGGCCGCCTGCAGCGCATGCCCCGGCACGGCTTGATGCGCCATCAGGGCATCGATCATCGTCGCGTTGTACTCCCGCAGGAACGACTCCCGCCGCGTCGCCGGCCAGTTCCGCTCCGGGCTGGCCACCGCAATCAGCGTCGGGGTCGAGGCCGGGCCCAGCCCTCCGGGGGTCGTGAGGACAACGGCTCCGCCGTCCTGCCGCACGACCGGCATCGAGGTCACCTCGATCTCGAATTCCGGCAGCGTGACCAGACGGCGCTCGGCCGCGAACATCCGTGCGGCCACCACCGCGCGCCGGGTGGCGGGGACGAGCTCGTCCGGCGTCAATCGGTAGCGCTCGGCGACGACGGCCAACGCGTCGGGGACCAGCCGGCGCGAGGCCATGCTGCGCCCGAGCAGCTGGCTGGCGAGGCTGCGCATCTGCTCCGACAACTCCTCGAGCTCGGCCTCGGCCATCCGCTGGATCTCGGCGACCGGCATGGTGGTTCCCACGACCAAGTCGAGCACCTCGCGGTAGCGGCGCGGGCCGAGCCGCGGATCCCGGGTGGGCCTCGAACGCCGTGCCGCGAGCCAGTACGCGTGCTCCTGCAGCGCAGCGGTCGCCGTTGCCGTCGCCGCCTCGAGGTCGGCCGCCGCCCCCGGTCGCTGTGCCGCCAGCACCCTCGCGGCCGCGGCCAGCCACTGGGGAACGGCCGCCGTCTCCGCCACCGCCCGATCGAGGTGGGGCCGGGGCATGGTCGCCAGCGACTGCCGCGCGGACTCCAGGTACTCCGGCAGCCCCTCGAGGCGAGCCACGATCCCCGCCACCGGCGGGTCCGGGCGCGCGAACAGCGGCTCCAGCGCCGAGCCGGGGCTCCACCACAACGGGTTCCAGCTCGGTTCCGCCAGCGAGCGCAACTCGTAGACCCGAGCGGCGAGCCGTCGCCGCAGCGTCTCCAGATCCACTGCGTTCACGCGGGACAAACCCAGCGGGTTGATGCTGTCCAGTGCCAACAGGTGGCGGTTCAGCACCCGTGCCTGCTCCGCGACCCCGTCGGCGGAGTAGTCCGGCAAGCGGTCGTCGAAGCGCGCGTCGCCGGCGACCGACGCCGCGACGGGGTTGCGGGCGAGGTAGTCGTCCAGGGCCGCGGCAGCGAGCCCGACGAAGCGTCGGTCCTCGGGAGAGTGGATTCCCTGGCGCCGACCCCAGCCGTCACGGGCGGCCGCGCCGCCCACCCAGCCCGAGGTGGCCGTTGTCGGGTGCTGCTCCTCGGTCATGCCTCCCCCTGCGGCGCCTGGTCCGCGGTGACGGCCCGCGCCACGCGCTGCCGGGCACGCCGCACGGCACCGCGCAGCGCCGCGTCGGCGTCGATGCCGGCCTCGGCGGCCTGCAGCACGCGACGCAGGAGGTCCTCGCCGAATGCCTCGGCGGGGTCCGCGGGCAGCACATCGGGCGGCTCGAGGGCCTCCGCCGCACCGACCACCCCGGCGCGGTAGCGGATCTTGCCGATCGCCGTCAGCGGCGGGAGTCCAACGGGGACCCCGTCAAGAGGGGAGGTGCGGCCCTTCTCGGCCGCCTTCACGGCCTCCCAGTTGCTCAGCGTCGAGGAGGCGCCGGGAGCATCGGCGCCGGAGAAGACGTGCGGATGGCGCCGGACGAGCTTCTCGGCGATGCCGTCGGCCACCTCGTCGATGTCGAACGGATCCGCCGGGTCGTCCATCGCGATCCGGCAGTGGAAGACGACCTGGAGGAGGACGTCGCCGAGCTCCTCGCGCAGGTGCTCCCGATCACCGCTGTCGATGGCGTCGAGCAACTCGTAGGTCTCCTCCACCAGGTACTCGGCCAACGACTCGTGCGTCTGCACCGCGTCCCAGGGGCAGCCGCCGGGCGAACGCAGACGGTCCATCACGGCGACGATCCGGGCCAGGCCCGGGTGCTCGCCCGCGGCCGATCCTGCCGACCCGGCGCCCGGCGTGCGCTGCTCCATCAGGGAGATCCGAGGAACCCGAGATCCGTCGCCGGCGCGCTCGGTGCCTCCGGGTCGCTGACGACGCTGAGCGAGGTGGCGTCCCAGGTGCCGAAGCGGGGGTTCACGATCGTGGGGGCCGCCAGACTGTAGCGCTGGATCTCCCGGATCACCAGGTCCTGGGTCTCCTGGTCGGACAGCACGCCCTCGGACAAGTCGCCGGCGAGCTCCTCGGCCAGCAGCGACACCCGGACGTCCTCCTCGATCATCCACGGCGCCACCCCAGCCTGCGCGGCCTGCTGCTCGAGCAGGTCCTGCGTCCCGACGAATTCGATCTGGTCGGCCAGCCGCACCTCGACCGCCGTCGCGCTCACCGACACGCCGTTGTCCTGGGCGGCCTGGCCGACGAGTTCGTAGACCAGGTTGTTGCGCAGGATGGTGTTGGTCTGGCCCGCGTCGGCGAAGTCGGCCGGCAGTCCGAGCACGTCGTTGATCGCCCGCAACTGCTCGTCGATCTCGGCCATCTCGATGCGGACGTCGCCCACGGTCGCGGCCGCCGAGGCCGGTTGATCGGTGCATCCGGACAGCAGGGCCATGGCGACCGCCCCGATGCCGACCCAGCGACGTGCCTGACTCATCCCAGCTCCGTTTCCATCGGCCGAAACCTCGCAGCGACCGGCATCCGTGCGCCGGGCCACACCACGCACCCATTGTGGCGCACCCGGCCAGCGCTCTGACGCGCGATGCCGTCCTGCACACCGTGCCACGGATGGACCTGCGCGCGCGCCCGAAATGGAGCCCGCGCAGGTCCCGGTCAGACCCGGGCCTCGGCCACCGCCGGCTCGTCGAGGAGCACCTCCCGGATGAGCCCGCTCACCCAATCGATCAGCTCCACGTCGCGCAGCGGGGCTCCGCCGACCTTCTTGGTGTGCGGCACGGGCACGGCGACCTGCCGCACGGCCGCCTTGTAGACCGACCCCTTGTACAACCGCGCGAGCCGCACGGCCCGGGAATCGGGCAGCTGCACCGGGTGCAGCCGCACCCGAGAGCCGGCCTGCGTGATGTCGGTGAGCCCGGCGCGAACCGCGAGAGCCCGCAGCCGGCTGATCGCGACCAGGTTCGCCACCTCCGTGGGCAGCTGGCCATACCGGTCGGTGAGCTCGGCCACCACCTCGCCGACCTCGGCGTCGGTGCGCGCGCCGGCCAGCCGCCGGTAGGCCTCCAGTCGCAGCCGTTCCGCTGCCACGTAGGACTGCGGCAGGTGGGCGTCGACCGGCAACTGCACGGTGAGCTCGGCCGCCTCCTCCACCGGCTCGCCCTTGTACTCGGCGAGCGCCTCGCCGACCATGCGGACGTAGAGGTCGAAGCCGACGTCGGCGATGTGGCCGGACTGCTCGCCGCCGAGCAGGTTGCCGGCACCGCGGATCTCCAGGTCCTTCATCGCCACCTGCATGCCCGCGCCGAGGTCGGTGTTGGCCGCGATGGTCGACAGCCGGTCGTAGGCCGTCTGCGACATCGCCTTGTCCGGGGAGTGCATGAAATAGCCGTACGCGCGATCGCGGCCACGACCGACCCGGCCCCGCAACTGGTGCAGCTGAGACAGCCCGTAGGTCTCGGCGCGGTCGATGATCAGCGTATTGGCGTTGGCGATATCGATCCCGGACTCCACGATGGTCGTGCAGACCAGGACATCGATGCGCCCCTCCCAGAAATCGACGATGATCTGCTCGAGCTTGCTCTCCCCCATCTGCCCGTGGGCCGTCGCGATCCTCGCTTCCGGCACGAGTTCGCGCAGCTGCCCGGCGACCTTGTCGATGCTGGAGACGCGGTTGTGCACGAAGAAGACCTGACCCTCTCGGAGCAGCTCCCGGCGGATGGCCGCTGCGACGGTGCGGTTGTCGTACGGGCCGACGTAGGTGAGCACCGGCAGCCGATCCTCCGGCGGGGTGGCGATGGTCGACATCTCGCGGATTCCCGTGACCGCCATCTCCAGGGTTCGCGGGATCGGAGTCGCGGACATGGTGAGGACGTCCACGTCGGCACGCATCGCCTTGAGATGCTCCTTGTGCTCCACGCCGAAGCGCTGCTCCTCGTCGATGATGGCCAGGCCGAGGTCGTGGAAGGAGACCTGCGTCGACAGCAGCGCATGCGTGCCGATCGCCAGGTCGACCGAGCCGTCGGCGATGCCGGCCAGTGCCGCCTTGGCCTCCGCCGGCGCAGTGAACCGGCTCAGCGCCGCGATGCGCACCGGGAAGGCCGCGTACCGCTCCGAGAAGGTGCGCAAGTGCTGTTGCACCAGCAGCGTCGTGGGCACCAGCACCGCGACCTGCTTGCCGTCCTGGATCGCCTTGAAGGCCGCCCGGACCGCGATCTCGGTCTTGCCGTAGCCGACATCGCCGCAGACCAGCCGGTCCATCGGCGTGGGCTTCTCCATGTCGGCCTTGACCTCGTCGATCGCGGCCATCTGGTCCGGCGTCTCGGTGTAGTCGAAGGAGTCCTCCAGCTCCGCCTGCCACGGCGTGTCCGGGCTGAACGCATGGCCCGGTGCGTTCTGCCGCGCCGCGTAGAGCCGGATCAGCTCCCCGGCGATCTGGCGCACCGCCTTGCGGGCCCGGCCCTTGGCCCGACTCCAATCCTCGCCGCCGAGCTTGTGCAGCGCCGGCTTGTCGCCGCCGATGTACCGGGTGACCTCGTCGAGCTGGTCCGAGGGCAGGTACAGGCGGTCCGGCGGGTGGCCGCGTCGGCCGGGCGCGTACTCGATGACCATGTACTCCCGGGTCGTGCCGCCCGCGCTCCTCGTGGTCATCTCCACGTACTTGCCGACGCCGTGCTTGTCGTGGACGACGAGGTCGCCCGGCGTCAGGGCGAGCGGATCGATGGCGCGGCGCCGCCGTGCGGGCAGCTTCGCGCCGCCGCGGCCGCTTGCCCCCGTGCCGAAGAGGTCGGCGTCGGTCAGCACCAGCAGCCCGGTGGACGGCAGCGAGAACCCGGTCTCGAGCGGGCCCGTGGCCAGGTTCACGCCTGGCCGCAGGTCGTTCCCGGTCCAGGTGCTCGTCGCGATCCCCTCCTCGCCCAGCGACTCGGCCAGCCGCTTGGCCGTGCCGTGCCCCTGCACGACCAGCAGCGTGGGAGCGCTGCGCTGGCGCAGTTGCGCCAGCGCGCGCTGCAGATCGCCGAGGAAGTGCGGGGCCGGCTCCGCCAGCGCCGTGGGCTCCTCGATCGCCGCGTCCGGGTCGGGCAGGAGGAACGGCGAGACCCCGACCCACCCGACGCCGCGGCGCAGCGCCGCCTCCCGCAGGTCGATCACCTGGCGGTAGGCGGAAGCGGCCAGGTCGATCGGCGCCCGTCCGGCTGCCTCCTCGCCCGCCATCGAGGCGTTGTGCCAGGACGCCGACAGGAACTCCTCGCTGGTCCGGTGGAGGTCCTCGGCGCGCTCGGCGACCCGCTGCGGCTCCATCACCACGATCCGCGCCTGCTCCGGCAGGACATCGACCACGGTCCGCATGCGCTCCACCAGCAACGGGGTGATGGCCTCCACGCCTTCGGCGCCGTGGCCCTCCGCGACGGCGTCCAGCAGGTCGGTCAGCTCCGGGTGCTCGGCGATGAGCGCCCTGGCGCGGGCGCGCACCCCGTCGGTGAACGGCAGTTCGCGGCAGGGCGGGGCCAGCAGCCCCTCGGGCAGCTCGGCCAAGGAACGCTGGTCGGCCACCGCGAAGGCCCGGATGTCGTCGATGTCGTCGCCGAAGAACTCCAGTCGCACCGGGTGCTCGTCGGTGGGCGGGAACACATCCAGGATCCCGCCCCGCAGTGCGAACTGGCCGCGTCGCTCCACCAGATCGGTGCGCGTGTAGCCGATCCGGACCAGGTCACGGGCGATGTCGGTGGGGTCGGCGGTATCGCCGACGGACAACCGCACCGGCCGCAGGTCGGCGAGCTCGGCGGCGATGGGCTGCAGCAGCGCGCGCACCGGCATCACGACCACGGCCGGGGCTGCGGTGGCGGAGCGGGCCGGGTCCGGATGCGACAGCCGGCGCAGCACCGCCATCCGGCGCCCCACAACGTCCGGCGACGGGCTCAGTCGTTCGTGCGGCAGCGTCTCCCAAGAAGGGAAGACCGCCACCGAGCTTGCCTCGAGCAGGCCGGTGAGCTGCAGGGCCAGGTCGTCGGCCTGGCGGGTGGTGGCGGTGACGGCGACGACCGGCCCGTCACAGCGCTGGGACAACAGGGCCACCAAGGGCGCGGACAGTCCCGATGGCGCCGACAGATCGATAGCGGTGTCGCCCGTTGCGGCGCAGCGCTCGACCGCCGACACGATCACGGGGTCGGCGGCGACGAGTGGCAGCAGGCCGGCAAGGGACACGGTGGCTCCGAGTGGGGCGCGGGTGGACGGGGTCGTGTCCATGGTGCCACCGGACTGCCGTGCTCAGGTCGTGCTGTCGCCGCCCGGATCGAGCCGGCCCGTGCCGAAGCGGCGCTGCGCGAGACGCGCGGGCGCAGCGGCCCCGATGCCGCCGCCCGCATCAGCACGGGAGGCTGCATCATGAGCAGCAGCCTCGCGGTGACTCAGCGCAGCCTCCGCGTGCTTCGGGAACGCGGACCGCGCTGGACCGCCTTCCCGCAAGTCGCACTGCCCTGCACCGCTGGTGGGGGCGGCCGACTTGGGAGTACAGCGCCGCCACGGCGTCGCTGTGCTCCTGCATGATGACGTTGCGCTTCACCTTCAGGGTCGGCGCGATCTCGCCCGCATCCTCCGGAAAGGCCCGCCTCCACGAGGCCCCGGGCACATCGCGCCCATTCCCGGTGAGCACCAGAACAGGACCGGCCGGCACTCGACGGATCCGCGACCGATGCGGACCGGGCGCCCGCCATCCGTTCGGCAAGGTCACCGGGCGAGCACCCGGGGCGCTGCTGTCACCACGGGTCGCCGTGCCCATCCCCCCGCGCCGGGCAGCCGGGCCCGGAGCGTCCGGCACGCAGGTGTCGCTGAGTTCGAACGCCGACGCGATCCCGACCCCGACGCCGACCAAGGGGTAGGATGCGTCACCAACAGCACGGTGGCCACACCGGGTGGTGGAAGGCTCGTCGATCGAGGAGGACTGCGTCGTGACCGCCGACGACCGCCAGGTGGCCCGGAGCACCCGGAAGCCGGTGACCCACCGCAACGCCGGCACCCCTGGAGATCGAGGCCGGACCGGCGCGGCTCTGGGTGGCGGTCCGTTGGTCGGAGCAGCACGGGCGAGTCCGATGGCCCAGCGATGATGGACGACACAGCAAGGACACCGCCCGGTCGAACAGAGGATGCCGGGGACGCTGGTCTCGCCGCAGCAGTGCCCCCCGACGAGCGCCGGTGGACGACGGCGCGCGACTCCTCGGATATCACCCGACTGCTGGCGTATCTCGCGCTGACCGCTGTCGGGCTCCTCGCGGCGATCGGCGCCGAGCAGACCACCGCCGGCATCGAGGGCGACCTGCTGCAGCTGGTGTCTCGGTTGCCGAGCACCGTGCTGAGTCTGCTCGTCCTCGGTGTGCAGGTTCTGCACGTCCTGCTCTTCCTGGGCATCCCGCTGGTGCTGCTGGTTGCCCGCCGATGGCGCCTCTGGGCTGTGTACTCCCTCGGGTACGCGCTGGCCGCGATCGTGTCGACTGCCGCCTCGGCGATGGTGTCACCGGACGAGGCCAAGGAGCTGCCGGACTTCGGACTGAATCCAAGCCTCATCGTGGGTTGGCCGCCCTCCCACGCGGTCGCGACCGCGGTGACGGCCCTGCTGCTGCTGTCCCCCTACCTCAACCGGGCGTGGCACTCCTTCGGCTGGTCCTTCGTCGCCCTGCTGTCGCTCATCCGGGTCATCACGTCCCGGGAGGTCGCGCTCGACCTGCTCCTCGCGATCGGCATCGGCGGCGTGGTCGGGTCTGCCCTGCTGCTGGCCTTCGGACGACGAGTGCGGTTGCCGAACGCCGCCGAGGTCACCGCAAGTCTGCGCCGCGTCGGTCTGCCGGCCATGACGAGCACGGCAGTGCCGACCGCGGGCGGCGCGCTGCCCTTCCGCAGCGAGCTGGCGGACGGCGCGCGACTGCACTGCAAGGTCCTCACGGCCGAGCAGTACCGGGCCGACAGCGTACGGCGCCGCTATCGGCGGGTGCGGGTACGCCAGCTCGGCGAGGAGGTCGCCTACTCCACCCCACGCCGCGCCGCCGCCGTGGAGGCCATGCTCGCCATGACCGCCGCGAATGCCGGTACCCGCACGCCGAGTGTCCGGGGACTGGCGGCGCTCGGCGCCGGCGACATGGTCCTGGCGACGGACGAGATCGCCGGCAGCACGCTGGACACCGTTCCGGTCGATCGGATCAGCGACGATGTGCTGCGCCAGCTCTGGGACAACCTGGCCGCCATGCGCTCCGCGGGCATCGCGCACCGCGACCTGCAACTGTCCAACTGGCTCTTGGATGGGGCTGGTCGCGTCTGGCTGCTCGACTTCTCCTTCGGCGAACCAGCTGCCGGCGAGGGCGCCCTGAGCGTCGACATCGCAGAACTGCTGTCCGCCACCTACGCAGTCGCCGGCGCCGAGCGCGCCGTGGCAGCGGCTATCAGCAGTCTCGGAGCCGAGGAGTTGGCGACCGGGATCAGCCACCTGGTGCCGGCAGCGCTCACGAGGGCCACCCGGTCAGCGGTGAAGTCCCAGCCGGACGGTCTTGGGCCACTCATCGATGAGGTCGCCGCCGCATGCGGCGTGGCGGAGCCGACGTTCGCCGCCGTGGAGCGGGTGTCGGTGCGCCAGCTGGTCATGGCCGGCATGCTCGTCGTTGCGGTCTACGTCTTCCTACCCCAACTGGCAGATCTGCCCCGGATGATCGACGCGATCCGCGACGCCGACCCGCTCATGGTGGGAGCAGCGGCGTTGGCATCGGCGACCACCTACGTCGGCGTCGCGCTGGCGTTGTCAGGTTCCGTCCCGGCGCCGGTGAAACTGATCCACTCGCTGCTGGCGGCCGTCGCGGCCAGCTTCGCCAGCGCCATCGCGCCCCCGGGCGTCGCCAACGTCGGGCTCAACGTCCGGTTCGCTCAGAAGCAGGGCGTACCGGCCGCCACAGCGGTCTCCGCGGCTGCCGCCAAAGAGGTCGCAATCGTGGTGGTCCATATCGCGCTGCTGATCCTGGTGGCGATCCTCGCCGGCAGCAGCGGGGTGCTGGGCGAAGAGCTGGACAAACTGCCCGGACTCCAGACCATCGGGATCGGCGCCGCCGTCGTCCTCGCGCTGATCGGAGTCGCGGCGGCGACCCCCAAGGTGCGCGGAGTCGTGACTGCCACGGTGCTGCCGGCGGTTCGGCACTCGCTGGATTCGCTGCGGGATCTCATCGCCGATCCGATGCGGATGCTGGTGCTCTTCTCCGGCGCACTGCTGCTGCAGGTCGGCTACATCTGCGCGCTGTACTTCTCGGTGGACGCGCTCGGCGGCGAAATTCCGCTGGTCACGATCGCGCTGCTGTACCTGACCGTGGGGTCGGCGGCCACGATCGCGCCGACACCCGGCGGCGTGGGCGCCGTCGAGGCGGTCCTCCTGGCCGCGCTGACCGGTGTCGGGATGGCGGCCGCACCGGCACTCGCCGCCGTCTTCCTGTACCGGTTGGTCACCTTCTGGCTCCCCATCCCGATCGGCGGCGTGGCGATGCGCATCATGCTCGCCCGCAATCTGCTCTAGAGCCCGCGGGTGCCATCGAGTGAGCGTCTGGCTTCGGCGCTGGCGTGGTGTCGCGATCGATCCGGGAGGCCGCCGTGCCGGCGCGGATCCGCCGTCGTCGTGTGGAGCGGGCACCGCTCGCGCACGCCTAGTCCGGCTGGTAGTCGATGGTGATCTCGGCGTCGGCGGCAATGTCGGCGAGCGCGTAGAGATCGAATCCGTCGAAGGCGGCGTTGGGTCTGTCGCTGTGGTTGAGAAACCGCAGCACCGAGGTCCCCTCGCGACCCTCCCAGCGCCGTCCGTCGCGGCTGGCCCACAGCACGTGGGGGCCGTCGACTTCGACGGATCGGCCGGTGAACGTCCCGATACGCTCGTTCTCGGCGAGGCGCGTGCGGGCGAAGCAGCCGGTGCCGTGGATGGCGGACGGGCCGCTGCGCACCGCGTCGATGGCACCACCAGGGCCGTTCACCATGGGCTGCGCCTGCTCGGCGACCGTCGGCACCGTGGTGCTGAGCTCGACCCCGGGCCCGATTGCTGACGCTCCGGGGTCCGACGATCGGGCATCGGCCGACTCCGAGCCCACCTCAGCCACCCTGTTCTCGCTCTCCCCGCTGCGGACGCCCCGTGCGGAGGCGTTGGGGTGCCCGGAATGGAGCGGCACCGGGTCACGATCCGCGGACGGCTTCACGCAGGGTCGCCGCGACGTCCGGCCGCGCCACCAAGACATTGCGGACGAACGGCGGCATCTGGTTGAGCACGATGTCCGACCCGTCCCAGTGCTCGATGACCAGCCCGTAGTGCTGCGCGACGCCCATCGGAGCGGCGAGGTCCCACTCGTAGAACCCGGTGTCGTGCAGATACGCCTCGGCGCGGCCTGCGAGGATCTCCTCCACTTTCGCACCAACGGATCCGACGTTGACCACTTCGATCTCATGGCCGGCCAGCTCCTGCCACCGGGCCACGATGCCCTCGAGGTTCTCCGGTGCCCGGGTCCGCGACGCGACGACCCGCCACGGCCGGTCCAGCGGCAGTGGACCCAGCTGCGGCTTGGGGTCGGCGGTGGTGCGCACGATCCCCGCGGCCGGCAGATCCACGACGGTGGCCGCCAGTCGTCCCGGCGTCGAGCCGGACGGGGCGAGCCAGAGCGCGATGTGGACGCCGAAGTCGGATCGACCCTGGCCGTACTCCCAAGTTCCGTCGAGCGGATCGACGATCCAGACGCGCTCGCTGCGCAACCGCGCCTCGTCGTCCTTGCCCTCCTCCGAGAGCAGCCCGTCCTCTGGGCGGGCGGCGCCGAGGGCTGCAGCGATGTGTTCATGCGCCAGCCGGTCGGCGCTGTCGCGCAGTGCTCGCAGCCGTCCCCGGTCATCGGGGTCGACCGGACCGAACTGCTCGCGGTGCGAGACCAGGAGTTGGCCGGCCTGGGCGGCGATCTCCCGGGCGAGCTCCACATCGTTGACGGCACTCGGCATGGTATCCCTAACTGTTGTAGGCGTTCTGGGCCTCAGCTAGCCCTCGATCGATGAGTGTCTCCACAGCATCGGCCGCGCGGGCGATCGTCACCGGAAGATCCTTGCGCAGCGCGGTTGGCGTTGGCCGCAGCAGGTAGTCCGCGGGGTCCTGCCTGCCGGCCGGGCGGCCGACTCCGATCCTCACCCGGTAGTAGTCCCCGGTACCGAGGCTGCTGCGCAGGCTGCGCAGGCCGTTGTGCCCGTTGTCCCCGCCGGCGAACTTCAGCCGCAGCGTGTTCGGCTGGATGTCCAGCTCGTCATGGACCACCGCGAGCCGCTCCGGGCTGGCTTTGTAGTAGGTGAGCAACGCCTTGGTCGGCCCACCGGAGTTGTTCATGTAGTCGGTGGGCTTGACGAGCACGGCGGGTTGTCCCGCAATCCGGACCTGTGCGATGTCCGCCTTGGCTCGCTTGGCCGGCCCGAGTCGGACCCCGCACCGGTCGGCGAGCTCGTCCACCACCCGCCACCCGACATTGTGCGGCGTCTCCGCGTACTTCAGACCCGGGTTGCCCAGGCCGACGACAAGCCACGGTGCTGCGTCCTGGCTCATCGCGGCGGTGTCCGGCAGCTTGGGCGCTGAGGTCACTCGGCTTCTTCGGCCGACTCATCCTCGGCGGCGCCCACATCGCTCTCGGCGGCCTCTTCGGCGGCTTCCGCAGCGGCAGAAGCGGCGCTGAAGGCGCGGGCCTGCTCTTCCAGCGTCTGCACGATGCTGGCGGCAACGGCCTGCAGGTCCTCGCCCGCGGCTGCAGCCTCCTCGATGAGGTGAGCCGCCTGCATCGGATCGAGGCCTGCTTCCTCGGCGTTGGCCTGTGCTGCCTCGAGGGCTTCGGTGTAGGCACGCCGCTCCGCCACATCGGCCAGCGACAGCAGCACGAGGTCGAGGTGGAGCAGATCGGTGCGCACCGGATCGCGCTGGACGTCGCGCGGCGCGACCGGCAGAGTCTTGCCTTCGTACTGCACGCGGAGCACGACCTGCGGGATCCGGAGCGCCAGGTTGGTCTCATGGGCCGGCAGCACCACGTGGAGCACCTGCGAGCCGGAGCCGTACATGACGGCCGGGACAAGGCCCTTGCGGCGCAGCGTACGGGCCGCCCCCTTGCCGAAATCGGCGCGGGCCTCGGCCTGCAGCGTGACGTCGGAAGTGCTCACGGTGATCTCCTGTCGGCGTAGTGCGGCTGCGGCCTCGGCTACGTCCGAAGAGCGGACGGCGGACGCCGTCTGCCGCGTCGATAACGGCGCAGCCGGAATCACCGGACACGCCCTCGCCGAGGAACCCACTCAGTCTAGTCACCGCAGCGCACCCGTCCAAATCCTGCGTACATCACCGGGATGATGGACCTGAGTTGTGGCGGGGACCGACCGGTGCGATCACGGCAAGCGAGCGCACACCCCCGGCTCGCCGCGGCAGCGCCGACGTCGGCGCTGCGCAGGTTGCCCGCCGCCCTCGATCCGCTCCTCGCGCAGGCGTCTCACGGTACCGGAGGGCACGCCTTTGCCTGCGGCCACGGCCGTGACGGGCAGCGCTGCCGAGAAGGCTCATCTCGATCGGCCCGGGTCGCGATTCGCCGCGGGGATTGGGCGCGACCCCGATCGAAGTGAGGCTTCCCGGCGAGTATCGGGGCCGAGCACCATGCATCCAGGCTGGGCATCTGGCCCTGCGCCATCACGGCGTGCGCCACGACTGCCTGGGTCCCGTCTGCGCCTCGCCCGCACCAGCGCGGGTCGTGCCGCTACTCGAACAGGCGTGTCACGGAACCGTCGGTGAACACCTCCGACATCGCCTTGGCGATGACCGGGGCGATCGACAGCACGGTGAGCTTGTCGAATCGCCGATCTTCTGGGATCGGGAGCGTGTTGGTCACGATGACCTCGCTGACCCCCGATGCCTGCAGCCGCTCGGCGGCCGGGTCGGACAGGATGCCGTGGGTAGCGGCCACGATGACCTGCGCAGCCCCCTGTTCGAACAGGGTCTCAGCAGCCTTCGCGATCGTGCCGCCGGTGTCGATCATGTCGTCGACCAGGACGCAGGAGCGACCCTTCACGTCTCCGACGACCTCGAAGATGCGGACCTCGTTGGGCACGTCAGGGTCGCGACGCTTGTGGATGATCGCAAGCGGGCTGCCCAGGGTGTCGGTCCAGCGCTCCGCCACGCGGACTCGGCCGGCGTCGGGGCTGACGACGGTGACGCCCTGCGTCGGGTAGCGCTCCTTGACGTAGGAGGCGAGGAGGGGCAGCGCGAACAGGTGATCGACGGGGCCGTCGAAGAAGCCCTGGATCTGCGAGGTGTGCAGATCCACGCTCATGAGCCGGTCAGCGCCGGCAGAAGAGAAGAGGTCCGAGATGAGCCGCGCGGTGATGGGCTCACGACCGCGGTGCTTCTTGTCCTGGCGCGAGTAGCCGTAGAACGGGATGACCACGGTGATGCGCTTCGCCGATGCCCGCTTCAGCGCATCGATCATGATGAGTTGCTCCATGATCCACTTGTTGATCGGGCTGGTATGGCTCTGCAGGACGAACGCATCGCACCCTCGCACCGACTCCTCGAACCGCACGAAGATCTCGCCGTTGGCGAAGTCGTACGCCGAGGTCGGAGCCAGTTCGACGCCGAGCTCCTTCGCCACTTCGGTGGCCAGGTCGGGATGCGACCGACCCGCGAACAGCATCATCCGCTTTGATGTGGGCACGCGAATCCCATTCATGGTCGATCCCCTCTCGGCCGGTTCCCCGTGCGATTATCGCCCATCCGGACCGCGAGCCCGACGCCGGATCACTCAGCGCCCCTCTCGCGGGACTCTCGTGCCGATTCGGCTGCAGCGGTGCCTGGTCGGCGCCGCTCCACCCACCCCTCGACGTTGCGCTGTCGACCGCGGGCGACGGCCATCGCGCCGGCAGGCACGTCCTCGGTGATGACCGATCCGGCTGCCGTGTAGCTGCCGTCGCCGAGCGTGACCGGCGCCACCAGCATCGTGTCGCTACCGACGCGGACGTTGTCGCCCACCACGATGCGGTGCTTGGCGACCCCGTCGAAGTTGACGAACACCGACGCCGCACCGATGTTCGTCCCCTCTCCGATCTGGGCGTCGCCCACGTAGGACAGGTGCGGCACCTTCGACCCGATGCCGATCGTGGCGTTCTTGACCTCGCAGAAGCCGCCCACCTTCGCGCCATCGGCCAGCCACGTGCCCGGTCGCAGGTACGTGAACGGACCGACCTGTGCGTGCGGACCGATCACCGCCAGCGTGGCCTCGGTGCGGCGGACGTGGGCGCCCGGACCGACCTCGGTATCCGTCAGCGTGCAATCCGGGCCGATCGTCGCACCGGATGCCACGATCGTGGTCCCGCGCAGCGCTACCCCGGGCTCGAGCAGGACATCGGGCGCCAACTCCACGTCGGCATCGATGTCGACGCGCTGCGGATCGACCATGGTCACTCCGGCCCGCAGCCACCCCTCGTTGATGCGCTCGCGCAGGATCGCTCCCGCCTGGGCCAGCTGCACCCGGTCGTTGACACCGAGGATCTCGCGCGGATCATCGGCGGGGACGGCCGTGACCCGCAGCCCGTCGGCACGTGCGTGGCCGACGACGTCGGTGAGGTACTCCTCGCCCTGCGCGTTGTCCGTGGTCAGCTGCTGCAGGTAGCGGTCCAGGACCGCCGCGTCGAAGGCGTACATGCCGCTGTTGACCTCGGTCACCGCCAGCGTTGCCGCGTCAGCATCCTTGTGCTCCACGATGGCGGTGACATCGCCGGCCGCGTCGCGCACGACGCGCCCATACCCGCTGGGGTCCTCCAGGACCGCCGTGAGCACCGTGGCTGCCGACGCCGTGTCCTCGTTGCGCTGCAGCAAATGGCGCAACGTGGCGTCGGTCAGGATCGGGGTATCGCCGGTCAGCACCAGGATCGGCCCGCTGTCCGCGGTGGCCACGATGCCCCGCCCAGCCAGTTGCTCCAGCGTGACCCGGACCGCATGGCCCGTGCCGCGCTGCTCGTCCTGGATCGTGGTGACCACGTCGGGCGCCACGGCCGACAGGTGCTCGGCGACCTGCTCCCGGCCGTGGCCGATCACGACCACCAGGTGCTCCGGGGCCAGCGGGCGGCAAGCGGTCAGGACGTGGCCGACAAGGCTGCGGCCGGCGACCTCGTGCAGCACCTTGGGTCGAGCCGATTTCATCCGGGTTCCGCCACCCGCTGCGAGCACGATGACGGCGAACGGGCGGGCGACAGCCATAACAACCTCCCTGGAGGGCGCGTTCTGTGCGCCACGACCGAGGCTAACGACACTCGTCGCCGTGCGGCATATCGAACGCCCGGCGGGCCGCAGCGCGGCGAGCTCGGTCAGCGGCGCAGGTCCGCCGGCCCGGGCGCGGCACTTCAGGCCTGCCTGGGGTGGCATGGAGCACTTCACCTGCGGCAGGCGGTCCGCGAGGGCCTGCCGTGCGGCAACAGGGGACACCGACCTTGGAGCGGACCCGACAGGGGCTGCCGGGCCCGCGATCCGCGGGTACGCCATCCGCAGCGCAACGCACAACGTCCGGCTCGGCTCCGCCGCCTGGTATCGATCCAGGTCTTCCGGATTCAAAGTCCGGTGGGCTGCCAGTACCCCACGGCGGATTGCGGCACCATCCTAGTTGCAGCAGCTCGAGCAGCGGGGCGCCGCCGCCGGTGCGGGGCTGCTACCGGCTGTGGATCTGCGCCCCCGGCACCGGCCCGGACGCGCGCCGCAACGACCGGCACAGCCCGGAGGGCGACAACCTCATCGTCAGCGACATCGCGGCATCACCGTCGGCGACGAGGAACGCTGCGGTCGGGCCGCTCCCGGAGATCACCGCGCCGAGGGCTCCCGCGTCGAGGCCCTCCTCCAGCAACGCCTGCAGCGAGGGGCGCAGCGCGAGGGTCGCCGGCTGCAGATCGTTGCTCAGCGCGGCTCCCAACGCCACGGCATCACCGCAGCGCAGGGCATGGAGGACCCGTTCGTCGATGCGCGGCTGCGGCACCGATGCCTCGTCCGTCAGCTCGTCGAACCGCTGGTACACCGCCGGTGTTGCCAACCCCTCGTAGCCGGTCGCGAAGACCCATTCGTAGGTGCCCACCGCCAGCACGGGGATGAGTCGGTCACCTCGGCCGGTGCCGACGGCTGTGCCGCCCCTGAGGAGGAACGGCACGTCGGACCCCAGCGCCGCGGCTGTCGCCAACAGCACCTCATCGGAGACCTCGACGTCCCACAGCGCCGCGCAGGCAACGAGTGCGGCCGCGGCATCGGCACTACCGCCAGCCATCCCGCCGGCCACCGGGATCCCCTTGGTGATGTGGAGCGCGACATCGGCGGGGACCGCCAACCGCTCGGCCAGGAGTAGCGCTGCCCGGGCGGCGAGGTTGTCCGGGCCCAGCGGCACCTCGCTCACGCCCTCGCCGCTGGCGGTGAGCGTGACGCCGGACCCGGCTCGGACGGGGCTCGCCGTGACGCCGTCGTAGATCGAGACCGCTTGGAAGACCGTACTCAGCGGGTGGTAGCCGTCCTCGCCCTTCGGGCCGACCGAGAGCTGCAGGTTCACCTTCGCCGGAACTCGGACCGTGACGGAATCGTTCATCCTGCAAGGCTAGAGCCGCCCCCGGCCGACGACGCCGCGGCCACCGGCGAGGCTACAGCGCGGCAGCGGCCTCGCAGATCGCCACGTACGCCGCCAGCGGCAACTGCTCGCCCCGCGATGCCGGGTCCACGCCCGCGCGGCGCAGCACGGCCTCGGCCCGGGTCGGGGAACCGGCCCACTTCGCCAACGCCGAGCGCACCATCTTGCGGCGTTGCGAGAAGGCCGCGTCGATGATCGCGAAGACGTCCTTGCGGCTGCAGTCCGTCGCAGGCGCTGGGCGCCGCCGAAGCCGGACGAGCACCGAATCGACGTTCGGCACCGGCCAGAAGACGCTGCGGGAGACCGATCCGACGACGGACGCCTCGGCGAACCAGGCCGTCTTCACGCTCGGGACGCCGTACGTGCGCGACCCCGGGGGGCAGGCCAACCGCTGCCCCACCTCCCGTTGCACCATCACCAGGCCGTGCTCGATCGTGGCCAGCTCGGCCAGCAGGTGCAGCAGCACCGGCACCGAGACGTTGTACGGCAGGTTGGCAACCAGCGCCGTCGGCGGGGCGATGTCGTCGGCCGTGACGGTGAGGGCATCGCGGGTGAGCACCTGCAGCCGCGCGGCCGCCCGCGGCATCCGGTCGGCCGCGGTCGCAGCGAGCGCGTCCGCGAGCACCGGGTCGATCTCCACCGCCACGACGCGGGCGCCGGCGTCCAGCAGCCCCAGGGTCAGGCTGCCCAGACCCGGACCGACTTCCAGCACCGTGTCGTCCGGACCGACGCAGGCCAGCCCGACGATGCGCCGGACCGTGTTGCCGTCGACGACGAAGTTCTGACCCAATCGCTTGGTGGGGTGCACGTCGAGGCGCTCGGCCAAGGATCGCACGTCGGCGGCACCGAGCAGGCGACCGCTCACAGGGGCCCGAACACCACGGCAGCGTTCTCGGTCAGCCGCGATGCGAGGTCCGCCACCGATTGACCTCGCATCGCGGCCATCGACCGGACCGTGTGCGGCAGGAGGTAGGGGGCATTGCGCTTGCCCCGGTACGGCATGGGGGTCAGGTACGGGGCGTCGGTCTCCGCCAGCAGCAGCTGCTCGGGGACCTCCAGCAGCGCAGCCTGCAGGTCCTTGGCATTGCGGAAGGTCACCACGCCGGCGAAGGAGACGAACCAGCCCCGCCGGGCGCAGGCCCGCGCCAGGTCGGCGTCGCCGCTGAAGCAGTGGAACACCACGCGGTCCGGAGCGCCAGCGTCGGCGAGCACAGCGAACACGTCGTCGTGAGCGTCCCGGTCGTGGATGATCAGCGCTTTGCCGGACGCCTTCGCAATCTCGATGTGGGCGCGGAACGCGTCCTGCTGCACCCTCCGCTCGGCCGCCTCGCGCGTGCGGAAGTAGTCCAAGCCCGTCTCGCCCACGCCCCGGACCTGCGGCAGCTCCGCCAGTTCGGCGATCCGGGACAGGTCCGCAGCGAGGTCGGCGCAACGGGGCGCGTCGTTGGGATGGATGGCGGCGGCGGCCCAGACGGCGTCGAACCGCTGCGCGTGGCGGGCCGCCGCCTCGCTGGATTCCACGTCCACTCCGACATCGATGACGTGGCTGACTCCGACCCGGGCAGCCAGTTCGAGGTTGCGTTGCGGCGTCAGTTCGCTGTCGTGCGCGGTGGCGTCCAGGTGGGTATGGGAGTCGACCACCGGCACCGGCAGCGGCTCCGGCACGGGCGGCAGGTCGTCCAGTCGAAACGTCATGCCGGCTCGGCCAACCGGGGGAACAGCGGCGGCGTCTTGGTCACCGCGCTGCCCGGCTGCAGCTGTCCCCAGGACGACACCGATCCGATGCGCTGCTCGGCCAGGTCGCCGATGCCCGCCGCGCCGATCGAGTCCCAGATCGCCTCGGTGCAGCGCGGCATCACCGGGTGGTAGAGGACCGCGATCGCCCGCAGGGCTTCGGCCACCGTGTAGAGGACCGTCGCCAAGCGCTCGCGGCGATCCGGGTCCTTGGCCAGCTTCCACGGCTCCTGCTCGGTGACGTACAGGTTCACCGCCTCGACGTAGGAACGGATCGCGGCAATCCCGTCGGCGAACCGCAGGGCGGTGAAGCCGGCATCGGCGTCCTGCACCACCGCGGCCAGCCGGTCCTGCAGCGCCAGGTCCGCATTGGCGTACGGACCCGGTGCTGGAACCTCGCCGTCGAAATAGCGCCCGATCATGGCCTGGACGCGCGATGCCAGGTTGCCCAGTCCGTTGGCCAACTCCGAGGTGTAGCGGGCGGCCATGTCCTCCCAGGAGAAGGAGCCGTCCTGACCGAAGGCGATAGCGCGCATGAAGTAGTAGCGGAACGCATCGGAGCCGAATTCGTCGGTGATCTGCTCCGGGGAGATGCCCGTGAGCTTGGACTTGCTCATCTTCTCTCCGCCCACCAGCAGCCACCCGTGGGCGAAGACCCGCTTCGGCAGCGGCATGTCGGCGGCCATCAGCATCGCCGGCCAGAACACGGCGTGGAAGCGGAGGATGTCTTTGCCGACGAGGTGGATATCGGCCGGCCAGGTGCTGGCGAACTGGCTGCCGGCCCGTGATCCCGGCGCCGCGCCGTAGCCGATGGCGGTGATGTAGTTCAGCAGCGCGTCGAACCAGACATAGGTGACCTGGGAGGAGTCCCACGCCAGCGGAATGCCCCACGAGACACTACTGCGAGACATCGAGATGTCCCGCAGGCCCTGCTTCACGAACGCGACGACCTCGTTGCGGGCACTCGGCGGCGAGACGAAATCGGGATAGCGGGCGTAGTGCTCCAGGAGCCGGTCGGTGAAGTCCGAGAGCCGGAAGAACCAGTTCTCCTCCTGCAACTGCTCCACCGGCCTGCCGTGGAGGGGGCAGACGTCGACGCCCGCGTACTGACCGGTCCCCGGGATCAGGTCGCTGGGCTGCTTGAACTCCTCGCAGCCAACGCAGTAGGGGCCGTCGAAGGTGTCCTGGTAGACGAAGCCCCGCTCCTTCAACACTTCCCAGAACCGCTGCACGCCGGCGCGGTGGCGCTCCTGCGTGGTGCGGATGAAGTCATCGTTCGCGGCGTCGATCGTGGCCAGCATGGGCTGCCAGGACTGCTCGACGAGCCGATCGACCCACTCCTGCGGCGCAACCCCGTTGGCCTCGGCGGCCTGCTGCACCTTCGTGCCGTGCTCGTCGGTGCCGGTCAGGTACCAGGTGCGGTCCCCGCGCTGCCGGTGCCACCGCGTCAGGACGTCGCCAGCCACCGTCGTGTACGCGTGCCCGATGTGAGGGGCGTCGTTCACGTAGTAGATGGGCGTCGTCACGTAGTACGCCTTCTGGGATGCCATGGTTTCAGTCTAGGGTTCGCGCGAACCCGCCACGACGGCGTCGAAGACCTCGCGCTTGGGCACGCCGAAGCGCACGGCAACCTCCTTGATCGCGGCTTTGCGGTCTCGGCCTGCGGCCTCCGCGGCGCGGGCGGCAGCAGCCAGGTCGGCGGGCTGGACCGGTGTCGGCGACCGGTCCGGGGCACCGGCCACCACGACGGTGATCTCGCCGAGCAGCCCCTCGGCCGCCCACGCGGCCAGTTCCGCCAGAGTCCCGCGGCGGACCTCTTCATGCGTCTTGGTCAACTCGCGGCACACGACGGCGCGGCGGTCCGCACCGAGCACCTGGGCCGCCGCGCCCAAGGTGGCCCCGATGCGGCGCGGCGACTCGAAGAACACGATCGTGCGCGGCTCCAGCGACAGCCGACCGAACCAGCGCGTCCGCTCGCCGGGCTTGCGTGGCGGGAAGCCCTCGAAGCAGAAGCGGTCCGACGGCAGTCCGGAGACAGCCAGCGCCGCCGGAACCGCTGAGGGACCGGGGAGGACGGTGATGTCGATGCCCGCAGCAGCCGCCGCGGCGACGAGTCGGTAGCCCGGGTCGCTCACCGACGGCATCCCGGCATCGGTGATGAGCGCGACGGTCTGCCCCGCCGTCAGGCGCGCGAGCAGTTGCGGGATCCTGGCGCCCTCGACCGCCTCGTAGAAGGAGACGACGTCAGCGGTATAGGTGATGCCGAGGGCTCGCGCCAGACGAATCAGCCGGCGCGTGTCCTCCACGGCGATCACGTCGGCCTCGACCAGGAGACGACGCAATCGCGGCGACGCGTCATCGGTGTTCCCGATGGGCGTCGCCGCGATTGCCAGGAGTCCCGCCACGGGCCCATCGTGTCAGACGGGGCCGCGGCGGGGTCGTGCTACAGCTGGGCCCAGCGCCGACGGACCGCAGCGGTCATGCCGATGCCGGCGCCGAGTGCCGCCAGCGCGGACAGCCCGATGAGGCGCGTGTCGGCACCGGTCTCCGGCAGGTCCTCGTGCTCGCCTGGCGGCGGCGGGACATCCTCGCCTGGCGGCGGCGGGTTATCGCCTGGCGGCGGCGGGACATCGCGCGGCGTCCGGTTCTTCGGGTTGGCGCAAATGGCGCTGGCCGGCGGGTAGGTCACCGTCGTGTCCAGCGTCGGGTTGGTCTCGAAGAGCACCTCCACCCCACCGGGAGCGCGAGTGAACGCTCCTTCATCCTCGGTGGTCTCCACCCAGACGCCGTCCTCGTTCAACTCCCAGCCCGGCCAATCCTGGGGATCCTCCGAGGCCCCGGGCCACAGGACGACACCACGTTCCCCGGCTGCCGGCACGGTGGTCTCGATCACCGCGTCGTCGCCATCGGGGTTGACGAACGTGATGGTCATCGCATCGCCGACGAAGTCGTCGTCGCCGAAATCCACCTCGTAGGCGAAATACGGCACGTCGCCGACGCACACGCCGGCTGCACGGGTCGGCAGCGGCTCCTCGTCGTAGCCGTTGCCCACACCCCCGTTGGACGGTTCAGGTGGTCCGTCCGTGCTGTCGGTATCGGGAACGTCGTCGCCCGGCACCTCGTCGCCCGGCACGTCGTCGCCCGGCACGTCGTCGCCCGGCACGTCGTCGCCCGGCACGTCGTCGCCCGGCACGTCGTCGCCCGGCACCTCGTCGCCCGGCACCTCGTAGTCGTTCCCCACTCCACCGTCGGAGGGCTCCGGCGGTGTGCCGATGTCACCGTCCGGGCCATCGTCGGCAGGCATGTCGCCGTCGCCGACCCCCCCGTTGTCTTCGGCCGTAGGGGCCGGTTGATCTGCTCCGTAGTCCTCGTCGGCAGCGTATGCCGGCTGAAGGACCGCAGTCACCAGGATGGCCGCAGCCCCCGCGCCGGTGAGAAGACGTGTCTTTCGCATCGTGATCCAGGCTCCCTTGCCTCGTCGGACACCTGGAATGTAGGGGAATGCACAGGGGCAGGAGACGGATTCGGGGCTTCTTGATCAAATCGTGAGAGAGCCTTTGTTGGCCACACCCGAATCCCTGCCGATATGCGCGGCCCGACATGCCGATTTGGGGCGATATGCAAGGGATTTCGGGACTGCGGCGATCGTCGGCTGCACCGGATGCGAGGGGGATCGCGCGTCGGCGCGACGGATGCCTTGCAGCACTGCGGACATGCCGCTGCCGCGCTCCGGAACCCCCGTTCGGCGCGCGGCAGCGATACGACTGCAGGTCAGGCGTTGCGGCGCCGTACCATCACCGTCAGGCCGGCCCCAATTCCCAGCGCGGTGACCCCGAGCGCGATCGGCAGCGCGACGCTCGCCCCGGTCTGGGGCGTGGTCGCGGCGGTCTGCACCGCCTCGCCGCCCTCGACGCTGGTCGGGGTCACGGGATTGTCCGCGCCCGTGGTCGGGGTCTCGGGGTTGCTCGTGCCACCCCCGCCGGTCGTCTGGAAGTTCTCTGGGTTGGCGCAGGCCTCGGTTGCCGGCGGGTAGGTCACCGTTGTGGCCAGGGTCGGGTTGGTGTCGAAGCGCACCTCGACGCCGCCCGCGGCGCGGGTGAACGCACCCTCGTCCTGGGTGGTCTCCACCCAGATGCCGTCGGCATTGAGCTCCCAGCCCGGCCAGTCCTCGGGATCCGCGGAAGCCCCGGGCCACAGGACAGCGGCAGGAGCATCGACGTCCGGCACGACAGTCTCGATCACGAAGTCGGCGCCGCCCGGGTTCACGAAGGTGATCGTCATCGGCGCGCCCACGAAGGAGTCGCTGCCGAAGTCCACGGCGTAGGCGAAGTACGGGATGTCGCCCACACAAACGCCGGCCGCTCGGGTGGGAGTGGTCGGCGGGTACTCCTCCGCGGCGAACGCGGCGGGTGCGGCGACGGTGGCGCAGAGGGCCAGTGCCCCTGCGGCGGCAAGGAATGGAGAGCGGTGCATCGGGATCCCCCGGTTGTTTCGACTAGTGTCCTAATCAGAGCGTAGCGCCTATTACCCACAGTAGCCCCAGGTCCAGCGACTCTCCAAGGAGCGACGCCTCAACAATCCCTGTCGTCGCTGACGACGACCTCGGTATCTCGCACCATGGGCTGGGGTACGAATCCGGGCGGCGCATCGCCGGCTGGCGCGGCGAAGGCGACCTCCACCGTTCTGCGGACTCCGGGCTGGAGGTCCAGGGGTGTTCCCCAGACCGGTCGGCCGAGCTCGGTGCCCCGTTGCGGAAGCGCCGGTCGGCCATCGATCGTCATCGCTGTGAGGTCCGCAGACGGCGGGCCGTACACGTGCACGAGCAGCCGGGTGCCCGCGTAGACATCGGGGCCGCGGACTCCCCGCACCACGTAGTCCGGCAGGTCCGGGGGGATGCCGGTATAGGTCAGCGTCATCGCTATCTCGCCCTCGGTCGTGCCCGGGCACGAGCCCGAGAGCGACAGCACGACATCGGTGTCCAGATACGCGTCGAGTTTGTTGCCGGCGACATTGTTGATCGCGGCGGTGAGCGTCCAGTCGTCCTCCGGCAGAGCGCCGGCGATCGGGGTCCAGGCCACGACCTCCTGCTCGGCGGGATCCGCGGCCCAGGCGACGAGGCGCTGCTCGGCGACAGGTCCGGCCAAGGCCTGCGCCAGGTCGGCAGGTGCGACGGCCGTGGTCTGCAGCGCGGCAAACGCTGCGGCCATCAGCTCCGATGCCGCGGTGTCCTTGGCGCCGCCTTCGGGGAACTGCCGGTAGATGCCGCGGGTCAGGTAGTCCTCGGCCGATGCCGCGTCGATCGTCACTCCCGCAGCGGTCACCGGCCCGGTCAACTCCAGGATGGCCGCGACCACGCGCGGGTCGATGGCGACGATGTACTCCGGATCGGTGCCGGTCGCGGCGCTGGTCTGACGCAGCAGCGCGGCGGCGGACGGGTAGTTGCGCGTCTGGTTGTGGCCCCAGATGTATGCCGCCGACGGCCCCCACAGCTCGGCGAACTCCGGCGGCAGAACCGCCAGATCGGCCGGCACGTCGAAGACCTCGTCGTTCGGGCGCACCTCGGCGAGGGCCAGTTCGCCGGCAGCCGCCTCCATGATCGCCAGCGCGCCGAAGAACCCGGCGCCGGAGCCCCGGGCCTCGGCCGGCTGCGCGGCCACAAGCACCCACGACGAGGGCTCCTCGGTTCCGAGCAGTCCCGGGATCAGCAGCGATCCCGCGGCAACGGCGGTCGCCGCAGTCGTCACGTCCAGGTACTCCTGGCGCGTCTGCGCGATCGGGTCGCGCCACGGCCAGGCCAGATC
Source organism: uncultured Actinomycetota bacterium (assembly GCA_963766005.1). Classification (GTDB taxonomy): domain Bacteria; phylum Actinomycetota; class Actinomycetes; order S36-B12; genus CAVXYG01. Next base: position 131,436 of record CAVXYG010000008.1, on the reverse strand, counting down.
CTCGACCCGGATACCCGCGACGTCGGGCGCCACCCGCAGGGCATCCCGACCGATCTCGACCAGTGCCGGCGACCGCTCGGCGAGCAGCGCCGCAGTGTCGGCGAGCTCGCCCGACCCGCGATCGGCGATGTCGGCCAGGATGGGCGCCAGCGGCGTCACCACGGTGTCCACAGACGCGGCGAGCGTGGTCGTGGCATCCAGGGCGTCGCCGACCCAGGGCAACCATTCCAGCCAGGTCCAGGGCGGACCCCCTCCCCAGCGGCCAAGCCCTGCGGTGTGGTGCTCCAACTGCGCCAGCGCCTCGACCGCGACGGACACCTCGCCGCCGCCAGCCGATTGCCTCAGGTCCTGCGCCGCGGCGCGGGCCCCGAGGGCGTGGAACACGGCCAGCACAGCCGCCACCAGGATCGCGACGACGGCGGCCGCGGCCGCGGTGGCCGCGGCTGCAGCACCGCGGCTGCCGGCGAGGTGCGCCGCAGGCGCCGGGGGCCGCTCACGTGGATCATCCTCGCACCGCCGCACGCCTAGGATGAACCGGTGGCACTGCCAGCACCCCCGCGGCGACCAGTGGAGCCCCTGTCGGGACCCGTTCGACGGCCGCTCTGGAGGTTGTCCCCGCTGTGGTTGGGCTGGGCCGGCCCGATCGCCGCCGCTGCCATCGGGGCCGTGCTGCGGCTATGGGACTTGGGCGCGCCGCACGCGTTCGTCTTCGATGAGACCTACTACGCCAAGGACGCCCTCGGTCTGGTGCGCTTCGGCACCGAGCAGGCCACGGTCCCCGACGCGGACGGCATCCTGCTGGCAACTGCTCCCGATGTGGCCGGCGCTGATGTCTTCACCGGTGAGCCGTCCTTCGTGGTCCACCCGCCGGTGGGCAAGTGGCTCATCGGACTGGGCGAGATGGCCCTGGGGGTGCAGCCCGTCGGCTGGCGCTTGGCGGCCGCCATCGCCAGCGTCCTCAGCATCCTGATCCTGGGACGCGTCGTGCTGCGCCTCACGGGCAGGGCCCTGCTCGGCACGATCGCGGCGGGCCTGCTCGCCTTCGACGGACTGCACCTGACCGTCGGACGGACCGCGCTGCTGGACACCTTCCTGATGCTGTTCGTCCTTGCGGCGTTCGCCGCCCTCCTCATCGACCGCGACCACACGAGGGCCCGCTACCTCAGGCTCGGCCCGCCCGGCCGCGCTCCCAGCCTGCGCGTGTGGCGCATCGCCGCGGGCGTCCTGCTGGGCCTGGCCTGCGGCGTGAAGTGGAGCGCGCTGTGGTACGTCGCCGCCTTCGGGCTCCTCACCGTCCTCTGGGAGATCGCCAGTCGTCGCCGGGCCGGCGACGCGCACCCCTGGCGCTCCGCGCTGCTGACCGACGCCCTGCCGGCCGCCATTGCCATCGTGGGGGTCGGCGCCCTGGTCTACCTCGCGACCTGGAGCGGGTGGATCCTCACCGCCGACGGCTGGGGCCGGCAGTGGCGAGCGGATGCCGGAACCGGCCTCGTGCCCCAGTGGCTGGGCGCGCTGTGGCACTACCACGAGCAGATCTACGGCTTCCATGTCGGACTCGACCAGGAGCACCCCTACGAGGCCTCGCCCTGGGGCTGGCTGCTCCAGGCCCGGCCGACGTCGTTCTTCTACGACGGCGACGGCCTCGACTGCGGAGCCGGGCGCTGCTCGTCCGCTGTGATCGCGCTGGGCAACCCCGTGATCTGGTGGGCGGGCAGCGCCGCGCTGCTCCACCAGGCCTACCGGGCCGTGTTCGTTCGGGACTGGCGCAGCAGCGCCGTGGTTGTCGGCGTGGCGGCGGGCTGGCTGCCGTGGTTGCTCTTCCCCGACCGGACCGTGTTCGGCTTCTATGCGGTCGTCCTGGCGCCATTCCTGGTCTCGGCGCTGACGCTGAGCCTGGGTGCCGTGATCGGCGCCGGCGATGCGCCGGCTCGGGTCGTCGCGGGGACTGCCCCTGGTCGGCAGCTTCGCCGATCCCGGTCCTGGCGCATCCTCGCCGTGGGCGGCTTCCTGCTCCTGGTCGTGGTCGCGGCCTGGTGGTTCTTCCCCGTCTGGACCGGGCAGGAGATCCCCTTCACCGCGTGGCAGCGCCGGATGTGGTTCCCGTCATGGATCTGAGCAGCCCCGTGCCCGGTGCGCCAGGTCCAGCACAGGCGACCGGACCCCCGTCGGGGCAACCTACTCTGGAGGGGTGACCCGAGCGACCCCCGCGCCGCGCACCCGGCCCGAGCGCCGCTCGCTCGGCCTCAGCCCGCGCTCGACGCGCTGGATCTGGCTGCTCCCCCTGGCCGTGGCGATCGGACTGCTCGGCGGCCTGGTCATCGCCGGCTCCTGGTGGCAGGGCCCTGCGCCCGGCGCATCCGACCCCGGCGGCGTCGTCGGGTGGGGCCTGCCCCTTTCGCGCGCCATCGCCGTGGCCGCGGGCACCTTGACCGTGGGATGGCTCATCACTGCTGCGTTCCTCGCGCCCCAGGGGCGGTCGGGCCTGCTCTCGCGCATCGGTCGGCGCGACGTGCAGCGCGCGGGCTGGGCCGCGGCGCTGTGGTGGGCGGCAGCAACCGCGACCATGCTCATGCACCACGCGATGATGGTGGGGATGCCGCTGCACGAGGCGCTCGATCCCGGCGTCCTGGCCACCTACCTGTTCGCCGTGGACACCCAGGTCGCCTTCTTCCTCACCTCGCTCTGCGCGGCGGCCGTTGCGGCGGCCACGCCCTGGGTCAGCCGCACGGGGCCGGCAACGATCATGCTGGCCGTGGCCGGCATCGGCATCGTGGCACCGAGCGTCACCGGGCACAGCCACGGGCTCGGCGACCATGGCCTGGCCATCACCGCCGGACTCGTGCACGGCGCCGCGGCGGCGGCCTGGCTGGGCAGCCTGGTCGCCGTCGCCTGGCACATCCTGCGCCGCGACCCGGGACAGGCCACCCTGCTGCCGCGCTACGGGCGACTCGTCATCGTCGCGCTCGTCGCGCTCGCGGCCAGCGGCGCGGGCGCGGCGTATGCGCGCGTGGAGCAGCCGGGCGACCTCTGGGCCACCGGCTACGGCTGGCTCGTGCTGCTCAAGATCGCGCTGCTCGCGGGGCTGGCCGCGGTCGCGTACGCATCCCGGCGCAGCATCGCCGCAGCTGCCACGCTCGCCGGCGGCGCGCTGCGCCGGTGGCGGTGGCTGCTCGCCGAAGGGACCCTGCTCGGCGGGGCCGTCGGCGTCGCCGTCGCCCTCACGCGCACGCCCAACACCCGCATCCCGATCCCGCTCGGATCACCGGCCGAGGAACTGCTCGGCTTCCCCTTCCCGCCGGAGCCGTCGCTGGCATCGGTGCTCGGGGGCTGGCACCCGGAGCCGTTCTGGCTCGTGATCTGCGGCGTGGCACTCGTGGCCTATCTGTGGGGCGTGGTGACGATGCGGCGCCGCGGCGACCACTGGCCGGTCGGTCGCACCGTGTCGTGGATCCTCGGCCTCCTGGCACTGCTCTGGGCGACGAACGGGCTGATCGCGGCCTACAGCGTCGTCTCGGTCAGCCTGCACATGCTGCAGCACATGGTGCTGGCGATGCTCGTGCCGGTATTCCTCGTGCTCGGGGCGCCGATCACGCTGGCCCTGCGGGCGCTCCGACCGAGCAGGTCCGGCGATCGGGGGCCGCGGGAATGGGTGCTGTGGGGTCTGCACAGCCCGCTGTCCCGAGTGATCACCAACCCCTTCTACGTCCTGGCCGTGTCGATCCTGAGCCTGTACGGGCTGTACTTCACCGAGCTGTTCCCCGCCCTGATGAGCAACCACCTCGGCCACCTGGCGATGCAGGTCCATTTCGTGTTGTCGGGCTACTTGTTCTACTGGGTCATCATCGGCGTGGACCCCACCGCCCGGCCGACGCCGTACTGGCTGAAGATGATCATCCTGCTGCTGTCGCTGGCACTGCATGGGTTCTTCGGCGTCGCGCTGATGATGATGCCCGAGCCGCTGGCGCAGAGTTGGTACGGCCTCGTGCAACCGCCTTGGCTGACCGATCCCGGCTACGACACCTACACCGCCGGCGGCATCGCATGGGCCCTCGGCGAGCTACCGACGCTCATCGTCATGACCGCGCTCTCGGTCCAATGGGCGCGCAGCGAGGATCGGCTCGCGCGCCGGATCGACCGGGCGGCCGACCGCGACGGCGACGCCGAGCTCAAGGCCTACAACGCCCGGCTCGCCCGGATGGCGCAGCGGCAGACGTCGGCGGACAGCGACCGGCGTGAGCGGCAGCCGGGCGCGCACTCGGGCGCGCAGTCGGGCGAGGGCTGAGCAGCGGGCGGTGCTGCGGCATGCTCAGTCCTCGCCCTTCGCAGCACGCGCGCCGCCCAAGTCGCATTCCGGGCATGCCGGCCAGTGGCGACCGGCAGGTGAGGAGCGGGTGTTCGGCCAGCAGCGCTCGGGCTCCGCGTCGACCACCCCGGTGCGAGCATCCGGCTTCCCCGCGCATCACCGGCATCCGTCTGTCACGCGGGTGGCCGGCCGAGTGGAGCCGTGGTCGGCGCAGGTCGGGCGATATGTCGGAGCCGAGACCGCTTCAGTGCGACGCTACCCGGCGCAGCACCAGGTACATCTCGCAGCCCAGGCAGTAGCCGAAAGCGGCATTGAGGAAGGCTGCGACGAACGCGAGTGCCACCGCGGCGACAGCGACCCCGGTCCAGCCGAGCAGGACGGCAACGAGGGCCGCGGCCGCGAAGGCGAGGCCGACCGACTGCGCGAAGCGGGGCGGCGCCTCCTCCTCCCACTCCGTTGGCGGGCCCAGCCGCGGCCGGACCAGCATCCGGTACAGCCATCCGTAGGGGGCCAGCCGCAGGCCGCCGAGGGCGCCGAGGGCGAAGACCGCCGTCTGCAGCGCCAGCAGGGCGGTGCCAGCGGGCCCGGGCAGCGCCACCAGCACGACAGCGAGGACCGCCGAGGTGATCGCCGCCCCGAACCGCGGCCCGCGCGGATCGACGAGACCGGCACGCCCGCCCGTGGCCGGACCCGACTCGGCCGTCGGCCGCCCGGTGTGCTCACTCATGGATCCCCCTCACGTCGTGACGAACTCGCCGAGCGCGGCGATGATGTCGGCCTTGCGCGGCGTCCCTGCGGCCCGCTTGCGGACAGCGCCGCTGGCGTCGAGAACGAAGACCGTGGGCGTGCGCATGACGTGCAGTCGGCGCACCAGGTCCAGGTGCTGCTCGGCGTCGACCTCCACGTGCGCCACGCCCTGGACCATCTCGCTGACTTGGCCGAGCACCTGGCGGGTCGCTCGGCATGGCTGACAGAACGCCGAGGAGAACTGCACCAAGGTGGCGGTGGGACCCAGCGGGGCCCCAAGATCCTCGGGGACGAGGTGCATCAGTTCCTCCTGCGCGGCCGCCGAACGAGGCGAGGCGGCGTGGGCAGAGGCATCCACGGGCGTCACGTTGCCGTCCACCCGGCGTCGCCACAGGCCGAACGCCGTCGCGACCGCGAGCGATGCGACCAGTACCACCAATCCGCTTTCCACGAAGCTGCTCCTTCTGCCGTGCAATGCCCTAACACCGCGAACTGGCACGGGATTCCATGATGCAGCCTTCCCGGGTCGTTGCTCACCCGGAGCCCCCGACATGTCGGGGCGTTATCGTAGGAGCGGATCACGAGAAGGGGGCGTGCCGGATGAGGCTGTTGCTCCTCACCTCGCTGGCCGGGCCTGCGGCCGACGCCCTGCCCTCCCTGGAACTGCTCACCCACCAAGTGCGGGTCCTCCCGGCGGAGGCCGGTGTGCTGCTCGACGCACCGCCCCACGACGCGCTGCTGGTCGACGGCTCCCGGAGCCTGCCGCAAGCCCGCTCGCTGTGCCGCTTCATCCGAACCACGGGAGCCACGGCGCCGGTGCTGCTCATCGTGACCGAGGGCGGATTGTCCGCCCTCCAGTCGGACTGGGGCATGGATGATGTGCTGCTCTGCCACGCCGGTCCGGCGGAGATCGAGGCCCGGCTGCGACTCGCGGTCGGGGCGCTGCACGCCGCCGCGCTGGATTCCGACAGCGCCGTGTCGACCGAGATCCGCCGCGGGGACCTCGTCATCGACGAGGCCGCGTACTCCTCGCGGGTCGGCAGTCGCGGGCTCGACCTGACCTTCAAGGAGTTCGAGCTGCTGAAATTCCTGGCCCAGCACCCTGGCCGGGTCTTCACACGTTCCCAACTGCTGCAGGAGGTGTGGGGCTACGACTACTACGGCGGGACGCGCACGGTCGATGTCCATGTGCGCCGGCTGCGCGCCAAGCTCGGCCTGGAGTACGACGGCTTGATCGGAACCGTGCGCAACGTCGGCTACCGCTTCGTCCCGCAGCGGGAGGGGGATGACACCACGACCGCGGCGAAGGCCGGCTCCTCAGCGGACGAAGTCGACCTCGCGCCGCAACCGGCCGACGGGACGGCCGGCGGTCCCGGGTGATCGTCCGCGCGACCGACGTCCTCGCCCAGGGCGAGTGGACCGAGGTGCTGGACCTGATCGCCGCCGCTGCAGCTGCCGATGGACGGCCCCCGGTGTCGGCGGAGACGCTGCTCGAGCTGCGCCCCGCTTCGCGCGCCGGCGAGCTCCGGCACGTCCTGGCCGTGCAGTCCGACGGACTTGTCGGCTACGGCTGTCTGACCACCGCCTCGGGCCCCCGCGCCATGCTGGCCGAACTCGCAGTGCGCCCAGATGCCCGCCGTCACGGGGTGGGCGAGGCCGTGCTCGGCGCGATGCAAGGACTTGTGGCGCCGGCGCAGGTCTCGATCTGGGCACACGGCTCCGACTCGGCGACGGCGCAGTTCGCGCAGGCCATGGGCATGCGGGCGCAGCGGCGGCTGCATCAGATGCGGATGGGTCTGGACCACGCACTGCCCGCAGGCAATCCGCCCCCGGGCTACCGCCTGCGCACGTTCGAGCCAGGCAGGGACGATGCCGCGTTCCTGCGGGCCAACGCTGCGGCGTTCACCGACCTGCCCGATCAGGGCAGTTGGACGCAGACGGATCTGCAGTCGCGGATCTCGCAGAGCTGGTTCGACCCGGCGGGGTTCTTCCTCGCCCAGGCCGAAGGCGAACTCCAGCTCGCCGGCTTCCACTGGACCAAGCTGCACCCGCCCGAGCCGCTCGGCGAGATCTACGTCCTCGGCGTGCTGCCCGCCCACCGGGGACGAGGCCTCGCCCGTGCGCTCGCCCTGCACGGTCTGGGGCATCTGCGCTCGGTCGGCGCGAGGACAGCGCTGCTCTACGTGGACGCCGTCAACGCCGCGGCCGTGCACCTGTACGAAGGGATCGGCTTCCATCGCGCCGACACGGACACGTTGTTCGCCGGGTAGGCGTCGCACCCGAGGCGAGGCGGGCGGATGCCGCCAGCACAGCTGGCCATGACGGCGGGCCTGGCCCCGGATCCCCCGGAATCGGCGCAGCTACCCTCGCCGGACTCGGTGCCGGGAGCAGCCACGGCCCGCCCGCGGGGTTGGACCCGCACTGACGGGGCGCATCGAGGCATGTGCGGGCGACCGGCGTCGGCAGCGCACCACCCTGCCCCGACATCACTGCCGCGTCGCGGCATGCACTCCTCCGCCTAGGCGTCCGGCTCCAGGTCCTCCTGGAGTTCGGGCTCCTCGTGCTCCTCCTCCAGCCGGATCGCGAGGTACTCCGCTGCGCCGGCGGCGAGCAGTCCGGCAGCCGCGCCCACCACGGTCTCGATGAGTCGCTGGCCTCCGACATCGCCGGGATCGGCGCCCGTCAGGAGCGCGACCATCCCGACGATGAGCACCGTCAGCAGCACCCGCGAGACCACCGGGTTGGTGAGGAGCACCAGGACGCCGCCGGCGCCGCAGAACATGCACACGGCCGCGAGCGCCTCGCCGGGCAGCGGTGCCTGCAGCAGCAGGATTCCGATCAGCACACCGACCACCGTCGCCGCCACGACCTGCCCGCCGGCGTCGACGGTCTGCCGTCGCGCCGGGCCGAGCACAGCCACCAAGCCGAGCACGGCCCAATAGGGTCGCGAGTTGTCGTCCAGCAGGGCGGCCACGAGGAGTACGGCAGCGGCCAGCGCCCCCAGGAGCAGGGGAAATCCCCAGTCCGTCAGCCGCGGGCGTCGGACCATGCGTCGCAGCAACCGGGTATCCGGGTCCAGCGCGCCCGGGGGCAGCGGCAATCTCGGCCACCCGGACCACCGCGGCAGGACCACGATGAGGAGCAGCCCCCACGCCGCCCCGAGCACGATCTGGAGCACGGTCTGCCAGGTCAACACACCGGACGACAGAACGATAGTGACCAGGCCCAGCGTCGCGACCGGCGTGAACGCCAACTGCGTCGTCAGTCCAGCCAGCAGCATGGCGCCGAACACGGTGTAGAGCGCGAAGACCAGCACCAGCTGCACGGGGCTTGCCGACGAGCCGAAGTAGATGCCACCGATAGCGGCCACCACCGAGCCGAAGGCGGAGAACGTCGACCACTTCAAGGACCCGGCGTCGGGCCCTGCATACGAGGTCGACACGGCGGCGGCGACGACTGCGGTCAGCAGTCCGGACAGGATCCCCCCGAACAGGGAGGAAACGAGCAACGGGACCGCCAGTGCCACCAGGACTCGGACACCGAGCTCCCAGCGGAGCAGCAGCCGTGTCGGGAACATCGACAAGTCCATGGCCGCAGGCTAGCCCAGCGCGCCATCTCGGCACTCGTCAAGCCGCGCCAGGCCGGTGGCGGGCGATCGCGCGGACTGCCGATCTGCTGAGCCCCTGCTCCATCGGCAGTCGCTACCCCAGGTCGGCGGTATCGACCACCGACCTGGCCGCGATCCGCGGGCGGAACCAGGCGAGGAGATCCTCGTGCACGGGATGCTTCGCGTACGCCTGCAGACCGGCAACGTCGGCATGCTCGGTGAGCAGGACCAGGTGCGGCGCCTCACCGTTGGCGCTGGTGCCGACGCGCAGTCCGTGCAGCGCCGGGATGCGGCCGGCCATGGCGCGCAGGCGAAGCGCGGCCTCGTCAGCGTCGGCCGAGTCGTGGAGCGTGAACATGACCACGTGCGTCAGTGCCATGCGGCCACCCTACGCAGCGGCGATGCCCGCGGCCGCAGGCGGCCCTACCCGAAGCGTCCGGAGATGTAGTCCTCGGTCGCGGTCTGGTCGGGGTTGGAGAAGATCTTCTGCGTCGGGCCCATCTCGATGAGCCGGCCGGGCATGCCGGTGCCGGCGATGTTGAAGAACGCCGTCGTGTCGGACACCCGCGAGGCCTGCTGCATGTTGTGGGTGACGATGACGATCGTGTAATTCTCCTTCAACTCCATGATGAGATCCTCCACGGCCAGGGTGGAGATCGGATCGAGCGCCGAGCACGGCTCATCCATCAGCACGACGTCGGGCTGGACCGCGATCGCCCGGGCGATGCACAGCCGCTGCTGCTGCCCGCCCGACAGCCCGGCGCCCGGACGGTCGAGTCGGTCCTTGACCTCTTCCCACAGATTGGCCCCGCGCAGGGCCTGCTCGGCGGTCTCCTTCAGCAGGCCCTTGTTCCGCTCGCCGTTGAGCTTCAGCCCCGCCACCACGTTCTCGAAGATCGACATCGTGGGGAAGGGGTTGGGCCGCTGGAAGACCATCCCGACGTCGCGGCGGACGCTCACCGGGTCGATGTCGGGGGCGTTGACGTCGATGTCGTTCATGAGGATCTGGCCCTCGACCCGACCGCCCGGGATGGTCTCGATCATCCGGTTCAGCGCCCGCAGGAACGTCGTCTTACCGCAGCCGGACGGTCCGATGAAGGCCGTCACGGCGTTCGGCTCGATCGACATGTTGATGCCGTCCACAGCCTGGAACTTGCTGTAGTAGACATTGACGTCCTTGGCGACGATGCGCTTGGCCACGATCAGTCCCTTCCGGTCACTTCTTCACGCCGGAGAACCGGCTCAGGTAGCGGGCGCCCAGGTTGAGCAGCATGACGAGCAGGATCAGGGTCAGCGCGGCCCCCCATGCCCGCTCCTGACCGGCGGGCAGCGGGTTGGTCCGCTCCACATTGATCATCAACGGCAGCGCCGCCTGCTCCCCGGACAGCGGGCCCCAGTTGATCGAGGGCGTGTAGCCGACGAGGATCAGCAGCGGGGCGGTTTCCCCCATGATGCGGGCCACGCCCAGCATGATGGCGGTCACGATCCCGGTGAATGCCGTGGGGACCACAATGCGCAGCACCGTCTTCCAGCGCGGCACGCCGAGCGCGTAGGACGCCTCCCGCAACTCGTTGGGCACGATGCGCAGCATCTCCTCGGTACCGCGCACCACGACGGGCAGCATCAGGATCACCAACGCGAAGGACACCATGATGCCGGAGCGGTTGAAGCCGAGGAACGTGATGAAGAAGGCATAGATGAACAGCGCCGAGACGATCGACGGGATGCCGGTCAGCACGTCGGTCATGAACGACACCGGCTTCAGCAGGCGGTTGCCGGGGTACTCCACGAGCAGCACGCCGGCGAAGACCCCGATCGGCACCGCGATGGCAGTGGCGATGGAGGCTTGCACGACGGTCCCGATCAGGGCGTGCAGCATGCCCCCGCCGTCGTCGAAGACCCCGATGTTGCGCTGCGACGAGGTCCACCACTCCGGCGAGAGCAGGGCTGGCAGGCCTTTCACCAGGGTCGTCCCCAGCACCCAGACCAGCGGGATCATCGCGACCAGGAAGGCCGCCCAGATCAGGATGGTCGCGACGACGTTCTTGACCTTGCGGCCGCGGGACAGGCTCGGCAGCACTCCCCGACCGGTTCGGGCGGCGGTATCGGTGCTCATTCGGTGAACTCCTTGCGCCGGTTGATGATGGTGCGGGCCACGGAGTTCACCGCGAAGGTCAGCAGGAAGAGCACCAGGCCGGCCGCGATGAAGGCACCGGTCTTCTCCGGGCTGTCGAACTCGGCGGCGTTGTTCGCGATCTTCGAGGCGAACGTTTCACCGCCGTTGAAGATCGACGCATTGAACGGCGCGCCGGGCGCCGGCCGGGACAGGATGATCGTGACGGCGATCGTTTCGCCGAGCGCACGTCCCAAGCCCAGCATCGAGGCCGAGATGGCGCCCGCCCGCCCGAACGGCAGGACCGTGATGCGGATCATCTCCCAGCGGGTCGCACCGAGGGCCAGTGCCGCCTCCCTGTGCAGCAGCGGCGTCTGCGCGAAGACCTCCCGGCTGATCGCGGTGATGATCGGCAAGATCATGATGGCCAGCACGACGGAGGCCGAATACACGGTGCCAGGGCTGGTGATGCCGTCGCCGAACAGCGGGAACCAGCCCAAGGTGTCGTTGAGCCAGTTCCCGAAGGGCTGGATGGCCGGTGCGAGCTCTTGGATGCCCCAGAGGCCGAAGATGATCGATGGCACGGCGGCCAGCAGATCGACCAGGTAGCCGAGGGTCTGGGCAAGCTGCCGCGGCGCGTAGTTGGTGATGAACAGCGCGATGCCGATGGCGACCGGCACGGCCAGCATCATGGCCACGACTGAACTCAGGACCGTGGTCCACAGCAGATCGACGATCCCGAAGCGCAAGTTGTCGGGATCGCTGACGTCCCACTCCCGCGAGGTCAGGAAGGAGACTTGATTGTCCGCCAGTGAGGGGATCGCGGTGAGGAAGAGGTAGACGCCGACCGCGATCACCAGCGCGATCAGGAAGACGCCGGCCCCGGTGGTGAGGAACGCCAGGATGCGATCCCCTGGCCGCACCACCTTCGTGGTGATCTCCGGGTGCCCCTGGGACGGGGACTCAACACTCATGCTTGCTCCCAGCTGGAGTCGGGGGTGCAGCCCCTATCAGGCAGCGTATTGGGCGGGAGCGGGAAACGCGGGGCGGCGGGCGAACCCGCCAGCCCCGCGTAGTGCGACGTTCACGCCCCGTTCAATCTCGCCTACTGGATGGCAGCCACCGCGGCGACGACATCGCTCTCCACGCTCTCCGGCAGCGGCACGAAGCCGATCCGCTCGAGCTCGGCCTGCCCCTGTGGCGAAGCGGTGTAGCCCAGGAAGGACTTCACCAGCTCTGTGGTGCCCGACTCCTGGCCGGCCGAGCAGACGATCTCGTAGGCGACCGCAACGATCGGGTACCCCTCGGTCGTGCTGTAGTCGAACTCCAGCCGGATGTCGTTGCCCTCACCGACGTTGCTGGCCTGGCCGATCGCTGCGGCAGCGGTCGCCGCGCTCAACTCCACCGCACCGCCACCGTTGTCGATCGCTGCGGCAGACAGCCCCGCGGCCTTGATGTCGGAGAAGTCGAGGTAGGAGATGGAGTTCGCGTTGGCGCTCACGGCCTCGAGAATCCCGGCGCTCTGCCCCTTGCCCTCACCGGCGGCGCCCGTCGGCCACGCCTTGCCCGGCTCGGCGGTCCACACCGAGGGAGCAGCGGCGTTGAGGTACTTCGTGAAGTTGTCGGTCGTGCCCGACTCGTCGGCCCGGTAGAACACGGTGATGGCCTCGCTCGGCAGCGCGGCGTCAGGGTTCAGGTCGGCGATCGCCGGGTCGTCCCAGGTGGTCACCTGGCCCAGGAAGATCTGCGCGACGACGTCCGGCGTCAGGACCAGCGAGTCCAGGCCCGCCACGTTGTAGGTGACGCCGATCGCGCCGGAGACCATGGGCAGGTTCCACGCCTCGTTGTCGCTGCATCGGGCGGCCGCATCGGCGACCTCGCCCTCCTTCAGGGCCGAGTCGCTGCCGGCCCAGTCGACCTGGCCGGCGATGAACTGGCTGATCCCCGCCCCGGAACCGGTGGCGTTGTAGTTGATGGTGGCCTCCGGGCAGGCCTGCTGGTACAGCTTGCCCCACTCCGTGATGGCGTTCTTCTGGAAGCTCGAGCCCTCGCCGGAGAGCGTGCCGCTCACGCAGTCGATATCGGCCGCGCCGCCATCAGCAGTGTCGTCGCTGCCGGACTCGCTGCAGGCGCTCAGAGCGAGCACCCCGGCGAACGCCACGCTCGCGTACTTCATCCCACGGGTGATTCGCACCCTGTCCTCCATGTTGGCCGTAGTTGGTACCTGACAATCGGGAGCCTAGGCACCGCCGGTGGTCGGCGCGCGTGCAGGACCTTGCCCGCAGGTGAACACACGCTGGCCACTGCCCAACTGGGCCGTGATCGAGGCCACAGCGCTGCCTGGTGCGGTGCTGTGGCGGCCGCATCGGCAGGTGGCCGCTGCGGCGAGTCACGTCGACAGCGAGTGGCGGGCGTCGTGGTCTGCCTTCTTGGGCTTCGTGTGCTCGGCCGCGACGATCCGGGGGTCCGGTCCGGCGGTCCGGTGCAGGACAACAAACGCACCGGGCGACAGGCCCTGCGACAACACCGCGCGCACCAGTTGACGAGTGGGGCCCGAGCAGCGCCGGGCCGCCGACTCCATCAGCGACGGCAGGACCGGGCGGTGCGTGCAGAGCACCGTGGGCCGACCGTCGGCCAGGAGCGCCTCGAAACGGTCCGCGGCTGCCGCTGGCCGGCGCTCGAACCCGGTCTCGCTGAAGATCGGTTCCTGGTCGATCGTGGCGTGCTGCAGGTGCGCGAACGGACGTACGGTGGCCACGCAGCGCGCCGCGTCGCTGGAGCGCACCTCCGCCACGCCGTAGGCCTCCAGCAGCGGGGCGAGCGCCCTGGCCTGCGAGCGGCCCTTGCCTGCCAGGGGACGCGTGTCGTCCTCGCCGCTGTAGTCCGACCGCGAGACCGCGGCGCCGTGGCGCAGCACGATGAGCGGGCTCGTCTCCGGCAGGTCCTGCGCCCGCTCCACGAACTCGATGTCGCGGCGATAGGTCAGCAGCGCCCGCGCCTCGTCGATGCCGACCCATCGGATCTCGCTGACCTCGTCGTCGGGCACGAAGCCGTTGTGCTGGGACGGTCGGGCATGCCAGTAGTCGACGGTCTTCGCGCGACCCATCGCCTCGTAGCGCTGCCGGCCCAGCGGCACGCCGAGCACCGGCACGATGCCCGTCTCCTCGTCGCATTCCCGCACCGCGCACTCGATGATGTGCTCGCCGGGGTCGAGCTTGCCCTTGGGCAGGGACCAGTCGCGCCGCAGCGGTCGGTACAGGACCAGCGTCTGCAGGCCCGGCCCCGACCCGCGGGTCAGGACGACGCCGGCGGCACGGACGGCAGGTGCCCCCATATCAGGCCAGCGTGGTGGTGCGATAGGCGCGCATGACCCGCGGCCACAGCGCCGCGAAGTCCTCGCGCAACGACATCTCTCGCTCCTCTTCAGCTGCGTGCAGCAGCCCCAGCGCGAAGCCCGTCGGGCCGTCCACATCCGTGCGCTGCGCGATGCGCCGCAGCTCCAGCTGCGCCACGTAGCAGTCCTGGTGGTCGCCGAGGTTCTCGGTGACCATCGCCAGTGCTTTGGCCAACCGCTTGGCCGGGTCGCCGAAGACCGGCTGCACCAGCTCGGCGGCGTACCGCGCCCGCTTCGCCGCGATGCGGGTCTCGTGCCACGGCTCGGCCGGGCTGTCGATATGCAGGGCGCGCACGTCCTTGGCCAGCCGGCCGAAGGCCTTGCCGACCATCGGAGGCAGGATCTCCCCGCACGCCTCGTTGGCCAGGTCGGTCAGCAGCGGGTGGTGCACGGCGTCGACCAGCGACTGCAGCAGCTCCAGGTGCCGTGGCGAGCGCAGACTGTCCAGCGCCTCCTGCCTGGCCGCGGCGAGATCGGCGCGCAGCACGCGCTCCAGCACCTCGGTGGCCAGTTGCGCATCCGCCGGCGGCAGTTCGTCTGCGTGATCATCCAGGCGGCTCAGCATGACCTCGGTGTCGCGGGCCCGGCCCAGCTCTCCGGCGGCCCAGCCCAGCTCCCGGCGCAGGTGCGCCGACCAATCGGCATCCAGGAGCGGGCCGAACACCTTCAGACCGCTGCGCAGCCGCCGTGCGGCCACGCGCATCTGGTGCACCGAATCGGGGAGGTCGCGACGCACGCGCACATCCTGCAGCAGGAAGCGGTACACCTGCAGCGCGATGTGGGCGCGCACGGCATCGGCGGCGGGATCTGTGGGAGCGACCGGTCCGCGCAGGACGACATCGGCGGGCGCGGAGGCGCGCGGACCCAGCGCACCGGCGGCGCGCGAGCCAGCCCCCGGCACTGCCCCGTGACCGACAAGCACGTCGATCAACTCCGCGGCGGCGCCGTCCGGGTCGTCCCCGAGCGGCCGCACCTCCAACTCCCGGAACCGAGCAGCAACATGGTCGCCGTCGAGGACCGAGACGGTGTCGTCGACCAGCTGCGCCATCGGCTCCCCGTCCTTGCCGATCACGAGGTGCGGGGTGCGCTCGGTGCGCAGGGTCGCCACCGGCAGGATCGGCGCCTCCCGGACCAGCGGTGTCACAGCGTCCCGCAGCGGGTCTGGCACCTCGCCGACCTGACCGGCCGCCAACTCGGCCAGGACCGTCTCGCGCTCCTCGCCCGCTGCCCCGTCGACGGGAAGCGCGAGCCGCCAGCCCTCGGCGGGTCCTCCCGCGACGCGCAACAAGGTCACGCCCCAGCGAAACAGTCGCAGATCCTCGCTGTCGTGGTACACCGCCGTCATCGTCGCCGTGGGCTGGCGCTCCACTTTCGCCACGACGCCGAGCTCGTCCTCCAGTGCGGGCAGCCGGAAGAGCGCATGGACGCGCAGTAGCAACTCCGGGGTGTCGAGGGTCTCCGGGCCGAGGTGCGGATCAGTTGGCAATGCGGGCTCCCTTGCGCTTGCGCCGGTCGAGGATGAGGGTCTCCTGGTAGTCGGCCAGCGGTTGGCCGTCCGCGTCGGTGGCCACCAACTGCCAGTCCCCCGAGGGCCGCAGGTGCCAGGCCGCCGTCTCGGGGGAGAATCCCCGCTGGAACATCTCGTCGATCTGCGCAACATGCCGGGGCTCCACGATCCGCATCAGCGTCTCCACGCGGCGGTCGAGATTGCGGTGCATGAGGTCCGCCGAGCCGATCCAGTACTCCGGCTGCCCACCGTTGCGGAAGCCGTAGGCGCGGGAATGCTCCAGGAACCGTCCCAGGATGCTGACGACCCGGAGGGATTCGGTGCCCGGCACGTCGGCACGCAGCCCGCAGATGCCGCGCACCCAGACCTCGACCGGGACGCCCGCCTGCGAGGCCCGGTACAGGGCGTCGATGATCCGCTCGTCGACGATCGAGTTGCTCTTGATGCGCACCCGCGCGGGCCGGCCCGCGCGATGGTGGTCGATCTCGCGCTCGATGCGCTCGAGCAGTCCGGAGCGGATGGAGTGCGGGGCGACCAGCAATCGGGAGTACTCGGTGTTGTTCGAGTAGCCCGACAGCACGTTGAACAGCCGGCTGACGTCCTCGCCGAGGGCGGGATCGGTCGTGAGGACCCCGAAGTCCTCGTACAGCCGCGCGGTCTTGGGATGGTAGTTCCCGGTGCCGAAGTGGACGATAGCGCCGCAACTGGTCGCCGTCGTCGCGGACCACCATGGACAGCTTGCAGTGGGTCTTCAGCCCGACGAGCCCGTAGACGACGTGCACGCCCGCGCGCTCCAGCTTGCGGCCCCACTTGATATTGGCCTGCTCGTCGAATCGCGCCTTGATCTCCACCAGCGCCAGCACCTGCTTGCCCGCCTCGGCGGCATCGACCAGGGCGTCGATGATCGGGGAGTCGCCGCTGGTCCGGTACAGGGTCTGCTTGATCGCCAGCACCTGGGGATCAGCGGCCGCCTGCTCCAGGAAGCGCTGCACCGAGGTGCTGAAGGAGTCGTACGGGTGGTGCAGGAACACCTCTCGCTGCCGCATGGCGTCGAGCACGTCCGGCGCGGATGCGCTCTCCACCGACGCCAGCTCGCGGGCCGTCTGCGGGACGAACCCGGGCTGCTTGAGGTCGGGGCGGTCCAGGCCGTACAAGCGCCACAGCGCCGTGAGGTCGAGCAGACCCGGGACCGAGACGACCTCCGACTCCTCCATGCCCAGCTCGGTGACGAGCAGGTCGAGCACGTAGGGGTCGATCGAGGGCTGGACCTCCAGCCGGACCGGGGGGCCGAACCGGCGCCGCATGAGTTCCCGCTCCAGGGCCTTGAGGAGGTTCTCGGCATCGTCCTCCTCCACCTCCAGGTCCTCGTTGCGCGTGACCCGGAACGTGTGGTGCTGCAGGATCTCCATGCCGGGGAACAGCTGGTCGAGGTGGACGGCGATGACGTCCTCCAGCGGGATGAAGCGCTGCGGCCCGACCTCGATGAGGCGGTCCAGCAGCGGCGGCACCTTCACGCGCGCGAACAGTTCGTTGCCGGTCTGCGGGTTGCGCACCACCACGGCGAGGTTCAGGCTCAGTCCGCTGATGTAGGGAAACGGATGCGAGGGGTCGACCGCCAGCGGCGTCAGGACCGGGTAGACCCGCTCCTTGAAGATGGTGTGCAGCCGCGCCCGCTCCTCGTCGTCGATGTCGCCCCAGAGCACCAGCTCGATGCCTGCTTCGGTCAGCTGCGGCATGACCTCCTGCGTGAACAGCTGCGACTGCCGGTGCATGAGATCGCGCACCTGCTCGCGGACGGTCGCCAGGATCTCTGTGGCGGGGCGGCCGGAGGCGGATTTCACGGCGATCCCGGTGGCCAGTCGCCGCTTCAATCCGGCCACGCGGACCATGAAGAACTCATCGAGGTTGCTGGCGAAGATGGCGAGGAACTTCGCCCTGTCCAGCGTCGGGAGATCCGGGTTCTCCGCCAGCTCCAGCACGCGCTCGTTGAACTGCAGCCAGGACAGCTCCCGGTCGTTGTAGCGATGGTCGGGCAGCGGATCGCCGTCGTGGTACCCCTCGGTGGCGGAACTGGCCGGTGCCGTCGCCTCGGCGTCCAGACTCATGCCGCCATCCTCCCACACGTGCGCTGCCCTGCGCGTGGCCCGTGATCGGCGCCGCCGCACCTGGCGGGCTGCGCGGCGACGGCCGCTGCCCGGGCTGGCGGGCGGCAGCGGACGCGCAGCCCGAAGCTGCCCGAGGGCGTCTCGTGCGAAGGTCCGGGATACCAGCGGTCCGGCACCGCCGACGGGCGATCAGCGCGGCCCTCCGGCACCGGACACGACCCGCATCGCGACACGGATCCGGTGGGCCCGATCGCCGGTCACGATCGAGGCCGCCAGGGCTTGCCCGGCAACGAGCTCGGCGATGATCGCATGCCCCCGGCGCCGGTGGTCGGGGCCGTCGCGGTACCCGGTGTCGGCGACCCACGGCAGGTCGATCCCGCACCAGAGGGTCGCGGCGTACGCCTGTCGATGGTGGCGCAGGGCCGGCGCGAGGAGTGCGTCGTCGTCGTAGTACAGCAGGCTGTAGACCGCCGTCATGAGGGCACCGGAATCCGAGACGACCCAGCCCTCGCGGGCGGCGGCGACCGCTGTGCGCTCCGCCGCCATCTGCCGCTCCATGACCGCGCGCTGCTCCTGCGGCCCCGGCACTCTGCCCTGCTCTCGGACGAAGATGCGCAACTGCTCCGGGACCACTCGGCCGGGGAGCCGGGACCCCAGGCCGTGGGCGAGGGTGCTCTTCCCCGAGCACTCGGCCCCGATCACGGCCACGAGACCGTTCACCCTCCCCCCACCGCGGCACGAGCGGCGGGCAGGCCGGGCACGCGCGTCGGCTGCACGGCCGCTACGGCTCGACGACCGTGCCCTTGCCGAGCACGACCACGCCGTTGTCGGTCACGGTGTAGCGCTGCGCGTCGGCGGCCAGATCGACGCCGATCTTCGCGCCGTCCGGCACCACGACGTTCTTGTCCAGGATGGCGCGGCGGATGACCGCGTTGCGGCCGATCCGGGTCCCGTTGATGATCACCGACCCCTCCACGTAGCTGCCCTGCGCGATGCGGACGTCCACCCCGACGACGGAGTTGCGGACGTGGGCGCCGGCGACGATCGATCCGGCCGAGACCATCGACTCGTGGGCGTTGCCGCCCTCGACGAACTTGGCCGGCGGCATCGGCGGCGGCGAGTTCAGGATGGGCCATTGCCGGTTGTACAGGTTGAACACGGGGTGCACCGAGACGAGATCCATGTGGGCGTCGTGGTAGGCGTCCAGGGTCCCGACGTCGCGCCAGTAGCCGCGGTCGCGATCGGTGGAACCCGGCACCTCGTTCGCCGCGAAATCGTAGACGTGCGCCTCACCGGCCTCGGTGAACATCGGGATGATGTTGCCGCCCATATCGTGCACCGACCCCTCGTCCCCGGCGTCCACGCGCAGCGCCTCGATGAGGGCCTCGGTGCTGAAGACGTAGTTGCCCATCGAGATGTAGGACATCTCGGGGTCGTCCGGCGTGCCGGGCGGATCGCTCGGCTTCTCCAGGAACCGCGAGATGGTCCGACCGTCCGGGCCCACCTCGATCACGCCGAAGGCATGGGCCTCCGAGCGGCGCTGCCGGATCCCGGCCACCGTGACCCCGGCACCGGACTGGATGTGGGCGTCCACCATCTGCTCCGGGTCCATCCGGTAGACGTGGTCGGCACCGAAGACCACGACGTAGTCCGGCCGCTCGTCGTAGACCAGGTTCAGGCTCTGGAAGATCGCGTCGGCGCTGCCGGTGTACCAGCGAGGGCCGAGCCGCTGCTGCGCCGGCACGGCGGTGACGTAGTCGCCGGTGAGCGAGGACATGCGCCACGACGTGGTGATGTGCCGGTCCAGCGAATGCGACTTGTACTGGGTCAGGACGCACAGCCGCGTGTAGCTGGCGTTGACCAGGTTCGACAGGACGAAGTCCACCAGGCGGTAGGACCCGCCGAAGGGCACCGCGGGCTTCGCCCGGTCGTGCGTCAGCGGAAAGAGCCGCTTGCCCTCGCCTCCGGCGAGGACGATGCCGAGGACTTTCGGTCCGTACCGGGAAGCGCGGTTGGCCATAACCGCACACTAACGCGCCCGGCCGGAGGTCTCGCGGCCGATGGGCGGGCGGATTGGTCGAGGTTGGCACTGGTTCGGCAATGCCGAGGCGCAGGCCCCTACGCTGCCGCTATGCGGATCGCTGTGCTGACCAAGGAATGGCCGCCCGAGATCTATGGCGGTGCCGGCGTCCACGTGGACCAGCTCGTGGCCCACCTGCAGCGCCTGGTGGACGTCGATGTGCACTGCTTCGGCGCACCGCGCGGGGATGCTCGCGCCTACCGGCCCCCGGCCGAGCTCGCCGACACCAACGCCGCGCTGGCCACCCTCGGCGTGGACCTGCTGATGGCCGATGGCGTTGCGGGGGCCGATGTCCTGCATTCCCACACGTGGTACGCCAACCTGGGCGGCCACCTCGGGGCGCTGCTGCACGGGGTCCCGCACATCATCACGGCCCACAGCCTCGAGCCGCTGCGCCCGTGGAAGGCCGAGCAGCTCGGCGGCGGCTACCGGCTGTCGAGCTGGGCGGAGGCCGAGGCCTACCGCAACGCCGACGGGATCATCGCGGTGAGCAACGGGATGCGCAACGACGTGCTGGCCAGCTACCCCGACGTGGATCCCGGACCGGGTCTGGGTGATCCACAACGGGATCGATGTGGACGTCTACCGGCCGACCGACGCGGCGGGCGTCATGGCGCGACTCGGCATCCCCGACGACGAGCCGTTCATCCTGTTCGTCGGCAGAATCACGCGGCAGAAGGGCCTGCCGCACCTGCTGCGGGCGGTGCGGCAGATGGGGACCGGCGCCCGTCTGGTGCTGTGCGCGTCCTCACCCGACACCCCCGAGCTCGGCGAGGAGGTCCGGGCCGGCGTGGCGGCGCTGCGCTCCGAGCGCGGCCCCGGGTCGGTGGTCTGGATCGAGGACATGCTGCCCAAGGACGACGTGATCGCCCTGTACGCGGCGGCCGCGGCCTTCGTATGCCCCTCGGTCTACGAGCCGCTCGGCATCGTGAACCTGGAGGCGATGGCCTGCGCAACGCCCGTCGTGGCCAGCGATGTGGGCGGGATCCCCGAGGTGGTCCAGGACGGCGCAACCGGACTCCTGGTCCACTACGACGCGGCGGCGCCGGAGGCCTTCGAGTTCGGGCTCGCCACCGCGCTGGACCGGGTCGTCGCCGATCCCGGCATGGCGGGTCGGATGGGCGAGGCGGGCCGCGAGCGGGCAGCCGAGCACTTCGGCTGGGACGCCATAGCGGCGCGAACCGTCGACGTCTACCGCCGGGTTTCGGGGCAGTAGCGCGTGGCAACGCTCATCGTGGGTGCGGGACCACGGCTCGGCGGGGCCGTCGCGGCGGCCCTCGGACCCGCCCATGGGCCGGTGGCGCTCATCGGCCGGACCTCGGCGGACGTGGACCCGGTGGTGGCCAACCTGGCGGCTGCATCGGTGCCCTCGGCCGGCTTCTGCGCCGACATCACGGTGGACGACGAACTCATCGCCGCCATCGCTGCTGCGCGCGGCGCTGTGGGGCCGGTGGACGTGGTGGTCTTCAATCCGTCCCTGTGGGTGACGGGCACCCCGACGACGGTGCGGCCGGAGGACTTCCGCGCGGGGCTGGCGCTGGGCCTGACACCGGCACTGGTCACCTTGCAGGCGACCGTCGCCGATCTGCGCGCCAACGCACCGCGCAGCACACTCCTGTTCACAGGCAGCGAGGCTGCGCTGCGCTACGATCCCGATGCCATCGCGCTCGGCATCCAGAAGACGGGCCTCCGGCATCTGGCGCGCGCGACGGCGCAGGAGTTGCGGCCCGACGGTGTGCACGTGGCCATCGTGACCATTCGGGGCACGCTGGCTCCCGAGGGCGCGATCGATCCGCAGCGGGCGGCGGCGAGCTACGCCGACCTCGCCACCGTTGGCATCGAGCGACCGACGGAGGTCTTCGTCACCGAGGACGGGCCCGACTGGCGACCGGGCCGCTGAGGGTCCAGGGTCCAGGGTCCAGCGACGATCCACCGCCCGGGCAGCGCGGGGAGGCAATCCCGCGCTCAGGCCGTACCGTGCGCCACCCGGTAGGCGGCCACCACGCTCGCCGGGATCCGGCCCCGCTCGTTGACCTCGTAGCCGTTCGCCCGCGCCCACTCGCGGATCTGTGCCGGGGACTCTGCCGGGGTCTGGGACGAGGAGCGCCGCGACTGGCGCACCGGCCTGGCCGCCGCGGGGCGCGCGGCGGCCAGGAACGGCTCGACAGCGTCCCGCAGTCGCTGCGCGTTCGCGCTGGTGAGGTCGATCTCGTACTGCTTGCCGTCCAGCGAGAACGACACGGTGACGTCAGCAGCGCCACCGTCAAGATCATCCTCGAACACCTCGACCACACGCGTGACCACAGCATGCCCTTTCGTCGCTGATGAATACCTTTGATACTCCACTATGGTAGGGCCTTTTCTGGCAAGCGCAGGAGCATCCGGGTATTCCCCAACGTGTTCGGTTTCACGCGCTCGAGGTCGAGGAACTCGGCAACGCCCTCGTCCTCGCTCTGCAACAACTCGGCAAACACGTCGGAGGTGATGGGCGTTCCCGCAATCGGCGCGAATCCGAGTTCCCCGAAGAACTCCACCGCGAACGTCAGGCAGAAGAGCCGCCGCACGCCGAGGTCCGCGGCACGCTCGACGAGGGCGGCGACAACGAGCCGCCCCACGCCTCGCCGCAACTGCGAGGGCAGGACGGCCACGGTACGGACTTCGCCGAGATCCTCCCACATGACGTGCAGCGCACCGCAGCCGATGACGGCACCGTCGACCTCCGCGACCACGAACTCCTGGATGTCCTCGTACAACTGCACCGTGGCCTTGCCCAGCAGGCGGCGGTCCGGCGCGTAGGCATCGACCAGATCCCGGATCACCGCGACGTCGCCGGTGCGGGCCGCTCGGACGCGCACCGCCGCGGCGGAGTTACTGCCCATCGACGTCCTGCTCATAGCGCGGCTCGCGCATCGGCTTGACCAGGGGGAACAGGATCGTCTCCCGGATCCCGAGGCCGGTCAGGGACATGAGCAGCCGATCCACACCGATGCCGACGCCGCCGCAGGGCGGCATTCCGAACTCCAGGGCGCGCAGAAAGTCCTCGTCCACCTGCATCGCCTCGGAATCACCGGCTGCTCGCAGGGCGGCCTGCTCCACGAGTCGCTCCCGCTGGATGACGGGATCGACCAACTCGGAGTACCCGGTGGCCTGCTCGTAGCCGTTGATGTACAGGTCCCACTTCTCCACCACACCGGGCTTGGAGCGGTGCTCGCGCACCAGCGGTGAGGTGTCGAGCGGGTAGTCGAACACGAAGGTCGGGCGCGTGAATCCGCCGACCACGTGGTGCTCGAACAACTCCTCGGCGAACCGGCCCGCCACCCAGGCGTGGTCGGGCTCGATCCCGACTGCCGCGCACAGGTGCTGCAGCCGTGCCACCGGTGTCCCCGGCGTGATCTCCTCACCCACCGCCTTCGACAGCGAGGAGTACAGATCGACCTCGTCCCAGGCCCCCGACAGGTCGTGCACCGAGCCGTCGGCGTGGGTCACCGACTGCGACCCGGCGACCGCTTCTGCGGCCTCCTGGATGAGTCCCCGGGTGAGTGCCGCCATCTCCCGGTAGTCGGCGTAGGCCTGATAGAACTCCAACATCGAGAATTTCAGGCGAATGGGTACTGTCGGCACCCTCGTTGCGGAAGTTCCGATTCAGATCGAAAACCCGTTCCATGCCACCGACAACGCAGCGCTTCAGGAAGAGTTCCGGCGCGATTCGCAGATACAGGTCCATATCGAAGGCATTCATATGGGTGATGAACGGACGTGCCGCGGCCCCGCCCTGCTGGGTCTGCAGGACAGGGGTCTCCACCTCGAGGTAGCCGCGCCGGGTCAGGGAGGAGCGCAGGCTGGCCACCGCCGCGACCCGCTGCCGGGCGACCTGTCGGGCCTGCTCGCCGCATGATGAGGTCCACGTACCGCTGCCGGGCGCGCGTGTCCTCGGCCAGCTCCTTGTGCGCCACCGGCAGCGGGCGCAACGCCTTGGCGGCCATGCGCCATTCCGCAGCGAACACGCTCAGCTCGCCGCGACGGGACGTGCCCACCTCGCCGCGGACGAAGATGTGGTCGCCGATGTCGACCAGCGCCTTCCACGCCTCGAGCGCCTCGGCTCCCACGACCTGCAGGCTGAGCATCACCTGCAGCGGCGTGCCGTCCCCGGCGTGCAGCGTGGCGAAGCACAGCTTGCCGGTGTTGCGCAGGAACAGCACCCTGCCGGCCACGCCGACCGTCTCGCCGGTCATGCTGCCCGGCTGCAGATCCGGGTACCGCGTGCGGACCTCGGGAATCGTCGCGGTGATGGGAAGGGCCGCCGCGTAGGCTCCGCCGTCGTGCGAGCAGCCGCTCCCGCTTCGCCATGCGCACGCTGACCTGCTCCGGGATGCGCTCTGCCGATGGGTCGTGCGCCTGGTGCTCGTGCGGGTGATCGGTCACCGATCAAGGGTAGCGACCGCGGTCGCGCCGGCAACGGTCGGACGAAGCCGGCTAGCCCACCTGGTTGCGCGCGAACAGGATCTGCAGACCGTACAGCGTGAGGTACGGGTCCTTGTGGGTGATGGTCTGCGACTCGGCGATGACGACGCCGGCCAGACCGCCGGTGGCGACGACTGCAGCCACCTCGCCGATCTCGTCGGTGATCCGCCGGACGAGGTTGTCGACCTGGCCGGCGAACCCGTACAGGGCACCCGACTGCAGGGCCGCCACGGTGTTCTTGCCGATCGGCGAAGGCGGCGGCACGAGCTCGACCTTGCGCAGTTGCGCAGCCCGGGCGGCCAGCGCCTCGAGCGAGATCTGGATACCGGGAGCCAGCGCCCCGCCGAGGAACGCCCCTTCGGCCGACACCACGTCCAGGTTGGTGGAGGTTCCGAAATCCACGACGATGCACGGGCCGCCGTAGCGCTGGAATGCCGCGACGGTGTTCACGATGCGATCGGCCCCGACCTCGCGGGGGTTGTCCACCAGGATCGACACCCCGGTCCTGGTCCCCTTCTCGACGATCACGGTCGGGGTCCCGCTGTAGTACCGGTGCAGCATGCGGCGCATCTCGTGCAGCACCGAAGGCACCGTCGAGCACAGCGCGATGCCGGTGACGGCGGGACTGTCGCAGAGCAGCCCGCGGAACTTCAGCATGAGTTCGTCGGCGGTGTCCTGCGCGTCGGTCTTGATCCGCCAGGACTGCTGGAGCTCGGGGCCGTCGAAGATCCCGAGCACCGTCTGGGTATTGCCGACATCGATGACGAGCAGCACGTCACACCTCCGAGCGGTAGTCGGCGCCGATGTCGAGCACCGGCACCGAGTGCGTCAGCGCGCCCACCGCAATGTAGTCCACACCGGTCTCAGCCACAGCGCGCGCAGTGTCGATCCGCAGCCCGCCGGAGGCCTCGAGCGCCGCCCGGCCCGCGGTCAGCGCGACCGCCTCGCGCAGCTCATCGATAGCGAAGTTGTCCAGGAGGATCTGCGTGGCACCGGCCGCGAGGAGTTCCCGCAGCTGGTCCAGGGAATCCACCTCCACCTCGACTTCCACGTCGGGCCAGCGGGCGCGCACCGCCTCCAGCGCCGGGACGACGCCCCCTGCGGCGGCCACGTGGTTGTCCTTGATGAGCGCGGCATCGAACAGCCCCATCCGGTGGTTGACGCCGCCGCCGCAGCGCACCGCGTACTTCTGCAGCACCCGCAGGCCCGGCAGGGTCTTGCGGGTATCCCGCACCCGGGCCGTCGTCCCGGCGACGGCATCGACCCACTCCGCGGTCGCGGTGGCGACCCCGCTGAGGTGGCCGAGCAGGTTCAGCGCGGTCCGCTCCCCGGTGAGCACGGCGCGGGTCGGGCCGGTGACGGTCAGCACGGCAGTGCCCGCCTCGACGCGGGCGCCGTCGGGTACCTGCACCTGCACCCGACAGGCGCCGCCGGAAGCGATATCGAACACCGCCGCCGCGACCGGTCCGCCGGCGACGACGCCGGGCACCCGTGCGACGAGATCGACGGTGCAGCGGTGGTCGGCCGGCAGCGTGGCCAGGGAGGTGACATCGACGCCCCCGTCGAGGTCCTCCGCCAGCGCTGCGGCGATCACCGATTCGACCATGCCGGTGGGCAGGCCCGCCTCAGTGCAGGCGTGCCGCCACGCGGCGCCGTCCGGTGGTCCTGGTACGGCCCTCGATGCCATCGTTGTCTCCTCGACCTGTCTCACTGGGGACGGTGCGCATTGGGGGGGACGGCTTCCCGGCGCGAGACGAGACGACCGGCGCCGTCGAGCCGATAGATCTGACGCACGCGCCACCCGGGGTTGTCCGTCGCCGGGTAGTCCTCGCGCCAATGGCTGCCCCGGGTCTCCGTGCGACGCCGTGCCGCCGAGGCGACGACGGTGGCCACGGCGTGGAGGTTCGTCGTCTCCCATGCTGGGGTGCAGGGCTGCCGGTGATCGGTGGGCAGGCCGCCGAGCACCGTCATCGTGGCCCGCAGCCGCTCCTCGCTGCGCAGCACCCCCGCCCCGAGCATCATCGCCGACTGCACGGCCGCCCGGTGCTCCTCCGCCACGAGCCCGTGCGCTGCCGTCGACCACACCGGCGGCCGCTGTGCCGGCAACCGCTCCACGAGGGTCGCGCAGATCCGCTCGGCGAAGACCAACCCCTCGAGCAGCGAGTTGGACGCCAGGCGGTTGGCTCCGTGGACACCGGTGCAGGACGCCTCGCCGCAGGCGTACAGCCCGGTGAGGCTGGCCCTGCCGGCCAGATCGGTCCGGACGCCGCCGCTGGCGTAGTGCTGGGCGGGGGCAACCGGGATGGGATCCGACCACGGCGTGATGCCGTGCTCCTGGCAGCGGGCGAGGATCGTCGGGAACCGCGTCCGCCACGTCCGCTCCCCCAGCGCCGTTGCATCGAGCCACACGTGGGGCCGTCCGGTGTCGACCATGCGTCGCATGATGGCTTTCGCGACCACGTCGCGCGGGGCCAGGTCCGCCAAGGCATGTTGGCCCAGCAGAAACCGGCGCCCCTGATCGTCGACCAGGACGGCACCCTCGCCGCGCACCGCCTCGGAGACCAGCGGCTGCTGGCCCCGACTGTCGGCTCCCAACCACATCACCGTCGGATGGAACTGGATGAACTCCAGGTCGGCCACATCCGCGCCGCCGCGCAGCGCCAGCGCGACCCCGTCGCCGGTGGCAACCGCCGGGTTCGTGGTCTGCGAGTAGATCTGTCCCAGCCCGCCGGTAGCCAGCACGACCGCCGGTGCCAGTGCCGCGCCGACCCCGTCCCGCTGGCCCTCACCCATGACGTGCAGGGAGACCCCCTGGACCGCGCCCGTGGCGTCCCGCAGCAGGTCCAGTGCCAAGGCGTGCTCGATGACCTCCGGGCCGTCGCCGGATCGGATCGCCGCGATGAGCGCCCGCATGATCTCCGCGCCCGTCGCGTCGCCGCCGGCGTGGGCGATCCGGTCGCGCAGATGCCCGCCCTCCCGGGTGAGCGCCAACTCCCCGCCCGCCGTGCGGTCGAACTGCATCCCGAGGTCGATGAGCCCGCGGACCGCGCCGGGACCCTGCATCACCAGTGCCCGGACGGCCTCCGGGTCGCAGAGGCCGGCGCCTGCCACCAGGGTGTCGGTCCAGTGGTCGTCCGGGGAGTCCTCGTCGGCCAGGGCAGCGGCGATCCCGCCCTGCGCCCACTGCGTGGCGCCTTCGTCGATCCGGGCCTTGGTCACCACGAGGACGCGCAGGCCAGCGGCATGGGCCCGCAGGGCGACGCTGATCCCGGCGATCCCGGACCCGACGACGACGACATCCGCGGCGACCGTCCAACCGGGCTCGGGCGCACTCAGCCGACGCGGGAGCCTCGGGCTCATGCAACGCCCTTCAGCTCGACGGCCACGTTGTCCAGCAGTCGCGTCGATCCGACCCGCACTGCCGCCAGCAGCCGGGCGGCTCCCATCTGCGGCGGCGGCCCGAGCGCGGGATCGGTCAGGGCCACGTAGTCCGCGGCCACCCCGGCATCCTCCAGCGCACCCGCCACGAGGCCGAGGAGCACATCGCCGTCGGCGCCCGCCCCGGCTGCCCGCTGCGCGGCCAGCAGCGCCCGCGGCAGCGCCAGGGCCTGCTCCCGCTCCCGCGGCGAGAGGTAGACGTTGCGGCTGCTCAGCGCCAGGCCGTCGGCGTCGCGCACGGTCGGCACACCGATGATCCGCACCGGCAGCGCGAAGCGCCGCGCCATCGCCCGGATGAGCGCGAGCTGCTGGTAGTCCTTCTCCCCGAACAGCGCGGCGTCCGCGCGGGTCAGTTGCAGCAGCGTCATGACCACGGTCAGGACGCCGGCGAAGTGGGTGGGCCGCTGCTCGCCCTCCCAGCGTTGGCCGAGCAGGCCGGGCTGGATCGTGATGCCCTCCTGATCGGCCTGCGCTGCGCTGCCGTAGATGTCCGCCACGCCGGGCAGGAACACCACATCGCAGCCGTGCGCAGCGGCGAGGTCGATATCGGTCTCAGGAGTGCGCGGATAGCGCCCGAAGTCCTCCCGCGGGCCGAACTGCAGCGGGTTGACGAAGATCGTGACGGTCACGTGGCCGTCGGGACCCGCCGTGCGCCGGGCGGCGTCGATCAGGGCGGCGTGGCCCTCGTGCAGAGCGCCCATCGTCATCACGACCGTGCGCGTGCGATCGTGCGGCAGGGCCAGCCGCAACTGTTCGCGGCTGCGGCAGACAGCGACCACTCAACCCTCTCCCAGGTCTTCATCGGACCTCTCCCGGTACTGCCGGTCGGCCAGCAATGCCAGGAGCGGCTCCCCCGCTTGCGCGGAGAGCCTGCCGGATGCCAGGGCGCGGTCGGCGGTGCGGCGGGCCATCGCCAAGTATGCAGGCAGCACCGGGCTGCCCGCGAGGACTTCCAAGTGCGCGGCCAGCGTCCCGGCGTCGCCCCGCGCGACCGGGCCGGTCAGCGCAGCGTCCCCGGAGCGCAGGACGTTGTCCAGCGTGGCCCCGACCAGCGGCCCCAACAGCCGCGCGGGATCCTCCACCCCGACCGTCCGCAGCACCTCCGCAGCGTCGGCGACGAGGGTCACCAGATGGTTGGAAGCATGGCTGAGGGCCGCGTGGTAGGCGATCCGTGCCGCGTCGGGGATCCATCGCGGCTCTCCGCCCATCTCGACCACGAGCGCCTCAGCGATGGGGCGCAGCTCCTGGGGCGCTGTCACTCCGAACGGACAGCCCTGCAGTCGCTGCACGTCCACGCTGGTGCCGGTCAGCGTCATTGCCGGATGCAGCGCCAGCGGCACGCATCCGAGGTCTGTCAACGGGTCCAGGACGCCGAGGCCGTAGCGGCCCGACGCGTGCAGGACGATCTGGCCGCCCCGGACGGCGCCGCTGGCCGCGACGCCGGCGACCATCTGGGCCAGCACATCGTCCGGCACGGTGAACAGGACCAGATCGCTGGCCGCGATGACGCCGACGATATCCAGCACCTCGGCTTCGGGGAACCAGGTCTCCGCGCGGTCGCGGGAAGCCTCGGAGACCGCATGGACGGCCATCACGCGATGCCCGGCCTGCTGCAGGGCCGCGCCGAGCGCGGTACCGGCGCGGCCGACGCCGATCACGCCGACTGCCAATCGGGACTGCGCCGCAGGCGGGAGCCGCGTCACGACCGGATCCCGTGGTCGTCGTCGGGCTGCGGCCCTGGATGCGGCGGGGCCGCGGGAGCCCCCCCGGGGTCGGCTGCGGCTCGTCTCCGGGTCCGCATCCGGCGCCGGAGGCGGCCAACCGGCCGCACCGGCCGTCGTCGGCGGTGGCGGCCACGCCGGATCGGGCGCTGCGGGCATGACCGCAGCCTCGCCCAACGCTCCGGCCCCCGACCGCCAGCGCTCCGGCTGCGCCCGGGCCGCGGCAGCGCGCATCCGCACCACCTCCGCGTCGGCGAGGCGTCGTGCCTCGGCGGTGGCCAGGTGCAGGGCGGCGACACGCACCGGGCCGGGCACCGTGTCGGCGCGGACCGTCGCGAGCCCCAGCCGACGCTGCAACGGCCCCTGCAGGATCCGGACCGACTGCACGCGGGCGTGCGCGACGACCGCGGTCCGGCGAACGAAGCGTCCCCTCCTGGTGACCAGGACCTCCCCGTCGTGGCCGTGCGCGAGGAAGGAGTGCTGGATCGGGGCCCGAAGACGTACCGAGGCCGGCGCGGGTTCGAGCACCACGTCCGCAGCCGTCCAGGCAGGCAGCAACCGGGCGATGAGGTCGCGTGCGTGCTCCCGGGTCGCCACCGGGATCAGGACGCGGGGGGCCGATGATGCGCCGTCGGCATCACCGCGGCTGCCGGCGACGTTGAGGGTGACTCGGACCCAGTCGCGACTGCGCCACAGGATGGGCTGGCTGAACTCGATCGCGTGGACGCGCCCCGGCGGAACGGTCTGGCCGATCGTCCCGATGAGGCCGGAGCGGATGCGCAGCCCGTTGGCGGACCGTGCCAGGGTGAAGCCGTAGAAGGTGGTGAACTCCGAGAGCACCGCCACCACGGGGACGAACACGCCGAATCCGACCACCAGGAAGCCCGCGGGGCCGGCCACAGTCAGCACGCCGAGCATGCCGAGCAGGGTGAGCACCACGGCCACGACCGTGCTGCCGCGCAGCAGCAGCGATGCGATCAGGTCGTTGGTCGGCACCTGCAACTCGATCTGCTCCGGTTCCGGCTCCTCGCGCTGCTGCTCGCTGCCCGCTGCCCCGGAGGCACGTCGGAGCACTTCGGCGCGCAGCGCCTCGGCGATGTCGACGGGCAGATACTCGACAACGGCGACCGACTCCCCGGAACCTGCCACCTCGACCCGCACCGACGACATCCCGGTCAGACGGGCCAGCAACGGGCGCGCCACATCGACCGACTGCAGGCGGGACAGCGCCAGCCGGCGCTGCCTGCGGAAGAGGACGCCGCTGTCGAGCCGGACATCGCCAGCATCGTCGAAGAAGAACCAGGTTCGGCGCCAACTCACGTACGACGCGCCCAGTGCGAGCACGGTGACGACCACCAGACCGAGCACGATCGAGACGAACGCGCTGCGCAGCTGCGGGTTGACGACGAGGAAATAGAACAGCCCGATCACCGGCAGCCCGCGCACGGAGTTCACCACGACGGTGAGCGGATGGGTGTGCTGGGGCGGCGTCGGGCCGGGCTGCTGGAACGCCAGGCCGCCCGGTGCCGGGGACCCGTGCCCGGTGCCGGCCATCACAGGCCCGCGGAGCGTTCCTCGCCCCGCGCGGTGAGGCGATCGCGCAAAGCGCTGGATTCCGCCGGTGGCAGGCCGGGAATGGTCGCATCGGTCGTCAGCGACGCCGTGTGCAGCTTGATCGTGGTCAGGCCGAGGCTGCGGTCGATCGGCCCTGAGGCGACCTCCACCAGCTGCATCCGGCCGTAGGGGACGATCGTCAGCCGGCGGAACAGGATCCCGCTGGTGACGAGCAGGTCCTCGTCGCGCTCGGCATACCCGTAGGACCGCACGCGTCGGCCGATCAGCCACCACGCCCAGGCGAGGATGAGCAGCCCCACGACCAGGACCAGCGCCATCAGCGGCGGCTCGAGCACTGCCAGGACACCGATCGCCAGGAGCACCGGGACCGCGACGGCGAGCAGCACGAGCCGCCGCGCGGTGACCAGTTTCGGCGACACCGGCTGCCACGCCGGCCCAGGCGGTCGGAAGGCATCATCGATATCGCTTGCCACGCCCCCAGCCTAGCGAGGCCCTGCAGCGGGAACGCCGGGCCGATCCCGGCCGTCGGTGCCCGACGCCGCTGCGCCCGGGTACCGGCTCGGATCCTCGGTCGAGGAAGTCGTGCCCCATCGCGGTAGTCGCAGGGCATCCCTGCCGGGTCCGGACATCGCGCACCCGCGGCCGGGGCTGGCGGAGCCCCTTCCCGCGGCCCGCCCCGAACGCGGACTGGGCACGGATCCCTCCGGCCGTTCGGGCCTGGCTGAACCGGCGAGCCTGGCGCGAGCGACTACAGCAGCCCGTTGTCCTGGAGGAACTGCGTCGCGACG
This sequence comes from uncultured Actinomycetota bacterium, assembly GCA_963766005.1. GTDB lineage: Bacteria > Actinomycetota > Actinomycetes > S36-B12 > CAVXYG01. The sequence continues at coordinate 99,597 of CAVXYG010000008.1, read as the reverse complement.
TCCTGCGGATCCATCCGGTCGACGTCGACCTGGACGTTCATCTCCTGCAGAGCCTCGGTGGTGAGCACCTCGGACACCGAATCCAGCGCTGCCCGGATGTCGTCGGTCAGCGACTCCGTGTGCACAGCGGGCAGGATGTTCTCCGCCACCTGCAGGTCCTCGTCGTCCTCCAGCAGCACGAGGTTGTTCGCGGCCACCGACCCGGAGGAGGAGAACACCAGTCCGACATCGATGCCGTCGTTCGTGAGGTCCCGGATGGTGAGGGGACCGCCGGCGTCGAGTGCCTTGAAGCTCTCGATGGCGACGCCGTAGACCTCCTCGAGGCCCACCTGGCAGAACGGGCGCTGCGGACACTCCGGTGGACCGCCGAGGCGGATCGGGTCGCCCTGGGAGTATTCGGCCAAGTCGCTCAGCGACAGCAGGTCGTTGGCCTCGGCGAATCCCTCCGTCACGGCAAAGGCGTTCTGGTTCTGCGCCGACGAGGGCTGGAGGAACTCCACACCCTCCCCCTCGGCCAGACCCTGCGCCACGGCGTAGGTGGCGTCCACATCGCCGGAGGCGACCTGGGGGGCATCGGGTCCGTTGACCTGCTTGTTCAGGTACTCGGTCACACTGCCCAGGTACTCCGGCGTGACATCCACCTCTCCCTGCGCCAGGGCAGGGCCGATGACCTCGCGAGTCGTCAGCTCCTTGACGCTGGCGTTGATCCCGTTGGCCTCGAGGACCTGCTCGTACATGCTGGCAAGGATCTTCGTCTCGCTGAAGTTCGTCGTCGCAACGACGACCTCGGCGCCGCCGGATCCGTCGTCGTCGCTGGAGGAGCATCCGGCGAGACCCAGCACAGCAGCGGCGGAGAGGGCGAGCAGCGTTCTCGTGGGAGCAGCCATGCCAGCACCCAACCACACCCGCGCGCGGCGTGCACGCAAGCACACCGGGGCAGGCCGGACCGGCCGCGGGCACGGCGGCAACCGGGCGCCATGGGCAGCGGTTCAGGACGATGCGAGCGAGCCCGTCGTCTCCGCGATCCCATCGGCCTCGGCGTCGTAGGCCACAGCGATGCACGTCAGTCGCCGGTCCCCGGACTCCCAGGTCGCCGACGTGGGATACAGGTAGGACATCCGGACCGATGCCTCCTGCGGGCCGGTGCCCGAGTAGGTCACCATGGCATCGGTGCAGGCCGTGTCGGCCAGGCTCTGCAGCCGCTGCTCGGGCGGCAACTGGGCGTCCTCGGCGAAGAAGCCATCGGACGCCAGCACCACCTCGCCCTGATGCGGGGCCGCGCAGTCGACTGTCGCCAGCGAGCCGGCGTCCGCGCCGCCCTGGCCGGCGATGGCCAGCTGCACGCAGTCGCCCACCTTCAGTGCCGCCGCCGGCGACGCCTCGCCCCCCTCACCGGAGGAGCACCCGGTAGCCGCTCCCAGCACCAGCGCCAGCACCAGCGGGCCGCCCAGCACACCTCGCCATGGTCGCACCATGGGGCAGACGCTACGGGTGGCTGCCGCACTGGCGCAAACAGGCTCGCCAGCATGCACGCGAGCCTGTGATCTTTCCATTCTGGTAACTGCGGTTTATCTTTGTGTCATGGACTCGGTACCAGACATCCTGCAAGCCGTCGCAGCCGGCACTCTCGATCCGCAGACCGCCAGTGGCATGATCGCCAGGATGCGGCAGGGGGGCGAGGACGCCGGCAGCGGCTCGGCGCCACCACCGCCGGTCTCCGAGGTGCTGGTGAAGGCGGGGGCTGTTCGACTCGTCATCATCGGCGATCCGGCGGTCGATCAGGCGGTAGCCGAGGGCCCGCACCGGATGGAGCGCCGGGACGGCACGCTGGTGATCAGGACGAACACCGCCGAGGGCGACTTCGCCACCACGCCGCCGCGGTCGGCCCTGATGAACTGGCTGACCTCCGTGATGGACCGGGCGAGCCAGACCCTCACCGTCCGGGTGAATCCTGCGCTGCCGTTGCGCGTCCTCATCGTCGGCGGATCCCTCGACCTCTCCGGCGCCACAGCCGGCACATCGGTCGGCGTCGAGGCTGGCGCCGCGCGGCTCGAGGGGGGCGAGGGTCCGTTGCAGGTCGATGTCGTCAGCGGCAGCGCCAAGGTCGACTGGACCTTCAGCGGCGACAGCACGGTGCGGGCCGATATGGGCTCGGCCCAGATCCGGGTCCGCCCGGGCTCCGACGTCCGGATCACCGCCGAGGCCACTCTCGGACAGGCCACCGTGCGCACCGATCACGGCATCGTGCAGTCGGTCGGGGATGCGCCGACCGCCGGAGGTGGTGACCGGGAACGGTTCGGGCACGCTGCGCGCAGCAGCGCGCATGGGTGCGGTGCAGGTGACGGTCGAATGAGCGTGCCGCTGCACCGGGCCCCAACCCTGTGCCCCGTCTGCTCCGATAGCCTCCTCACCCTGCGCCTAGGGTGCCCCGGCTGCGGGACCGAGGTGTCCGGCGAGTTCGATTCCTGCCGCTACTGCCGCCTCGCCGACGACGACCTGGCGTTGCTGGAGGTGTTCCTGCGATCGCGGGGAAACCTGCGCGAGGTGCAGACGCATCTCGGGGTCTCCTACCCGACGGCCCGGGTGCGATTCGCGCAACTGCTGCACCGGCTCGACCTCGGGCCCATCGACCCGCCGCCGTCCGACGCCGACATCCTGAACGATCTTTCCCACGGCCGCATCACCGTGGCCCAAGCCGAATCGCTGCTGGGGGTGGTCTGAATGCGCAAGAAGCTGCAGCTGGAGCGCTCGGAGCTGCTGATCGTCGTGGTCGCGCTGCTCTACATCCTGTCGCCGATCGACGTCGTGCCGGAGCTCGTCGCCGGCCCCCTCGGCCTGACCGACGACCTGGCGGCGTTCGCTCTGCTCGGCGCCACGGTGATGCGCGCGCGGCGGCCCGTTGTGCCGCAGGCACCGCTCGCGGACAGCGCTGCGGTGCCAGACGGGCCGGACCCTGCGCGTCGCAGCGCCGATGGGACGCGGAACGATCGCCCCTGACGCTCAGCCAGCGGGAGTCGGCGCATCCGCCATCACCGCGGCGCCCTCCTGCTCCTGGTGGGTGCCGCTGCTGCGCAGACCGCGCGGGGTGGCCATCCGTTGGCCCAGGGCGAGAAAGCCTTCGGCGACCAGCGCGATCGCCGCCGTGAGGATTGCGCCGGCGACGATGAGCGTGTTGTCCTGCAGCGCGTAGCCGTCCACCACGTATCGGCCCAGGCCGCCGCCGCCGACGAGCGCGGCCAGCGATGCGGTTGCCACGACCTGGACAGTGGCGGTGCGCACCCCCGCGGCGATCAGCGGCATGGCCAGCGGGATCTCCACGCGGGACAAGATCCCCCAGCCGCCCATGCCCATGCCCTGGGCGGCATCCCGGATCTGGGGGTCCACGCTGGCGATCCCGCGGAAGGTGTTGGTGAGCAGCGGCGGGATGGCGAACAGCGCCAGCGCCAGCACCGCAGCGGTGTTCCCGACCCCGATCTCGGGGATCGAGGCCAGAATGACCAGGACACCCAGGGTCGGCACTGCACGGCCGATGTTCCCGACGTTCGTGGCCAGGAACACGCCTTTGCGCAGATGGCCCAGCGTCAGGGCGACCGGCATCGCCACAACAAGCGCGAGCCCCATGGCGAGCAGGCTCATCCAGATCTGCTCCCAGGTGCGCACGGGGATGCCGTTCGGGCCGGTCCAGTTGGCCGGATCGGCGAACCACTCGATGACGTTCATGCGCCGGCCCGGCCGCGTGCCCAGGGCGTGCTCAGCCACTCCAGGGCGTGCAGAGCCAACTCGAAGGCGATCGCCAGCAGCACGCACGCCGCCGTGGCGGTGAAGATCTGGGCGTGCCAGAAATTCTGCTGGAAGCCCGACAGGATCATCGTGCCGAATCCGCCGTAGCCGACGAGCGCTCCCACGGTCACCATGCCCACCGTGGAGACGGTGGCGATCCGAACGCCGGCGAGGATCGTCGGCATCGCCAGCGGCACCTCGACCCGCCACAGGACGCCCCGCTTGCCCATTCCCATACCGCGGGCGGCATCGAGGACCTCCGGGTCGATCTCATCGAGCCCGACGACGGTATTGCGCAGCACCACCAGCAGCGCGTACATCGTCAGCGCGATGATCACGGTCAGGGGCGAGAGCCCGAAGATCGGCCACAACAGGGAGATCAGCGCCAGCGAGGGGATCGTGTAGAGCACTCCGGTCAGTCCCAGCACGGGCGAGTGCAGCCTCCGGTAGCGTCGGACCAGCACGGCCAGCGGGAAGGCCAGCACCAGCGCGCCGGCAACCGAGGTCACGGTCAGGAAGATGTGCTCCCGACCTGCTGCGGCGAGATCATCGGTGTGGGAGACGACATACTCCCAGGAGATCCATGGATTCGCTGCCTCGGACGCAGCGACGGCCCGGGAGGACATGACATGGAAACTACCCCAGACGCCGTGATCGTGCTGCGGGGTGTGACCAAGCAGTACCCCGACGGGACCGTCGCGGTGCACGAGTTGGACCTCGATGTCGCCGAGGGTGAGATCTGCGTCCTCGTGGGGCCCTCCGGCTGCGGCAAGACCACCACGATGCGGATGATCAACCGTCTCGTGGAGCCCACCGCCGGCACGATCCTCGTGAACGGCCAGGACGTGCGCTCGACCGATCTGCGGGATCTGCGCCGCGGCATCGGGTACGTCATCCAGGCCGTCGGGCTCTTCCCCCATTACACCGTGCGGCGCAACGTCGCCACGGTCTGCGAACTGCTGGGCTGGAAGAAGGCACGGCTGCAGACCCGCGTCGATGAGCTGCTGGACCTCGTCGGTCTGGAACCGGACCTGTACGGCGACCGCTATCCGCACCAGCTGTCCGGCGGGCAGCGGCAGCGCGTGGGTGTCGCCCGGGCATTGGCCGCCGACCCGCCGGTGCTGCTGATGGACGAGCCGTTCGGCGCCGTGGACCCCATCGCGCGCGATCGCCTGCAGGAGGAGTTCCTGGCCCTGCAGGGCAAGGTCGCCAAGACCGTGGTGATGGTGACCCACGACATCGACGAGGCGGTGCGGCTGGGCGACCGGATCGCGGTGATGCGGCAGGGCGGCTATCTCGAGCAGCACGGGACCCCCACCGAAGTGCTCGGCCAACCGGTCAACGACTTCGTCGCCGACTTCGTGGGCGCCGACCGGCTCATCAAGCTCATGGCCGTCACCCACGTGGACGGCGACGTCCTGGCGCCGCCGGCTCCGGGCGACGAGCAGCTGCCGGTGGTCCGGGAGGGCGCCACGCTGCGGGACGCCGCGGTGGCCCTGCTGGAGTCGCCCAGCGGGCGCGGCCTGGTCCTGGACGGAGACGGCCGCGAGGTTGGCACCGTGGACTTCGACGCCGTGCGCCGGATCCTCGCCCGCGACGCGGACGCCGCCTGACTCGCAGCGGCACCGAGCAGCCGGCGCGCGACGGCCGAGCACCCGAGGGACGCTTCAGGCTTGGGACGGCATCGACATCCTCGGCTGCCCGAGGGTGTCAGGACTGGCCGTGCTCGCGCAGGTAGGTGACGAAGCGTGCCCGGAACAGCGGTTCCAGCTCGGGGTCCGGATCGTCTCCGAACGCTTCCCGGGTGGCTTCCACCAAGTCCATCAACGAACCGGACAGGTCGCCAAGCGATCCGCCCTCGGTCGCTGCGGCGTGGGCAGCCTGGGTGTGGTTGTACAGATCGACGAAGAAGCCGACGTCGCGACGCTTCTGCGCGAGGTGGAAGGCGCGCTCGTGGAGCTCCGCGTAGGGCAGGGCCTCGAGTCCGTCGTCGGCGGCGGGCTGATGGGTCATGGGGCCAGCCTACGCGCGGCCCGGGTTGCTGCTTCGCCGGAGGCTTGGCCTGGGCTGGGACGGCCCGGCTCTGCGGCGTCCTCGTCGTCCCCGCCGCGCAGTCGGCACAGCGACTCCAGCCACAGCGCAGCACCCACCAGCAGGAGGCTTGCCAGGGCGCATCCGCCTGCGGCCAGAGCATAATCGCGGCCCGCGGGGGTGTCCCAGGCCGGCATCAGGCCGAGGGCGACACCGGCGTAGAAGCCGAGCACGGCGGAGCCCGCGCGGGACGCGGCCAGCGCCAGTGCTGCGCTGCGGGTGGCGACGATCGGGTCCAACGGCGCCCGCCCGGGCTTGCCGAGCAGCCTGGGCCGCGCCAGCAGCGTCCAGGCGAGCAGCGAGACGGCCATCAGCGCCAGTGCGCCGACCGCCGCCCACGGGACTTGCAGGAGCCGTTGTGCCAGCAGGTCGACCAGCGCGACCAGAGCCCATCCCGCGGCGAGCGCGGCGAAGGCGATCTTGGCGAGGGTGCGCATCGGTGTCGGCGTCATGACTGCTCCTGCAGTGACGTGGCCCACGCGCTCCCGCCGGGCAGGCGCGACACTCCGCGCAGCTCAACCGCGGGCAGCGTCGCCGCCAGATCCGCCACCGGCCCGCGTCCCGGGACCACGAACGCCGGATCGACCTCCGCCCAGGGCAGCAGCACGAATCCGCGCAGGTGCGCCCGGGGGTGCGGCAGCGTGAGCCCGGGGGTGTCGCTGACCAGATCGCCGACCGCGAGCAGGTCCACGTCCAGGGTGCGCGGCCCCCACCGGACCTCGCGGGTCCGCCCGTAGCGGTCCTCGGCCTCGTGCGCGATCCGGAGGAGCTGCTGCGGATCGGCTGCGGAGCTGGCCACCAGCACGGCGTTGGTGAAGTCCGGCTGGTCGGGCCCGCCGACCGGGGCGGTGCGGTAGAGCGAGGAGACGCGCCGGACTGCGACATCCGGCTGGGCGCCGATCGCGGCGACCGCACCGCGCAGCGCGCCGACGGCATCGCCGAGGTTGGCTCCGAGGCCGAAGGCGACAACGCGGTCCATCACCGGCGCCGGGTCACAGTCACGCTGATGTCGTCGAACGGCACCGGAACCGGCGCCTGGGGCTTATGGACCGTCACCCGGACCGCCGCCACGCCCCGGTAGTGCAAGCAGTCCTGGGCGATGGTGCCGGCCAGCGCCTCGATCAGCGCGAACGGCTGGCCGGTGATGCGGTCGTGCACCGCCACAGCGGCGGTGCCGTAGTCGGCGGTGGCGGACAGATCGTCGGATTCCGCCGCGGCTGCCACGGACAGGGCGAGCGCCACGTCCACGACGAACTCCTGGCCGAGCTCGCGCTCGGCGGCCAGCACGCCGTGGAAGCCGTACCCGCGGATGCCCGTGAGGCGGATCGTGTCCAATCCCTCGCCGAATTCGTCGCTCACCGTCTCACTCCCTGTTCCACATCTGGACCGCGCTCGGACGCTGGCGTCGCGCCGGGCAGGGCGTCCCGCCACGCTGCGGCAACGCGGACCGCATCGGCGCTTGCCGCCACATCATGCACTCGAACGCACCAGGCACCGGCCGCCGCGGCCAACGCCGACAACGACGCCGAGGCTGCCTCGCGCCGGCCCACGGGCCGCGGCGCCCCGTCTTCGTCGGCCAGCAGCGCGCCGAGGAAACGCTTGCGCGAGGCCCCGACGAGGATCGGTAGGCCGCTCGGCGCGAGCCGGTCCAGCTCGGCGAGCAGCCGCCAGTTGTCGGGGCCGTCCTTCGCGAAGCCGAGGCCCGGGTCGACAACGAGACGGTCGGGTGCGATCCCCGCCACCCGCGCAGCCCGAATGCGTTCGGCCAGCTCGCGCCTCACGTCGGCGACCACGTCGTCGTACCGGGCGAGGTCCCGCATCCGATCGCTGTGCCCGCGCCAGTGCATCGCGACGTACGGCACACCGAGATCGGCGACCGTGGCCAGCATCGCGGGGTCGGCGGCACCACCGCTGACGTCGTTCACCATCACCGCGCCGGCGGCCACCGCCGCGCGCGCCGTCGCTGCGTGCATCGTGTCGATGCTGATGGGAACACCGAGGCCTCGCACGGCCGCGACCACGGGGAGCACCCGGGCCGCCTCCTCCTCGCGGTCCACGCGCCGGGCGCCGGGCCGTGTCGACTCGCCGCCGACATCGATGAGGTCTGCGCCCGCGGCGGCCATCGCCTCGGCGTGCGCCCGGGCCGCAGCCACGTTCAGGAAGCGGCCGCCATCGGAGAACGAGTCCGGCGTGGCGTTGAGGATCCCCATGACAGCGGTGCGCCGCAACGCCGCCAACGGCTCCGGCAGGCCGCCCGGCGGACCGGTCATCGGCGCGAACGCCAGTCCCGCCACGGTCAGGCTCCGAGGATCAGCGACATCGCCTCGGCACGGCTCGCCGGATCGCGCAACTGCCCGCGCACGGCGCTGGTGACGGTCCGGGACCCGGGCTTGCGGATGCCGCGCATCGACATGCACAGGTGCTCGCACTCGATGACGACGATGACACCGAGCGGTTCCAGGACCGACTCCAACGCATCGGCGACCTGCGTGGTGAGCCGCTCCTGCACCTGCGGGCGCTTGGCGTAGATGTCCACGAGCCGGGCCAGCTTGCTCAGCCCGGTGATGCGGCCGTCGGGGTTCGGGATGTACCCGACGTGGGCCACCCCGTGGAACGGGACGAGGTGGTGCTCGCAGGTGGAGTAGATCTCGATGTCCTTCACGAGGACGAGCTCGTCGTGGCTCAGGTCGAACGTCGTGCTCAGCACGTCCCTGGGATCCTGCCGCAGCCCGGCGAAGACCTCGGCGTAGGCCCGGGCAACGCGCGCCGGCGTCTCCAGCAGCCCGTCGCGGTCAGGATCCTCGCCGATCGCGATCAGCAGTTCGCGGACCGCGGCCTCGACACGGGCGGTGTCGACCGATCGGATCTCGTGCGAGCCTTGCTCATCCACGGCGCCTCCCATCCTCTTGCCTTGCCCTCACACGCGGTCGTCCGGCGCTGGCGGCGGCCAGCCGCCCGGCGGAGCGGTGCCGTGGCGACCGGACGGACTGCTGCCGTTCGACCCGGAACCGGTCGGCGATCCGCCGTCGCCCTGACCGGTCCCCGCCGGGGGCGCGCTGCCCCCGCCCACGTGAGCCCCGACCGCGCCGGCCTGCTCGTCGGGCACCTGGCCGATGGGCACCACGACCGGCGGCTCCGCGCTCGGCTGGCGGTTGGCCGACCCGGTCCAGGCCGGGCGCGGCTGCCGCATGTCCAGGTCGGCGAAGATCCGCGCGACATCGGCCTTGTCCAGCGTCTCCTTCTCCAGCAGCTCGGTCACCAGCCGGTCGAGGACCGGTCTGTTGACCACGAGGGTGTCGTAGGCCTCCTGGTGGGCCGCCTCGATGAAGGCTCGGACCTCCTCGTCGATGGCCGCGGCGACGTCCTCGGAGTAGTCGCGCATGTGGCCCATGTCCCGGCCCAGGAAGACCTCGCTGTTGTCCTGGCCGTAGCGGATCGCGCCGAGCCGCTCGGTCATGCCGTACTGGGTCACCATCGCCCGGGCCACACCGGTGGCCTTCTCGATGTCGTTCGAGGCCCCGGTCGTGGGGTCGTGGAAGATCAGCTCCTCAGCCGCTCGGCCGCCGAGCATGTAGGCCAACTGGTTCTGCATGTCCGTTCGCGTGGTCGAGTGCTTCTCCTCCTCGGGCAGCACCATCGTGTAGCCCAGCGCCCGCCCTCGGGGCAGGATCGTGATCTTGTGCACCGGGTCGTTGCCCGGCAGCGCCGCGGCCACCAGCGCGTGCCCGCCCTCGTGGTAGGCCGTGATGAGCTTCTCTCGCTGGTCCATCACGCGGCTGCTGCGCTGCGGACCGGCGATGACCCGGTCGATGGCCTCATCGAGGGTGCTGTTGTCGATCAGTGTCTGGTTCTGCCGGGCGGTCAGCAGGGCCGCCTCGTTGAGCACGTTCGCCAGGTCGGCTCCGGTGAAGCCGGGTGTGCGGCGCGCAACAGCGCGCAGATCGACGTCCGGACCGACCGGCTTGCCCTTGGCGTGGACCCGCAGGATCTGCTCGCGGCCGTTGAGGTCCGGGCGGTCCACGCCGATCTGCCGGTCGAAGCGGCCGGGACGCAACAGGGCCGGGTCCAGGATGTCGGGCCGGTTCGTGGCCGCGATGAGGATGACCGAGACGTTGACGTCGAAGCCGTCCATCTCGACAAGCAGCTGGTTCAGCGTCTGTTCGCGCTCGTCGTGGCCGCCGCCGAGGCCGGCGCCGCGGTGCCGTCCCACGGCATCGATCTCGTCGACGAAGACAATCGCCGGGGCGTTCTGCTTGGCCTGCTCGAAGAGGTCGCGCACCCGGCTCGCGCCGACGCCCACGAACATCTCCACGAAGTCCGAGCCGGAGATCGAGTAGAACGGGACCCCCGCCTCCCCCGCGACCGCGCGCGCGAGCAGGGTCTTGCCGGTCCCCGGCGGGCCGTAGAGCAGCACTCCCTTGGGGATCTTGGCCCCCACCCGCTGAAACTTCTCCGGGTCCTCGAGGAATTCCTTGATCTCATGCAGTTCCTGCACGGCTTCGTCGGCACCGGCCACGTCGGCGAACGTCGTCTGCGGCATGTCCTTGGTGATGACCTTGGCCTTGCTCTTGCCGAAGGACATCAGTCGGCCGCCGCCCTGCATCCTGCTGAGGAAGAAGAACAGCAGGCCGAGGATCAGCAGGATCGGCAGGACGCTGACCACGAGCGTGATCAGCAGGCTCTCGGTCGGCACGTCGATGGTGTACCCGTCGGCCAACTGGCCGCTGTCGACCTTCTCCTGCAGCAGCTCCTGCAGCACGACGCCCTGGCCGTCGATGTACTTGCTGGTGAGCTCGCTGCCGTCGTCCAGCGTGAGCTGGATCCGCTGCTCCTTGTCCACCAGCGTGGCCTCGGCGACCTTGTCGTCCTGGATCGCCTGCACCGCCGTGCTCGTGCTCACCTCCTCGGGACCGCCGAAGTCGCTGAACACGGTCGTGGCGATGATGACCATCAGGATCGCGAAAAGGATCCATGGCAGTGGTCCGCGGGTGAGTCGCTTCACTATGTTCGCGCGGGCCGGAGGCCCGCTCCTCCCTCTAACAGCGGATACATCATGGCCAGCGCACGCAGAGCGGCCACCCTTCTCCAACGATGATGCGTCACGCTGGCGTCATCGGCATCGGCGTCGGCTGCGCTCTGGGCGAAGCGCACGACGTGCGCTGCTAAGCATTGTAGACGCGGGGGGACAGCGTCCCGACGCCCCGCAGATTGCGGTACTGGCCCGCGTAGTCCAGGCCGTAGCCCACGACGAACTCGTTCGGAATGTCGAACCCGACGTACTTGGGGCGGATACTGACCTTCACCGCATCGGGCTTGCGCAGCAGGGTGCAGACCTCCAACGACGCCGGCCCGCGGGACTTGAGGTTCCGCAGCAGCCATTTCAGCGTCAGTCCGGAGTCCAGGATGTCCTCCACGATGATGACGTCGCGTCCGGTGATGTCGGCGTCCAGATCCTTGAGGATGCGCACCACGCCGGACGATGTCGTACCCGACCCGTAGGAAGACACGGCCATCCAGTCCATCTCCACCGACATCGGCAGTGCCCGCGACAGGTCCGCCATGATCATCGCGGCGCCCTTGAGCACACCGACGAGCAGCGGCGGGCGGTCGCGGTAGTCCGATGCGATCTGGGCCGCCATCTCCTCGACCCGTGCCCTGATCTGGTCCTCCGAGAGCAGCACCCTCTCCAGCACGCCGGAGAGATGGGAGACATCCACGGGCTACTCCTGTCGTCGGACGAGTTCCAGCCTGCCATAGCGGACTCGGGCATTGACAGCGCCCGGCAGTTTCACCAGCCCGGCCGCACCGCCCCCCGTCCCCAGCGCGTCCAGCGCCGCGATGTGCTCGGCGGTCACGCGGCTGGCCGGCGAGCCGGCGCGCAGCACCAGGCGATGCAGCACCCGGCGCCGGATCGCCGCGGGGTGCTCGGCCAGGCCTTCCCGTGAGATTGCCGCCAGGACGGTCGGCTGCTCCTGCGGCACGTCCGGGCCGGCACCGCGGGCGCCGCCCTCCGCATCGCCCTGCAGCGCCGCGAGCGCGTCCTCGGCGATGCCGGCCAGGGCCGCCTCATCGTCCCGCAGCAGATTCGCCGTGCGGGCCAGCGCCTGCGGGATGCCCGGGCCCAATGCCTGGGCCAGGGCCGGCAGCAGGAGATGGCGCACTCTCGACCGCGTGAATGCCGAGTCCATGTTCTGGGGGTCCTGCCAGGCAACGGCGCCCCACGCGGCACCGGCTTCGGCGATGTCCGCCCGGGTGAGCCCGAGCAGCGGCCGCGCAAGGACGGTCCCGGCAGCGCCCGGCAAGGCCCGGACCGCCGGCATCCCGGACAGCGAACGCGCGCCGGACCCGCGAGCCAGGCCGAGCAGCACGGTCTCCGCCTGGTCCTCCAGGGAATGGGCCAGGAGCACCATGGCGGCGCCGTGTGTCCGCGCGGCCGCGGCGAAGGCGGCGTAGCGGGCCCGCCGGGCAGCCGCCTCCGGACCGCCGGCGCCGGTGACCGCGACCGGTACCACGACCACCGGGTCAAGCCCGAAGACGCGGCACTGCTCGGCAGCCGCAGCAGACACGACCGCAGACCCCTGCTGGATCCCGTGGTCCACAACGACGGCCCCCGCCCGCCAGCCCGCCCGCTGGGCCACTGATCCGGCCGCCGCGGCCAGCGCCAGCGAATCCGGGCCCCCGGAACACGCGACCAGGGCCAGCGGGGGCTCCCCGAAGCCGCCGCGGCTCGCGTCCGGCACGGCGCTGGCCAAGGCCCGCCGCACTGCGGTACGCACGGCGTCGGTGGGCCTGGTCATCGCGCTACCGGATCAGTGCTGGGACTGCCTGGATCCGTGCCACCCAGGCGCCGGGATCCTCGATCTCGGCCAGGGTCGGCAGCGTCTGCGGGGACTCCCAGACGCGATTGAACCCGGCGACGCCGACGCGCTGCACGACATCGTCGACGAAGACCCGACCGCTGGAGTACTGACGCAACTTGGCATCCATCCCCATCAGCCTCCGCAGCATTCCGTCGGCCTGACCGGGGTTGGAGCGGCGGTGCTCGAACTTGTCACGCAACTCGGCCAGCGCCGGGATGACCTCCGGGCCCACGGCATCCATGACCCACTCGGCATGGCCCTCCAGCAGCGACATGAGCGCCGACAGCCGCGCGAAGACATCGCGCTGGGCATCGTTCTGCGCCGCCTCCACGATGCTGGCCTCCTCATCGCCGCCGATGATCCGCACCACCGTGCTGATGAGGGTCAGCAGGCGTCGCATGGCCTCGCCGGCCGTGATGTCGGCGGCCATGAGGAAGGATTCCACCTCTGCGGCGAAGTGGTCGGCCAGCCACGGCGAGGAGCCGAACTGCACCCGGTGCGCCTCCTCGTGCAGGCAGACCCAGAGCCGGAAGTCCCGCTCGGGGACGGCCATACTGCGCTCGGCGGCCACGATATTCGGCACGACCAGCAGCAGCCGGGGGCGCGCCTCGGGCGGCGTGAGGACCTCGAACTGACCCAGGACCTTGCCGCTCATCCAGCCGAGGGCCGCGCCGAGCTGCATGCCGGAGAGCTTCGCCCCCGCAACGCGGGCGGCCGTGGTTCCCGACCGGTCGGACAGCACGCCTGCCAGCGGCTCCACCACTCGCGCCAGGCCGGCGGTATTCGACTCGATCCACGCACCGCGGTCTACCACGGCGGTGTTGTCGTCGGCGGGGGCGTGCATCCCGGTGCAGGACGCCACCAGTGCGACCGCCTCGTCAGCTGCTGCTTGCAGACCGGCGACGGCTGCGCGGGCGTCCTCGGCCGAGACATCCGGCCCGCCGGGCGCTACCCGCCGGCCGACGCGCGCGGCCAGTCCCCAATCGACGAGATCCATGGCACGAGGCTACGCTGTCGGCGCCTCGCAGCCGCACGCGGCGAGACCTGCCGCGACCCGGTCCAGGGCCGTGCGGGCAGCCAGCGTGTCCGTGGTGCCGTTGCCGAGAACGGCGAAGACCAACGGCCGGCCCTGATCGGTCTCCACCACGCCGGTCAGCGAGGTGACCCCGGTCAACGTCCCGGTCTTGGCTCGCACCCGGCCCGCCCCCGCTGCGGTCTCCTCGGTTGCGTAGCGACCGGCCAGGCTCCCGGTCAGGCCGCCGACGGGCAGTCCGGGCGGCACCCAGGTCAGGGCGTTCCGGGTGTCCTCGGCGCTGCCGGCGCCCGCCATCGGCCCGGCTCCGTCGCTGTCCTTCGCCTCGCCCGGGCCGACCTCGCCGAGGGTGTGCTGGAGCGCGGTGGCAAGGGTCGCAGGCGCGATCCGGTTCAGCCGCGAGAGTCCGGAGCCGTCCCGCAGGACCAGGCCCGCCGCCGGGATATCGAGCTCGGCCAGCGTCGCCGCCGCGGACTCGGCCCCGCCCTGGAACGTTGCTGGCAGCCCGCGACCGACCGCAGCGAGCCGGGAGAGCGCCTCGGCCACATCGTTGTCGGAGACGTTGAGCATGCGGTCCACCAGTGCCGATAGCGGCAGCGACTCCACGCTGGCCAGCTGCGCCGCGGCAGCCGAGGCCGCACCGGGTCCGACGCCGGTGACCGTCACGCCGGCGCTGCGCAGCCGGGCCGCGAACCAGTTCGCCGAGGTCGCGGCCGGATCGGCGTCCAGTGCTGCCGTGTCGATCTGCTCGGAGTCCGGGTCGACGGCGAGGGCGGACACCGGGGAGACGATCCCAAGGCCGACGAACGCCGGATCCCAGTCCGGGTGCAGCGCAGCACCGGTGAACAGGCCGGCGTCGTAGCGCAGCGCCACCTGCTCGGTCCCGTCCTCGGCCAGCGCAGCCGCCGTCAGGTCGGCGAGGTCGGCCAAGGACGCCGGCCCGGCAGCGTCGCCGTCGGCGCCGTCGGGCGGCACCGTCACCAGGGACGGGTCGCCCCCGCCGACGAGGACGATGCTGCCGTCGGCCTCGGCCACCACACTCGTGGCGAACCGGGTCTGGGGCCCGTAGCTGTCCAGAACCGAGAGCGCGGTCACGATCTTCAGCGACGAGGCGGGGGTCACGGCAGCACCGGCCCTTGCGTCGTAGAGCAGTTGACCGGTCTCGCTGTCGACGACGGCCACGCCCGGGTTGGGGCCGAGCGCCGAGTCTGCGACCAGCGGACCGAGCGCGGTGGCCAGGGCCTGCGGGTCGACCGCCGGCGCACCGGCCGCATCGAGGACCGGCAGCGGCGCTACGGCCTCGGGCGGCGGCTGCGTGACTGCCGTGGCGTCCTGCGCCGGGATTCCGGGCGCCCCCGCCGCGGCATCGCCGGTAGGGGCGCCGCCGGTGCCGAGGAGCGTGCCGACTGCTACCGCGACCAGCAGCCCCGCCCGGGCCCTGCCGGTCCTGGCGGACGGGGGACGTTCGGTCACGGCGCAACCTTACTTCGCACGAGTTTCGATGTCCGGTGGCATCAGCGGCCCCCGATTGACCAAGATGTGCACAGACGCTAGCCGAGTAATAAGGAGCCTCCTGTGGAGCCGATCCGATTCGATGTTCTCATCGAGATCCCGTCTGGAAGCAAGAACAAGTACGAGGTCGACCACAAGAGCGGACGGCTCCGGCTGGATCGAACCCTGTTCACCTCGACCCGGTACCCGCAGGACTACGGATACATCGAGGGCACGCTGGGTCAGGACAGCGATCCGCTCGACGCCCTGGTGTTCTTGCGCGAGCCGACATTCCCCGGCTGTCTCATCGAGTCGCGGGCCCTGGGGATGTACCGGATGACCGACGAGGCCGGCGGCGACGACAAGGTGCTCTGCGTCCCGGCCTCCGACCCCCGGATGGACCGCTTCCAGGATCTCGATGACGTCTCGCCCTACATCATCCGCGAGATCGAGCACTTCTTCCTTATCTACAAGGACCTCGAGCCGGGCAAGTCGGTCGAGGGCGCCAGCTGGGTGGGCCGCAAGGAGGCCGAGGACGAGATCCGGGAGTCCTACCAGCGGGCCAAGGACAACCCGGACCACTGACGGTGGCCGCGCCGACCTCAACGCTGCTCAACCGGTTGCAGCACACCGGCGGTCAAGTGGTCATCCTCAACGCGCCGCCGGAATTCCGGCAGGTCATGGACAAGTGGCGCGCCGACGGTCTGCCGGTCTCGCAACGGCGCACGCCGGGCAGCAGGTTCGTCCTGGCCTTCGTGCACTCCTGCCGGGACATCGAGCGCCTCTCCGGCGCTGTGGTGACCAGCGTGGGCCTGGACGGCGTCCTCTGGTTCGCCTACCCCAAGCAGACTTCGACCTTGCACCGCACCGATATCGGGCGCCAGGGATCCTGGGCCGTCCTGGGCCGGATGGGGTTCGAAAGTGTCCGCCAGGTGGCCGTCGACGAGGACTGGACTGCGCTCCGGTTCCGCCACGTCGACCGGATTCGGGAAGCGACCCGAGACCAGCCGCGCGCCACTCCTGCGCCGGGGAGGGCGCGGGTCGGCGGCGCGGCGTAGCGACGGCACGGGTCGCCCGGATCCGCCGAACGGGATCCGGCGACCGGTGTTGTCGAGCCCGCCGTGACCGACTGCGAAGCGCAACAGGGCACCCGCTCCCGGCTGGTCCGACCGGCAACGGGCTCAGCACCCGCGCCGCTCTCGGGCCGGCAACGGGCGCACGGCATCCGGTGACCAACCGCGGCCACCGGCGACCCGTCGCAGACCGCCGGTGGCCCGTCGCGCGGACCGCCCGTCGCTGCGCGCACCGCTGCCGGATACTGAACCGGTGACCGATCGCTCCGCGAATCCCGGCCGGGCTGCCGCGTGGCCGTGGCTGGTCGAGCTCGGTGTCGTGCTGTGGGTCTCGCTGGGCGCCAGCGCGGTCCGGGCGCTGCTGAACCTGCTCGACAGGCTCTCGCGCGGCGAGCCGCTCGCCGACCAGAGCGCCACCATCGTCGTCTCCCCGGCACCCGACCGACCCTGGCTGGACCTTGCCTACCAGTTGGCGGGCATCGCCTTGGCCGTGGGACCCGTGGCGCTGGTGTGGTACCTGCTGCGCCGCGGTGGCGAGGGGATGTCGGCGATCGGCCTGGATCGCACCCAGCCCGGCCGCGATATCGCACGGGGACTCGTGCTGGCCCTCCTCGTCGGCGGCCTGGGCCTGGGCTTCTACCTGCTCGCCTACGAACTCGGGCTCAGCGTCGAGATCGCCGCGGTCACCGCGGAGCGCTTCTGGTGGACTGCCCCGGTGCTCCTGCTGGAGGCAGCGCAGAACGCACTGGTCGAGGAGGTCATCATCCTCGGCTACTTCCTGCATCGCGCGCGCCAGGCCGGCGTTGCCATGCCAGCTGCAATTGCTGCCTCGGCACTCATCCGCGGCGCGTACCACCTCTACCAGGGATTCGGCGGCTTCATCGGCAACCTGGTCATGGGCCTGTTCTTCGGCTGGCTGTTCACGCGGTGGCGACGAACCGGACCGTTCGTCGTCGCGCACTTGCTCATCGACGCCGCCGCATTCGTGGGCTACCTGTGGTTGCGCGACTCCCTGTCATGGCTGCCCTGATCCGACGACGGCCCGGGTCGGTGGCACCAGGGACCGCCGCCGGAGGGCCTGTCAGTGGCCGGCCAGCCAGCCCTTGTTGAACTCGTACTCCTTGACGAGGTTGCCCTGCGCCTCGTCTGCGACGATCGTCTCGATCTTGCCCCCCACCAGCGGCACGGAGGCCTTGATGGTGAAGTCCACCGCCCATGTGGAGGTGTCCGGGCCGGTCGGCGTGATCGACATGGTTCCGGTGATCTTGACCGGCTTGCCGGGCGAGTCGATGACGACGTCGGCGGCGTAGCCGTCGCCCGATGCGCGCCACACTTCTGTCTGAATGAGTCGATTGCTGTCGCCGAGCACCTTCTTGGCGATGTCGGGGAGGTTGGCGTCGACCTCGCGGTCCACCTTGAACGTCCAGCCGTCGCCGGTCTCCTCCAGGGTTTGCAGCTGCGTCGAGCGGTCTCCCAGCGCAACGTACTTGGCAGCCACGTACTCGCTGTCCAGCATCATTGCGCGCAGCCGCTGGGGGTTGGCGGGGTAGGGATCGACGGTGCCGGCCTTCTTCGTCATGGTTCCTCTCTCTCCTCCAGCCGACGGATGGCTGGGGTGACGAGGGCAGTATGCCGATGTCGTGCCGACTGAGGCAGCGCAACGAGCCGGTCAGTGTTGCGCGAGTGGCGACGAAGGCGGCGGTGTCCAAGACTGAAGGCGCACCACAGGAGAGGAACACCATGCCTCGCGCACCCCTGATCGGCCTCGCCGTTGCCGTCGTCCTCATCGTCGGCGCCGTGCTGTGGTGGAGCGACGGCCCATCGGAGGATGCCGGCGAGCAGCCCGTCCCGGCAGCAGCCGTGCTGCTCATTCCCGGCTATGGCGGCGACCCGTCGTCGCTGGCAAGGTTGCAGGAGACGTTGACCGGTGCGGGATACACCAGCGTGGTACTGGACATCGGCACCGGGACCGAGGACCTGCGCGGCTACGCGAGCGAGGCGGTCGCGAAGGCATCGGAACTCCTGGATGCGGGGGCCCCCGAGGTCTCCTCCATCGGATTCTCAGCGGGCGGGCTCATCGGGCGCATCGCTGCCGTGGCGGAGCCGGACCTGTTCGACGAGGTCATCAGCCTGTCCAGCCCGCACGACGGGACCGCCTGGGCGCTGCTCGGCGGGTCGGGGTGCCCGCCGGCCTGCCAGCAGATGCAGCCCGGCTCGGATCTGCTGGAGTCGCTCCCCGCGGCGCCCGACGCGGCTCGCTGGCTGGCGATCTACAGCCAAACAGACGAGATCATCCTGCCCCCGGTGTCCAGCGCCCTGGTCGGCGCAACGGTACTGCCCATCCAGGACGTCTGCCCGAGTGCCACTGTGCGCCACAGCGGTGTCCCCGCCCATCCGCTGGTCATTGCAGCGGTCGTTGCGGCGCTGGCCGATGAGCCGCTGCCGACGGCGTGTCCGCTATAGCCCCAGCGACTGCGCCACGCGGCGGACCTGGTCACCGCTGGCGCGCAGCCCCGCGAGTTCCTCCGCAGACATCGGGACCGGGAGGGTATCGGCCACGCCGCGCCGGTCGACGATGCTGGGCACGGACAGGCACACATCGCTGATGCCGTAGTAGTCCTCGAGGTACGACGAGACCATGAGCACGCGATCCTCATCGCGGAACACGGCTTGGCAGATGCGGGAGACGGCCAAGCCGATGGCGTACCAGGTGGCCCCTTTGCCCTGGATGATCTCGTAGGCGGCGTTCACCACTTGGCTATGGATCTCCTCGCGGGCCGCCGCATCGAGGGTCGGCCGGTTCGGCGGGGCCCAGTCCTGCACGGGGATGTTGCCCACGTTGGCACTGGACCAGAGCGCGATCTCGGAGTCGCCGTGCTCTCCGGCGATATAGGCATGGACGTTCGCAGGCGAAACCCCGATCCGCTCCGCCAGCAGGAAGCGCAGCCGGGCGCTGTCCAGCACCGTGCCCGAGCCGAAGACGCGTTCCCGGGGCAGGCCGCTGAACTTCTGTGCCGCCATCGTGACCACGTCGCACGGATTGGTCACCACGATGATGATGGCGTCCGGCGACTGCTCGACCAGTTGCGGCACCACGGTGCGCATCATGTTGACGTTGGCGCCCGCCAGGTCGAGCCGCGTTTGACCGGGCTTCTGCTTGGCGCCGGCGGTGATCACGATGATGTCGCTGCCGGCGGTCACCGCAATGTCGGCGCCGCCGATGACGTCGCAGCGCGGAACGAACGCCGCGCCATGGTTGAGGTCGAGCACTTCGGCGCGCACCTTCGCCTCGTTGATGTCGTAGATCGACAGCGTCCCGGCGATCCCCTGGTTCAGGCACGCGTAGGCGACAGTCGCTCCGACCGAGCCCGCCCCAACAATGGTCAACTTCGGACGCCGAGTCTCCGCCATGCGCCATACGCTAGGGCCGATCCACCCGCGTCGCGAGCCGAGGCCGTCATCGATCAGGCGCCGCGCAGGACGCCGGTTCGAAGGAGGTCCCGTGCCCGGCGCAGACGTCGTCGCCCCCGATCAGGACGTGGTGTTCACCCTGCTGTCCGTCTTCGGCACGATGGCCTTCGCGGTGTCCGGGGCGGCCGCGGCGATGCGTGTCGGGCTCGACGTCGTCGGAGTCACCGTGCTCGCTGTCGTGACCGCGGTGGGCGGAGGAAGCATTCGCGACCTGGTCATCGACAACCTCCCCATGTGGTGGGTGGCCGACTCGTGGGCCTTCTTCCTCGCCCTGGGCTGCGCGTTGGTGATGGTGCCCCTCCGCACCCGCTTCACCTCGGCGCGGGCGCCCGACTCCTGGCGCGTGGTGATCATCGCCGATGCGCTGGGCCTGGCCGCCTTCTGCGTCATCGGGGCCTCGCTCACCCTCTCCCTGGGATACGAGCCCTGGCTGGCGGTCATCATGGGCGTCCTCACCGGCGTCGGCGGCGGGGTGCTCCGCGATGTGCTGGCCAACACCAGTCCGCTGATCTTCACCGGGCAGGTCTACGCCTCAGCCGCCTTGGCCGGATCGGTCTTCTTCGTCCTGCTGACGGAATTGGGGTGGGTCAACCGCCTGACCTACTGGCTGCCGGCCGTCCTCGTGGTCGTGGTGCGGCTGATCGCGATCCGCCGCCGATGGGAATTCCCCGCGCTGCAGATGGGCGGCTGATCGTAGGTCACCGCTGGCCAGCGGTGCAGACGGGCACCGTCGGGTCGCCGCACGCCGGACTGCGCCACACGGGGCTCCGCGCCCCCGCCACCGCGCTGACGGCGCAGGAGGCCCTTCGCTGCCGCCGCGGTCGCCATTGGCATCCCTGCCAAGGGCGCGACCGCGGTCCGATACCCCTGGATTGCGCGACCGCACCGGCCGCCGACGACGTTCCGGGGGCACGGCTGCGGGGTCCCGGGCACCGCGCGTCCCCGCCCGAACCTCTGCGCCTCTCGCCCGGCCAGCACCCAGTGGTCCCGGAGTCGTCCACGATGGCGCGTGCCGGCGCGGCTGGTGGGATGACGGCCGGGCCTAGCCGTGATCGATCTCCCGCTCGCAGCGCGCGATGAGGGCCGCGACCGCGGTCGCGAATCCCGCCATGGCCGGGTTGTGCGTCTGCCCTGCGGCGTAGCGGTAGTAGATCTGCTGCGCGATGACGGCCAGCCGGAACAGGCCGAACGTCTCGTAGAAGCGGAAGCCCCCGGCACCGAGCTGCAGCCCGGCGGCGTCGCAGTAGCGCTGCACCACCTCGGCACGGGTCGGCATTCCCGGCACGTTGGTGGGCTGCCGCCGGAACGCCTGGAACAGCGGACCATCGTCGTCCTGCACCCAGTAGGCCAGTGCCGACCCCAGATCCATCAGCGGATCCCCCACCGTGGCCATCTCCCAGTCCAGCACCGCCAGCACGTGCAGCGGATCGCCCGGGTCGAGGATGAGGTTGTCCAATCGCCAGTCGTTGTGGATCAAGCAGCGCCGGACATCGGGCGGTTGATTCGCGTCCAGCCACGCCATGACCGACTCCGCGGCAGGACTGTCCGGCAGGCGTGCGGCCCGATAGCGATCGCTCCACCCGCGCACCTGTCGCTGCACGTACCCCGGGCCGCGGTCCAGATCGGCCAGGCCGAGGTCGTGCGGGTCGAGCCGGTGCAGATCCACCAGGAGCCGGATCATCCGGTCGGCAAGGCCATCAGCCACCGCTGGTCCGAAGTCCAGCCCAGCGGGGGGATCGGCCCGCAGGATGATGCCGCGCACGCGTTCCATCGCGTAGAAGGGCTGACCGAGCACGGTCGGGTCGGGACACCGGGCAAGGATCCGTGGGACCGGAAACCGGCCCTCCAGCGCCTCCATCACGCGCGCTTCGCGGTCCATGTCGTGACTGCTGGCGGCCTTGTGCCCCCTGGGCGGCGTGCGGACGACGACCTCGCGCTCGGGGTAGGTCAGCAGGTAGGTGAGGTTCGATGCGCCGCCGGGGAACTGCGCCACCTCCGGCATCCCGACCAGCCCGGGGATCTGCTCGGCCAACCACTCGGCCAGCGGCACCAGAGCAAGGGCGTCCTCGGCCCGCAGCGGCTGCGGTCGATCGATTCGCGACTCAGTCATGCGCTGCACCCGCCCGCGCCCGCAGGTGCTTGGCCATCTCCAGCCGCCCGATGTCGCGCAGGTGCACCTCGTCGGGTCCGTCGGCCAGCCGCAGCGAGCGCATTCCCGCCCAGAGCGCCGCAAGCGGCACATCGTCGGACACCCCGGCGCCGCCGAAGGTCTGGATCGCGCGATCCAGCACGGCCAAGGCAACCCGCGGCGCAACCACCTTGATCGCAGCGATCTCCGCCCGGGCGCCCTTGGCGCCGACCGAATCGATCATCCACGCTGCTTTGAGCGTCAGCAGTCGAGCCTGCTCGATCTCGATGCGGGACTGGGCGATCCACTCCCGGACGACGCCCTGCCTCGCCAACGGCCGACCGAAAGCCACCCGATCGATGGCCCTGTCGGTCATCAGCGACAGGGCCCGCTCGGCCGTGCCGATGGCGCGCATGCAGTGATGGATCCGCCCCGGACCGAGTCGCGCCTGGGCGATGGCGAACCCCGTGCCCTCCTGGCCGACCAGGTTCGACACCGGTACCTCCACGTCGGTGAAGACGATCTCGGCATGGCCGTGCTGGTCGTCGTACCCGAATACCGGCAGGTTGCGCACGACCCGGACGCCGGGGGTGTCCATGGGCACGAGCACCATGGACTGCTGGTGGTGCACATCGGCCTCGGGGTCGGTCTTGCCCATCACGATCAGCACCCGGCAGCGCGGATCCATCGCCCCCGAGGTCCACCATTTGCGGCCGTTGACGACGTAGGCGTCGCCCCGACGCTCGATGCGGGTCGCGATGTTCGTCGCGTCCGAGGATGCGACGTCGGGCTCGGTCATGGCGAAGCCGCTGCGGATCTCGCCGGCAAGCAGCGGGGCCAGCCAGCGCCGCTGCTGCTCGGGGCTGCCGAAGAGGTGCAGCACCTCCATGTTCCCGGTATCGGGAGCCGCGCAGTTGATCGCCTCCGGCGCGATGACCGGAGACCATCCCGTGAGCTCGGCCAGCGGCGCGTAGTCCGACACCGACAGGCCGTGCGCGGGCTCGGTCGCGTCCGGCAGGAAGAGGTTCCACAGCCCCCGGCTGCGGGCGCGGGCCTTGAGCTCCTCCACCACGGGCGGCACATCGTGCAGTCGGCCGCCTGCTGCCAGCTCGACCCGCTGCCGCGCATAGACCTGCTCGGCCGGCAGGACCTCCTCATCCATGAAGGCACGCAACCGTGCCAGATACTCCTGGGACTTGGGGCTCAGCGCGAAATCCACGGTCCTGACGCTAGCCCGTGGCCCGACCCGGCCGTGCCGGTACCCGTCGACCCGCGGATGCGACGGCCGATCGCTAGCGTGGAACGGTGAGCGACCTGGAGCCCGGCATCGACACCGAGGGGGAGATCACGTCCGCCCGGGTGCGGAAGATCCCCGGCCGCCCGCTGGATCCGCCGCCCAGGATCTTCGACGCAACGGTGCAGAAGCTCGACGATCGTCATGCCGCTGCCGGCGTCGGGTTCCGGGCGTGGCACCGGTTCGTGCACGCCCGCACCCCGTTGCTGACGGCCGGCACGACCTACTACCTCTTCCTGTCGCTGATCTCCGTGGCGGCATTCGCCTACGGAGTGGTGGCGCTGCTCGGCGCCGACCAGTTCGCGGCGTGGCTGACGGTGTCCCTGGAGAACGCCTTCCCCGGGCTCATCGGCCAGGAGGGGATCTCCCCGGAGGACATCCGGGGCTACGGCACCACGGCCTCGATCGCCGGCCTCGTCGTGATGGGGTTCGCGGGCACGTCCTCGGTCAACGCCGCCTACGCCAGCCTGCACGTCATCTACGGGGCGCCGAAGGATCCCCGCAACATCGTTGTCCGGCGCTCCAAGATGTTCGGCCACCTGATGATCCTGGGCCCGCTCGTCCTGCTGTCCTTCGTCCCGTCGCTGCTTGTCTCGACGCTGGCCGAACCCATCCTGGACTGGCTCAACATCGACACCGGCTCCCCCCGCACCGGGCTGGTGTTCCTCAGCGTCCTGGTCGGGATACTGCTGAACTACAGCGTGCTGCATGTGCTCTTGAGCCGGCTCGGAGGCATTCGACCGCCGGAACGGGCACTGCGTATCGGCGCGATCACCGGCGCCGTGGTGATGGAAGCGATGAAGTACGCGATGGCGAGCATCATCGCCTGGTCGGTGGGGAAACCCGAGTACGGTGCCTTCGCCGTGCCGATCACGTTCATGCTCGTCTTGTACCTGCTGAGCATGACGGCGTACGGCAGCGCCTGTCTGACCGCGGCGATCGCGCTGAAGGAGGCAGACGACCTGCGCGATGCGGCCGGCTTCGCCGGGGCCGACCCAGGCAACCCGCTCCGTTGAGCCCGCAGGCCGAGACGTCGGCGGCGGTCGCTGCGGCGTGCGGACGCCGGGTGCCGCCCCCGCCAGCAGGACTCGGCTCCGCGGCTCACGCCTGAACGAGCGGACCCAGCAGCGTGTCCTCGACCCACAGCGCGGTGCCGGCGTCGAACAGCCGGCCGCTGTCGCTGGTCGGGGTGCCGCGGAAACTGGCGATCATCGCCCTCACCGATGCAGCGTTGGCGTCCTGCCAACAGTCGGTGGAGGTCCACTCCCCCGCGTTCAGCGGCGCCCCCTCCAGCAGGACCGGGTCGTACTCCCATTCGCGGCCCGGGCGATAGCGCCCGCGCAGCACCAGTTCGCGCCGCCCCCACCGCATGCGGATGTCGTGGTGGATGCCCGATTCGCCGCCGACGACCAGACGGACGCGCACCGGCACCTCACCGGCCACGAGGTCGACGGCCACCTCGTCTGCGCTGATCTCGCGGCGCAGGACACGCGGGCGACCGAAGCGCAGCAACAGCCACGACAGGGGATGGCTCGCGGCCTCGAGGAACCACCGGGCCGGGTCGAACTCCTGCTCCAGCGCCACACCGACCCGCAAGTCAATCGCCTCCGGCGGGCCGAGGCGATGCCCGGCCGCATCGACGCAGCGCGCGCTGGCCAGGAAGCCGAAGGCGTAGTTGACGTACATCCGCCCAGATGTCCGGGGGAGTTCGCAACGCTGACCATCGAGGCCAAGCAGCGGCTTCTCGCACACCAGGAACGGTGCAGGGAGCTCCGCGATCAGCCCCGCATGGGTGGATGCGGGAGTGGCGATGACGACGACATCGACGCTGTTGAGGCTTGCGATGTCGCAGGTCCCCCGAGCGACGCCCAGCCGGTCGGCGACCGAGCGGGCCTGGCTGGCATCCGTGGCCGCCAGCGCGACGACCTCGCACCCAGCCTCCCGCAGCCCGCGGAGGTGGACCAGGCCCCAGTGCAGTCCGATGATGGCAGCGCTGCTGACCGGACGGCTCACGCAGCAGCCTTTGCCGCAATCACCAGGATCCGTGCCCCCCGCTCACCCGCCCGGGCGCTGTGCCACCCTCCGGGCCCGAGCCGATGGACATCGCCGGATGCGAGGCAGGCGCGGAACGGCGCGGCGTCCGCCGCGGGCGCGCCGGTCACCGTGATCTCGCCCTCCAGCACGATGTACAGCTCCTCGGTGTCGGGATGCTCGTGGCGGCCGATGACGGCATCGGCCGCCAAGCGCGAATCCATGATCAGCTCGATCGAACTCGCCAGCCACCCCTCGGCGATGCCCGGTTCCTCGCAGGCGATCCAGGTCCCGTCCAGCACGCCCGCTCCCCGCATGCCGTCAGGCGCATCCGGTGCAGGGTGGGACGGCTCGTAGCGCTGCCGGCGCAGCGACGCGGACCTGCGGAACACCTCGCCGGCCATATGGTGCGGCTAGCCAGCGACGCGGTGGCGGACTCGGGACTCCACCGGTACCTCGAAGTCCTCGACCGCGTGAACGCCGACAAATCGGCGGTAGCCGGACCAGGCTGCCGCGAGCGTGAGCGATGTCACGAGCCACAGCGCGAGGAGCAGCAGAATTATCACGTACCATTCCTACACCCAAATGCCCCAGACCGCCCGATATCACGGCAATCGCATGGCCCCGGGCAGGCAAAATTCAGTCCGGCGTGGCGAGGAATTCATGCCGCGCCGATGGCCGTGATTCCTCTGGGGCTCCGCCAACGGATTCGGGAGCGCTGGCGAGCTCGTGACAACGCCGGATCGGCGGTTGCCCACGGCAACGTGGTGACCCCTCGCTAGGTGAACGGCCTCCGGAGTCGGGCGGCGCTAGAACTGCCGCCTGGCGGCCTCCGGGGTCGGGCGGCGCTAGAACTGCCGCCTGGCGGGGCGCAGCCGTGAATCCGGCGGGCCGCGAGGCAGGGGGCCGTGTGGAGGCGCGTGCGGCGATCCGCCGTCGCAGCCACGAGCCCGCCCCACTGCGGAGCACGTCGATGCCGGGAAGCCTCATGCAGATCGGATCGGTCTTGCAGCAACGCGCGAGTCCGCACGCAAGTCCGTTCTGGATGAGCCTTACCGGCGAGTAGCTTTCGCGCGGCCGGCCCCGTGCCTGCGAGTCGGCGACTCCGCGCACGCGACGGCCACACCGCCCTATCGCGCGGCACGAACCCGAGCGTCGCCTTGCGATCCCGGATCGCGGCCCCCGGGGCGGAAATGCCCCACCGGATCAGGCGCCCGCGATACCGCCCCCTGCAGCGCCAGGCCTGCTCCGTGGCGCTCCAGGCCAGATCGTTCTCCGGGATATCCCGAATGGCGCCCCGCCGGGTCGGACTAGGAGCACTCCAGCACCGTGCGGCAGACGACGCCGACCCGGGTGACGAGATTCTGTCCCTCTGAGCGCTCGAGCTCGGCTGTGATGACGCCGAGCACCTGGCCAGCACGGTCGACGAGAGGACCGCCGGAGTTTCCGGGTCCGACGGCAGCATCCGTGGTGATGAGGTCGGCCTCGATGTTGGTGACGATGCCGCTGGTCACGGTGTCGGAGTACCCGTACGGCGAGCCGATGGCCAACACGGGATCACCTACCTTCGGCGCGTCGGCGAACGTCAGCAGCGGCATCTCGCGGTCGACGAAGAGCAGCGCGAGATCGTTGTCTGGGTCGACGTCGCTGAGGACCGTGGCTGGTGTGGCATCGCCTTGCTGCACCCACGGCTCGGCGCCGTCCTGCAGCGCGCACTGCTCGATGACGTGGTAGTTGGTCAGGATCGCCGTTGGATAGCCCCCTTGGTCGCCGCCGCTGGCGATCGCGAACCCGGTCCCCTGGGAGTTGTCGCAGTTCACGGTGACGACGGAGGGCGAGACCTGGGTACGCAGTGCCGCGATATCCAGGGTGCGCTGGGATTGGGTTTCCACGCTCTTCCCCAGGTCGTTGACCGCGGCGGCGATGGAGCCGATGTCCTCGTTGGCCCCGCTGATCCCCTTGGCCTGCTCCTCAATTGCCAGTTGGGTCGCGGCGAGGGCGTTCTGCGCGTCGATGAGCCGCTCGTCGGCTGCCGCGGCGCCCTCGGCCAGTTGCTCGGCACGAGACCAGAGCGCCCAGAATCCGCCCGCCATCAGGGCCAGCAGCAGCGTGACCACCACGATGAACGTCGGCCAACCGGGGCCGGTTGAGGCGCCAGTGCGACTCATCGGATCTGAACCCCCAGTCGTTCTCTGCGCTGCTCGCTGCCGATGCGCCGGCACGTTGACGGGCCGACACCGACTCCTAGCCAATCATGACCCAGACATCTGGCCAAGACCCTGCAGCCGCGCCGTCGACCGCCCCTGGACCGGCCCTTCCTGCCCCGGCGCTGCGCGGCCGGGCCCGGCCGCCCCGGTCGTCCGGCTCGACTCCGGATCCGGGCATGGGCGGACGCCACCCCAGCGTCCTGTGGACCGGCACGCCCGGGCGGTGCGGGCTTGCCCCTGCTGCTCGGCGCTCGGGCGCATCGCCGGACGAAATCCAAGCGCACCGAGACTGCGGTGAGCCCAGGCTGCGTCGCCGTCCCCCGGGGGGCATCCGCCTTGCCGGACACAGGGCCGCGGTCGCTGCTGAGCAGCTGGTCCTGCACAGCGCGAACCTCCGCGCAGCAGGCTGACGGCGAGGACAACCGCCCTCAGTCCTGCGGCGCGCCCTTGTCCTTGGGGGGCAGCCCCAGCACCCCCGTCTCGTACCCCTGGAAGCGCCGACCGAGGTCGGAGGCGAATCCGGCGCCGGCCTCGGTGTAGACGTCGAAGACCGCATCGGCCCCGGCCGCCCGGAGTTCGGCTGCGTCATCGGCGTAGAGGGAGGTCGCCACCAGCCGGCCGGTGAAGCCCCGGCTGCGCAATCGACGCACCGCCGCCATGTTCGCCTCGTGGGACGACATCGTCAGCAGCACCCAGTCCAGTTCATCGAGGCTGCCCTCCGTGCGCGACCAGAACTCCGGATCTGTGGCATCTCCGACCACCACATAGTGCCCGAGGTCGCGCTGCCGCGCTGCGATGGCAGGGTCGACCTCGACGCCGAGCACCTTGCCCGGGAACTCGCGCTCCACGGCCGCCATCGCCGAACTGCCGATCCGGCCGAGGCCGAAGACCATGACGGTCACCGGTTGCAGGTCGAGGTCCTCATCCCCCGGCAGCCGCCGCTCCCGCTGCCAGCGCAGCAGTGCAGCGCGGTAGCGCACGTAGAAGGCGTCCGCCCGCACAATGATTGGCGAGGCGACCAGGAGCGACGACGCGACTGCGACAGCGACCGTGGTCAACATCGTTTCGGGCATGAGACCGACCTCCACCGAGGCTGCCACCACGATGAGGCCGAACTCGCTGAAGGTGGTCAGGTCGAGCGTCGCCTGCCAGGCGGTGCGGCTGCGCAGCCTGGCAGCGCTGAACAGTGCGAAAAAGCCACCAGCCTTCAACGGCAGCACCAGCAGGACCACGAGCCCGAGCGCGACGCCCTCCGGCTGCATCGGCGCGTCGATACCGACGCTGACGAAGAACCCCGCCAGGAACAAATCCTTGAAGCCGTTCAGCGATCGGGCCAGTTCCTCCGACTTGGCGGTTCCTGCGAGCACCAGTCCGGCTGCCAGCGCCCCGAGGTCGCCCTTCAGCCCGACCGCCTCGAACAGCCCGGCTCCTCCGGCGGCGACGAGGATCCCGAACAGCAGCAGGAGTTCGCCGTGCCCGGTCAGCTCCATGACCCGGCGCATGGGCCAACGCAGCAGGGGCAGCGCCAGCAGCAGCAGCGCCCACGGGGATGGCCGCGCCGCGGAGTCGATGGCCGCCAGGAAGACCACCGCGAGCACGTCCTGGACGATGAGGACCCCGATCGCGACACGGCCGTGGCGGCTCCGCTCGGCGCCCTGGGCCTCGAGAGCCTTCGCCGCGAACACCGTGCTGGAAAACGACAGCGCCAGCGCGAGCGCGACCGCACCGCCGGCGGAGAGCTCGGCCAGCGGGCCGAGCTCGAGCAGGACGCCGGCGTAGAGCAGCACCGACAGCAGCCCGCCGAACAGCACGACGTGCGCAACGGCGACGCCCCATACCTCGGTGCGCGTGAAGACCGCGGCCGACAGGTGCAGACCGATCGTGAAGAGCAGCAGGGTGACGCCGAGGTCGCTGATCTCGGCCAGGAACCGCGTGGCTTCAACGCCGAGTCCGTTGAGCACGAAGCCGGCGATGAGGAACCCGACCAGCGGCGGCACGCGCAGCGCCTTCGCCAGCAGCCCGAAGGCGAGCGCGGCCAGGATCCAGAGCGGATCCGCCGGCACGAATGCGAGTAAGTCGATGCCCACGTCCCTACCCAATCACTCGCGGGCCCGCGAAACCGCTGGAGGAGACCCCGAGACGTCCTCGGTCACTGGTTGCGGGCCTGTCCGGTGCGGGCGAGCAATCGCAGGACCTCCACGTAGATCCAGACGATGCTCGAGACGATGCCGAACGCCGCGTACCACTCCGCCGTTCTCGGGACCCCCGCCCGGACCCCTTGCTCCACGAACGTGCAATCCACCAGCAGCGTCGAGGCGGCGACGCCCAGGATCAGCAGGCCCAGCAGGATGGCGACCGGCGACGAACCGTAGAGGATGTCGACCCGGACGCCGAACAGTGACAGCAGCCAGCCGACGAGGTAGAGCAGGCCAATACCGAACACGAGCGCGGAGATGATTTGGGCACCGCGCGGAGAGACACGGAACCTTCCGACGGAGAACAGGACGAGGACCCCGGCGCAGACGGCCAGTGTGCCCAGCAGAGCGAGCACCACGATGCCGTCGAAGACGGCTTGGTAGTAGCGCGAGATAGCGCCGATCCACAGCCCGTTGAGTACGGCGTAGACCAACCCGGCCAGCAGCGCGAGCCGGGGGTTGTTCACCGCAGCGATCGTGAGGCCGATGAGGAAGATGAAGCCCAGAAGGTAGACGAGGCCGGAGCCGCGGCCCACGAAGGAGTCCGCGTTGGCCCACCCGATCGTGGCGAGCCCGGCGGTGATCAGGAGCAGGAAGGCCGTCTTCGCCGCAACGCCGGCGTAGGACATTCCTGTGCGGGCGGGCGG
This sequence comes from uncultured Actinomycetota bacterium, assembly GCA_963766005.1. Lineage (GTDB taxonomy): Bacteria > Actinomycetota > Actinomycetes > S36-B12 > CAVXYG01. The sequence goes on along the minus strand of CAVXYG010000008.1, from coordinate 69,296 downwards.
GAAGGCCGCACGGATCTCCGGGGAGGCCCAGGTGTGCTCGTTGAGCATCTCGCGAGACATCCAGGTTCCTCCGGTGGTCGTGGCGGCGGGCTGATCCGTGGGCCCGCGCGGTCCCATCATCGCGGATGCCAGGAGTCCTCCGTCGCGGCCCGGGACTGCGGCGCCGCGAGTCAGACAGCGGCGGCCGCTGGCCGAACGCGGGCTTCGTACTCGGCACGAGCACCGGCATCGACCTGCACCAGTGTGTCGTGCAGCCCCAGCGATCGCGCCACGCGATCTCGCAGCGCATGCGGCAGAGCCGCCCCGAGCATCGACAGCGGACCCACCTCGAAGGGGACGTAGAGCTCGTAGCGGGGTCGCAGCAGAGCGTCGGCGATCTGTCGGGCGACATCCTCGGCGACGACGCGGCGAATGAACCGCGGCTGCGTCAGGCCCTCGCCCAGCGAAGTCTGCACGATTCCGGGCAGCACGACCGTGACAGCAATCCCGCCGTCCTCGAGTTCGGCCCGCACCGACTCGCTGAAGCCCACGACGCCGAACTTCGTCGCGCAGTACGTCGCGCCGCCCGGCAGCCCCGCTTTGCCCGCGGTGGAGGCGATGTTGATGATGTGGCCACCTCCGCGGGGCAGCATCCGGCGGGCGGCCTCGCGGGTGCCGTGGATGACGGCATGCAGGTTGATCGCGATGATGCGCTCGGTGGTGCTGTCGTCCTCCTCCACGATGCGGCCCAGCGGCATGACGCCGGCGTTGTTGATGAGCACATCGATGGGACCGATATCAGCCTCCACGTCGTCCAGGAAGGCGGTGAAAGCATCGCGGTCGGTCACATCGAGGCGTCGGCCCGCAACGGCACCGACCTCAACGGCCGCGCGCTCGGCAGCCTCGCCATCGATATCGCCGATCGCAACAACAGCGCCCAGCTCGGCCAGTGCTTGCGCGGTCGCCCGACCGATGCCGGCGGCGCCGCCGGTGATCACCACGACGGAGCCCGCCAAGCTTCGGGTCGGGCGCTGCCTGCCCGGCAGCGGAGCAGGAATGGTCCTCGCGAGGCCGCCGAGCGCGGCGGGGATGTTGAGCATGGCGTGACGCTACCCCACCATGCCGACGGTGCGGGGTAGGCGGCGCCCGACGCCCCCCGGTGCGGGGTAGGCGGCGCCCGACGCCTCCCGGTGCGGGGTAGGCGGCGCCCGACGCCCGCGGGTCGGCGCGGCGCCGTTCGGATCCCGCCAGTCGCTCTCGCGCGCCCCGCCGCGGCCACGATCGACGGGCTGGCGGCTCACGCCGGTGCCGGCGGGCTCTGCGATGCGGGGGGCCACCGGGCTCGTCTGCGCCGGGCAGGTCGGTGGCACTTCCGCGAGGTTCGGGCCGCAGGTGCGCCACCCGGTCGGTGGCACTTCCGAGAGGTTCGGGCCGCACGTGCGCCGGGCAGGTCGGTGGCACTTCCGAGAGGTTCGGGCCACAGGTGCGCCGGGCAGGTCCCCCGGTCTTCGAGAAGGACCTCCAACGGGCCGCGCGGTCCCCGGATCGTTGCAGGGCTCATCGAGGGCGCGGCGCTGAGCCAGGTGCCGGTCCGGCTGCTGCCGCGCGTCCCCTCACGCGCCCGCCAGCGCCGGGATCCCGGTGCTGGTCGCGCGGGCGCGGCGCCGGGCATCGTCGCTGACGCGCGCCGTGGGCGCCCACGGCTGCTCCGAGGCGGACTAGGCGCGCTCGCCATCCCCAGGCTGGTGTCGCCGTCGCCGTCGCCGTCGCCTTCGCCTTGGTGGTGGGATCCCTTCGCCGGGTCCGTTCCCGGTCGCAGCGGAGCCCTGGGCGGCTACCGCTCCTGCTGCTGCAACCACTGCTTCACCGCAGCAGCAGTACGGTCCGGCTGCTGCAGGTAGACGTAGTGATGGGTCTGCTCCCACAGCCGGGCGTCGATGGCGGGATTGGCGGCGGTCACCGCATCGAAGGTGGCGCGCTGCCCGGGGGCAACAGCATCTGCCACACACGCCCGGGCCTCCTGTCGATCCTGCTCCGGGATCCGATCGTCGTTCATCCAGGGGAAGGACGCCTCCAGCGTGTCCGACAGCGATGCCAGGCTCAGCGCTGGAACGCCGATGGCGCTGTAGTCCTGGGGATGGGCTTCGCTGTACTGCTGGATGGCGAGGATCGCTCCCGTTGACCCGGTGTACTCGCGGTTGCCCCTGTCGAAGGTGAACGACGCCTCCACCTCGGTGGCGAAGGTGCCCGGAAGGTCGAAACCGAACACCTCCTCCGCCTGCCCGATGCCGGACTGCACCGGGTCCTCCGCACCGGACTGCCATTGCGGGCGCCACAGTTCCGCCTCCCGGACGCAGTCGGGCGGGTCGCTGCGCTGAGGTTGGGCGGCGTCGAGGAACACCACGCCGGCTGTGCGCGTGGGGTGGTCGGCGGCAAGCACGACGAGCTCATCGCCGGCGATGCTGTGGCCCAGGAAGACCGCGCGATCGATGTCGAGGTGGTCCAGCACGGCCAGATCGTCGGCTGCCCTCGTGGCGAAGTCGAACCCGTCGGCCGGCTTGTCCGACTCACCGAATCCTCGGCGTGTGATGCCGACGAGCCGGTACTCGTCCACCAGCCGGGCTGCGAGATCGTCGAAGATGGCGGCCGTATCCCCCAATCCGGCGAGGAGAACCAACGGGGGGCCGTCACCGCCCCAGCTGCGGTAGGAGATGCGCCTGCCGTCCGCCGTCTCCGCGAGTCCGGTCTGCGGCGCCACGCCATCATCCCCGGCGCTGGGAGGCGATCCTGCGCTGGCGCTCGCAGGCGGCTCGCTGGGCGGTGCGTCTGGTCCGGACCCGGAACACCCAGCCAGCAGCAGCAGCGCCAGTAGTGCAGCGCCGCCGATGCGCAGTCCGCCCATGCGCAGCACCATAGCCCGCACCGAGGACCGAGGCGTCGGCCCAAGCGGTGCTCCTGCCCGGCGCCCGCGTGCTCGAGCCGGTGCCGGCGGACGCTGCGCGCTGGTCTGGCGGTCGTGTGCAGGCGCCGACCGGATCCGGCACCCGGGGGCCGGGACAATCGACGAGGTGGGCGATAGCGGTTGCCGCCCCATGCAGGGGGCGCAGCAGGAGCCCCTACAAGCCGGCAGCGGGCGGGCGGTCCTGCCCGGCCGCGGCCTGCGAGGCGAGCGCGTCATGCACCTGCGAGACCACGACTGAGCCTTCCCCGACCGCGGAGGCAACACGCTTGATGGATCGGCTGCGCACGTCACCCACGGCGAACACCCGCGGCATGCTCGTCTCCAGCGGCAGCCTCGGTCGCTGGAGCGGCCACGCTGCCCCGGCCGGTTGCGCCTCGGAGTGGACATCGGTCCCGGTGAGGACGTAGCCCCACGCATCGCGCGCCAGGACCGATGGCAGCCAATCGGTTCGGGGTCGCGCGCCGATGAGGAGGAACAGGCCTGCCGCGGGCACGGTCGCCAGCTCCCCGGTGCGCCGATCGCGAAGGGTGAGGGCCTCCAGGTAGCCCTCGCCCTGGGCCCCCACGATTTCAGTGTGGTAGCACACGCCGACATTCGGCGTCGCCTCGATCTCGTCGCGCAGATACTGCGACATGCTGTCGGCCAAGGTCTCGGAGCGCACCGCGACGGTCACCGAACGGGCGTACCGGGACAGATACATGGCCGCTTGGCCAGCGGAGTTGCCCCCACCCACGACATAGGCGTCCTGCCCGGTCAAGGCTCGGGCCTCGGAGACGCTGGCGCCGTAGTAGACCCCGGCGCCGGTCAGCCGCTCCAGCTGCGGCACCTCCAGACGTCGATACGAGACACCGGTCGCCAGCACGACGGCGCGCGCCCGCACCTCCTCGCCGCCCGACAAGGTGACGGCGTAGCGGCCGTCGACGTCGCGCAGCCCCAGCACCTCCTGCGTCAGGAGGAAACCGGCCCCGAACACCCACGCCTGCTGGTAGGCGCGCTGTGCCAGTTCGGCGCCACTGATGCCCCGGGAGAACCCGAGGTAGTTGCGGATGAGCGAGCTCGAGGCGGCTTGCCCACCGATCGACTCCCGCTCCACCACCAGCGTCTGCAGTCCCTCCGAGGAGGCGTACACGGCTGCTGCCAGGCCCGCCGGGCCGCTCCCCACGACGAGCACATCCACTTCTCCGCGCTCATCCAGTTCCGTCCGCACACCGTAGGCTGCGACGAGTTCGGTGTTGCTGGGATCGATCAGCACCCGGCCGCCTCGTACGACGACGACCAGACGGTCCGGCGGCGCCTCGACTCGAGCCAGCAGGGCGCGACCGGCGTCGGAGTCCGATTCGTGGAAGGCGTACGGGACGCCGTTACGGACGAGCAGGCTGGCGATTTCGTGGGCCCGCGGAGCTTGCCGATCCCCGATGATCGTCACCTCCCGCGGCGACGGGGACGCTGCCCGCTCCCATTCCAGCAGGAACTCGGTGATCGTGCGGTGGAAGTATTCGTCGCGCGGGTGCCATGGCTTGAGCACGTAGTAGTGGATCCGCCCCAGACCCACCAGTCGCGGGATCTCTGCGGCGACGGCGCGGTCGCCCCAGGCGCCCCAGTCCACGAGCAGGCCGCGCTTGGCGTCCGGGTACAGCCGCGCCACGCGACCGAAGAACGCGTCAGCGTCGAGGTCCGCCAACCGCTGATCGGCCAGCACGATCGCCACCGGGCGGTCCTCCGCCCGCAGTGCCTCCAGAGCGGCCAGCTCCGCTGCTGCGGAGTCGCAGCACACGATCTCGTAGTCGCTGGCGTAGCGACGGCGCAGCTCCGCCTCGAGGTGCGGATCGCGCTCGGTGTCGGCGACAGCGAGCACGATCGCGGGCAGTGCCGCGCCTGCGGACGCGGCCTCGGCCATCACTCTCGCCTGCCGTTGTGGCTTGGACTGCCGGCAGCCTCGGGCACCGTGACGAAGACCGCATCGGCGTAGCACCAGATCCAATCCTCGCCCGGCTCGAAGGACTGGACCAGAGCGTGACCGGCCGTGCCCGCATGCGCCTTGGCGTGCTGCTGCGGCGAACCTTCGCAACACAGGATGCGGCCGCACTCCAGGCATCGACGCAGGTGCAGCCAGTCGGTTCGCTCCGGCAGGCAGTGCTCGCAACCGTTCGCGCGGGGAGCCGCGCCGAGCAGGCCCGGAGATCGCTGCATGGCCTCGATGTGGGTGCAGGTCGGCATGCGCACACTATGCCAGGCTCCGAGAACCCGATCGGGACCCGCTTCAGGCGGGTGCGGGGCCGCGCTCGTGGACAGGCGGGTCGGGGCTGGGATCGTCGAACATCGGCGGCGTGCCGGGATCCAACACCCGCACGATCCCTCGACCGTAGGCGCCGATCGCCTCGCCCAGGCCCCCGTAGAAGGTGGGGAAGGCATAGATCTGATGCACGAGGTCGGCCAGCGGGATGCGGGACCGGACAGCCAGCGCCAGAAAGCCGAGGACATCCGAAGCCCGGGGTCCGACGACGGTGGCCCCGACGAGCCGGTCCTCCGCCCGGTCGGCGATCAGCACGATCGAACCCTCGTTGCCCGTGCGATGCAGCCAGCCACGGAAGGTCGCACCGAGGTCCTTGTGCACTACCGCGATGTCGCGGCCCCCGGAGCGGGCCGCCTCCTCCGTCAGGCCGACGGCGCCCACCTCGGGGTCGGTGAAGACGGTGCGCGGCAGTGCGTCGTACTGCGCCGGGGCTGGTGGACAGCCGAGCACGTCCTCCACGGCGAGCATGCCCTGGTAGAGCGCGACCTCGGTCAGCATGCCGATGCCGGTGACATCGCCGATCGCCCACATCCCCTCGGCGGCGCGCATCCGACCGTCCACCTCGATGAAGCCGCGCGTCGTCGTTGCCCCGGCGGCGGCGACCCCGACGGCGTCGGCGTCGGCCGCTCGCCCGACTGCCACCAGCAGGCGCTCGCCCGCGACTTCGCCGCGATCGCGGAAATGCACCTCGGCCCCCCGGTCGGACCGCGACACCGCCACGACCCCGGCGGACGTCCGCACCTGTACGCCGTCCGCCTCCAGGGCGGCGGTCACCCACTGCGACGCCGTTGGCTCCTCGTCTGCCAGCAGCCGCTCCCGCTGTTCCAGGATGGTCACCTGCACCCCGAACCTGGCGAAGACCTGGCCGAGCTCGCACCCGACCGCGCCGCCGCCGAGGATCACCAGCGAGGCGGGCAATTCCTCCGCCGCCACCGCGTCGCGAGTCGTCCAATACGGGACATCGGCCAGGCCGGGGATCCTTGGCACGACAGGGCGTGAGCCGGTCGCCACGACGATGCCCGTCCTCGCTGTGACTTCGTGGTCGCCGACCGCGACCGTGCGCGGGCCCACCACAACGCCCCGACCGCGCAGGAAGCGCCCGCCCGCGGCCCCGAAGCGCGCCACCCCGCCCGCATCGTCCCAGCCGCCGGTGATCTCGGTCCGCAGCCGCGACGCCACGATCGACCAATCCGGCTGCACGGAGACGCTGCCCACCAGCCCGTCCGCCCGCCTGGCCTCCGCGACCATGGCCGCCGAGCGCACCAGGGACTTGGTCGGGAGGCAGGCCCAGTAGGGGCACTCGCCGCCGATGAGCTGCTCCTCGACACCGATGACGTCCAAGCCCGCCTTGGCCAGGCGCAGCGCAGCATCCTCCCCGCAGGTCCCCATCCCCAGGACGACGACATCACACGTCTCGGCCACGGCAGCCACCTCCCGCATCTCGGTCACGATTGCAGAGGATCGCGTCGGTTCGCCCGTCCAGACCGGCGGTCGGGCACGGCTCAGCGGCGGTGCCGCCATTCGGCATCGAGGGAGTACAGCCGCTGGCTGCCGAAGCCCTTGACGTCGTGCTGCCCGAGATCACTGCACGTGAACTCGTCACCGATCAAAGCGTGCGTCGGCTCCGAGATCGCGATCTGCATCGGGTCGGCGAGCGCCTCCATGCGGGCGGCCATGTTCACGCCCGGCCCGAAGATGTCGTAGACGTACTTCTGCACGCCCACGATGGAACCGACCACAGGACCGCTGTGGATACCGATCCTGCCGAGCCAGGGCTCTCGGCGGGACTCGTTGCGCTTCTGCAGGTAGCGCCGCATCCGCAAGGCCACCCGGGCGATGGCTTGGGCATGCTCCTCGTTGGGCTCCGGCAACCCGCACACCGCCATGTAGGCGTCGCCGATGGTCTTCATCCGCTCGCAGCCGAACAGCTCCACGATGCGGTCGAAGGCCGTGAAGATGTCGTTGAGCTCCGAGACCAGTTCGCCCGGATTGCGGGAGACGGTCATCTCGGTGAAGTCGACGAAGTCGAGCATGAGGATGGTCGCATCGTCGAAGCGCTGCGGACTCACCGAACCGAAGTCCTTCATCTCCTCGAACACCGCGCGCGGCATGATGTTGAGCAGCAGCTTCTCCGCCCGCTCCTTCTCGCGCTGCACTTCCCGGGAGTTCTTCTCGGCCATCCGGGAGTAGGAGTCGAGCATGTACTCGGTCTCCTTCGCCTTGGTCGTGTCGGTCGCCTCGACGATCGCCAAGGAGCGACCGGCCAGCTCCGCGGACTGAAACGTGACCGTCAGCGACAGCGTCCGCGGGCCCGAGGGGACTTCGACATCCAGTGAGTACGGGCGCCCGCGCCCCATGCGATCGGCTGCCCGCTCGCCGTCCATCCCCGGGATGCGCTCGTCGATCGGCCCATCGGGTTCGGCGGGGTCGGGTGGGAACACCTCGAAGAACCGAGCGCTCTCCAGCAGCGGGTGCCAGCTCTCCGGATCGGCGATCGCGAAGACGCTGTGCACCGACCGCATGAGGTCCCGCACGAACTCCTCGCTCAGGGCGATCGGCTCGGGGCGGTCGTCGGGCGTCATGCGCTGACGATGATCGACTGGCGGGACCGCAACTCGTGCTCCACCGATCCGACCTCGTTGGCGGAGTAGCCGTGGTCCTCCAGGGTCTCCATCATCGTCATCACCATCTCGTCGAAGGCCGGCGCCGTGATGCCCATCCGAGCATGCACCCGCTCGATGTGGTCGTCGCTGAAGCTGGCCGGGCCGCCGAGGAGGAACGACACGAACTTGGTCTGGTGGTCGATGAGCCTCTTCATGTCGGTACGCGCGAAATAGGGCGCGAGGATCTCTGAGTCCAGCACTCGGTCGTAGAAGGACAGCACCACTTTGCGCACCGAGGCGAATCCGCCGTGGCTCTCGTAGATCGTCTGCGGCATCGCACCCACCTGCTCTTCGGCCCTCGCACCGGCCCGCCGGCCAGCTGGCCGGCCCCGGTCCATGTCCGCGCCACTATAGCCGCACCGACGGAATCGGGACCTCCGGCAACACCCGGCCGGCGCCGGGCCGAGTGCAGCGCGCCCGGCCGTTCATCCCGAGAGCGAGGCCCGGGTGGCAGACGGCCGTGCCGTTCACGGGGACCACACTATCGGCGCGGGACACCGAGGGGCGTAGCGTCGTGATCGGCTTGTCGGTGCGCATCGCGGCCTCGGCACGCGCCGTGCTGATGCCGCCCGGGCGAACGGGCGCGGCGAAGTCCCAAGGGACTCGCAGAAGAACGCTGCCGGGACCGGGGAAGCCCGCGGCCACCGGCGCGTTGATGCCGGCCGTCGCAACACCCTGTGCACGCTGATGCCGCCGAAGACCGATGCCGCGGCGGCCTGGACGTCGTCGTGGAGCGGTTGCCATCCCCGCTGCGCGCTGCCCAGCGCTTGATGTCGGCGGCGTCGCCGACGCGGGCGTGGCCGTTGTGCCACCCCCGCCGCTCCGCCGTCGCGCACCTCCTGGAACGGCACGGCAACCGTCGCCGCGAGACGGAGGCGACGCGCGGCTGGTCCCATTGCGCGGCGGCCGGGCGACAGGGCGCGTCCGGTGCGAGGCTGACGAACGTGGGCGACCCGACAACGACGGGCTCTCCGGATCCCCCGGGCCGCTGGAGCGCACTGCACTGGCTGGGGCTGGCGGCGCTGCTCGCCATGACGACCTGGTTCCCGGCCACGGCCGTGGTGCCCCAAGTCCGGGAGTCCTGGTCGTTGCCGGCCACCTCCAGCGCCAGCCTCACCCTGGCGGTGCAACTGGGGTTCGTGGTCGGAGCGCTCGCCTCGGCCGCCGCCAACCTCGCCGACCTCCTCCCACCGACCCGGCTGATGCTCATCGGATCGATCGGGACCGCGACCGCCAATGCCCTGCTGCTGCCGGCCAGTAGCGCCGCCCTGGCGGTCCCGCTGCGCTTCCTCACGGGGGCGTTCCTGGCCGGTGTCTATCCACCGGCGCTGAAGCACCTGGCGACGTGGTTCCGAACCGGGCGCGGCACTGCTCTGGGCCTGATGGTGGGCGCCCTGACGGTCGGCTCGGCGCTACCGCACCACGTCAACGGGACGGGCGGGGCGACGGGCGCCCGGTCATCGCCGTCACCAGCCTCCTCACCCTGATCGGCGGCGTTGTCGCGGCGACGCGAGTGCCCGACGGGCCCTTCCCTTTTCCGCCTGCTGCGTTGCGGCACGCGGCTGGCCTCGCGTCCGGGCCGTTCCTCGGGATCGTCGCGATGCTGCGGCTGCAGCGCATTCCCGAGGCGCGGCTCATCGCCATGGGTCGGGGGTAGGGCCGGCAAGCAAAGCCTCGCCCGGTAGGCAGTACGCAGCACACCCTCCACTGCGGTATCGCCTGCGGATCGGGGGCACCCCGCGCACGCCGCACCGCGGCGCGGAATGGCGCGCGGGCTCACGACGTTGGCTGCGGTATGGGTCAACCAGACAACTACGCCCCCAGCCCGATGGACTTCGTCCGCCAGCAGGTCCAGGAGTACGAGTCGTCCGGGGGCACGAGAGGCAACACGATGCGTGGTCGACCCGTGATCATCCTCACCACGGTCGGCGCCAAGAGCGGGAAGATCCGCAAGACCCCGCTGATGCGCGTGGAGCACGATGGCGAGTACGCGGTGGTCGCGTCCCAGGGAGGCGCTCCCCAGCACCCGCAGTGGTACCGCAACCTGGCGGCCGAGCCCGACGCGCGGCTCCAGGACGGCCCCACGCCCGTCGCGATGCGGGCGCGTGAGGTCGAAGGGGAGGAACGCGAGGTGTGGTGGCGACGCGCGGTCGAGGCCTGGCCGGACTACGCCGTGTACCAGACCAAGACGGATCGGGTCATCCCGGTGCTGGTGCTGAGCCCGCAGGGCGTGGACGGCGCCGAGGCCTAGCTTGGGGCCGGGCACGGGTCGCGTGCAAGGACCGTCAGCCCACAACGCCCGGCGCCGGTCCAGGCCACCGCGCTCATCCGGACCCCTCGAAAGGGGCCCTTCACCGTCGACGAGGTTGCTGCAATGACCGGCCGACCCCACGTCGCGAGTACCGGATCGGATGTCCGATACGAGCACCGATTCGCCGCTTCGAACCCGGCTGGGACAATGAGTCCCATGTGCGGACTCGCAGGAGAGATACGGCTGGACGGCAAGCGGGCGCGAGTGGCCGCCGTGGACCGGATGGCGGCCACGATGGCCGACCGCGGCCCCGACGACTCCGGCACCTGGGCATCCGGCCCAGCGGCGCTCGCGCACCGACGCCTGAAGATCATCGATCTGTCCGCCGCCAGCGGGCAGCCGATCGTCGACTCCGCGGCGGGCATCACCGGGGTGTTCAACGGCTGCATCTACAACTATGTCGAACTGCGCGCGGAGCTCACCGGCAAGGGCCACCGCTTCTTCTCCCACGGCGACTCGGAGGTGGTCCTGAAAGCCTACGCCGAATGGGGCGAGTCCTTCGTGGAGCACCTCATCGGGATGTTCGCCATCGCGATCGTCGAACGGGACACGCACCGCGTCATCCTGGCGCGCGATCGGCTCGGCATCAAGCCGCTGTACGTGGCGGAGTCTGCGGATGTCGTGCGGTTCGCCTCGACGCTGCCCGCGCTGCTGGCCGGCGGCGGTATCGACACCGCCATCGACACGGTGGCCCTGGCCCACTACATGTCCTTCCACGCGGTCGTGCCCCCGCCCCGCACCCTCCTCGCCGGGGTGCAGAAACTGCCGCCGGCCACCGTGCGCGTCTACGAGCCGGACGGCACGAGGCGGGAGCGCCGCTACTGGGACGCGCAGTTCGCCCGCGACCCCGCTCGCGAGGATTGGACCGAGCGCGACTGGCAGGATGCCCTCGCCGAGTCGCTGTCCACGGCCGTTCGCCGCCGGATGGTTGCCGACGTCCCGGTCGGGGTCCTGCTCTCCGGGGGACTGGATTCCTCGCTGGTCGTGGCCCTGCTGGCCGCAGCAGGGCCAAACGGGGCTGTCGACGTTCTCGATCGGCTTCGAGTCGGTGGGAGGCCGGGAGGGCGACGAGTTCCAGTACTCCGATGTGATCGCCGAGCGGTTCGGGACCGACCACCACCGCATCCTCATCCCCCACACCGACCTGCTCCCCCCGTTGGAGGCCGCGGTCCAGGCCATGTCCGAACCCATGGTCAGCCACGATGCCGTCGCCTTCTACCTGCTGTCCGAAGCCGTCGCCAAGCACCTGAAGGTGGTGCAGTCCGGTCAGGGGGCCGACGAGATCCTGGGCGGCTACCACTGGTACCCGCCGCTGGCCGACGTGCCGCGCGACCGTGCCGTGGACACCTACGCCAAGGCCTTCTTCGACCGCGACGCGGCCGGGCTGGCGCGCGTGCTGAGCCCGGACTACCTGCCCGACGGCGACCCGGCGCGCGAGTACGTGGCCGCGCACATGTCCGCCCCGGGCGCGCAGACTGCGGTGGACGCTGCGCTGCGCATCGACACCGAGGTCATGCTCGTCGACGACCCGGTCAAGCGGGTCGACAACATGACCATGGCCCACGGGCTCGAAGCCCGGGTGCCGTTCCTGGACCACGAGTTCGTCGAGTTGGCCGCGACCTGCCCGCCTGCGCTGAAGCTCGACCAGGGCGGCAAGGGCGTGCTGAAGTCGATCGGGCGCCGGATGCTCCCCTGGGAGGTGATCGACCGGCCGAAGGGGTACTTCCCGGTGCCCGGCATCACGCACCTCGAGGGCAAGGTGCTCGCCCGGGTCCGGGACGCCCTGCACGACCCGGCAGCGCGGGACCGCGGGCTCTTCCGCCCCGAGTACGTCGATGCTCTGCTGGCCGACCCCAACAGCGAGCTGACCCCGTTGCGCGGGAACAAGCTCTGGCAGCTCGGCCTGCTCGAGATGTGGCTGCAGGACCATGGCATCTGAGGCGGAGATGGACGACGAAGCGACGCGACCCGAGGGCATCGCGAAGGACGGCACCGCGGAGCATGCGTCCGAGGACCGACAGGGCATCGGTCCCGGCGGCGACCCGCTGATGGCGCACGCCGAGGTCGAGCACGCGCATCAGTCGCAGGGCGTGGCGCTGGACTGCGGTTGGGGACAGATCGTGTTCGGCCAGACGTTCGCGCATCGCAGCCAGGCCGCCGAGGTGCTGCGCGCGGAGGTCGAGGGCACCCGGGACATCTGCATCTACCTGCGCGACGCCCACGTGTTCGTCGCCAAGCACCCGGACGAGTTCTTCGTGGACCCCTCGTTGACCTTCCGCCTGGATCTGCCCGCCCAGCGGATCAGCCCCGAGCCGCCCGTGGGGGTCACGATCCACGAGATGCGGACCATGGACGAGGCGGACGCTGTCAACGCGATCTACGCCCGCAACGGGATGGTCACGGCGCCGTCGGACGTCCTGCTGCAGGTGGCGTCCCGGCCCGAGGTGGTGCACCTGGTGGCGGTGCTGTCCACGGGTCAGGTGATCGGCACCGTCACCGTCGTGGATCATGCGGCGCTCTTCGACGACCCGGCCAACGGGTCTTCGCTGTGGTGCCTGACCGTGGATCCCGCCGTCGCCCCGCCCGGTCTGGGCCAGGCACTGCTCGGCCGGCTGGCCGAGGCGATGACCGCGCGGGGGCGGGCGTTCGTCGACCTGTCGGTGCTGGCGGACAACACCGGCGCCATCAGGCTCTACGAGCGGCTGGGATTCCGCCGCGTGCCCGAACTGGTCGTCAAGCGCAAGAACCCGATCAACGAGCGGCTGTTCCGGGCCGCTCCTCCCGCGCACTACGACGAGCTCAACCCGTACGCGAGGATCGTGGCGGACGAGGCGATGCGACGGGGCATCCGCGTGGAGGTGACCGATGCACAGTGGGGCGAGCTGAAACTCACCACGGCGCCCGCGTCGTGCACACCCGCGAGTCGCTGTCGGAGTTGACCAATGCGCTGGCGATGGCCCGGTGCGACGACAAGCGGGTCACCAGGCGGGTCCTGTCCGACGCGGGGCTGCGAGTCCCGCGCGGGATCACGGCGGGCGACGATGCCGCGGACTTCGAGTTCCTCGACCAGGTGGGGGAGGTCGTCGTCAAACCCGCTCGCGGTGAGCAGGGCCAGGGGATCACGGTCGGAGTCCGGGACCCCGAGGCGCTGCGGCGCGCGGTGGTGGAGGCCCGGGAGCACTGCCCCGACGTCCTCATCGAGGAGATGGTGACCGGCCAGGACGTGCGCGTGATCGTCATCGGCCACGAGGTGGTCGCGGCCGCCGTCCGACGGCCGGCCAGCATCCTCGGGGACGGCACCCACACGGTCGCGCAACTGATCGGGCGGCAGTCGCGACGTCGCGCCGCGGCCACCGGCGGCGAGTCGCGGATCCCGCTGGACGCGGGCACCAGCGAGACCGTGGCGGGGGCCGGCTGGTCGATGGACGATGTCCTGCCCCAGGGCGAGGAGCTCACGGTGCGCAGGACCGCCAACCTGCACACCGGCGGGACGATCCACGACGTCACCGCGGAACTGCACCCGGTGCTGGCGCAGGCGTGCATCGCGGCGAGCAGAGCGCTGTCGATCCCGGTCACCGGGATCGACCTGCTTGACCGCCGCGCCCGACCAGCCCGAGTACGTCATCATCGAGGCCAACGAGCGGCCCGGCTTGGCCAACCACGAGCCGCAGCCCACCGTCGAGCGGTTCGTGGACCTGCTGTTCCCCACCACGGTCTCGCCGTCCCGGGCCGATGCGTCCGCCACGGCCCGACGGCGCGGGCGGCCGGGACGAGCGGCCGATCCGAAGCGCTGATGAGGCCGTCCGCAGGGCAACCCACGCCTGCCGCCCCGCCGAACGCTACCGTTGCGGGAGTGAGCGCCTTGGAGATCGACCTCGGGTTCCTGCGCCGTGTGCTGCTGGAACTCCTGGACATTCCCAGCCCGACGGGGCGGACCGACCATGTGCAGCAGTACGTCGGCGAGCGACTGGATCGGCTGTGCGTGCCGTTCGTCGTGACGCGGCGCGGCGCGATCGTGGCGGACCTGGGCGGACCGGCCGACGCCGATGCCGGGCGGGCGGTCGTCGTGCACACCGACACCATCGGCGCCATGGTGCGCAGGCTGAAGAACAACGGCCGACTCGAACTGAAGCCGATCGGCACGCACTCGGCACGGTTCTCCGAAGGCGCCGCCGTCTGGGTCTTCCCCGACGACCTGGAGACCGTCTACAACGGCCAGGTCCTGCCCCTGAAGGCCTCCGGCCACCGCTGGAACGAGGAGGTCGACTCGCAAGGCGTCTCCTGGGACCACGTCGAGGTCCGCCTCGACGAGCACGTATCCAGCGCCGAGGACCTGCGCGCGCCTCGGCCTCGACGTGGGGGACTTCGTGGCACCGCTGGCGCATCCGCTGATCACCGGCAACGGGTTCGTGCGCTCCCGGCACCTGGACGACAAGGCCGGGGTCGCCGCGACGCTCGCGGCCCTGAAGGCGCTGAAGAAGGCCGATGTGGAACTGCCGGTGCGCGCCCAACTCCTGGTCACGTGCACCGAGGAGATCGGCCAGGGCGCCAGCCACGGCCTGGGGCCGGAGGTCGCCGAGATGGTCTCGGTCGATGCCGCCATCGTCGCGCCGGGGCAGCAGTCCAGGGAGACTGCCGTCACGGTGGCCATGGCCGACAGCGTCGGCCCGTTCGACTACCACCTGACCCGGCGCATGTACGCGCTGGCCAGGCAGCACGGCATCGAGGTCGTCCGCGACACGTTCGCCCACTACCGCTCCGACGCCGCCGCCGCCCTCGAGGCCGGCGCCCACCTGAGGGTGGCGCTGCTGGGCTTCGGGGTGGACGCCAGCCACGGCCACGAGCGCACCCATCTGGACAGCCTCCACGGCCTGGCCCAGCTGCTGACGGTGTGGCTGCAGTCGGACCTGGTGTTCCCCCGGTGGGACTCCCACGCCGAAGGCCCGCTGCGCAGCTTCCCGTCGCTGGCGGTCCAACCGGCGCAGGAGGAGGGCCCGCAGGAAGGGCCGATCGAGGTCGAGTAGGACCCGGGGCAGCGCCGGCCCTGACACCGCGCCGCCAGTCGCGACAGTCTGGCGTCCGATCAGGCGTGGAACACCCTCAACAGTGCCCCGGCAGATGACGCAGCGGATCGATCCCGAGGGAAACCGTGCCCACTGCGCGGGAGTCCCGCGCCAGCGCCTCGCCCCAAACGCTCGCCGATGCGGTCCGGCGCCCTCACCCGCCGCCCCCGCAACTCGTCCACCGCCCCGGCCGGGTGCCTCAAGGCTGCGGCCTGGATGGCCCTCCCGGTACCGCTGAGATCGGATGGCCGAGCCGCTCGACGACCAACGTGAACGCCCACCCCAGCGGGGCCGACCCAGCCGACCCCGGACGGCACCGACTCCCGCGCCCGGGAGCAGCGCCCATGCGGCCGTCAGCAGGACGGATCGGATTCTCCCACGGGCGGCCAAACGCCGCAGAGCAGGCGGCGCCGCGCACACGGGCGGAAGATCTTCTGCGCAGCTGCATCCAAGAGCGCCGCTCCGGCCGAACCTCATGCAACGACTTCCAACGCCAAGGAGCACTCCAATGAAGAAGGCCATTCGCAACACCCTCGTCGCCGGTGCGACGGCTTCGCTCGCGATCGGCGCCACCGCGCTGCCCGCCTCGGCCGCGAAGCCGGACTGGGCCAAGAAGTCCGACGCGACCATCGTGGAGACCGCTGTCGCGCTGTCCGGCACCCCCGGGGAGTTCGACGACAACCTCGACGACTTCGACATCCTCGTCGGCGCGGTCATCGCAACCGGGTACAACAGCAGCACGTTGAACGGCATGGACAACTACACCGTCTTCGCTCCCACCGACGGCGCGTTCGTTGCCCTGGCCGATGTGCTGGACAACGGGATGAGCGACGGATCGATCAGCACCGAGGATGCTGCCTTCGGCGTCGTGGCCGGGCTGGGCCTGCCCGTCGTCGAGGCGGTGCTGGACTACCACGTCACCGAGGGCGTGCGGAACTCCAAGAGCGTGACGAAGGCCAAGCAGGTCACGATGCTCGACGGCAACACGATCTCCGCACGCGGCGGGTTCGTTGACGCCATCGGCTCCGACGCCGGCTTCGTGAAGACCGACATCCGGGTCGCCGACGGCATGATCCACGTCGTGGACACCGTGCTGCTGCCCTTCTGACTCCCCAGCTGACATCGGCCCCGGTACTCCTCTCGCCGGGGCCGATGTCGTTCATCGGAGTCGGCGGATAGCCCGCCGCACCTCGCCATTCCGCAGTGCGAGCACCCGGTCGATAACCGCTGCACCGACGTCCTCGGACAGCTGGGCGAATGCCCGCACGAGCGTTGCATCGATCACGGTCGGGACGCGCCGACCTTCCACGAGGATGGACCGCTGGGCCTGCGGGTCGCGGCACACGCGGCGCGGCCGCGGCGTGATCGCCCTGGATGCCGGAAGTGAACCCGCCCTCGATGCTGGGGGTGCGGATGCGGGCGCCCAGCCGGAACGACACCGCCTTCCCTGCCCTGATGAGTTGGTGGCCGGCCTCCCGGTCCACGCCCGCGAGTGCGGCGAGGTCGGGGCCAGGGTCGCGGCTGGATCCAGACCTGGAACGAGCACCCCGGCCCTGGTCTGGAACAAGGCTCCGAGCAGATCCTCGAGTCCATCGGCCGCTCCTGCACTCGCACCACGTCATCGCAGGCGCACGGACACCTCGATATGGGCTCGCGGAAGTCAGTGATGACCTCCAGGCAGTACTCCTCGCCGTCCCTCATCAGGCGGGAAGGCGGTGTCGCGCTCACCGGTGAAGTTGTCGACGGCGTCGTTCTGCCCGTCCCGGATTCCCTGCAGGTACCGAGCAGTGGCGTTGTCGACTCGAACACCCATGCCAGGATTCCCCTCGACCCACGCGCAGGAAGTCACTGGTGTCCTGCTACTCGGCCCGGGCAACAACGGGGTCGGACGCCGGCTCGCCGAGGAACTCGACCCACACGTGCTTCGCGCACGCGTAGTGCGTGGCTGCTTCCGCAAGGTCCATGAAGGAGCCGACCGTGGACTCAAGGCGCGTCTGGAGCATGTCGTCGACCAGCTTTCCCTCCCCGATGGCGCGTGAGGCCTGGGCCAACGAGAACATGTCGGGGTAGACGCGAGCACCCAAGTGCTCCAACGGGATCCGCAACCCCCACAGACCCCGATTGCCCCCCGACATCGATGGGGAGGCCGACATCAGCATCATCTGCTTCTCCGAGAAGGGCTGCGGCCGGAACCGCGACAACCAGTCGAGAGCGTTCTTCAACTGCCCCGGGAACGACGCGTTGTACTCGGGGCTGACCAGGACAACACCATCGGCGCGGACGAACTCCTCGCGTAGCCGCTGCGCCCCCTCGGGAAAGCCCGACGCGTCCTGGTCGTCCTGGTTGTACAGCGGCATGTCGTAGCCGGCGATGGTGCCCACATGCTGGGTCCCCCCGCGCGCCTCGATGACACCGGCGACCAGGTGGGCCATGGCCGTGTTGACCGAAGCCCGCCGAGGCGAGGCCGACAGCACGAAATAGTGCATAGCGCGGGGTCGCGGGAGGTCAGAGGTTGACATGCGCCCCAACCTAACCCACCAGCCGCCGCCGGCCTCATCGACAACCTCGGGGCGCAGCCGGGGAGCGAGATCCGCGGCGGCGTCTTCGGGCCGGGCCACCGACGACCATGCATGAGTGGCCGGAGGGCTTCCAGCTTGTCGCCAGCCCCGGCACCGTGGAGATCCGTCGGGGAAACCCGCCAACCTCCGAACACGCGCTCATCGCATCCCGGCGATGGCGCCACCAAGAGGCGGGAGATGCCGCTGACCGCTGTGTGACCGATACGCGAAAACCCGCTGCACCGCAACGATCTCCCGACGGAGCCGCCTGTCGGAATCGAACCGACGACCTACGCATTACGAGTGCGTCGCTCTGGCCAACTGAGCTAAGGCGGCAGGGCGGCCGACGGCCGCTCACACGATGGTACACGGGAGCTCGGCGGGAGAAGTTCGGCGACGTGGCGCTCCTCCCCCGGCACTGCGCACCGCCCCCGCCAGCACCCCGAACCGTCCCAGCGCGTTGCCGCCCCTCACCGTCGAAGCATGTCCAAGGGAGCCCGCGCAAACCTTGCGCTGCTGCTCGCGCTGGTCGGTGCGGCGATGGCCGAAGGCTGCCCTCACGGTGCTCGCCCGGATGCTGGCCGCCGAACTCGCCGGCGACCACGTGCTGGTGGGGGGCCGCCTGCCCGGGCTGGGTCACCTCCGACCTGGGCGGGCCTGGCGGGCGCCCGGTGCGGGACAGGCCCACGGGCGGCTGCTGCCGCGACCGCCGGGCCATCCCGACAGCCGCTCCGGTTCGGAGGCGGACGTCGATCGCCGCGAGATCCCGCATCCGTTCGCGGATTCTGCGCAATCAACGACGAGACGACGGCGGCAACCTCAGACGGTCCCGCCGAGCAACTGGCCGATCGGGTAGATGGCGAAGTAGGCGACGAAGGCAGCGGCCACCAGCCACAGCAGGGGCTTGACCTCGCGGGCGCGCCCGGTGGCCAGCATGAGCAGCGCGTAACTCACCAGGCCGGCACCGATGCCGTTGGCGATCGAATACGTGAACGGCATCACGATGATGGTGAGGAACGCCGGAATTCCGATCGTGTAGTCGTCGAACGGCACCCGCTTGATCTGCGTCATCATGAGGAATCCCACGATGACCAGCACCGGGGTCGCGGCCTCGTACGGCACCACCGAGACCAGCGGCGAGGCGAACATCGCCGCCAAGAACAGCGCACCGGTGATCAGCGACGCGATGCCGGTGCGGGCGCCCTCCCCGATACCCGCGGCGCTCTCCACATAGCTGGTGTTGCTCGACACCGACGCCATGCCGCCGATCGATGCCGCGGCGGAGTCCACCAACAGGATGGGCTCCAGGTGCGGGATGGTGTCCTGCCCGTCGGTGAGGCCGGCTTCGTGGGCCAAGCCGGTGACCGTGCCCATCGTGTCGAAGAAGTCCGACAGCAGCAGCGAGAAGATCACCAGTCCGGCGGTCACCGCGCCCACTGCCGCGAACGCGCCGGTGAGGCTGAAGTCGCCCAGGATGCTCAAGTCCGGGATCCCGCTCCACGATTGCGGGATCTCCGGGACGGTCAACGCCCAACCCACCGGGTTGTTCGGGGTGTCGGGGTCGCCGTCGTCCTGCGGACCGACGTCGAACACAGCCTCCACCAGGACGGCGAAGGCCGCCGTGGCCAGGACGCCGATCAGCAGCGCTCCCTTCACGCCCCGGGCAACGAGCACGACGAGCAGCAGCAGGCCGGCCACGAACACCACGGTCGGCCAGCCGCGCAGCTGGCCGTCCACGCCGAACGTGATCAGCGGGACGCCGGGCCTCGCGATACCGGCGTTGACGAAGCCGACCAGCGCGATGAACAGGCCGATGCCCACCCCGATCGCATACTTCAGCGGCTCCGGCACCGCCTCGAACACCGCGACGCGGAACCCGGTGAGCACGAGGATCCCGATAAGGATGCCTTCCAGGACGATCAGCCCCATCGCCTGCGGCCAGGTCATGAGCGGGGCGATGGTGTAGGCGAGGAAGCTGTTCAAGCCCAGTCCCGCGGCGATCGCCATCGGGAAGCGACCGATCCCTCCCATCGCGATGGTGAGCACGCCCGCAACCAGCGCGGTGGCAGCCGACACCAACGCGATCGCGACGCTCGGGTCGTCCCCGCCACCGATATACCGGCCGTTCACGTCCTGGGCGGTGCCGAGGATCAGGGCGTTGAGGATGACGATGTAGGCCATCGTCACGAAGGTGACCACGCCACCGCGAACTTCGCGGCCCACCGTCGAACCGCGCTGCGTGAGGTGGAACCAGCGGTCCCAGGCAGACAGCGCATCGGGATCGACGGGGGCCTGGGCGGCCGCGCTGTCGGAGCCGTCGCGCGGGGCCGAGGGTGTTGGGCTCACGGGCGCAGTCTAGGTACCGGGCGGCTCGCCGGAGGTGTTCGCACCGGGTCGCTTCGACCGTGGTGGCCTGCGGCAGGCATCGGCGATTCGCGCCTACCCGGGCGGTGCGCCGCAGTGTCCGGCAGAATCGCGGCATGCGGATCGCGATTGCTGGCGGCCATGGGCAGATCGCTCTGCTCCTGAGTCAGCGCCTCGCCCAGCAGGGCCGATCTGTCATCGGGATCATCCGCGACCCGGATCAGGCGGCCGCTGTGGCGGCAACCGGTGCCACCCCCCTGATCATCGACCTGGAGCGCGCCGAAGCAGACGTACTCGCGCCGGAACTGGCCGGGGTCGACGCGCTCGTCTTCGCGGCAGGGGCCGGCCCTGGCTCCGGCGTGGGCCGCAAGTACACCGTCGATCAGGGGGCTTCCGACCTCTGCGTCTCCGCAGCCAAGCAGGCCGGCGTGCCGCGCTTCCTGCAGATCAGCGCAATGGGCACCGATCATCCCCCGCAGGACGAGCACGTGTTCTCCCACTACCTGCGCGCGAAGGCCGCCGCCGAGCGGACGCTGCGCGCATCGGGCCTGGCATACGTGATCCTGCGTCCCGGACGACTGACCGACGACGCCCCGACCGGGTCGGTGGCGCTGGCCCGTCAGGTGGCGCGCGGTGCCGTGCCCCGGGCTGATGTCGCCGCCGTGGCGGCGGCCTTGATCGAGCATCCGGCCGTCGCTGATCTCACGCTGGAGCTCATCAGTGGGCGAACACCGGTCGCGGACGCCGTTTCGGCGCTGGCCGGGCACCGAGGTCGATCTGCACCGTGAACGCATGCGTCATCACGAGCACGTGATCACGGTGGGACTTGACCACCGTCGCTGGCGGCAGCGCCGCGGACGGGTTCTCCGCGAGCGCGCTGCCCCAGCGGTGGCGGAAGCGCGGCCTCGGCACTCGCCAGGCGACCAGGGCTCAGCCCGCCGCAGCGCTCCGATCGTCCTGCCAGGAGACTGCGGACAACTGCACCGCGCTCACGAAGCCCTGCAACGTCACCCGCCCGGCGTCGCGGAACCGATCGCGGAGTTCGGGGTCTGAGCAGAGGTCCCGCATGATGCCCGCCACCAGAATCTGGTCCGGCTGTGCCGCAGCGCAGACCCGAGCCGCCAACTGCACCGCAGTGCCGACCAGGTCTCCGCCCCGGTCGATCGGGAGGCCGGCGTTGAGGGCCGGGCGGGGGTCCCGACCGCCCGATGAGCGTCGGCGTGTACGTGGACGTGTTCAACCTGTTCTACGGCGGCCGGGCGCTGTGCGGGCCGGACCAGTCGTGGAAGTGGCTGGACGTGCGTGCGCTGTGCGCCTCCGTCATCGCCGGGCCGCGTGGCGTTCGCCGTCGCGCACGTCCGCCGGAAGGTGCCGGTCGGGGTGATCAACCCTCGCGGCAACCACACCGCCGGCAGCCTTCGCGGCGCGCACGACGAGGGCGCCGGGAGGCACTGGTGGCACCGGTTGACCGCCGCCGAGCTGCTCGCGCACCCCCTCCCCGAGCACGTCGGCAACCACCGGAGGCCCGAGAAGTGGGTGTGACACCGGCCGGCCTCGTCCGTCCTGAGGTCCACTGGGGCCACCTACCCGGCCTCTAGTGGGCCGGGTCTTTCTTTGCCTTCGGCATCCCGCCCAGGGGCGGTGCCGACGTGGGGCCCCGCCGACCGGGTGGATCATGCGGCCCGGGGCCGCCCCCGAACCGGGGTGCTGGTAAGCAACGCTGCCAGTGATGCCCGACGTGGAGCGCGAGGCGCAGCGGCGCGGCATCACCATCACGGCGGTCCCGACCCGGGAAGCCTGCCGCCTGCTGTCCGGCCTCGACTCCTCCGAGGTCCGCGCTGTCCTCCACGCCACCTGCTGATCGGGGAACGCCGCTCTCGGCTTCCCGGCCCGGCGTGTGCCGGACAGATCCGGGCGAGCGGTCGACCCGCCTGCGCCAACCGGCCCGAGGCTAGCGCCATGGGTGTTTCGGGACCCGCCCGAGCATTGGCCCACCATCCCGCTGACCGACCCCGACCACCTCGCGAACGTGCTCGATCTGTTCGTGACCCTCGAGGCGCGCTCGATCGGGGCACTGATCATCCTGATCTGCGACGAGGCTCGCCGACCCCTCCAGCCGCTCCAGATCGACGAAATCCCCCGGCGCCCTCCGGCGGATACGCTGCCCATCTACGGGCGGACCGCAGCGACGGTCGGCGCCACCCAGCCTGAGCGTGCTGGGCGCGTTCGCGCGGCCCCGGTCCCCGCCGTCAGGCACGCCGCGTGACGTGTGCAGCGGCACCGCGCATCCGCGCCCCAACCCGTGAATCCGAGAACGCCGGACCCCTCGGTTGTCGGGATCAGGCCTCGATCGCCTTCTTGAAGTTGCCGAGCCAGGTGTCGAGGTCCTTTTCACCATGCCAGGCGAGCTTGTCTTCGACCTTGTCCAGGAAGGGCACCTTGCTGGAGACCTCGACCTCCATGGTGAGGGTCGTGCCCGAGTCGTCCGGCTCGAAGGTGTAGGTCCACAGCACGCCTGTGGTGGAGTGGTCGACGATGCGCTGGTTGGGGACGTACGCCTCGCGGGTCATGGTGCCGTGAATCGGGATGAACAGGAAGTGGCCCTGCCACGTCCAGGTGGATCCCTGGCCCGCATCCGCGGCGACGTCCTTCTCAGCGATCGTGCTCTTGTCCCCCAGCTCGTAGGCGTCCCACTGGTTCTGCGGGTCCTTGACGTAGTCGAAGACCTTCTCTACGGGTGCATCGATGTGGATGCTGCGGGTGTGTGTCGTAGTGGTCATCTGACGGCCTCCCTCAGGCTGAGTCCCCACCCCGTCCGCGCTGTGCGGCCGCGATCTCCTGCGGCTCCCGCCGCAGGCGCCCTCGCGGGCCACGCTTCCGCGGGTGAGGCCGGGGCGCCAGGGCCAGAGGTCCTGGCAAGGCGCTTCGCCGACCCAGCGGGGGCGCCGCCCCGACAGCTCGCAGCGCTTCTCGGGTGCTTCGGCATCCTCGGCCCGGGCAGACCCAACGGTCGGCTGACCGGGCAACCCCCTGCGCCACTCCGCACTACTGCCGCCCGGCCCACGCGCGAACCGGACGGCCCCAGTCCCGCGGCGGCGCCTACTCGGCTCGCCGGCCCCCGGCCGCCGGCTGCGCAGCCGCGCCTGCCACGAAGTCGAGGATGTCGTGCGCCAGTCGCGGGTCGCCGATCGTGCCGAGGTGGTTCTTGCCGCCATAGATCCGCAGCGTGCCCTCCGGGATGAGTTCTGCGGTCTCCCGATACACCGCTGCCGGGACATCCTCGTCACGGTCACCCCCCACGAGCAGCACGGGCACGCCGATGCCCGGCAGGAGCTCCCGGCCGTCGAAGGCGCTCAAGGCCTCGGCGCCGGCAACCACGTCCCCCGCGTCCACCTCTGCGGGGAAGCTGACTCGTCCGATCACCACCGCCAGCGCACGCCGCGCCCAGCTGATGCTGATCTGCGGGAACATCGCCGACACCATCACCTCGGCGGCGTCCGTGCGACGGCCCGCTGCCAACAGGCGCGCGGACTCGACGTTGGCCACCCGCACCTCCTCGCTGAGGACCCGGCCGGCCGCAACGGTCGCGATGTGGCCGAAGCGGTCGGGGTGCCGGGCGGCGACGGTCATGGCGATCATCCCACCGCCGGAGTCCCCAACGACCAGATCGACCCGCCCGCCGAACTCCTCGGCGATCAACGCCGCATAGTCGTCGCCGAGGTCCGCCAGCGTGCAGCCGGGCCGCAGCCCGGGCCTGTGGCCGACCAGCAACACGGTGTAGCCGGCGTCGACGAAGGGCTGCACCACCCTTGCCATGAACCGCAGGTAGGGGCCCGTGTGACCGGCATGGCCGGGGTCGGGGATCCACAGCAGCGTCTTGGACCCCTCCCCGAAGCGGGCGTAGGCCATCCCGTTGCCGAACGCGGCCAGTTCCGGCCCCTTCGTTCCCCAGTCGCCCCCCAGCCGGATCGCCGCGGCCGTCCCCAGCCCCACGGTGGCGACGCCCAGTGCGGCGGCCGTTGCCGTCTTCATCGCGCTCAAGCCCCTGCCCGAGCATCGGCGCCCGCTGCCGGCGCGGCCCCGTGGGGGCGGTGCCGCAGTTCGGCGATGCTGAGGCCCACGATGAGCCACGCGATCACCGTGGCCAGGGCGGCGAGCGTCACATGCGCGTGCAATGCGCCGCCCGAGACTTCTGAGACCAGCGCGTAGAGGCCGAACACGCCGAGCGGCACGCCCACCGCCAGATTGCCGATCGCGGTTGCGCGGCCAGGCAGGAAGAGCACGGCCGCCGCCATCGCCAGCGGTAGCGCCACCATCGCCGCGTTCAGCAGTGCCATGCCCTCCGTCACGGTCTCGCCCTCCATCACGCCGGAGACGCCTTCCTCGAGGACGCCGGGCTCATAGAAGAACACCGCCATGGTCCCGGCCAACGCGCATCCGACGATCACCCAGAGCACCGCGAACCGGACCCTCGTCCAGGCGGCGCCCACGTCCATCGATGAGGGTTCGGCGGTTCGGTCGAGATTCTGCAGCGTCATTGCCATCACCCCAAGAGTTGCGGCCTTGCACCGCCACGCTCGGGCGCCGCAACCGAAAGCGGCAGGGGCGAACGTCCCGAGAGCTGCAGCAGGGGCGAAGGCCGACTGAAGACGAGAGTCGAGGAGCCGGTCCGTGTCAGCGCCCCGCCGAGCGCGGTGTCGGCCTACTGCCCCGACCCCCGGCAGCTATTCGGGGCCGACCGGCACTGCCTGCCGGCGCCACGGGGTGCGTCGAGGGGTGATGGGTGTGCCACCAGGCGGTCGCGAGCCCGAGGGCGATCATGGTGATGGCGGCGAGCCAGCCGAACTCGCCGAGCAGTGCGTCGCTGCCGGCGAAGGCGGGCACCCGTTCGTCGCCCTCAGTGGCGGCGAAGCTGGTGGCGACCAGCCCGTTCCAGGCCCCGTGCGCGATGACGCTGGGCCACAGCGACCGCGAGCGATCGGTCAGCACGCCAACGAACAGGGTGAACCCGGCGATGGCCACCGTGAACGCCGGGAGCCCGGCGATGCTGCCGTACCAGCCGAGCAGGATGAGCGGGACATGGTAGATCCACCAGATCACCCCGACGATCAGACTGACCCGCCAGAACCCGGATCGGTCACGCAGCGTCGGCCAGAGGAATCCCCGCCACCCGATCTCTTCGCCGACCGCGGACAGCGCGGCCGTGGCGATCGCCAGCGGTGCCGCGGCCAGCGCGGCGCGCAGCACGTCGGGGTTCTCGGTGTCCCAGCCGAAGACCGACCCGAGCAGGTAGGCGCCCAGCACGGCAGCAGCGGGCAGCAATCCGGCGAGCAGCCAGAGGTTGGGGCGTCCCCACTGGATGCGCCCCTTGGCGGCGAACCGGGCCAGCAGCGCCCCGGCCGTGGGGGCGAACATGAGCACCAGGAAGAGCGCGTCGCTGGGCTGCTCGCCCTGCGCGGGCCAGAAGGCGGCCAGGCCGATGCCGTAGACAACGAGCAGCCCGCCGAAGTACCAGGCGAGCTGCCGGCCCAGGCGAGGCCCGGTCGTGACGTCGATCGTGCTGCTCATGGGGCAACCGTCCACAGTGTGATGTCCATCGAGTGCCTTCGTCCGGCGGGCGAGCCCGCATTCTTGCGTCGATCGTGGCCAACAACGGGCAGCGGATCGCCAGGACGATCACACTGATCGTAACTGCCTCGGTCCCGGCGTGATCGGACCCCTAGAAGGCGTACTCGCGGCGGTGTCGGCCGACGCCGCGGGAGCGAGCAGCATCTGCTCACACAGCATTATTGGGCCGCAGCGACTGCCGACCGGCCGTTCGGCACTTCCCAACATGGTCACGCCGATGCAGGATGGGCGCCGTGGCGAAACGGGAGTACCGGCAGGGGGAGGTGGTCGCCACCTGGATCGGCATCGGGATGGCGCTGTTCGCCGGCGTCGGGGTCGTGATCGCGACGGTCAGCGGCACCCCGGGACTGATCGGCATCGGTCCAGCCATCGGCGTCGCGTTCGGTGCCTCGGTCGGCGCGTCGCTGGAGGCCAAGTACCGGCGCCAAGGGCGGCTCCGGCCGCCCACCCCGGCCGATCGGCGGCGGATGCGCATCGCGCTGTGGATCGGACTGGCGCTGCTGGTGGTCGGCAGTGCGGTCTTCGTCCTCATCCTGCTGTCTTCGGGATGACTGGCCTCGGTGCTGGCCACCAGCCGACCAAGTTGGAGGAAGCCGCGCCATCACGCTGGTAAGGCGCGGTGTCGATGCCCCGTCGGCAAGTCGGGGCACCCGCCCCGCGGGCCCTTCCGACAGGCGACCGCCAACCGGACGCCCTGACGTGCCCCCTTCCGCCGCGAGTCGGGCAGCTCGGCTGCTTTCCCGTGGACGGCCATGCGACCGTGTGTAGACGAATCTGTCTACACACGGTAGCGTTGTGGCGTGGCCGAGACAACGACGATCCGCATCAGCAGGGACACTCATGCGCAGGTGACGCGACTGGCGGCGCAGCGGCACGAGACGATCGATGAGACGGTCAGCCGGGCCATCCGAGCACTCCGCCAGGACGCCATGGCGCGGGACCTCTCGGCAGAGCTCAGCGAGGATGAGACGGCGTGGCTCGATGCTGACGCCGGGTGACGTCGTAGGGCTCGACCTCGGCATGCCCGCCGGTAGCGAGGCCGGCCTACGCCGGCCGGCGATCGTGGTGACCGCCGCCCGGGTCCTCGCGGGTGGACCCAACGTCGTTCAGGTCGTCCCATTGACCCGAGCCACCCGCACGAGCAGCACCGAGGTTCTGATCGATCCCGACGAAGACAACGGACTCGCGGCCCGCTCCTCGGCGCAGTGCCAGCACCTGCGATCCGTGGCCACGACTCGGATCCACGAGCGCACCGGAAACGTCGGGCCGGTGGTCCTGACCGAGGTCCGCGAGACACTCGCGCTGCTGCTGGACCTGTAACGTCGCGCGAGCACGCCGGGTTAGACCCGAGCACGACCTGCTCAATGCAGAACGGCATGCGGCAGCTGCGTCACTGCGCCGCGTGTGGAGCGCGGTATGACGCGGTGCTTCAGCCGGTCCCGGACCGCCGTCCCACCTGCCCGATCTCACACAGCGTGACGAACCGGGGTCGCGCCTCCCACCTGAAGCCGATCTGGCCGCGCAAGTGTCGGCGTGGGGTACACCCCAGGGCTACACATTGGCGGCGACACCGGTCCCGTGGTGGGTAGTGTCTGTGAAGTTGCGAACTCGTTGGCCGACTTGATCGATCTGGTTGGCGGCTACCCCTTCACCGGGCTGCTGCTGTCCCCGATGATCGCCGCCGCCGCGATGAGCCTGTCCAGCGTCTCGGTGGTCGTCAACGCCCTGCGGCTGCGCAGCGCGAAGGTGTAGCGTCACGCCTCCGCTCCGCTGGCCGGTCGGGGGCCCTGAACGAATCCTCCGCCGATCCCCCATCCCGCCGCGAGCACTCGGGCCCGGGCTTCCGCATCGCGCCCAAAGCCCGTGGCGCAAACGAACGTTTCCGGCACATCCCGCGTCGCGCACCGAAGCGATCCTGGGCGCCGCTCGGCGCGTGTCGCGGATGTCAGTGCCGCAATCCGTGTGCCGGAACTGCGGGACTGCGGTGGGATCCAGTACGCGTCTGCCGCGGCCGACCGGTAGTGCGTCCGAGGGCCGCCCTTGACCGCCTGGGAAAACGACACCAAGCCCGCCAAGGAGGCCGCAACCTCACGGACCGCACGGCATCGCCGGCAGCGCGGGAGAGCGGCCGGAAGGGCGCGCACTGCAGCGCCCAGTGCGAGCGGGGACGGCGCCTCCAGCCAATCCCTCAGCGAAAGACCCCCGAGAGGAACACTCCCACCGCCTCGCGGTCCGCCGTCGGCGTGGGCTCCGCTGCCTCCCGCATCACGAAGGCGTTCAGCGCGGCGAAGAACTAGGAACCGGACAGGCCGGACGGGCGGACGATCCACCACTCGCGCCCCGGAGGCGGAGGCGGAATCCCCGCTTCGGTGCAGTACGCGCCGACGTCTGCATCAATCTCGCGCTGTTCGGACGGACTGCGAGGCCGCTCGGTACGAGTGCCAGCCCGATCCACGTGGACGGTCACGCGAGGGCCGATCGGACGGTAGCGGGCACGCCGGGCCGCGCACCAAGCGATGAGCACCGCCCACCCGCCGTCCTCGGGAAGGCGAATGTAGTCGGTGAGATCAGCGCCGGGTCCGAGAAGTTGCGCTTCCGACCAGTCCTGCACGCAAGACCCCTTCCGAGTACACGTGACGCGCGGACCTCGGCGTCGAGTCTCACCCGACGGGGCCTGACGGTACCAGGAGTGGGAGCGAGGGGCACGGACCCGTCCGGAAAGCCGGCGGCTTGGGGTGCACCCCCAGTGCTGCATTCCCTTCCCAATGCTGGGTCCAGGTTGGGATGTCAGCGACGCACACCATGATCGCGCTGAATATGGTGAGGTACCACCCTGGTAGTATCTCAACGCCTACCAGAGTAGGATTCTCATGTGAAGTTGAGCATCAGCCTCTCCGAGGAAGAGGTCGCTGTCCTGGACCGCTACGCCGAGGCGGCGGGACTCCCCTCGCGCTCTGCGGCGATCCAGCGCGCCATCCGAATGCTGGGTGACCCCGCCTTGGACGATGCGTACGCGGCCGCGTGGGACGAGTGGGAAGCCTCGGGAGACGCAGACGCGTGGGATGCAAGCCTCGCGGACGGGATCGTCGATGCTGCGCGGTGAGATCCGGTTGACCGATCTCGACCCGGCACAGGGAAGCGAAGCGGGCAAGCGGCGACCCGCGGTCCTGGTCAGCAACGACCGCGCCAATGCCACCGCGGCCCGGCTGGGCCGCGGCGTGGTGACGGTGGTCCCGGTCACCAGCAACGTCACCCGTGTCTTCCCGTTCCAGGCGCTGCTGAGCGCCGACGAGACCGGCCTGCGGGTGGACGCCAAGGCGCAATGCGAACAGGTCCGCTCGGTGTCGGTGCACCGGTTGGGCGCGGTCATCGGGCGCGTCCCACCGCACGTCATGGAACGCCTGGACGACGCTTTGCGGACACACCTCCAGCTGTAGCCGGCCTCAGTGACCGCCAGCGGGTGACCCTCCATGCAGCTGGACCACCGACCCATGGCCGAGAGCGGCCGGTCGGCGCGCCGGGCGGTCGCCGACATGTCGCCTCCGAATGCGAAGCCGGTACCCCTGCGCTGTCGTCCCCGTCACCATCGCCTGCGTTGCCGGGCGGGTGAGTCTTTCGCGGCGATGTGGGGCAGCCTTGTCGAGCCTTATGGCCTCTGGCCGCGCGTCGCTGACGCGGAGCGCAGCCAGCGTTACTTCACCGCAGACCCGATTTACGTTATACGATATTTGCATGGTGAGCGAGGAACAGATCCAGCAGTGGGCGGACGAGGCCGAGGCCGGGTACGACGTCGAGGAGTTGAAGCGCCGCGGGCGTGGGCGTCCGGGGCGAGGCGCCGAGCCGATGCAGGTTGTGGCGGTGCGCCTGACAGCAGAGGAAGTGGCGGCGCTGGATGAGGTGGCCGAGCGGGAGCACCTGTCGCGCTCTGAGGCGATCCGACGAGCGCTGGCCGACTTCGCCGCGTGAAGGTTCACCAGAGCGCGCTCAAACACGGGGTGTCGAGCGAGGACGCGGTGCAGGCAGCCGACTGGTCGCAGTGGATCGAGCCTCTTGGGGACGACGAATGGCCGCATCGTGAGCTGCGCCTCGGCTTCGACACGCACGCGCGGCTGCTGGAAACCATCGTGCTGATCTTCGAGGGCGGCGAGGAATTGGTGATCCACGCCATGCCAGCGCGCAGGCAGTATTGGGATCTCCTACCCTGACCCCCGCACAAGCCGAGGCAGAACCGCCGAAAGCCGCGGAGGATCGCCAGCCGTCGCGGCGAAGCGCCAGATGTTCGCGGCGCAAGCCGTGCGGCACCAGACGAACACGCGCGGGTCACCCGGGCCGGCCTCTGTCTCCGCATGTGTGTATATGTCGTCGATCAACGCCAGGCCAGATGGACGCGATTGGTGGCGACGAGGTGGGAGAGCCTCGTCCCCGGTCGATCAGTGCAAGGCCATCGCCTTGCGTCCCGTGTTGCGGCGCAGGCTGGTCCGGGAGAGGTCGTGGCGCCCTCTCGTACTGCAGGTGCGGTAGCCGGGGATACCACGCTCGGTGGGCGCGCTGGGGCGGCAAGTGCCCTTATCGTGATCCGCATGCAGGGCTGGGCTGATCGGATGGCCGCGCGGTTGGGTCCGCGCGTGGCCCCGGTCGACCTGGCGATCGCGGCGGTGGTGTTCCTCGCCTGCCTCTACCTGCCACGGGCGGGCAGGGTGGGCGAGCGGGCCGCCGCTCTCGAGGCCGCCGGGCTGGCGGCGCGGGGGTGGGAGTCGATCGCGTTGGTGGTCCTGGCGTGCGTGCTGCTGGTGTGGCGTCGGCAGTGGCCGGTGGGCGTCTGGCTGACCATCCTGGGCCTGACCGCCGCCGACACCCTGCTCACGCAGCTGCCGTCCCGGTGCATTCCCGCGGTGATGGTGTCGGTCTACACCGTCGCCGTGCACACCAACCGCCGGACGGCGGTGATCGTGGCGGCAGCCACGGCCGGCGCCATCATCTTCCCCACGTTGTTCGTCATGGAGGGATCGATCGGCAGCGACGCGACCTACGCCCTGGCGGCCTTCAGCGCCCTGGCGGCCGCGGTCGGCGACTCGGTGCGCCACCAGCGGGAGTCCGTCGCCTCGGCCCTCGCGCGCGCAGCGGCAGCCGAGGACTCGCGGGAGGAGTTGGCGCGCCGCCGCGTCGCCGAGGAGCGGCTGCGGATCGCACGCGAGCTCCACGACGCGGTCGCCCATCACGTGTCGGTGATCAACGTCCAGGCCGGAGTCGCCGCGCACCTGGTCGAATCCGACCCCCCGGCCGCCCGGGAGGCGCTCGTGCACGTACGCACCGCGGCTCAGCAGGTGATCGAGGAGATGCGCGTGATGGTCGGGCTGCTGCGCACGGATGGCAATGCCCAGCTCGTCGAGCCACCGGCTCCGGGAGTCGCGGAGATCCCGGGACTGGTGGCCCGGATGCGCTCGGCCGGGCTCGACATCGAGCTCGAGGACCGGGTGGGCGCGCGCGACCTGCCGACCACGACCGGACTGACGGCGTACCGCGTGATCCAGGAGGCGCTGACCAACGCGGGCAAGTACGGGACCGGGACTGCCCGCGTCGTGCTCCTGGAGCAGGGCAAGACGCTGCACGTCGAGGTGAGCAACCCCGTGGCCGCCGGTGTCGGCACCGCCGGCACCGGCCGCGGCCCCAGCAGCGCCTCGGGGCACGGCCTGGTCGGGATGCGCGAGCGCGTGGCCGCCACCGGGGGGACGCTGACCATCACCGAGGGCGAACGCTTCCACATCCGGGCCGACCTGCCCCTGGAGCGGGTCGGCCCATGATCCGCGTGCTCATCGCCGACGACCAGGCACTGATCCGCGCCGGCTTCGCCGCCCTGATCAACTCCGCTGCCGACCTCGAGGTGGTGGGCGAGGCGATCGACGGGGCCGACGCCGTGCGCCAGTGCATCGCCCTGACCCCGGATGTCGTGCTGATGGACATCCGGATGCCGCAGCTCGATGGCCTGCAGGCGACCGAGCAGATCAGCGCGAACCCGGGTCTGGCCGGCGTGCACGTGCTGATCCTGACCACATTC
The DNA here is from genome assembly GCA_963766005.1 of uncultured Actinomycetota bacterium. Taxonomy (GTDB): domain Bacteria; phylum Actinomycetota; class Actinomycetes; order S36-B12; genus CAVXYG01. The sequence goes on along the minus strand of CAVXYG010000008.1, from coordinate 37,420 downwards.
GAGGCGGACGAGTACGTGGTCGCCGCCCTGCGCGCGGGCGCGGGCGGGTTCCTCGGCAAGGGCGTGGAGCCCACCGAGCTGCTCGACGCGGTGCGGGTCGTCGCGGCCGGCGACTCGCTGCTGTCCCCACGGGCCACCCGGGCCCTCATCGACCGGTTCCTCGCCCAGCCCTCCGAGGTCCACCTGACGACCAGCCCGGCGGAGCTGGCGGTCCTGACCGATCGGGAGCGCGAGATCGTGGGCATGGTCGGGCGCGGGTTGAGCAACGACCAGATCGCCGAGCAGCTCCACCTCTCGCCGCTGACCGCCAAGACCCACGTCAACCGTGCCATGACGAAGCTGGGTGCCCGCGACCGCGCGCAACTGGTGGTCATCGCCTACCAGAGCGGCCTGGTCCGGGCCGGCGACGCCTGAACCTGCTCCGCACTACCGCAGTCGCAGTACCCGACAATGCCTGCATCTGGCAGACGCGGACTGCGCACCCCGGTCGCGAACCTTGACCCATGCCCGCCGGAGCCGCCGGCGGGCCGGGACCAAGGAGGGCCCGTGATCGAGGTTCGCAACCTGACCAAGCGCTACGGCGACGTCCTCGCCGTCGACGACATGAGCTTCACCGTCCAGCCGGGCATCGTCACCGGGTTCCTCGGCCCCAACGGCGCCGGGAAGTCCACGACGATGCGGATGATCCTCGGCCTGGACCGGCCCACCTCCGGGACGGCCACCGTCAACGGCCACCCGTACGGGGAGTCCGCGTCGCCGCTGACCGAGATCGGCGCCCTGCTCGAGGCCCGGGCGATCGACAAGGGCCGCTCGGCGCGCAACCACCTGCTCGCCCTCGGTGCCACGATCGGCGTCGGCGCGGCGCGCGTGGACCACCTGCTCGAACTCGTCGGCCTGGCCGATGTGGGCAGCAAGGGGGCCGGCGGGTTCTCGCTGGGCATGGGCCAGCGCCTGGGCATCGCCACCGCCCTGCTCGGCGACCCGCAGACCGTCATGCTCGACGAGCCGGTCAACGGCCTGGACCCTGACGGCATCAAATGGATCCGCGCCCTGCTGCGCGGGCTCGCCGACGAGGGCCGGACCGTGTTCGTGTCCTCGCACCTGATGAGCGAGATGGAGATGACCGCCGAGCACCTGATCGTGGTCGGTCGCGGCAAGGTCCTGGCGGACATGTCCATGGCGGACTTCATCGCGGCCTCGTCGCAGAACGCGGTCCGGGTCTCCTCCCCCGACGCGGTGCGGCTGCACAACCTGCTCGCCGGCCCCGGGGTCACCGTCTCCTCCAACGCTCCCGGACACCTGGAGGTCTGCGGTATGCCGGCCGCACAGGTCGGCGAGATCGCCGCCCGCGAGGGGCTCGTCCTGCACGAACTCGTCGATGCTGCCCCCTCCCTCGAGGAGGCCTTCATGGAACTGACCCGCGACGCCGTGGAGTACCACGGCTCGACCGAGACGAACGAAAGGACGGCCGCCTGATGAGCGCCGCAACAGCGAACCCGCCAACCGTCCGGACGCCCGCGATCACGGCGGCCCGAACGACCACCCCCCGCGTGATCCGCAGCGAGTGGATCAAGCTGCGCACCCTGCGCTCCACCTGGCTGACGATCGGCGGGATGCTGTTCGCGCTCATCGCCTTCGGCCTCATCGCCGCTCTCACCGCAAGCGGGCAGGTCGAGGTGAGCCCCGGGCAGTCAGGCCCGCCGGGGTTCGCCGGGACCGACCCGGTCGCCACGGTGCTCGCCGGCGCCACCTTCGCGGTGCTGATCGTCGCCGTGCTCGGGGCGATCATCGGCGCCCGGGAGTACTCCACCGGGATGATCCGCACGACACTGGCCGCGGTCCCCAAGCGGCTGCCCGTCCTCTGGAGCAAGCTCACGACATTCGTGGCCGTGGTCGCCCCGGTCGCCCTCGTCGGAGTCCTGGTCTCGTTCTTCGGCGGCATGGCCATCCTCGACGCGGGAGGCGCTGCGACCGTCGCGTGGTCCGACGACGGCGTGGCCAGGGCCGTCCTGGGTACGGCCGCCTACCTGGTCGGGCTGGGCGTCGTCGGGGTGGCCGTGGGCGTCCTGCTGCGCAGCACGGCCGGCGGGATCGGCACGGTCATCGGGGCGGTCCTGTTCGTGCCGACCCTCGCCTCAGCGCTGCTGCCTGCCAGCTGGGACGAGATCCTGAAGTACCTGCCCTCCAACGCGGGGCAGGCCTTCAGCTCCCTGAATCCTCCAGACACCCTGCTCAGCCCCGGGGTGGGCATGGCCGTCTTCGCCGCATGGGTGCTGCTGGCCATCGCTGGCGCCGCGATCGCCCTCAAGCGCCGCGACGCATAGGTGACTGGGATGCGACGGGCGACCTGGATCCTTCTGGCTGCAACACTCATCGCGGTTCTGGGGGCACTCGCTATCGGCGAGGGCAGGGCGCGGACAGCGCTCTCCGAGAGGCTCACAGCTTCGGCCCCCGACGGCATCGCCGTTGCTCCCGCAGGGATCGTGCTCTGGGGACTGGTCACCGGGTCGATCCCGGTGACCCTCACGGTAGGCGCAGACACGATCACCACCGCTATCGCCGAGAACATGCCAGAAGAACGGGATGCCCGAATCCAGGGCATCCGTATCGATGACTACATCTACGTCGACCTGCTCCGCACGACTCCGATCGGGGAGGTGCCGATCGAGGTCGCCGCACGCCCCACGGTCAGCGATGGAGCCCTCACGACTCAGATCGTCTCCGTGACTGCACGCGGGTTCGAGCTTCCCGTATCGGTACTGGACGGCGTCGCCCTCTCACCCGGGTCGGGGCTGGTCGACTCCCGATGCCTCACGCTGCGAGACGCACGCGTCGAAGGCAACGCGGTCGTCCTGTCCGCGGACGCGCCGCGCGGCTGCCAATGATGGTTCAGGTGACGCGCCACGACCCCGCGCTGGACGTTCCCACTCCTGCGAGAGCCCTGCCTGCGGCGCCGGTTCCGCTGCCGGGGTCCTTCTTCGGGTGGGACCCCGAGCGGCGCTCCTGCGGAGGGCGTGGCACAGGGTCAGCGCGCGGGCAAGCACTGCCACCCGCCAATGACGTCACCACCAGTCGCAGGACCCGCGGTACTGCGCCGCATGTGGACGCACCGCGACGAGGCCTTCCCCCGTTACCTTTCTGTTGACCCTCGAGGGCCGGACCTGCATTTCGGTCGTTCGACGCGCCGATCTCACTCAGCGTGATCGAGGTGTGCGCGCCGACGTTGGAGTCTGAGCCTCGCAGCCGAACTGTCGCCCTGGGGGGCAGGCTCCGACGCGGTCACTCAACGTGACCGTCAGGCCGTGGTGCTGCCAGGAGTCGAGTGGGGATCATCCGGTGCGCGTCACTTCGCCCGGAAGGACGCAGCGGCGGCAGGTCTGTCGTGGAGATTCTGGCAGTCGCATGAATGTCAGGCCAGTCATATGACTGGTAGGCTGATCGCATGCTGTTCGGGGAGCCGTTCGGCGGACTCATCCCAGGTGCGCGGGGCGCCGTGCTCTCGGCGCTGCTGCGCACCGGCGCGCCGATGACCGGCCGACAGCTCCACGGCGTGGTCGGCGGCGGGCACAGCCTGTGGTCGGTGCAGGAGGCGCTCAAAGCCCTGACCCGGCTCGGCATCGTGGAGACGCAGACCATCGGCCGGGCCGGGGTGCACACCATCAACGAGGGGCACGCTGCGGTGGCGCATCTACGCGCGCTCGCCGACCCGCTCGCCATGCTCAGGGCAGTCGTCGCGGCGTCGGTCGGTCCCGGCGTGGAGTCGGTGGTCCTCTTCGGGTCGATCGCCCGCGGCGAGGCGGGCGAGGGCAGCGACATCGACCTCGCGGTCATCGCGGCCCCCGGGTGGGACGGGAGCACCGATCTTCAGGACGCCGTGAGCACCGGCCTGGGCAACGGCTGCGACGTCCTGGTCTTCACGCCGGACCGTTTCCAGCAGGCGGCCCGGTCGGGCGAACCCGTCGTCAGCGACATCCTCCGTCACGGGCTGGCGCTCATCGGTTCGATGCCGCGCACGGCCGGCGGTGCTGCCTGATGCCCGGAGCCGAGCAGCGCAATCACGCCAGGGCCTTCCTGGCCAAGGCCGAGGAGTACCTCGCCTCGGCAGAGGACGATCTGCTCGACCAGCGCCACACGGCGGCCGCCGGTGCTGCCATCCACGCCGGCATCAGCGCCAAGGACGCGATCGTCACCGAGCTCACCGGCGCAACCCGCAAGGGCAAGGACCACGCGGCGGCGGCCAAGGAGCTGCGGACCGCCCTCGGCAGGCGGGCCGAGGCACCCGCGGCCGAGAAGGCCATGCGCGAACTGACCGGCGCCAAGGCAGAGGTCGAGTACGGCACGACTCTGTTGAACGCCACGACAGCCGAACCGCTCCTGCGCCGCGCACGGTTCCTGGTCGAACTCGCCGGCCGGATCGTCCGCCTGGGCGGCTGACGCCGTCTGTCGGCGAGCAGTAGCTGCGCGACGGCCTGCAGACGCCGTGCGCCGAACGCGGGTCACCATCGGCGCATCGCTTCGCCTGACCTGCCCCACATCGCCGCGAGTGGACGCACGTCAGGTCAGGCATTACAGCGCCCAGATTTGACCCACGCCGTGCGAGGCAGCCGAAGTATGCGGGTGCGCAGGGGTGTCTCAGAGTCCTCCGACGGGCGGTTGGGATTTGGCCCACACAACACGGGGGTCCGCGTGCGCGACGCCCAGAGGGAGGGAAGGACAACGAACAGTGTCGTCAGGCGTGGAGTGATCGCAACCGCACTGGCGGGAGCCGCTCTGGACGTGACTGCCCCAGCTCAGGGCGCGCCACCGGAGTACCCCCATGGAGTCGGTGTCTGCATGTCACAGGTCGCCATCAACCCTGAGTTTCTCGGAGCCGAGAACTTGGGGGCAGCCGTACGGGACGTCAAGGGCGCGGATGTGAAGGCTGCCTCGCCGATCTCCGTGGCGATGGCCCCAACGGCTGTGGAGCCCCTCCCGGACCGGGTCACCTCCAAGTTCTAAGGCTTCTTTGCCACGGCAGGCTTCGGGCCCCGGCCAGCCTTCGCGCATCAGCGGCTGGGCGGAGGAATAGCGGGGCCCTGACCCAGCCTTTCGCCAGGGCTGGTGGCGCTTGACCGCTGCACGACCGGGCGACCGTGGCGGACTGGTGCTTGCGGAGGCCGGTAACAGACGAACGGTGCTAGCCGCCAGCGGACACCTGGTCGACCGCCGGACCCAGCTACGCGTCCCCGGCCGGTAAGCCAGCCCACCAGTGTCCAGTGGGGCGCTCCACTTCCGGTATGCACCGGCGATCCGACCCGCGGCCGCAAACTCCCGCTCGCGACGTAGGTCGATGCCGATGGTCCCGTTCGGCCGACGCCAGGTCAGCATCGGCTGTACATCCTGCGCCTTTTCGCCGCGAAGCGGGCGCTGCTCCGGGCTTGATCGCGTCGAAGAGTGCCGGCAGGCCATCTACCTCCCCGACCGAACCCACGCGTCACGCGGTAAGTGGGGCGCATGGGTTCGAGGCGCCTCGCTCAGCCGATGTCGTCCAGCAGCGGTGCCAACTGGTTGTCGACGATGTCTCGGATCATGTCCGGGTTGACGCGGAAGTACTCGTGGACGACCACATTGCGCAGTCCGGCGATCGAGGGCCACGGAGTGCCCGCGCGCTCTCGCTTGAAGTCGTCCGGCAAGGCCTTGACGGCCTCCCCGATGACTGCCAGGTTGCGCAGGATGGCGTCGTACGCCATCTCGCCGAGTTCTGCCGAGTCAAGATGGTCGCGGTAGGCCATGCAACGAGCGATCGCGGCGTGGATGTCCTCCATGCGCTCGGCGTCCGTGCGGCTCACACGGCCACCGCATCCACCAGTGCGCTGGCCGAGACCTCGTCTCGCAGCAACGTTGCCGCCACGACATCGACTCGGACGTCCAGCAACTCGCTGAGTTCCTCGGCGAGCCCGGAGACACGCAGCAACTCGTTGCCCGCGCCCGGAACTAGGTCGACGAGAAGGTCCAGATCGCTGTCCTCGCCAGCGTCGCCACGGGCCACTGATCCGAACAGGCGCGGGTTGGTGGCACCGTACCGGTCAAGCAGCTCGGCGATGCGACTCCGGTGCGAGTCGAGGGCAGAACGCAGCCGCAACGTCGCGACGCTCGCCTCCCTCATGACGCAAGGGTAGCCACAGATCCTCAGCCGCGTCGCGGTCGCGTCGCCGCTCATCGGCGGATCCCCGATCCAGGCGCTGGCCGCGGTCCGGCGCGGCACCCCGCCGCCGGCGGACGCGGGCGTGGCGTGGAGGTCGTTGGCTGGCGTCGGTAGGGTCCGGGTGCCGGGTCGCGTTGGCACCGGGCGGGTCTGGGCCTGTTCGAGGTCGCCGCGTGAGGTGAGGCGATGTCCGCTTCCACGACTCTGCTGCCGTTCCAGCCGGCTTCGATGTCGACCGCCCAACTTGCGGCGGTGTCGTTCCTGGCGCGCTACTCCGGCCGGACCCATGCCTTGTACGCCTATCAGTTGAAGCGCTGGTTCTCCTGGTGCGAGGCAAACGGGCTGGACCCGCTGGTCGGGATCCAGCGCGCCGACGTCGAGCTGTACATCCGCCACCTCGGCGACTCGGGGCTGATGGACTCCTCGATCGTGACGATGATGCACGGCGTGCGCGGGTTCTTCCGGTTCGCCCACATCGACGGGCTGATCTCCGCGGACCCAGCCGTGTACGCCCGGCTGCCGAAGGTGCAGCGCGACGAGTCGCGCACCCAGGGGCTGGACCGGTTGGAGCTGATCCGGTTCCTGCAGGTCGCCCAGACCGTCAGCGTCCACCACGGCGCGCTGGCGTACCTGCTGGGGATCAACGCCCTGCTCGCGTCGGAGGCGGCTTCGGTGCGCGTCGAGGACTACGCCGACACGCTGCGCGGCTACCGGGTGCTGCACCTGGTCGGCAAGGGCAACAAGCCCGCCACCATGCCCCTCACCGTGCCGGTGCTGCGGGTCCTGGAGGCCTGCCGCGGCCCGCGGACGCCACGCACCCCCGGCCGGCTGAGGACTATCAATGTATCACGGGTGATACACTAGCCGCATGACCGCGCCCCCCGACGAGAAGCGAGTCTCCGTCCGCGACATTCGCAATCACGGCGGTGATGTGCTCGCACGCGTCCAACGCGGAGAGACCATCACGATCACGAGCGACGGCACCCCCGTCGCCGAACTGCGACCCCTCCCGCGAAGGAGCCTGTCCGCCGCGGAGCTGGTGGCGCGCCGGCGACGGCTTCCCCGGGTCGACGCCAGCGCGCTGAGGGGCGACATCGACGCCCTCCTGGACCAGTCCCTGTGACCACCCCGCCCCACGATCGCGCGGTCCTGGACACCAGCGCGGTCGATCCGCCTGGGGGAGGTCGATCCCCGGCGCCTGGCCGCCGAGTCCGTCATCACGACCGTGACCTTGGCGGAACTGAGCGTCGGACCGCTCGTCGCCGCCACCGCATCCGAGCGTGCCGCTCGCCAACGACACCTGCAGCAGGCCGAGACCGACTTCGGCGACCCGCTGCCCTTCGACGCCGAGGCCGCTCGAGCCTTCGGCACTATCGCCGCGTCGCTACGCGCAGCGGGTCAGAAGTCTCGAGCGCGCGCATTCGACGCGATGATCGCCGCGATCGCCGTGAGCCAGGCACTGCCCATCTACACCTTCAACCCCAAGGACTTCGCAGCAACAGGCGCAGAGTTGGTCGACCTCGGCGAAGAAGCCGAACACCCCACCGCCTGAGCCACTCGACCCGGACGCCGACCGCTGGGAGCCCGACCGACCTGCCCCCTTTCGCCGCGTACCGTCCCGGTAGCGGCTGTGCGACATAGCGCCGCGAGCTGGGCGCCTTCAGGAGGGCTGCGCACGGCCGCCGAGCACGGCCGCCGAGCACGGCCGGGCCGCGTACGCAGCCGTGTTCCTCCCGTTGATGGCCGACCCGAAGATGCGGCGCTTGGCGCCGGTGCTGCTGTACCGCACCCTGGGTCCCACGTTGCCCGACGGTGCGGCCGTGGCCGCGGTGCTCTGGCCAGCCGCCCACCAACTCGCCGCGAGCGACCCCGCCGGGGTCAAGCAGTTCGGCTACGGTGACGGGCTCGCCGCTGGCGAGCAGCCCTTTGAGGCGATCCTGTCCGGCTCCCATGGCGTGGTGATCACCACCGACGAGTACGACGAGTCGTGGCGGCGGCTGCCGCGCGAGCGGATCCAGCTGCACATCCCCGAACTGCTCGACGCCGTCGCAGCCCTGCCCGACCGACCGGTCCCGGCCAACGACCCGCAATACCCCTACGTGCTGTCCGCCGGGGAACGGCGGGCCTTCACCGCCAACACCATCATCCGGGACCCCGAGCGGCGTCGGCGTGATCCCGACGGGCGGCTGCGCATGAGCAACACGGACGCCGAACGCCTCGGCATCAGCAGCCGGGACCAGGTCCGGCTCACGACCCGAGCCGGCAGCGCCGAGGTCCACGTGGACGTCACCGACACGATGCGCGCCGGGCACCTGGCCCTACCCAACGGTCTTGGCCTGACGGTTGACGCTCCAGCCGGCGACCCGGTCACGACCGGGGTCGCCGCCAACACGCTGACCGACCATCGGGACCGCCACGAATGGGCCGGGACCCCATGGCACAAGCACGTCCCGGCCTCTATCGAGGTCATCCCGCAGCCGGTGTAACCGGAGCCCGCCGCAACGAAAGACTTGGCGAGATGGTCGCTGTCGAATTCACGTCCGATCTCTCCCCGCTCAGAGGCTCCGCGGTGTTCGGCGGATTGCTCGGCTGGATCGTTACCGGTGATCGCGTCGGTGAGGCGGCAGTTCGTTCGGGGGGTGCGCGCCACCGAACGTGGTGTCGGTCAGCCTTGGAGCTGCTGCATTCGCCGCGTACCGTCCCGGTGTCGCGGCTGCGCCACACTGCCGCGTCCGCGGTGGCTCCTGGCCTGCGGAGATCCGTCTCCCAGGCCGTGGAGCCGCACGACGTCACCGCCCTTTCGGAGCTCCGCGCTCCCACCAGTCGTGGGGTGGCTGCTCGATGATCATCGCCGCTGCGACCTCCACTTGAAGGTAGTTGCAGAACTTCCACAGCTCCTTCGCCGCTCGGGAGTACTGGAAGAGAGCCCGATCGACCTCGAAGGCATCGAGTTCACCGGCCCGGTAGCGATCGACGGCCTCCCCGACGCGAGCCACAAGCGCACCCAGCTGTGCGCCGTGATATTCCGCAACCACCGCACGCGCAGCCCGTCGCTCCGACTTGCTGGACACGGAAACGAGGCTACTCACTATCGGCCCGACGAGGATCACCTTCCTGGCAGGCACCCGCTCGATCGCGTGGATTCCGCAACTGCCCCACTTCGCCGCCGAGCGGATGCTGGGATCCCACCTGCTTCTCGCCCGACTCCTTGCATGCGAATTGACTGATTCACCTGCTGCGAACTGTAGGATTCAGCGGTGGACTATGTGCGGCGGATCCTCGACGAGGAGTTGGACGACCTGTTCGGACAGGTACCGGCGATCGCGATCGACGGTCCCAAGGCGGTGGGCAAGACCACCACCGCCGAGCAGCGTGTGCACGGGCTGCTCAAGCTCGACTCCAAGGCCAGGCGCGAGGCTGTCCAAGCCGATCCCCAGTCACTGCTCCGGCTGGCCCGCCCCCTCCTGATCGACGAGTGGCAGAAGGTCCCCGCTGTGTGGGACGTCGTGCGAAGGGCGGTCGACGAAGATCCGGCCGGCGGCCAGTTCCTGCTGACCGGCAGCGCATCACCTGCGCCCGGTGCCACCGCGCATTCCGGGGCGGGCAGGATCGGGCGGCTGCGCATGCGGCCGATGACCCTGTCCGAACGTGGGATCGGTCAACCCACAGTCAGCCTGGGCGCCCTGTTGACGGGGCGCCGACCGACATTGGCGGGCGAGTGCAGCCTGCGTCTGGCGGACTACGTGGAGCAGATCGTCGCCTCCGGCTTCCCCGCCCTTCGTGACCTCTCGCCGCGGGCGCGCCGCTTCCAACTGGACTCCTACCTGCGCAATGCCGTGGACCGCGACGTCCACGAGCAGGGCTTGGCCGTGCGCCGACCCGAGGTAATGCTGGCGTGGCTGCGCGCCTACGCGGCCGCCACCGCCACGACAGCCAGCTACTCGCAGATCCTTGACGCGGCCACCCCGGGCCAGAGTGACAAACCAGCCCGATCCACCAGCATCGCCTACCGCGATGTGCTGACCCAACTGTGGCTGCTCGACCCCGTCCCAGCATGGTGGCCAACCGGCAGCGCCCTGACCCGGCTGGGGCAAGCCCCCAAGCACCACCTGGCCGATCCCGCGCTGGCCGCCCGACTGCTCGGCCTGGACGTCGATGCTCTGTTGGCTGGTGACGGAGCGGCCATCGGACCCCAAGCGGGAAGCCTGCTGGGCCACCTCTTCGAGTCGTTGGCCACTCTGTGCCTTCGAGTCCCGGCCCAGGCCGCTGAGGCTCGAATCGGACACCTGCGCACCCGCAACGGCGACCACGAGATCGACCTGGTCCTCATCCGCGACGACGGCAAGGTCGTTGCCATCGAGGTCAAGCTCGCGGGCACCATCGACGACCGGGACACCCGACACCTGCACTGGTTGGCACGCCAGATGGGCGCAGACCTCCTCGACTCCCTGATCATCAACACCGGCCCGCAGGCCTACCGACGACCCGACGGAATCGGCGTAGTGCCCCTCGGGCTCCTCGCCCCCTGACCCTGCCCCGCCACCTGCCCCCTACCGCCGCGTACCGCCCCGGTCAGCGGCGCTGCGACATAGCCGCGTATCAGCCGGCCCATCAGGGTCGTTGAGGCGCCCGTCCCGGACGACGCCGGCTTCACACCCATCGACCCGCAACGGCTCACCGGACGATTCAGGCCGCGGTCGTGCAGTCGGCTGGGGCGCCCGAAAGCAGTGCCTCGCGCGTTCCGCTGTCTGGCGGGCAAGGATCGGGGCGCGCTGCCAATCTGTGACCGTTGCATGAACCCAGGAGGCACCATGGCTGACATCACCCCGACCTACTCAGAGGTCGACGAGCCGGTCCACGCAGTCCACAACTACGCCGACATCCCCCAACGGCATCATGTCTATCCGACGTCGGAGCGGGCGGAGCGCATCGTCCGGGAATCGATCACGATGGACTCGCTGTTCTCCGCGGTCTGGCCGGTCCAGTGGTCCAGCCCGGAGGCCCCGGAGTTCCACGACGTGATGGCCCAGTGCAAGAACGCCGGGTTCAAGGCGTTGGCCTGCTGCCCCTCGGCGGACTCCCTGGACTCGAGCACCCAGGCGATCGCCAAGGCGCTGGAGTTCTACCTGAAGAAGATGCGCGAGCACCCCGAGCGCTACAAGCTCGTGCGGACCACCGCCGACATCGATGAAGCCATCGCCGAGGACAAGCTCGGGATCTTCTTCACCCACCAGGGCACCGCCCTGTTCGGCGGTGACCTGGACCGGGTCGCCCTGTGGCGGGAACTCGGCTACGGCTACTGCCTGCTGGCCTACAACTCGCGCAACCAGGTCGGCGACGGCTGCTTCGAGCCGGACAACGGCCGGCTGACCGGGTACGGGAAACTGCTGATCAAGGCCTACAACCACTACGGGATGGTGGTGGACGTCAGCCACACCGGGCGGCGGACCTCGCTGGACGCCATCGAGGTCAGCGAGCACCCGGTCATCTCGTCGCACTCCGGTGCCCGGGCGATCTCGGACTACCCGCGCAACCTCGACGACGACGTGATCAAGGCGCTCGGCGAGAGCGGCGGCGTCGCCGCCATCAACACGGTCGGCGCCTTCATGGACAAGTCCAACCCCGACATCGTCACCACCGAGATGATCTTCCGCCACATCGACTACCTGGTGAACCTGATCGGGATCGACCACGTCGGCTACGGGTCCGACTGGATCCCCGACATCACGTTCACCGCCGACGGCCTCCAGACCCCCATGGGCCAGTTGATCTTCCCCGACGGCGGCTATACGACCCTGATGGGCGCCAAGGGCGTTCCGACACCAGCGCCCTTCCAGTTCGTGGGCGCGCTCGTGGACACCATGCTGGCGCACGGCTACACCGAGGAGGACTGCGGCAAGTTCCTCGGCGGCAACCTCTACCGCGTCTTCGACCAGGTCTGGTGAATCGTCCCGTGGCCCGCGGCGCGTTGAACCGACACTGGCCACGGGACTGCCGTCGCCCCGCAACGCCGGTCGCCCTGAGCATGGAGGGTCCCCTCCGGTGCCTGCGGGGCGGGGTGGCGGGGCCGACCGACGCTGGGGAGTCCATCGGATGACGAGTGGTGGGGTGGAAACATGAGTCCATCTGGGGGTGCTGCGTCGGCGACGGTGAGTGACGCCCTGCAGTTCCTCGGGGAGTTCGGGTGCGCGGCGAACGCCTATGGGGCCACCGGGCAGCGGATCGAGGGCTCGCTGGCGAAGATCAGTCGATCCCTGGGCTTCACCGGGCTGTTCCAGGCAGGACCCGGCGATCTGACCCTCGCCCTGCAGGAGGCAAAGGACGGCCCGCAGACGATCGCCGTGGTGGCGCTACCGCCTGCCGGGGTGGATCTGGACAAGCTTGCCGACATCTACGCGCTGGCCGATCAACTGCTGGCGGGCGAGGCCGACATCGCAGCGGGACGAGCACGCCTGGCCGAGATCACCGCCGAGCCGGAGCAGTGGACGGGCTGGGCCGCGGCAGCGGCCTGGCCGGCGGCGGGCATCGGGGTTGCCGCACTGCTCTCGGGTGGCTGGTGGGACACCGTCCTGTCCGTGCCGCTCAGTCTGATCGCCTACGGCATCGCCGTGCTGTCCGCCCGGCACGGGGGCAGGGTCTTGGATTGGCTGCCGGTGACCAGTGCGTTCGTCGCCGCGGTGCTGGGGACGGCGGTGAAGGTCGCGGTGCCCGAGGTGAACATCGTGATCCTGACGCTGTCCGCGGTGGCGATCCTGCTCCCCGGCTACGGGATCTCCCTCGGTGTCGGCGAACTGGTCGGCGGCAGGGTGGTCTCCGGCCTGACCAACCTCGCCAACGGTCTGGTGTACATGGTCAAACAGGTGGCCGGCGGCGCGGCGGGAGTGGCACTCGTCGCCGCCGTGTTCGACGTCACCAACGAACAGCCCGCGACCATGGACCAGTGGTGGCTCGCGGTCTTCGTGCCCCTGCTCACCCTGGGGCTGCTCGTCGCCTTCCAGACGGCGCCGCGAGACATCCCGCCCGCCCTCCTGGCAGTCCTGGTTGCCTTCATGCTGTACCGCGTGGGTTCCGACAACTGGAACGTGCAAGTGGGCGCGTTCTTGGGCGCAGCCGTCACCATGGTGCTCGCCCACCTCTGGGAGGCGCGCACCCGGCGCCCGGCCGCCATCATCAGCCTGCCGGCGATTGTCTTCCTGGTCAGCGGGTCGATCGGGTTCCGTGGCCTTGCCTCCCTGTCCAGCGGTGATACGGCTCTCGGGAGTGCCCAATTCCTGCAGATGTTCACCGTGGCGGCCGCCATGACCGCGGGAGTCATCATCGCCACGGGGCTGTTCAGCAGGAAGACCGAACTGTGATCGCGCTGTGCGTCTCGCGATCGGCAGTGACGCACGCTCGCCCGAGGGGCCGCGTGGTGCACAGCCAGGGCGTCATGACCATCGCCCAGCCGACCAAGGCCGCCCGGGGGCTCCAGTCGCACCCGGAGGGCGACCGCTTCCGGGGGGTCTGGCGCTGACCACCCGGTTGGAGGCCCTAGCCCGCATCGGCCTCCACCAGGGCCACGTGGTTCCCGCCGCGGCTGATGCCTTGGGTTGCCCACGGCGCCGGTGTCCGCGGAGGCGCAACACCGCTCCCCCACCGGGGTCGCAACTGTCTGCCCTCGCTCAGCGGCGCCCGCCAGGCGGAGGGTCCGCAGCACCAGGTGGACGTACGGCATCTCCGGCCAGGAGCACGACGAGCGGGTGAATCGGCTATCCGAGCTGGAGGACGGTGAGGTTGGAGAAGAGCGGCGCGGCACGGAACTGATGTGGGATCCAGCGCCAACCCGAGGACGGGAATGGCGGTCGCCAGCCACCCCCACGACAACTGCGAGGTTCGTGCATCGGCGTCCGGAGACCGGCGTGCCCGGCTGCCGGGATGACGGGGTGACGGTCGCTCGCACACCGCAGATCGCGCTGGGCCAGCCGTTGCCGACAGGTGCTCCGCAAACCCGACGCCTTCGCCTGGACCTCGACCCCGACGAGCTGACCGAGGATCTCGGGCCGAGGTCGCTGCCGCCGCCGTCGTCTTCGTCACCTCGAGGGCGGACCTCCCCTCGCCCGGGGCATCGCCTGGCCTGTGACACAAGTCCTGTCCCTGTGACCCCGGCGAGTCGGGCCTCAGGGACACGGATCGCGTTCGGGGGCGTTCGCGACCGACCGGCTCCCGACAGGCAGGCTCTGAGCGCCTGGCCGAGCATCGCGTGGTCTGAACCGCTACCTTCGGCCCTACGGCCATCCCGGCCGACGCCCTGCCCGACCAGTGCTCCTCATCCGGACCGGTGCGGCGGCCTGTCGGGCGCGGATCTCCCTGAGAGGGCTGAAATGGTATCGGACGATTTCGACGTCGTCATCGCAGGTGGCCGGGTAATCGACCCGGAGACGAGGCTGGACGCAGTCCGTCACGTGGGTGTCAAGGATGGCCGGATCGCGGCGATCTCGGAGTCGCCGCTGTCGGGACGCACCCAGATCGATGCTTCGGGACTGGTCGTCGCCCCTGGGTACATCGACATGCACTCCCACACGCAGTCGATTCCCGGTGATCGGATGCAGGCCTACGACGGTGTGACGACCGTGCTGGAACTCGAATCCGGACTCGCCCCGATCGGGCTCTGGTACGACAACCAGGAGGCGACGGGCCGGGCGGTCAACTACGGCGCGTCCGTCGCCTGGACGTTCTCGCGAGTCGCGGTGATGAACCCCGAACTCGGGGAGCCTGACGCGACCCTGCAGTACTTCCAGCGGGCGTTCGGCCATACGGAGTGGTCGACCGAGGTCTCCACCCCCGAACAGTTGGCGGCGATCCTCGCCGGTGTGGAGCAGGGGCTGAAAGAGGGCGGCATCGGCATCGGCATCAACAACGGCTATGCCCCGGGCGCCGGGGTCCAGGAATTGGCGGCAGTTGCCGAACTCGCCGCGCGGTACGAGGTTCCCACCTACACCCACGTGTCCCTCCTCGGCAACGTCGATCCCAACAGCTCGTTCGAGGGATACCTCCGGCTCATCGCCTTCGCCGCCGCCACCGGTGCCCACATGCACATCTGCCACCTCAACAGCACGAGCCTGCGCGACATCGCCCGCGCTGTGGCGGCAGTGGAGAAGGCGCAGGGGGCGGGGCTGAAGATCACCGTGGAGGCCTATCCGTACGGTGCCGGCTCCACCGCGATCGGGGCCGCCATGTTCCTCGACCCGGACTTCGAGCGGCGGACCGGGTCCACCTGGTCCGACATCGTCGTGAACACCACCGGTGAGGAGATCGCCAGCGAGGAGCGGCTGCGGGAACTGCAGGCCGCGGACCCGGGGGAGGTGGTGGTGTGGCACTTCTTGCGGCCGGAGACGGACCCGGAGGACCAGAAACTGCTCGACATGTCGAACCTCTACCCGGGGTCCGCCGTGGCCTCCGACGCGATGCCGTGGCAGTTCCCCGACGGATCGTTCCTCGACGGCGACGTCTGGCCCCTCCCCGCCGACGTCAGTGCGCACCCCCGGTCAGCGGCGACGTTCTCGCGGTTCATCTCCATGTACGTCAAGAAGTTGGGCCGGCTCGAACTGATCGATGCGATCGAGAAGTGCACCCTGATCCCCGCGCAGATCCTGGAGGAGAGCACCCCATCGATGAAGCGCAAGGGGCGCCTGCAGCCAGGCGCGGACGCCGACGTCATCGTGTTCGACCTCAGCGAGGTCCACGACGAGGCGACCTTCGAGAAGCCGACGGTCCCCTCGGCCGGCATGAAGCACGTGCTCGTCAACGGCGTGCCGCTGATCAAGGACGGGGAGTTGGACACCGCGGTCCTCCCGGGGCGCCCGGTCCGGCGCGACATCATGGTCCAGACCTGACCTCGGCTTCGCTGAGAATCCAGGGAATCGCGACTACGCGGAAGCCGGGACACACCAGAGCCTCCGGTAATCCCGGGCGGTTCACACCAAAGGAGAAACCGAACATGAACACGGAAGGAAAGTCCGTTGGAGCCGCGATCGAGCGGATCGCGTCGGGGCTTGCCGGGCGCATCGGCTTCGCGGCGCAGGAGATCGGCGGCAACGACGTCATCGCGTGCAATGGTGATGAGACCTTCGTCATGGCCAGCACCTACAAGGTTGCGATCGCCGCTGCCGTGCTGGATCGCGTGGACAAGAAGGAGCTCAGTCTCGACCAACTGGTCGACGTCACGCCCGACACGATGGTCGTGGGCGTAACTGCGCTTGCCGAGACTTTCGTGCACGCCGGACTCCGGCTGTCGATCGCCAACCTGATCGAGGTGATGATCACGGAGAGCGACAACACGGCGACCGACATCTTGATGGGACTGGCAGGCGGTTCCGCGGCAGTGACCGACTATCTGCGCAGGCTCGGGATCAGCGATTTCAGGGTCGATCGGCTGACCGGCGAGATCCTCGGGGACTTCTATGGCCTGCCGGGACGGGCCACGCCAACAGTCGTTGCGGAGGCCTTCAGAACCCGGCCGGAGCTCGTGACGGCCCAGGATGATCGCAATCTGGACTTCGAGGCGGATCCCCGCGACCACGCAACGCCCCTTGCGATGCTGCAACTCCTGCTTGCCATCGACATTGGCAAGGCAACGAGCGCCAAGAGCCGCGACTTCCTGCTGGGAGTCATGTCGCGCACGCGCACCGGCGCTGACCGACTCAAGGGGCTGCTGCCGGGGGGAACGCCCGTCGCGAACAAGACCGGAACCATAGGGGGAGTGGCCAATGACGTCGGCTATGTCACGCTCCCCGACGGGCGTCGGTTTGCCGTCGCCGTGTTCACCAACAGCAGTGCGACGCCTGTGGCGGACAGGGATCGGGCAATTGCCGAGATCGCGCGCTCGCTGTACGACTATTTCCTCATTGCGCAGAAGGCGATGCAGTAAACGGGAAACACTGTGCGGAGCGCACGAACCGCCCCGCCTTGAAGCCTCAATCCACCGGGGTGGCGGGTGACTTGATCGGGTCGTGACAGCGGAAATGCCCTGCTGGTGGGCAGTATTGGGGATTGCGAAGTCTCCAAACCAGCGACCCAGGAGGGCATCTCCGCGATGCAACTGTGCCCTACGCCGGCCGCGCTGTCTGCGGTGTGGCGTTCTTGGCCCGGTGCACCGGCGCGGAGATGGTGTCGGTGGTCGCGCGCACCGACCCGGCGGTGGCCGCTGCGGTGCTTCCCACGCCGCTGCAGGCACCCAAGGATCCGGTGGTCGGCGCGTTCGTGGCCCACTATCCGCAGACGAACTTCGGGGTCGCCTACAACGAGCTGGGCTGTTCGTGGGAGCCGGGTACCGCGGCGAGCAGGGGTTCTCCTGCCGAGCAATGCCGGTCGACGACGACACGGCGATGATCGCGGGCAGGCAGGGGGTGGGCTTCCCGACGAAGATGGCCGAGATCAGCTTGGACCGTGACGGGGCGCGGTTGGTCGGCAGCGTGGTCCGCCACGGCGTGGAGATCCTGCACATCGAGGGCGACGCCCGCAGCGAGGTCACCCCCGAGCCAAGGTGGGGGATCCGGGAGGTGCGCGACCTGGAGGGACGACCGGCCGGCGCATTCACGTCGAACCTGTTCAAGTACTGAACTGCCGCGAACGGCGTCCATGTTCGCGGCAGTTGCCGCAACTCGTGCGGCAGGTCACCCTATTTGCGCCACACGAGGGCTCGGTCGAAGGTGTCGAGGGGGCCAGGCTGGAGCTGGTCGCGTCGAAGGTCGACGCACTCGGCGAGATCCCGGCCTACGAGATCCTCTCCTCAAGTTCCGCCCGTGTTCGACAACGTGATGCTTCCCGGCAAGGTCCTGCGTCGGGTGCACGACCCGCTGGCCTTCGCGCCCTACGCCTTGGGCAAGAACGACATCCTCGCCTACACCGACCCGAACACCCTGCCCGACCTCACCCGCGCAGAGCGCCGCAAGCAGCGACGCGAACTGGCCAAGTACTGAACAGCGAGTCGGGGGTCCCCAGGCGGTCGCCGAGTGTTGATCCGGTGGCATGACCACTGACTGCTCGACATCGCCCGCGGGCCCGGCGGGTTCGTGGCTGCACGTCGGCGGTTCGTCGTTTCGATGCGTCCCCAGATGCTTCGAGCGCCAAGAGGCGGCTGCAGCAGGTGCCTCCCTTCGCCGCCTGTGCGCGCACCGCGACAACAGCAGTCTTGGCCTCCCCGACGAGAAGGCACTGACCAGCCCTGCCACTGCACCCCGACGCCCATCTGGAGGATGTCGTCGGCCAGGGTCCTCGACGCGCTGCCCGTGGGTATGGGCGAGCGCCGTTCGTGGCCGTCGTCTGTTGAGCTCAGGCCGACAGCTCGGCCCCCTGGGCAGCGTCCCAGGAGTCCAGCAGACGCTTGACCTCGGCCCGGTAGAAGGTCTCACCGTCCGGGTAGATCCAGTCGAGCTGGCCGAGGATCTCCAGCGTCACCATGCCGTGGAAGTGGGCCCACGCGCCCACGAAGGGAGTGAGCCATGAGGCGGGGAAGTCCGGGTCCACCACTGCGAGGAACGCCTGCTCGGGCGGGGTGGCGGGACGTGGCCGGGCCGGCAGGTCGAGCACGCCGGTGCGCCAGCCGTCGAGGACTACGTCGAAGAATGCGGCCCCCACCCGGCGGTTCGCCTCGACCGTGGGCCCCTCCTCGGGGGCGGCGTAACCGGGAATCGGGGTACCGAAGATCAGCAGGAACCGGTTGGCGTGGTCCAGGCTCCACCGGCGGTAGGCCAGCATGCCGGCCAGCAGCCGCTCGCGAACCGTCCCCGGGCCGGTCGTGGCCGCGACCACGGCGTCGGCCAGGTCGTTGTATGCGTCCGCGATGAGCTCGGTGAGCAGGCTGTCGAGGCTGTCGAAATACCGGTACAGGCCTGCCGGGCTCATCCCGATGGCGCGGGCGATTCCGCGGATCGACAGCTCGCCGGCCCCGGCGGTCGCGATCTGGTCCAGCGCCGCCTGCTTGATCTCCGCGATCGTGGCGAGGCGGAGCCGTTCTCGCCGTGTGCTCGTCACGGCCCCAGCATGGCGTACGCCTGACTGTTCTGCAAACACCGTTGACACAACGGCGGTCATTCCCTAATCTGTGAACAGTGTTCGCGCTTGGAGATGGAGCGCCCCGAGACCAGGAGATGACCATGGCCCCTACGCAGTACGTCGTGCTCGGCGCGTCCGGCGGTGCCGGCAACGCCATTGCCCGCGCCCTCCACGACCAAGGCCTCGCGGTGCGCGCGGTCAACCGCTCCGGGTCCGCGGACGTGCCGGCCGGCGTGGAGCGCGCGGCCGCCGACATCAGCACCCCCGAGGGTGCGCGCCGTGCCATGGCGGGAGCCGACGTGGTCTACCTCGCTGCCCAGCCCCCGTACCACCGCTGGCCGCAGGAGTTCCCTGCCATGGTTGCGACAGTCCTCGACGCCGTCCCCGACGGCGCGAAGCTCGTCATGGTCGACAACCTCTACGGCTACGGTCCAGGGTCCAGTCCCATGTCGCAGAGCACCCCGGAGCAGGCCACCGACCGCAAGGGCCGGGTGCGCCGCGCGATGACCCAGACCCTGCTCGACGCTCACCGTTCGGGACGGATCCGGGTGGCGATCGGACGGGCGTCGGACTACGTCGGCCCCCGGGCAGACGTCTCGGCGATCACCGCCCTGGCGATCAAGCCGGCCGCCACGGGTGGGACGCTGCGCTGGACGGCCTCGCTGGACACGCCTCACTCCATCGCCTACCTACCCGACATCGCCCGGGCCCACGTGGTGCTCGGCACCCGGGACGAGGCCGACGGCAGGGTCTGGATCCTCCCGCACGCCCCTGCTGTCACCGGCCGGGAGTTCCTCGAGCTCGTCAACCAGGCACTGCCGACGCCGCAGAAGACCAGCGTCCTACCCGCCAGGATGCTGCGACTGGCCGCACCCTTCCACCGCATCTCGAAGGAGACCCTCGACATCCTCTACCAGTGGTCGCAGCCCTTCGTGGTCGACGACGCGGCATTCCAGGACGCGTTCGGACCATTCGCTGTCACGCCCCTCGACGAGGCGGTACGGGTCACCGTCGAGGCCTATCGCTCCGCCGTGACCACCGACGCCTAACCCCCACTGGCGGCCAGCGCCAGCTGCATCTGGTGCCTCGGATTCGGAGCCTAGCAACGCCGCTGCACGAGGAGCCGGACAGGCGCTGCGTAGTGCCGCGAGTCGGGGGCGTCATCGACGCTTCCTGCCGCACTCGCTACTGAGCTTCGTGGGACTCCTCGGACCCTGCGGATATCCGACTCGCAGCGACGCGGCCAGTCGGCCGGACGCCACCGGCATCCGCCTTCACGGATTCACCTTTGTGTGAGCGTAGAGGTCTCGCAGCAAGGACACCTCAGCGAGGTGGTGGATCAACTCCCGGTGGATATGCAGCACCAGAGCGGCCATCGGCGCGTCGGCGAAGGGCCCCTCCGCGGGGCCGCAGAGCCGACCCAAACCCTCGTCGTCCAACCTTCGGACACCCTCGAGCCACACTGTGAGCTCATCGTCCAACTGCGCCAGTGCCCCGGCCGCGGTGGCCGCGTAGGAGAAGGTCGCGTAGTCCACCGGCTCGCGGCCGAAGTGGGCCGCGTTGCGCATCCCGAGGACACCGACGATCACATGGCCGAGCCGCCAGGCGATCGTCGTGAAGGGCGCCGGACTCGGTTCCGGATACTCCCAGTCGATGACCAGGTCCTCAGCGCCGGCCGCCATCGAGGTGGTGGCTGTTCCCCGAGGTCGCACACTCCACGCACCCGCGACCGGCTCCCAGAGGTACTCCTCGTCAGTCAATCCCGCGAGGCGCGAACGAAGCTGGTGCTCCCAATGCCACTCGAACTGGTCACGCAGGAGCTCGCTCCACGTCGCCATGCACCCCATGCTGGCACAGGCCAGACACGCCCAAGGGCGCGGCCATGCACTCCCCAACCCGCGCAGGGACTGTGCCCCACCTCGCCGCGAAGGACGCATGGAGCGACCCGCCCCGCGACTCATCCCGCCCCGCGCGGCGTGCGGGGTGCGGATGCCCCGGCCAAGGCCCGCCCGCCTCACCCTGACCGCCACCACCCCCGCCGAGGAGGAACCAGCAGCAGCCCCATCACCGCCCTATCCGTCTGACCCACCAACCGAAGGAATCACGCCCCGGGTGTTCGGCGTGCGGCGGCTACGGGCGTTGTTGAGGGCAGGGCGCAAAGGATCGCCCTGCCCGATATCCCTTGCAGCGCCGACCGGGGCCATCGAGCCGACCATGCCAGAGCGTCGGTGGTTGCCCAGAGCATGCCTTACGACGTAAGGTCGCCAAGTGCCGAGACGCAACGCCCCGGCGGCCAGGAAGCCCCTGACCCGGGAGCGTGCGCTGGCAGCCGCTGTCGGGCTGGCCGACAGCGAGGGCCTCAGCGCTCTGACGATGAGGCGACTGGCGCGCATCCTCGATGTGGAGGCCATGTCGCTGTACCACCACGTCTCGGGCAAAGAGGACATCCTCGATGCCATGGTCGATCTGGTCTACGCCGAGATCGAGACCCCATCCCCCGATGATGGGTGGAAGCCGGCCCTCAGGCAGCGGGCACGGTCCATGCGTTCCGCGCTGCTCAGGCATGCGTGGGCGATCAGCCTCATGGAGGCGCGGCGCAACCCCGGCCCGGCGAACCTGCGACACCACGACGTCGTCCTGGGGTGCCTGCGGACGGCCGGGTTCTCGCTGGCGATGACCGGGCACGCCTACGCACTCATCGACGCCTACACCTACGGCTTCGCCCATGAGGAGATCACGCTCCCCTTCGACAGTCCCGCCGAGACGCAGGCACTTGCCCGTGGTCTGATCGCCGACCTGCCCGCCGACCAGTACCCGCACCTCGCCGAGTTCACCAACGGCTATGTGCTGCAGCCCGGCTACAACTACGCCGACGAGTTCGACTTCGGCCTCGAACTCATCCTCGACGGGCTCGAACGGGCGCTGGTAGCGGGGTAGCCCCGACGACCGAGGCGCGCCGTTGCGGACGGACCCTGGTGCCCCGGACCCTGGCGGTTCAACGCGGTGACGACTTCGCGCTCAGCACTGGCGGCACCTCGACAGGCGAGAGCGGGCACAGCGGCCTCGGCGTCGAACACGACCTGCTCCCTCGCCGGCGGCCCCACCGGACGGGGCGCCGCTGGTGGGACCTGCGACCGCAGCACGCGCTGCCCCGCAACGGATCCCGCGCGGAGCCCCTGTCGGGATCCAACCGACGACCTACGCAGGTCGAGTGCGTCGCTCTGGCCGGCTGAGCCAAGGCAGCAGGGCGGCCGAGGGCCGCGCCCACGACGGTGCACGGGCGCTCGGCGGGAGAAGCTCGCGACGTGGCGCCTCCCCCGCACGGCCGCCGTCCCTGGACCGCGCCCGCACCTGCCTCGGCTCCCCCGAACCACCCCGGGACGCTGCCTCCCCTCACTACAGTCGAAGCATGTCCATGGGCGCGCGCGGGAACCTCGCACTGCTGCTCGTGCTGGTCGGTGCGGCGATGGCCGATGAGCGCGGCCGTCCGCGGCCGTTGGCCTGGTTGGCCACGAAGAGCGTCGAAGCGGTCGACATCGACGAGGTGCTCGAGGGCATCGACCTCAACGCGCTCCTCCAACGGGTCGACCTCAACGCCGCCCTCGCCGACGTGGACGTGCAGGCGCTCCTGGAACGCGTCGACCTCGACGCCGTACTCGCGACGGTGGACCTCGACGCGGTCCTTGCCGACGTCGATGTCGACGCCCTGCTGGCCCGCGTGGACCCCAACGCCCTGCTGGCCCGCGTGGACCCCAACGCCCTGCTCGACCGGGTCACACCGGACCGGCTCCTCGACCGGGTGGACATCGATCGGCTGCTCGACCGGGTAGACGTCGATCGGCTCATGGCGCGGGTGGATATCCAGACCGTCGCGGACCGTGCCGGCATCGCGGACATCGTCGCCGAATCCACCGGTGCCGTCGCGGGCTCCGTGCTCGACGTGGCGCGGCGCACGATGGTCGGCCTCGACACCGTGATCGAGCACTCCGCCTACCGCCTGACGCGGCGCGACCCCACGACCCGGCCGACGGGTCCGGCGAAACTGCAGGAAGAGGGGACGGTCAATGAGGAGGGACGGGCGGAGGTCACCGGCCGGTACGCCGGACCTGTCTCCCGGGTCGCCGCCTTCGCCATCGACGCCACCATCACCTTCTGGGCGTTCACCCTGGGCACGGCCGGCCTCGCCTGGATCGGCAGCAACCTCGGCATCACGCTGCCCGGGATCTTCGACGCCGGCTGGGCCAAGGTCGTGCTGTTCTGGCTGTGGTGCTTCAGCTACTGGTGGATCGGCTTGGCCTTGACCGGGCGCACCGTCGGCAAAGGCGTGATCGGTCTGCGGATCCTGCAGGCCGACGGCGACCCGATCACCAGCGGGGAAGCGGCGGTGCGCACGCTCGTCCTGCCGATCTCGTTTCTCACCCTCGGGATCGGCGTACTCCTCGTGCTCTTCAGCCCGCGCCGCCTGACGTGGCACGACATCGCTGCCGGGACATGCGAGGTCTACGACTGGGGCGATCGCCCCGCGGAACTGCCGGCACCGCTCACGGCGTGGCTGGCGCGCCGCGGCGCCGACGATGAGGTCTTGCCCTCGCCCGGGCACCGCACCGATCCCGGCGGGGGCGCGGCCTGAGACGCGGTCGCGCCTCAGTAGCCGCAGCGCGGATCCTCGCCGGGGACCTCGCCCGCCAACAGGTAGGCGTCCACCACGTCGTCCACGCAGGCCGATCCGTTGCGGTACGCCGTGTGCCCATCGCCGTTGAACGACACGAGCGAGGCATCGGCGAAGCCGTCGGCCATCCGGACTCCCCACTCGTAGGGTGTGGCGGGGTCGTACTGCGTCGACACCACCAGCACGGGTCCGGCTCCCTCGGCAGACACTGTTCGGGGCTCGGTCACCGCCGGCACCGGCCACTGTGCGCAGACCGCATCGCTCCAGGCCAGGTAGGGCCCGAACGTCGGCGACTCCGACGCCCAGGTGTCGGCCTGCTGGGCGATCTCCTCCAGGGTGCTGGCAGGGCGGTCCAGGCAGCTCACCGCGTAGAAGGCCTCTTGCGCGTTGGTGCGGTATTCCCCGGTCACCGAATTGCGCTCCAGCCGCTGGTCCAGCATCGCCAGCAGCAGCGAGCCGTCCCCGGCGAAGCCGTCGGCCAGTCCCTGGCGCAGCAGTGTCCAGTCGTTGGGCGGGAAGTACAGGAAGTACAGGACGGCCGTCGCCCCCAGTGCTTCGGTGAGTTCCCGCCCGCCGTCGGCCGGCAGCGGGCTCGCCTCGAGGCCGCTGAGGAAGCCACCGATCTCGGCGACGCCGTCCGGGACCGTCGATGCCGCCAGCGGGCAGTCGGATCGGGTGAGGCAGTCGGCGACGAAGCGCTGCAGCGCCAGTTCGAACCCGGCCGCCTGGCCGCGCGAGATCTCCCCGCTGGACAGGTCCACGGGCAGAGCGCCGTCGAGCACGAACCGTCCGACGTTGCCCGGGAACTGCTCGGCGTACACCGAGCCGAGGGCGGTGCCGTACGACTTGCCGAGGTAGTCCAACCGCTCCTGCCCCAGCGCGGCGCGCAGGATGTCCAGGTCCCGGGCGCTCGAGCGGGTATCCACCCAACCGAACGTCTCCGGGGACCGCCGCGCGCAGGCTGCACCGACCTCGCCGGTCACGGCGATCAGCTCCTGCTCCTGGGCAGGGGTAGCCGGCCTGGGGTCGGTGGCGATGAGGGCGTCGAGCCCCTCGTCGGTCAGGCAGTCGACGGGGTCGCTGGCACCGATTCCGCGCGGGTCGAAACCGACGATGTCGTAGGCCTGCTGCACGTCCTCCGACACGATGATGCGTGCCGCGCGGGCATAGTCCACACCGCTGCCGCCAGGTCCGCCGGGGTTGACCACCAGCGCGCCCAGCCGATCGCCGCCGGCCGGCAGCCGCAGGACCTCCAGCGCGAACTCGCCCGAGGCCTCCGGGTCGTCGTAGTCGACGGGCACCCGCAGCGTGGCGCACTCGAACCCGCCACCGCAACCGCTCCACCGCAGGTCCTGCTCGTAGTACTGCGCCAGCTCCGCGGGGATCTGCTGCCCGGCGGACGGCAACGGCGGCGGCTCCGGCTCGGCTGCGGCGGAGCATCCCGCCAGCAACCCAACCGCGGCGATCAGCGCGGCGATCCTCATCCGTCCACCCCCAACCGCACCAGTGTGGCAAACCCTCGCGGCATGGTCGCGGCCGCCCGCACGCCGTTACTGTGGAAGCATGGCGCCGTCGCGGGGACCCAACCCCCCCTCAGTGCCGCCACCGCCCGGCGGCCCGCCCAATCGGCGGGCGGAATCGCTGGGCGGTTCCGCGGCTGCTGCCGCGCGCGCTGCCGCTTCCTTCTATCGGGGCTGGCGCTCCAACCGCGGGGCACGTCCGGATGCGGTCGACATCGAACGCCAGCACCGCGAGAACCGGTACCGCACCGCCATGTCCAGCTACCGCTCCCGGGCATTGGCGCTGCGGGCGAGGTTCGTCGCCGGGACCGCCGGCATCATCGGCGGGGCTGCGGTCGCGGCCTCGACGCTGGACGGGATCCCGGGCGAGGCCCCGATCGCCGTGCTCGGCGGCAGCGCCGTGGTGATCGGCGCCTGGCAGGCGATCAAGTCCAGCAGCAGGTTGAAGGGGTTGCAGGAGCCCACGCCCCCGCCGGCCATCGTCGCTCCGCCGCCCGCCCTCCCCCCCGGCAGCCCCGGGTCGGAGTCCGCCGCGCTCGTGACCGGGCTCCGGCTGCACATTCTGGAACTGCTGCCGTCGGTTGAGCAGCTGCAGCCGGAGGCAGCCGATCAGATCCGCGTGGCGGACGCCGCCACGGCGCCCGGGCTGAACGCCCTCGTGGAACGGATCCGGTCCATGCAGCGCATCATCGAGCAGCTGCCGGGCAGCCCGGCTGCCCAATCCGCCCAGATCTCCATCAACGCCCTGACCATGCGCCTGCGGGACGGCGCCAGTGCCTACCAGGAGCTGCTCGAAGCCGTCATCACCCTCTCAGCCGCGCCGTCGCTGGGAGGCGGACCCAGTGCAACACTGCGGCCGGCCATCACTGATCTGCACGCCTACGCGGCCGGTCTGGAGAGCGCTTCGCGCGCGTGGACCTGATCCTGCGTCACAGCTTGCCGGACAGCTTCACGGTCATCGACTCCAGCGCCACCAGCGGGGCGACGTTGGAGGACAAGGCCAGGCGCGCCTCATCGATGGCCTGCATCCGACCGACGGTGGCTTCCGGAGTCGACGATGCGGCCAGCGATTCGATGCGCGGCCGGTCCTCCTCGTTGACCAGCTCCACGCCCGCGCCCACCTGGGCGGCGAGCACGTCGCGGTAGTAGCCCAGCAGATCGACCAGATCCCGGTCCAACTCGTCGCGCACCACCCGCGTCCGCCGCTTCTTCTGCGCATCGCGCAGTTCCCGCAGCGCACCCCGGGCCAGGGACTCCACTTTCGCCCGGCCCACGCCCTCCGCGCCGGCACCGTACCCGGCCAGGAGGTCGGCCTCCTCCTCGGCATCGCGCAGCGCGGCGAGGGTCTCCGCGACGTCCTTGGCGGAGTCCACGAGGTCTGCGGCCGACGCGAAGCACCCGCCGAGCGTCGCGACGCGGCGTGTCACCGCCAGGACCTGGCTCCGGTGCCGCCGCACCTCCTCGGTGGTGGCCAGCGCGCGCGCCCGGCCGATGTGCCCCTGGCTGGACCGCGCCGCGAAGGCGGCCATCGCTGGCTCGACGCCGTCACGGGCGACGAGGAAGGCCGCGACCTCGGCGACCGTGGGCGTCACCAGGTTGATCCACCGGGTCCGCGATCGGATGGTGGGGAGCACATCCTCGGTACTGGGAGTGCACAGCAGCCAGACAACCCGCGGCGGCGGCTCCTCCAGCGCCTTCAGCAGCGCATTCGCCGCCGTCTCGGTCAACCGGTCGGCGTCCTGCAGCACGATGATGCGCCGATGATTGCCCTGCGGCTTCACCGCCGCGTAGGAGATGAGGGATTTCGCGTCGTCCACGCCGTAGGACAGCCTGTCGGCGCGCACGACCCTGGTGGCGGGATGGGAGTCGGCACGGGACTGTCGGCAGTCGGGACAGGAGCCGCACCCGCCGTCGGGGCATTGCAGCGCGGCGGCGAAGGCCTCGGCGAGCACGGAGCGACCGGAGCCGGGAGGGCCCGTGATGAGCCAGGCGTGGGTCATCGCCCGGCGGGCATCGCCGCGACCATCGCGGTCTTCTGCGTGGGCGGCCGCCACCGTGTGCTGCAAGGAGGCCACCAGGTCCTGCTGCCCCACCACGCGATCCCAGACACTCATTCCGTCGCCCCCGCGATGCGTTCCATGACTGCAGCTTCCGCCGCGGCCGCGACCCTCGCCGCCGGCTGCGCGGCATCGAGCACGACATACCGGTCGGGCGCGGCCGCCGCGAATCCGAGAAACGCCGCGCGCACCGTCCGGTGGAACTCCACACTGCGGGCCTCCATGCGGTTGCGGCCGACAGCTCGAGCCAGACCTGCGACGGGATCGATGTCGAGCACGACGGTCAGGTCGGGCTGGGCGCCAGCCACCGCAGGCGCGTTCGCCGCCCGCACGGCCTGCTCACCGAGGCCCCGACCGACCCCCTGGTAGGCGACCGAGGAATCCACGAACCGATCGCAGATCACCACCGCACCCCGCTCCAGTGCGGGCTTGACGACCCCGGCTACATGCTCTGCGCGCGCCGCTGCGAACAACAGCGCCTCGCACCACGGATCGCCGTCGGACAGGCGGTCCGACAGCAGGAGCTCACGAATTGCCTCGGCCACCGGGGTACCGCCTGGCTCGCGGGTGAGGACCGTCTCGCGGCCGGCGTCGGTGAGGACGGCTGCCAGCACCCGCGCAACGCTGGACTTGCCGGAGCCCTCACCGCCCTCGAGCGCCAGGAAGAAGCCACGCGTGGTCACCGGACGAGCCTACGCGGCACCTGCGGCGCGTGCGGCTGCGGGCAGGCGCCCGGCGGCTCTCCCTCGTGCGCCGATCAGTTCCAGGGCGCAGAGACCGGCTCCGGCGTGGCCGCCGTTGTCGCTGCGGGCGGGGCCGTCTCGGCAGTCGCCGTCGTCTTCGCCGCGCTCTTCTTCGCCGTGGTCTTCTTCGCCGTGGTCTTCTTCGCCGTCGTCTTCTTCGCCGTGGTCTTCTTCGCCGTGGTCTTCTTCGCCGTCGGCTCTTCTTCGCCGTGGCCTTCTTCGCCGTGGCCTTCTTCGCCGCCGTCTTCTTCGCGGTGCGTCTTCGGGCCGCCGGCCCCTTGGCGCGCTTCTCGGCCAGCAGTTCGGCGGCCCGTTCCAGCGTGACCGAGTCCGGCGTCGTCGCCGGTGCGCAGCGTGGCGTTGGTCTCCCCGTCGGTGACGTAGGGCCCGTAGCGGCCGCTCTTCACCACCACCGGCTTGCCCGTGGCGGGGTCGTCGCCGAGCGACCGGCCCGGCGCGGCTGCTGCCGCTCCGCGGCCCCGCTTGGGCTGGGCAGAAGATCTCCAGCGCCTGCTCCAGCGTGACCGTGAACAGCTGCTCCTCGCTCGGCCAGCGAGCGCGAGTCGGTGCCGCGCTTGAGGTACGGGCCGTACCGGCCGTTCTGCGCGGTGATCTCCTCGCCGGTCTCCGGGTCGGTCCCCACGACGCGGGGCAGGCTCAGCAGCCGGACCGCGTCGTCGAGGGTGACGGTCTCCAGCGCCATGCTCCGCAGCAGCGAGGCGGTGCGCGGCTTGGGCCCGGCCGCCTTCTTCGCCGGCTTGCGCTTGGCCTCACCGCCCTCCGGCGCTCGCCGGCTCTCCGGTTCCTCCGGCTCGGGCGGCGACCTCCATCGACGTAGGGCCCGTACCGGCCCTCCCTGGCGACGACCGGCAGCCCGGTGTCGGGGTGCTCGCCCAGCTGCACCTCGTAGTTGCCGCGCTCGATCGCCTCGGCCGCGAAGTCGGCCGTCAGCTCGTCCGGCGGCGACGTCCTCGCGCAGGTTGGCGCGCTTGCCGTCCGAGGGCCGCTCCAGGTAGTCGCCGTACTTGCCGACCCGCAGCACGATGTCGGTGCCGTTGATCGGCATCGTGCACACCGCGCGGGCGTCGATCTCGCCGAGCCGGTCCAGCAGCGGCTGCAGGCCCTCGAAGTCCAGGCCGGCATCGCCGCGATAGAACTTCGTCAGCGCATCCAGCCGCGCCGTCGTCGCCGCGGGAGATCGCGTCGAGCACCTCCTCCATCTCCCGGGTGAAGTCGTAGTCCACCAGCGAGGCGAAGTGCTCCTCCAGCAGCCGCGTCACGGCGAAGCCAGGAACGACGGCACCAGCGCCGAGCCCTTCTTCCACACGTAGTTGCGGCTGAGGATGGTCTTGATGATGGAGGCGTACGTGGACGGCCGCCCGATGCCGCGCTCCTCCAGCGCCTGCACCAGCGACGCCTCGGTGTAGCGGGCCGGCGGCTTCGTCTCGTGCGTCGACCGCCTGCAGCTCCTCGGCGGTGACCGACGTCACCCTCGGCCAGGTTCGGCAGCGCGACGTTCGTGACGGAGTCCTCGCGCGTTGCGGTCCTCGACCACCGTCTCCGTCGTAGGCGGCGCGGAAGCCCTTGAACAGCGTGACGGTCCCGGATGCGCTGAACCTGGCCGTGCGCTGCTGGCCGTCCGGGGCGGAGAACAGCAGCGTGGTCGTGCTGATCCTGGCATCGGCCATCTGCGAGGCGACCGTCCGCTTCCAGATCATGTCGTACAGCACCCAGTCGTCCCCGACGAGCTCGCCGGTGAGCTGCCCGGGCGTGCGGAACACCTCCCCCGCCGGCCGGATCGCCTCGTGGGCCTCCTGGGCGTTGGCGCTCTTGCCCTTGTAGGCGCGCACCTGCGGATGCACGTAGTCGGCGCCGTACAGCTGCTCGGCCTGGGTCCGCGCCGCCGTGATGGCCTGCTGGCTCAACTGCACCGAGTCGGTACGCATGTAGGTGATGTAGCCGCCCTCGTACAGCCCCTGCGCCACCCTCATCGTGCGCTCCGAGCCCCACCGCAGCCGGCGCCCCGCCTCCTGCTGCAGCGTGGAGGTGATGAACGGCGCCCCCGGCTTGCGCGTGCCGGGCTGCTGCTTGACCTCGTCGACGACGAACCGGGCGGGCGCAGGTCGGAAGCCAGCTGCTCCGCCTGCGGCAGGGTCAGCGCGACGGCATCGCCGGCGCAGCCGCCCGCTGGTCGTCGAAGTCCTTGCCCGTGGCGACCCGGCGGCCGTCCAGGCCCACCAACTGGCCCTTGAAGCCGTCCGGGGCGAAGCGCCCGCGGACATCGCAGTACTCCGCGGCGGTGAACGCGATCCGCTCCCGCTCCCGCTCCACGACCAGCCGCACGGCCACCGACTGCACCCGGCCGGCCGACAGCCCGAGCTTGATCTTGCGCCACAGCACCGGCGAGACCTCGTAGCCGACGAGTCGGTCCACGATGCGCCGCGTCTCCTGGGCATCGACCAGGTCGAGGTCCAGGTCGCGGGTGTTGCGCCAGCGACGCCGCGATCGCCTCCTTGGTGATCTCGTGGAACACCATCCGCCGCACCGGCACCTTCGGCTTGCAGCACCTCCAGCAGGTGCCAGGCGATGGCCTCGCCCTCGCGGTCCTCATCGGTGGCCAGCAGCAGCTCGTCGGCGTCCTTCAGCGCCCGCTTCAGACTCGCGCGACCGTCTTCTTCTTCTTGCGGCGAGCACCACGTAGAGCGGCGCGAAGCCCGTCCTCGATGTTGACCGCCAGCCGCGCCCAGGCCTGCCCGCGGTAGGCCTCCGGGACCTCCGCCGCGCCCTCGGGCAGGTCACGGATATGGCCGACCGAGGCCATCACCTCGTACCCCGGGCCCAGGTACTTCGCGATCGTCTTCGCCTTCGCCGGCGACTCCACGATCACCAAATGCTGCTGCGAGGCTGCCGTACTGGGCACCCCATCACATCCTTCCGAACGAACTGCCCCGACCGACGGCGGGGAGGTGCATGCAAACGGCGACGATACGGCACGCGCGGCGGTTGCGTCAACCCCGAGTGTGAACGATGACCGGTTCGGCGGTGTCGGCCGGTCCGCGTCGGGGGCTGGCCCAGGCTCCGGCCTCGACCCGGGCGGTGCACGGACCCCCGGACGGATCCATCCCGATTCGACGCGGCCGCCCCGGTGGCACGCACCCGAGCGTCGCAGGTGCCGCCCGGGGCCGCCCAGGTGAACGCTCGGCGAGTCCGGCCGTGGGTGGGTCTGGGGTCGCTCATGTATCGCATCGTCACGCAGGAGGTCGCGATGACGAGACACCGAGGAGACGGTCGGCCCACCGGCCAAGCGGCGCCGTTCGTTCGCCTTCCCCAGCGCCGTCACGACGCTGGCGATCGTCACCCTCCTGGTGTGGGTCGCGGCCCTGTTCATCCCCGCCGGCGACTACCAGGTCGATCAGCGACGGGTCGCCGATCCCGGGACCTTCGAGCAGATCGACTCGCCGCTGTCCTTCGGCGAGAAGGTCCAGCAACTGGTGCTGGCCCCGATCAACGGCATCTACGGCCTGCTGAACCCGGATTCCGGCTTCGTCGACACCGAGACCCTGGGCACGATGTTCGGCCAGATCGGGGTCATCGTCTTCATCATGTCGATCGGCGCGTTCATCTCCGTGAGCTTCCACACCCGGGCGTTGGAGGTGGCGGTGGCCTCACTGGCCCACCGGCTGCGGACCAGGGGCTGGCTGCTCATTACCGCCGTGATGGTGCTGTTCTCGCTGTTCGGCTCCACGATGGGGTTCTCCGTGGAGACCCTCGGCTTCTACGCGCTGTTCATCCCGCTGATGGCTGCGCTGGGCTACGACCGCCTGACCACGGCAGCGATGATCATCCTCGGCGCGATGGTCGGCGTGATGGCCGCCACCGTCAATCCGTTCTCGATCGGAGTGGCCGCCGGCGAGGCCGACGTCGGCATCGGCGACGGGATCGCGCTGCGACTGCTGCTGTGGGTGGTCGTGACCGCAATGGCCGTGGCGTGGGTGCTGCGCTACGCCGCGAAGGTGCGCGCCGACCCGCAGGCCTCACTGGTCGGCTGGGACGAGCCAAGCGAAGCGGCCACCAGCGAGCAGCCCGGATGGCCGCACTGAGCCGCACGCAGAAGATCGTGCTCGTGATCACCGGCCTGGCGTTCGGCCTGATGATCTTCTCGGTCATCCCGTGGACGAGCCTGCTGGAGTCGGTCGACCGGCGAGGCGAACTACTACCTCGATCACGAGGCCCCGATCGCCGGGGAGCCGCTGTGGTTCGACCTTGGCCGGTGGTTCCCGCAGCTGTCCATGCTGTTCCGAATCGCCTCGGTGCTGGTCGGCATCGTGGCGAAACTGCACGAGAAGGAGATCGTACGACTCATCGCGGCAGGCGCGGCAGACATGCTCGGCCCCGCCATGGTGGTGCTGCTGGCCGGCGGCGTGTCGGTGATGATGACCAACACCGAGACCCTCGACACGATCCTGAACGCGATGGAGAACCTGATCTCGGGCGCCTCGGCCGCAGCTTCGCCCTGGTCACGGTGATGGTGAACATCCCGCTGGCCTTCCTGATCCCGTCCAGTTCCGGCCATGCCGCCCTCGCCATGCCGCTGCTGGCGCCGCTGGCCGACTTCGCCGAGGTGAGCCGGGCCACCACCATCACCGCGTGGATCACCGGCCACGGCCTGACCCTGCTGTTCTCGCCGACCAGCGTGGTCGTGGTCGGCGGGCCTCGCGATCGCCAAGGTCGGCTACGACCGGTACCTGCGGTTCGTCTGGCCGCTCATCCTGGGCTGTTCGTGGTCTCGGCGACGATCGTCGCCATCGCGGCCGAGCCTGGAGTGAGCCCATGAGCGATGCCGCCATCAGCCTGCTGATCCTCGCCATCACGGTCGTACTGTTCGTGTGGAACCGGTTCCCGGTCGAAGTCGTCGCGATCGGCTCGGCGCTCGCGCTGTACGCCACCGGGGTCATCGACTTCGCCGACGTTCCTCAGCGGCTTCGGCGACGCGGCCGTCATCATGATCGCCGCGCTGTTCGTCGTCAGCGAGGGCCTCGACGTCAGCGGCGTGACGGCGTGGGCCGGCCAGGCGCTTCGCGCGGCGCCGGCGGAGCGCCAAGCGGGTGCTCGTGCTCACCATGCTGCTCGTCGCGGTGCTGACCGCCACTGATCGGCCTCAACGGGCCGTGGCGGCGCTGCTGCCGATGACAGTGGTGCTGGCGATGCGGCTCGGCGTGCCGACCTCGCGGATGCTGATGCCGCTGGCCTTCGCCGGCAGCGCCGGCGGCCTGCTGCTGCTCACCGGACTCGCCGGTGAACGTGGTCATCTCGCAGGCGGCCGACGACGCCGGGCTCGGCGCCTTCGGACTGCTGGAATTCGCGCTGATCCGGTTGCCGATCGTGCTCGCGGCACCAGCGCGTTGATCGTCCTGCTCGGCCCCCGGCTGCTGCCCGACCGCACCAGTTCGGCGCTGCCCCCGAACCTGTCCACCCACGCCCGCACCCTGGTGGAGCACTACTCGCTGGATCAGGTGTTCCACCTGCGCGTGGACGGCGACTCACCGCTCGTCGGCCGGACGCGCCGCAGGACGTCGCCGCCCGGCCGCGCGGGCCTGCGGATCATCACCGTCCTCGACGGCGTCCTCCGGGCCGCCCTCGGCCGACGGCCACCTGCGCCCGGGCGACCGGCTGACCGTCCTGGGCGACCACGGGCCGAGGTCGAGGCGTTCGCCGCCGCGACCGGCGCCGCGGTCGAGAGCATCCGCGGCGCCACGGAGGTCTCCTCGGCCCTGCTGACCCGCGACGAGGGCGTGATCGAGGCGGTGATCCCGCCGCGCTCGCGCTACCTCGAGCCGCGACAGTCCATTCCGGCACCGTCATCGGACGGCGCGGTGGTCGTCCTGGCGGTGCAACGCGGCGGGGTGGACCGCGGGTGGACGAACGCGCGCTGCGCACCGGCGATGTGCTGCTGCTCGAAGGGCCCTGGGCCGCCCTGGATGAGGCCGAGCACGACCACGACGTCCTCGTGGTCAACGCACCCGACCTGCTGCGCCGGCAGAGCCGTCCCGCGCGGGAGGGCTCCTCCCGGGCCATCGTGATCCTGGCGGCCATGGTGCTGCTGCTCGCGACCGGACTCGTCCCCGCCGCCCTCGCCGCCCTGCTCGCCGCCGGCGCCATGATCCTGGCGCGCGTGGTCTCCGCGCCGGACGCCTACCGGACCGTCTCCTGGAGCACCGTGCTCATGGTCGCCGGGATGTTCCCGATGTCGATCGCCATCCAGGAGTCCGGGCGCCGGGGCCATGATCGCCGAGGCTCTCGTCGACGCATCGGCGGCGGCCGGGCCGACCGCGCTGCTGGCGGGACTGGCGGTCCTGTCGCTGGTGTTCGGCCAACTCATCAGCAACACCGCCACCGCTCTGGTCATGATCCCGATCGGCCTGTCGGCGGCCGAACAGCTCGGCGTCTCCGGCCGCACCGTGCTGATGTCGATCTGCGTGGCCTGCGCCGCCGCGTTCATGACCCCGGTCGCCACGCCGGCCAACCTCATGGTCATGGGACCCGGCGGCTACCGCTTCGGCGACTACTGGAAGCTCGGCCTGCCGCTCATGGTGCTGTTCTTCGGCCGCGGTGTTCGTCGTCCCGCTGATCTGGCGGTGGTGACCCCTGCCCCCGCTCCCGGGCCGCGATCTGGCATGAGCTCCGTGACCCGTTGGGCCTACACTGCGCCGGGAGCAACTCGTCGGCGTCCGCAACGCCCGTTGCACGTCGGTGACCGTCTCCTTCTTGCGTGGTGAAACCACAGAGATCGGCGCGTAGCCGGCATCGACGGTCACCGCCAATCGGGCCCACTGGGCCGCGGTAGGCGTCGGCGAATCTCCGTAGGCACCCTCCGGCAGATCGCGTATAGGGCCGACCGTGGTCAGTACCGCCTATCCCGTGCCGATGGGACGTCGCGCCGTCTTGGGCTGCGCCGGCGGAATCGGCTGGTGCGGGCTCGGGCCGCGCCTTGCAGTCGTGAAGCGCCCGGCAGCTACGCCCCGCGGCTCGTCGATGTCCCACTCCGGGTCGGTATGCAGCTCGACCTTGAGCCACAGCCTGCGCCCCGGCTCGCGCAGCCGTCCGCAGCAGGACTCGGCGCACACGGTCGGCGTCCGCGATCGACCAGCCGGCGTCGTCGTCGACCAGGTAGTCGACCTCCACGTAGACCTTGCGGCCCAGTTTGCCGATCCGGGCGGTGGGTTCCGGCAGGCCACGCTGCCGGCTGAGGTCGTCGACCACCACCGACCTGATCGGGTCGGCTACCTCGGCCGGTGGGGCACCCTCCAACATCTCGCGAGCGGTCTGCCGGAGCATGCGCAGCGGGGTCGGCGCGATCGCCACCGCCGCGACGATCACCATACCGGGATCGATGAAGGGCACGATGCCGGCGGCGGACGTGCCGTCCAGGATGAGCGCTGCCAGGAAGCCGACGAACATCCCCACCGACAGCAGCACACCTGCCAGCCAGGCGGCGGCTTCGGCAGCCGCCCAGTTCGGAGGACCGGCCGCGCCGCAGCACCCGCCAGAGCACGGACCCGATCGTCCGCTGGCGACCGAGTAGCCCAGGGCCGAGCCGAACGCCGTCTGGCTGCCGCCGGTGAGGAAGACTTCGACGGCATCGAGCACCGCGTAGCCGAGCGAGCCCCAGCAGCACCAGCCCCTGCACCCCCACCACCACGGGGGCCAGCGCCTCGCGGCCGAACGGATAGCGCACCGTGGGCCCGCGCTCCACCAGCACCGCCGCTCGTAACGACAACCCCCCGAGCAGCACCCCGATCAGGGCGTACACGCCGTCCAGGAGATCGACCTGGGAGGCCGCCAACCAGCCCGCAGCTGAATCGCCATGGCAGCGAACAAGCCCGCGGAAATCAGGTCGATAGGCGCAGCAGCCGCTGCTCGGTGCGCGCGTCCCCGGCTCGACGCGGCTCGTCGGCGGCCAGGCTCATCGGGTCATTGTGTCGACCGCGGTGGTTCGGCGAGCCGTTTGCAGCCGATCAGCGCGAGGCGTCGGACTGCGGGCAGCGCCGTGTCGCCCGTCCGTCCAGCGGCGCGCGGCGCGGCGCTACCCCGTCGGCCCACCCCGGCGACCATGCCGGCGCCGATCAACCGGCGGACCCCGACCAGTGCGCGAGCCGTCAACTCGTCGGCCCATTCGGCGTCGCCAGCGGCCAGCCGCTCGACCCGATCGGCGAGCGATCCGGTGCGGCGAGCAGGTCGGCCACGATCGGATCGAGCGTCTCGTCGGGCGCCACGCCCGATTGGCCACGAAGTCGCCCCGGCCTGGCCTGTCGGAAACCATGCGGTGCAAGCGCAGTGGTCGGGCCGCCAGGTCTGCGGCCGAGGCGAGCAGCCGCGACCGCGGTGGCATCGTGGAGCGCGCTGAAGTCTGCCAACTGGGCCTGCACCTCGGCCCCGCTGGGCAGCCGCCGGCGCTCGGAGACGTCCTCGGAGACGAACCAGGGCGATCGCGCTGCGCCGCAGGACGATCCAGCCGAACCCGACGGCCGTGGCTGCCAGATCGTCGAAGTACGTCAGCCACTCCGCGTACCGGCGCTCATGGTCCGCGCCGCCGTGCTCGGCAGCGTCGCGCAGCCAGACATCGACGTACTCCGACGTTGTCAGCTGCTCCCGCTGGGCAACCCACATCTGGGTGCCGGCGGGGCCCATCCGGCGAGTCGGTCGTGCCACGACTCATCGGCGATGTGCAGCCAGTTGGCCAACAGCACCGCGATGCCGCCCGGCCGCAGGTGCTCCGCGGCCTGCTGCACGACGGTGCGGCTCAGGTCGTCGGCGCGCAGGCGCTCGCGGTAGACGTAGCGCGCGTGCGGCGAGATGACGAACGGCGGGTTGGCGACGATCAGATCGAACGCATCCGCCGCGACCGGGTCGAACAGCGACCCGGCGCGGCAGTCGAAGGCCGCGCCGGACAGTGCGGCGGTCAGGCGCGCCATGGCCAGCGCCCGCGGGCTGCTGTCGGTGGCGACGACGCGCGCGCTGTGTCCGGCGGCGATCAACGCCTGGATGCCGCACCCAGTCCCCAGATCGAACGTCTGACGACCGGATCCCGCGGCGTGATCGTCGCCAGCGTGATGGTCGCGCCCCCGATCCCCACCACGTGATCGGGCCGCAGGCCGCGCCCGCCGATTCGGCCCATCCACGCCGGCAGATCGGACACCACGAATCCGTCGCCCGAC